>NZ_JAFRKB010000049.1 GCF_017431965.1 Methanobrevibacter sp. | reverse complement strand
ACAGACTGTTAAGTCTGATGCGAATGGTCAGGCTATTGTTTCCGTTGCTGACTTGGAACTAGGCACCTACACAGCATCTGTTTCCTACAATGGTAACAGTAAGTACAATTCATCCATTACAACTGTTGATTTCACAATAACCAAAATTATGACTAGTATTTCAATGTACTATGACAGTGAAACTAATGAATTGGTTGCTACATTAATCAACGCTGAAACTGGCAAAGCCATTAAAGGCGGTAATATTGTATTTAACTTGGAAGGTACAAAGACTGCTATTAAAACAGATAAGCTAGGTCAAGCAAGACTTGCCGTTTCCGGTGTGGATTTAGACAACTTCCATGCGGCAATTTCTTATGGTGGAAACAGCAAATACCTCAAGTCCACAGCTTCAATAGATATCGTAGCTGGAAAAATACCAACTAAAGTTTCCAATGTCTACAACATGGAAACCCAAGAGGCAGTTGCCACATTGACCAACAACCAAACAGGCCAAGCAATTAAAGGTGCAACCGTTGTATTCAACATAAATGGGGTAAAGACTGCTTTCAAAACAGATAAGCTAGGTCAAGTCAAAATATCAGTTGCAGAACTTGATTTGGGTTTAAACTCAATAAGCAGCTCATACGGCGGAAACAGCAAATACAGTAAAACAACCGCTAACATAAATATATTTAAAATCTAAAAATCCGGGAGATATTTTAATCTCCTTAAATTTTCTTTTTTTTCAATAAATTCAATTGTCTATCTACATAGGCATGTTAACTTTATTGCTTTTCTCATGAGGTCTTTATAATAATTAAAAGTATACTTCATTATTATTAATGTGTTTCAAAAATTAGCATGAAATTTTAATAGTTATTTTCATTATAATGGTTTTATTTTTCAACCGCAATTCTTAAATACATATGATTAACACAATTTATAATGTAAGTAAAAATATTTAATGTATATATTGATGACAATTTGGGGATAATTATGGATGATGAAACGCTAAAAAAATATGCTTATGTAAATATTTCAAGCTATAGGGTAAAAGCAGTAAAATCCCTACAAGAGGGAGATAAAACTCCAACACAATTAGCAAACGATTCAAATATTCGTGTTAATCACATATCCAAAGTTTTAAAAGAATTAAAAGATCATGAAGTTGCCGTCTGCATTAATGAAGAAAAACGAAAAAATAGAATTTATAGGTTAACCAATGTGGGTCATGAAATTGTGGATTATTTAGATTAATTTAATAGTTTGATTATTTCTAAACCCAACTCGCTGCATTTATATAATCTTCCCTTTCTTACTTCTTCATTAACGCAAATCACTAATTTTTGTTTTTTCAAATCAGATAATGCAGCTGATACCTGACTAGTACTTGCGTTAATGTCTTTTGCAATTTCAGATGGCATTTTTAAAGTGTCATTAAGTGATTTTAATGTCTTTGTTCGATAAGTGGATATTTTTACATATCCAAGAATTTCATATAAATTATCTTCATTCATAGTAATTATTTTTTAAATTCCCTTAATAATGTTTTTATATCAATTATATTTTTTTATATTTATTTAGACATAATTTACTACTAATTTGGATAAAATCAAATATAATTAAGTAATTATAATAAGTTTATTACTCAATAGATTTCATAAATCTGTTTTTTATTTCAACTGGACTTAAATCAATAATTGGTGCAGAAGAGTTTCCCGCTTCTGTTTCATATACAATAAAACTCGCATTATCACTTTTTATTATCTCGGATAACTCAATATCCTCAAATTTAAAGCTATTTTTAAATCCTACGCTTTTTGCTATTTCACATAAATCGATTACTTGAGCATAAGTATCCTGATTTCCAGTTGAACCATAAGCTCCATTATCTATAACAATCCAAGTTAAATTTGAAGGGTTATGTGCAAATATTGTTACAAGAGAACCCATATTCATCAGAAGTGACCCATCCCCATCAATCACAACAATGTCCTTATCCGGTCTGGATAGCGCAAGACCGAAACCTATTGATGATGCAAGCCCCATTGATCCGATCATGTAAAAGTTTTCTTGCCTATCTTTAATGTCATATAACTCACGTGAGGGAAATCCAATATTACAAATAACAATTTCATCTTCAATGTTTTTCATTATATCAATTATTGCTTCTCGTCTTGCCATGCCATCACCAATAACTAATTTCTAAGAGTATTGAAACCGGTTTTCCTTCTTCCTGTGATAAATCCCATGAAGTTACAATATCCTCATATGCAGCTTCAGGATTTCCTGGTTTGAAAAATCTAAAATCCATTGCCTCTAAAATTCGTGGAGTTGACTCTCCCATCGGAACTTGTCCGCAAATAGTCTCCCCATCAGTTCCTCTGTGGCTCATTATCATAAGCAGTGGGAATTCATATAATTCCATCAGTGATTTTAAAGCATTAATTGAGTTTCCAAGTCCTGAATTTTGCATTAATATTGCAGGTTTTTTACCTCCAAGAATTGCGCCTGCACATATTCCGATTCCTTCCTCTTCACGTGTAACCGGAATATGGATTATTTCTTCATCTTCATCAATCATATTTAATAATTTTGATAGGTTAACGCACGGAACACTTACAATGAAGTCAATTCCAACATCTTTTAGGCCATTATAAATAGCTTCACTACTATCCATTCTATCACATCTTAGATTATATTATTCATCATTTAAATAAATATTTCATTCGTTAAATATATTATTTTCCTATATTTTTTAATTTCAATTATTTATAATTCATTATTTTAATTTATATTATTCCATATTTTCATAGATTTGATTAAAGTAATAGAAAGCTTTTTATTTAATTTAATAGTAATATATAACCATGTTTGATAAACTGCCAGTATCTTCTGAAACTGAGAAAATATTAACAAAATCTTTAGATGAAGAAATTACTGTTGAAGAAGCGAATCATTTGATGAATATTCAAGGTTCTGATTTTTACCCTTTACTTGCAACTGCTGACTATTTGAGGCAAGAAATTGTTGGAGATAATGTCACTTTCATTAACAACTGCAATATTAACTTCACCAATATATGCACTGTCAGATGTGGCTTTTGCGCATTTGGAAAAGATGTGGATGACCCAGAAGCCTATATTTTAAGTGATGAAGAGATTTTGGCAAAAGCTGATGGGGCTGTTGAAAAGGGAGCTCGTGAATTTACTTTAATGGGCGGCGTTTTGCCTGATGCAGACATTGAATATTATGAACATTTATTAGAGTTGCTTAAAGGAAAACATCCTGATGTCTCGATTCATGGTTTTTCACCAACTATGATTAATGATGCAGCTATTTTATCCGGTATTGATATGGCTGAAGCATGTGAAAGATTGAAATCTGCCGGTTTGGATACATTGCCGGGAACTGCTGCGGAAATTTTGACTGACAGGTCCCGTGAGATAATATGTCCTGAAAAGGTCAGCGTTCAGGAATGGATTGATGCGGTTAGGACTGCTCATGAAGCCGGAATTCCTGGTTCTGCTACAATAATGTATGGGCATGTTGAAACTTTAGAGGAACGTGTTGAGCATATTGACATTATTCGTCGCTTACAGGAAGAAACTGGGGGTTTTACAGAATTTATCCCTATGACATTCATGCATGAATACTCTCCAATATTCTTGGAAGGCCAAAGAAATCTTGGAGCTACAGGAACAGAAGATTTAAAATTATATGCAGTTTCTAGGTTGATGTTAAGAGATTTGATTCCAAATATACAGGTGTCCTGGGTAAAAATGGGATTCAGGTTTGCCCAAGTTTCGCTGACTGCTGGTGCTAATGATTTAGGTGGGACCTTAGGAGGGGATGAACTTTCAGAAGCTTCAGGCGCGCCTGATGGAGTAGAGGCATCAATTGAAAGCTTAGGAAATATCGTTAGAAACTTGGGAAGAAATCCAATGGAGAGAAATTCAAAATACACGGAATTTTATCCGATAGATTAGGTGAGGTTATGAACAAATTCATTGTCATTGATGGATTGGATGGATGCGGTAAGGATACGCAGGTCAATCTGCTTGTTGATGCATATGAAAAGCAGGGAAGGCAAGTCACTGTCAGGTCTCATCCATGCTGTGATAATAAATTTGGCAGAAAATCAAAGCAGGCTCTCCTGCAATCCGGTAAGATAAATCACCTTAAGGCTACAATCTATTTTGGACTTGATGCTTTAAGATCAGTTCATATGTATTATTATAATAAGGATACTGATGTTTTGATTTTTTCAAGATATACGATGGCGGTTGCATATCTTCCAAATGTAGTTAATGTCATCGTTTATAAAATCGTTTCACTGGTTCTCCCAAAATCAGATTGTATGTTCTTTTTGGATGTAACTCCGGAAGAATCATTAAGACGTATCCAATCACGTAATGAAGATGAGGAAATGTTTGAAAACATTGATGCTTTAAGGGAAGTACGTTCAAAAACAAGTAAGGTTACCTATGAATGGAATGTTGTTCCAGCAGATGATTCACCAGAGGTAATCAGCAGCAAAATAATTTCAAAATGCTTTGAATCGGATAAAAAATTATTGAATTAAACTACTTCTTTTATTCCAGAATCCGTGATTATCATCAATGAATTGAGATAATCCAAAACGATTGAAACTATTGGATGAGTTTGGATATCCTTGTGGATGAAAACAAGTTCTTTTTCTACTATGTCAATCCAATTGACATGATACACTACAACACCATTAACTATTAGCCCTAAAAATTGTGGAACAAAGCGATTTTCACTAATCTCTTCAAAGTATTGGCTTTTTCTCAGGATTTGCCTTAAAACATCTTCCATCTAAACACCTTTTCTTTCATATACAAATTTAGGAACTGCTTTTGAGAAAGGATCAAATGTTTCTCTGTTTTTGACTTCCATGCATTTCATGCTAACTTTTGAGTGAAGTGATGATGGAAGTCTTAAAATTCTTTTTAAATCAATAGTTACTTTTGCATCAATTGTAGCTAAATTGACGCGAGCCATAGCATCAACTAAGTTTTTGTATCGTCTAGGGCCAATATCCCTTTTGAAATATCCCCAGTTATCATCTTCAAGGTGGTGTCTTGATGCGATAATGTCTTTCATTAACTTAGGGTTTATTCCGTCAAGCTTTTCATTGCCGACAAGATGCTGAATGTTGAATTTAACTTTATCGGTAAATATTTTTGAATATCCTACGGGAATTGAGAAGTGTTCAAAATTGAAACTTTGATTTGAAACTTCAGGATTTACAAATTGTGATTTGGGAACTTCTGCACCTGCAACATACTTCAATACTTCAGACCTAAGTTCGCTACTGGCAAACATCATTTCCTCATCTAGAATTCTGATGTGATATCCTCTTCCTGAATATATTAAATGAATGTTTTTAAGACCTAAATCGGATTCTAATGTATCAATAAGGCCATTAACTATTTCTAAAGCTTCACCTAAACATACTTCACACACGCCCTCGCATTGGCATGACCTGATTGGAATATCTTTTGCATCAACATCAAAAATGTATTCTGCCTTTAGCCAGTCCTCTCTTCTTTTTGGATTATTATAGAATGCTACTGATATGTATGCTGCAAAAGGAGCTTTATATCTTAAGAATTTTCTTAAAGAGTCTTTTCCTCTGAAAACTTTATATCTATCGTTTGGTCCAGTCCCGTTATGGTCAAAACCAAACTCCCTCTTTTTCAAATCAGTAGTGATGAAGTCAGGCAAGTCATTTTCGGACCATTCTTCACGATAGTATTGTCTTCTCTCCTTAATGGTAGCTTTAGAAAACATGATTAATAGTTACTTTTTTAAAGTATATATTATTTGGTAAAATGCGATTTTACACATTTGTGCATTGGTGAATTTTCTTATTAAAATTCTTCCTAATTTTTTATTTTCTATTTTGTGATTTTTTCATTGAGTTATTGTAAGAATATTAATTAATTTTTATTATTTTTGAGAATAATCATATTACAATATTTTTTTGTTAAAAACAAACTTATTAAAGTCATCTGTAAACTAAAGTTTTGGTCCTAAACATTTATATATTAATAATTTAATATTTATTAGTAGGAAGGAAGTTTCCTTCCGGCGATGTATTTTATAAAATTCATTTAGTCAAAAAAGGTTTTCCACTTTCCATATTATTCAACTAAGTGGATAATATACGCAAAAAATGATGTGAGAAAATGTCAGCAAAAGATGAAAAATTAGATAAAATAATTAAAACAATTGAAGAAAACGATATAAAATTTTTGAAATTAGAACTCGCAGACATACATGGACTACCAAAAAGTATGGCAGTGCCTCTTAAAAAAGCCAATGATGTCGAAGATATAGTGAATGATGGATTATTATTTGATGGATCTTCAATAGCAGGATTAGCATCAATTAATGATAGTGATTTACTTGCAAAACCAGATATAGACACATTTTCAACAATCCCTTGGAGGCCTGAAGTACAAGGTACTAGTAGGTTCATATGTGATATTTTCACAACAGACGGAAAACCATATGACGGAGACCCAAGAGGTGTACTTAAAAAATCTTTACAGTTAGCAGAAAAAAGAGGATACCAATTCAATATGGGTCCTGAACCGGAATTCTTCATTATAACAAAAGATGAAAACGGAAATTACATCCCTGCGGACGAGGCTGAATACTTTGATGTAGAACCTCTTGACCAAGGTACAGACATTAGAAGAGAAATTGTATTAGGTTTAGAAAAATTGGATTTCAATGTGGAAGTTAGTCACCATGAAGTGGCAGCAGGACAACATGAAGTTGACTTTAAATATGCTGATGCTTTAAAAACAGCAGATGCTGTTATAACATTCAAAGAAGCTGTTAAAGCAGTAGTCAATAACTTAGGTTTTAAAGCAACATTCATGCCAAAACCATTCCTAGGAATTAATGGTAGTGGAATGCACTGTAATCAGAGTTTATTCAAAGACGGAAAAAATATTTTCTATGATCCTGATGCAGAAAATCAAATTTCACAAGAAGCGTTATACTTCATTGGAGGATTATTAAAACATGCACCAGCGTTATCTGCAATTTTATCCCCTACCGTTAACTCATATAAACGTTTAGTGCCAGGTTACGAAGCACCATGTTACATTGCTTACGGTTTTAAAAACAGGTCAACATTGTTGAGGATTCCTGCATCCCGCGGTTTAGGTACAAGAATTGAATGCAGATCTGCAGACCCATCCTGTAACCCATACTTAGCATTTGCAACATTGCTTGAAGCTGGTTTGGACGGTATGGATAACAAGATTGACCCTGGTGAACCAACTGAAGAAAACTTGTTTGCACTTACTGAAGATGAAATTGCTGAAAGAGGAATTGGCAATTTACCAACAAGTCTATGGGAGGCATATCATTCATTAGAAGAGGATGATGTCGTTAAAAATGCTCTTGGAGAAAAAGTGTTCAATCAGTTCTATAATATCAAAAGAGCTGAATGGGATGCTTATAGAATACAAGTATTCGATTATGAAAGAGATGAGTATTTAAACGTATAAGATTATTCATTTATGGCGGTCAACTGATTGACTGCCGGATTTTAAAATTTTTTTGGAGGTTACGATATAAAAATGAGTTGAATTGTGATTAAATGGTTTAAAGTCAAATGTTTTGTAATTTTAGAATTATTATTTAGGCATATGGTATAATTTTAGAATTGTTAGGTTTATGAGGCATATAAAAATTCAGAATGAATTTTAGAATAATTACTTTTTAAGGCATATGTAATTTTAGGTTAGTATTTATTAGGCATATGAATTTATTTTATTAACTTAAAATTCGTGTATTCACCGATTATTTTATGGAGGTATAAAAATGTGTGGAATAGCAGGTGTAATATACAAAGATAAGAAAGCTCACCCTGTTGGGGAAGCATTAACTTCAATGTTGGAATCTCTACAACACAGAGGTCCTGATTCAGCAGGTTATGCAATCTACGGCAGTTTAAATTTTCCGGAAAATTATTATCAATTAAACATTGAAGTAAAAAGAAAAAGAGGTACATTAGATAATTTAAAATCACTATTGACTCAAATTAGCCCAATATATGAAGAACAGCTAGTTGAATCTGTAGGCGATTCTGATGTATATAAATGTAAAATAGCATTGGATGATTATACTCTTTTAAAACCATATATAATGGAAATAGATGATTTGGAAAATGTAAGGGTTATCAATGGTTCACATTCATTTGAAATGATTAAGGATGTTGGTAAAGTAAAAGACATTGCAGAACGGTTCGGTGTTCCAAATAGGATGGGAACACATGGAATCGGCCATACCCGTTTTGCAACAGAAAGTGGTGTAGACCGCTATCATGCACACCCATATCAAAGCTACATCATACCTGACATAACTGTAGTGCATAATGGACAAATCACTAATTACTGGAAAATAAGGGATCCGCTGGAAAGAAAAGGCCATACTTTTGAATCATTTAACGATACCGAGTGCATTGTTCATTATATGGCGGATAAACTTGACCAAGGTTATAAATTGGAAGAAGCTTTAGATCAAGCAGTAATTGATTTGGACGGTCCTTTTTCAATATTGGTAGGAACACCTAACGGCATAGGTATTGCAAAGGATAAACTTGGCCTTAGGCCAGGAGTAATGGTGGAAACTGATGAGATTTTTGCCGTTGCTTCAGAAGAAATGGCATTGCATGACGTCACAGATTCTGATAATATTGAACAAATTTATCCTGGTGAAACAAGGGCTTATACTATCTAGGGGGTTTATTTATGAAAGAATACGTCATTGATGCAAAAGATATGGATGAAAAAGAATTAAACCGTACCATAAAACAACAGGCTGCACATCATGATAAGCTCATTATTGATAACCCCGAATCCAAACACAATATCTGTGCGGGTTTGACTGAAGATGTGGATATTGAAATAAATGGGTCTGCAGGTTATTTTGTTGGAACAATGGTTAACAGACCAAATATACACATCAACGGAAATGCTGGCTGGTTTGCCGGAGATAATATGACAGAAGGTGAATTGATTATTGAAGGTACAGCTGGTGATGGCGCAGGACAAGGAATCTATGGTGGAACTGTTATCGTAAAAGGTAATGCTGGATCAAGAACTGGAGAAATCATGAAAGGCGGAACCGTAATAATTGGTGGAAATAGCGGGTTCATGACTGGATTGCTTATGATGGGAGGCAAACTCATAATACTTGGTGATGTAACCGATGATGTTGGTGAATCAATTATGAGAGGAACCATTTTTGTTCTGGGTGATGTGAAAAGCTTAGGGAAAAATGCAGCTATGGAAAAAATCACACCTGAAGATCAAAGTGAGCTAAAAGAAATCTTAACAGGATACGGTTTTGAACTAACCGATATTGATTATGCGAATTTTAAAAAAATTGTTAATATGCAATAGGGGCTGATAAAATGAGTGAACATAAAATAGCAATGGTTGGAACACCATGTGAAATTATGGCAGCATCCAAAATACAATATTATACTGATAGCCCTATTGATGTTAAATTGGGCTTATTTTGTATGGAAAATTTTTCATATAAATATTTTGAAAATCTCTTAGAAGAATATGATTTAAAAATGGATGACATTGAAAAATTCCAGATAGATAAAGGGTTCGTATTTCTATTATTGAAGAATAGAGAAACTGTAAAAATACCTTTATCTGTAGCTAAAAGGATAATTAGGAAAAATTGCAATATATGTGTTGAATTGACATCAGAAACATCAGACATTTCTATAGGTTCCATAGGATCTGATGATGGTTGGTCAACATTAATAATCAGAACAAAAAAAGGTGAAGAAATAGTCAATGGAGCATTGGAACAGAAATTCATTGAAGCTAAAGAGCTTTCTGAAATACAATTCAATTTGCTGAATAAAATTGCACAAACTAAAATAAACAAAAACATTGAAGAGATTGAAAAAAGAGAATTTTTGGCTCGACCTGTGCTATACCAAAGAGACAAATCAGACGATTCAATCGCAAATGAAATCTCCGTGTCCGATTTCTCAGATTTAAAATCAAATGTCATAGATATTGGGGCATGTGTGCTCTGTGGTGCATGTGAATATGTATGTTCTGACAATCTGATTACAATTGATGATACAAAACCTATAATGAAAGGCGAATGCCCTCCAGATTGCCATGCATGCTTTGCAGTTTGTCCAAGAACTTTCACACCTGAAGATTTGAGAAATGACAATTCAAAAGCTATTGGCGAGTTTATAAAAGTATTATCTGTCAAATCTTTAAAGCATAGCCAAGGTCAGGACGGTTCCATTGTTACAACATTGCTGGACTATCTATTATCCAATGATATTGTAACTGATGCACTTGTTGTTGATAAAAAGGATTATTTGGCTTGGAAACCTTATGCAAAGCTAACAAGGGATATTGATGAGGTCATTAAATCCGGTGGAACAAAATATTCTGTCTGTCCGGTATTCAAGCCATTGAAAAACATGAATGAGGAGGTGAATTAAATGTCATTTACTGTTGAAAGAAAAATAGAGATATGTAGGCAGAATAATGATAGGCCGGGTTGTTGTTGGTATTTGTGTGACAATCCTAAAAAATCCTCATGTAAAAATTGTTATAGCTGTTATTCAAATTGTCCTCACGGAGTATATGAAGTAATCAATGATGAACCGTTGCCAATTCATCAAGAAAATTGCGTAGGATGCAAAATTTGTGAAGAAATGTGTCCAACACACGCAATATATGTCAGGCCTCTTGTTGATGAAGGTAGAGGTGTTTGGTCAAATTCAACAATGGTGGAAATTAAACGTAAAAGCCAAACAGGATCATATAAAGTTCGTGGTTGTGGATTAACCAGAAAAATACCAACATTTGATGATTTAAGCATATTGCCTGCACAGGTGTCAAGACCTCCAATAGATTCATACAGGGAAACATGCAAAACTTCAGTAGTGCTTGGAGACAGATTTGCGGAAAATCCGATTGAGATAAATACTCCAATCATGATTGGGGCAATGTCTTTCGGCGCATTGAGTAAAGAAGCAAAAATGGCATTGGCTATTGGAAGCAGTAAAGTAGGTTCAATAACAAATACTGGTGAAGGAGGAATGCTTCCTGAAGAAAGACATTATGCTGATAAATTAATTGCACAGTATGCTTCAGGCCGTTTTGGAGTTTCAGCAGAGTATTTAAACAGTGCAGAAGCTGTTGAAATAAAAATAGGTCAAGGTGCAAAATCAGGAATGGGTGGACATTTACTTGCCCATAAGGTAACTGCAGAAGTAGCTAGAGTTAGGAACATTCCAGAAGGAACCTCTGCATTAAGTCCCGCTAGACACATGGATATTGTAGGGCCTGAGGATTTAGGAATGAAAATAGATCAATTGAGGGAAATCACTGACTGGAAAATACCTATTATTGTAAAATTTGCAGCGGGTAGGGTTGAACAGGATGTGAAAATCGCAGCAAAAGCAGGTGCAGACATAATCGTTGTTGATGGTATGCAAGGTGGAACCGGTGCTGGACCGGAAGTAGTTACCGAACATGCAGGTATTCCTACTATAGAGGCAATAGTAAAAGCCGATGATGCTCTTAAAGACATTAATTTAAGAAGTGAAGTAAGTCTTGTTGCTGCAGGTGGAATAAGATCTGGAGCTGATGTGGCAAAAGCAATAGCTTTAGGTGCAGATGCAGTATATATTGCTACATCCGCATTAATATCAATAGGTTGTAAAGTTTGCCAGTCCTGTTCTGAAGGCATTTGTCCTAAAGGAATTGCAACACAAGACAGAGTGCTTAGAAGAAGATTAGACCCTATAAGAAAAGGTCAACAAGTTGCAAATTATATTGAAGCAATGACTCAAGAAGTAACATCTTTAACTCAACAAGCCGGAAATACGGATATAGAAAATCTTGAACGCCAAGATCTTGTTGCATTAACTATGGAAGCTTCACAATTAACTGGAGTGCCGATGGTGAGAAATTAAAATCAATTTTAGGAGATATTATTATGGCAGCATTCGATAGAATTAAATCAGGAATTCCGGGGCTTGATAAAGCTTTAGATAATATTCGTTTAGGGGATAATGTTGTATGGAATGTTACAAATCTAAATGAATTTTCTTACTTTGTTAATCCTTATGTAAAACAGGCAAAAGAGGATAATAGGAATTTAATATATATTCGATTCGCTAATCATCCTCCATTAATAGAAATGACTGAGGAAGATTTTAGATTGCTTGAAATTGAACAAGATAATTCCGACACAGAATTTTGCATGATAGAACGTGACGGGATTAAAATTTATCAGGTAAATCCATATAACCAATTTGAAACATTCACTTTGGAAGTCCACAGGATTATAGAAAAAGAGGGTTTTGATGCATTCTATGTTTTCGACTGTTTAAGTGACCTTCAGGCCGTTTGGTCAACAGATTTGATGATGGGTAATTTCTTTAAGGTTACCTGTCCATTTTTGTTTCAGTTGGATACTGTAGCATATTTCCCAATTCTTCGTGGAAGACATTCATATGAAGCTATTGCTAAAATTCGTGAAACAACGCAGTTGTTTTTAAATGTATACTCAAATTCTCCAGAAGAGGTTTATGTCGCTCCGCTGAAGGTATGGAATAGATATTCACAGACAATGTTTTTAGGACATAAATTCAACCCGATAACAGGTTTTGTTAAAGTTTTGCAGGATGGTCAGGAAGTTAGCAAATATTACAAGACTATCAATTCGGACAAGTATCAAAATGAACAAACTTTAGACAGTTGGGAAAGGTATATGCTTCAGGTTAGAAGGGAGTATGAAGAAGGCAAGAATATCGATGAGGAGTGCGATAAGATTTGTGAGCTGATGATGACGAAAGATGAGAAGATGCTTTCTAAAATCAGGGAATACTTTACCTTTGAGGATTATACCACAATTTATGACCGTCGTGTAGGTAGCGGACTGGTAGGTGGTAAAACATGTGGAATGCTGCTTGCAAGAAAGATAATTGAAAAGGACCGTCCAGACATATACAATAATTTTGAACCTGATGATTCATTTTACATTGGTTCAGACTTATTTTATACCTACATAGTTTCAAATGATTTATGGGATCTTCGAGTAAAGCAAAGAACACAAGAGGGATATTATAAATATGGTAAAGAGTTGGAAGAGGCTCTTAAAAAAGGTACCTTTTCAGATCAAATTAAAAAGGAATTTATACATATTTTAGATTATTTCGGACAGAATCCTATTATTGTCCGGTCAAGTAGTTTCCTTGAAGATGGATACGGCAATGCATTTGCAGGAAAATATGAATCTGTATTTTGTGTAAACAGAGGCACTCTTGAAGAACGTTTGGCTGCCTTTGAAGAGGCGGTGAAAGTGGTATATTCAAGTACTATGAATGTTTCCGCTTTGGAATACAGGAAATTAAACGGTTTGGATGATACTGATGAACAAATGGCTCTTCTAGTTCAAAGAGTTTCCGGTTCATATTATGATGACTATTTCTTCCCTACTGCTGCAGGTGTAGGATTTTCATATAGTCCATATTCTCCACTTCCGGATATGGATAACAGTAAAGGTATGTTGAGGCTTGTAATGGGTCTTGGTACCAAGGCTGTTGACAGAACAAAAAAAGATTATCCTAGAATTATTAACCTCGATAAACCTGAACTAACTATGATGAAGGACATAAAGGAAAAACATAGGTATTCTCAACATTATCTGGATGTTATAGATTTAAAAAACATAAGCCTACATGATATTCCTATTGATGAAGGTTTAGATGTTATTCCGAAATATGCAAAAAAAGTTCTGGTTGAACACGACCGCGAAGCAGAGAGAATGTTTCGCGAGAGGGGTCAACGTCGTGAAATAGTATTTGTAAACTGTGAAGGGATTGTAAAGAATCATGAATTCATTGAAGAGATGAAAGAAATCCTGAAAACATTACAAACCGCTTATGACTATCCGGTTGATATTGAATATACGGTCAATTTTGGAGAAGATGATTCTTTTAACATTAACTTGCTTCAATGCCGCCCTCTTCAGGTTTCAACAAACGATGAGGATATTGAAATGCCTGAAGATAAAAATGTTTTCTTCCATATTAAAGAATCTTCCATGGGCATGTCACGAAAGAATAAGATAGATGTGATTTGTTATGTGGATCCGCATAAATATTATGAATATCCTTACGCTCAAAAAAGTTCACTGTCCAGAGTAATTAGTGAAATAAATACTTACTGTAAGGATAACGATAAGACTGCTATTTTAATCGTTCCTGGAAGAATTGGTACTTCCTCTCCTGAGCTGGGCATTCCGGTAGTATTTGCTGATATTAGTCATTTCTCTGGAATTCTGGAGGAATCATATAGTGAAGTTGGTTATATGCCGGAATTATCTTTTGGAAGCCACATGTTCCAGGATCTGGTGGAAGCGGAAATATACTACGGGGCATTATTTGAAAATGAGAAAAAAATAGAATTCAACAGGGATATGATTTTTGATTATCCAAACATCCTAAATGATATAAATCCTAATTTGAATGAGGAGATATATTCCATGGTGCAGGTCATTGACTTTGGTGAGGATAAGGCAGAATTGTATCACGACATGAATAAGGATGAAACAATGTGTATTTTCAAATAACATGGCTTTAAACAGGAATAATGAAAATATTTCATTATTTTAGGGCAGGCGGGTGGGACATATGCCTATTTGTAAAAATTCTTTTGCACAAAAAAGATTTTTCAAATATAAAATAAATGTATGACAAAATATTTGACGTGATCAATAGCCTTATTGAATTTATTTTCAAAATAGGCTATTTTTCACCATAAACATGCAATAACTATCCTAATATCAAATAGTTAGGAAGAACTTTTTTTTTAAAATTCACATTCTAAATAATTTATTAAATAGTTTTTGCAAAATATAATCATATGGAAGAGATAGTTGAAGTTATTGGAGTGGAGCATTTAAAGACAGTCCTTTCCGCTCTGACTCCCGAAGAAATTGTAAAACCTGCTTTTGACAATTGGATTTCATGTCAAAGAACAGGTCATACTGTATTAAATTTAGAAAATGGTGAAGTACATGGATTGGGCATTGAATTCAATCAGCTTCCTTTAGCCGATGAGATTTATATTGAATTGTTTACCATTAAATCAACAGAAGAGCCTATTGATGCTGAAGAGTTATTCTCTAAAATTGAATATGAAGAGTTTTTGGATTTTTCAAGCGATGATCCATGCGAATATATTCCTGATATAATAACTGATTTTTGTGAGAAGAATAACATTGATGAATACAACAGGAAAATCGGTCTTCTGGCATACAATTTTGAAAAAAATGAGCAGGCTAATTATAACATGTGGGAATCAGCTATTTTGAATAAGTATTATGATGCTATATATGAAGACCATAATCCATTTAAGTTTTCACAATCTTCAATTTAAAAAAAATAAAAAAAGAGAAGAAAGCTATGCAGCTTCTTCAAAATCTACTTTTTCACCTAGTATTCTTAAACCAAGGTACATTACTACAACACCGACTGGGATACAGATGTACCATGCAACACCAAATCCTGCTGGGATGTATCCGAATACGATAGCAATGATTGCAACGAATATTGAATAGTATATCTGTGTTTGAACGTGGTCAATGTGGTTACAGCTGGTACCCATACTTGACAGAATTGTAGTATCTGAAATCGGTGAACAGTGGTCTCCGAAAATAGCTCCGGTCAATACACCACTTGTACAGATAATAACGAATCCCATTTCAGGGTTAACTGCCCAAGCGAGAGGGATTGTTAATGGCATCAAGATACTCATTGTACCATAAGATGTACCTGTTGCAAAGGAGATTATAGCACCTAAAACAAAGATTAATGTTGGTAAAATCCAGAATGGTAATGTATCTTTTAGGATACTTACTAAATAGTCTGCAGTACCGATATCACCGATAACTCCACCTAAGGACCAAGCGAGTAATAAGATTACACCAGTAATCACGATAGTTTTCATACCGCCTACCCATTCACTGATAGCTTCTTCGATGGTCATTATTTGTTGTAATACTGCCATTACAATAGCTACTATAGAAGCTAGTAAAGCTGCTTGGAATAAAGCAACAGAAGCATCGGAAGCAGCTAATGCTTCAAAGATACCGTTAAAGGAAAATGGAGCAGTTTTCATTAATGTAATGAGAGCTTGATCTTCTCCACCTAAGATACCAGTGTATCCGCTCCAGTAGAATGCAATAAGTGCACCTACAATTAATGTTCCGATTGGAATAATAGCATTCCAGATGCTTAATTTGATTCCTTCAACTGGTTTTACTTCATCAAAACCTGGTGCTTCTAAAGTTTGAATAGGTTCTGACTCTTTTCTTGCACGTGCAGCTTGTTCTGCTTTTTTCATTGGTCCAAACTCATATAATGTGAGTGCAGAAATTACAATGAATATTAAGATTAAAATGTTATAGAATCTGAATGGAATGGTTTGTAAAAATATACCGAATCCACTTACATTCATTCCGATTGATTCAAAACCTGCAGCAATTAAACTGATTTCTAAACCAATCCAAGTAGAAATAATTGCGATACCTGCAACAGGTGCTGCGGTTGCGTCTACTACGAATGCTAACTTTTCTCTAGATACTTTAAGTTTGTCCATTACAGGTCTCATGATTGGACCTACAATCAATGAGTTTGCGTAATCGTCGAAGAATACACATAATCCTAAAAACCAGGTAATAAGTTGAGCTTTTCTTGGTGTATTAGCTCTGCTGGCTAATGCATCTGCAAGAGCTTTTGCCCCACCCATTTTGGTGATTAATTGGATTACACCTCCAATGAGTAAACATTGAAGAATGATACCTGCATTCCACGGATCTGCCATACTGCTGATAACTTGGTTTCCTATTGCTAAAAATGCATTGATTGCACTTTCAATAATGTTCAAGTTATTAACGCTAACCATGAATTCTCCTACGAAAACTCCTACAAACAGGGACAATATTGTTTCTTTTGTAATAAATGCTAACGCAATAGCTACAAGAGGAGGTAGTAATGTTAACACTCCAAATCTTACTGCATTATCGTCTCCTGCAGGAGCTTGAGTAATTAACAATGATAATACAAAAAGACCTATTACGGATACAGCAGTTACTATCCCAATTTTCATATTATTATTCATGTTCATAAATTCCACCGTTTATTTAAAAAAATATTTTTTTAAAATATTAAATTATTATAATTTAATTATTAAAATTCTAAAAATCATTCATATATTTTATATAAAAATAAATTTTATTCATAAACTTTTTTCCACTTATAAAAATGTTTATTTTAACTTATTTTTATTTTAAAGTAATGAACATCTTTTTAGATAAATTAAATCATACTATAAAATTTATATTTTCTATTATAAATAGTATTATAATTTAAATTGGAATTAATCTGTTTATATTCACTTTTTTAGAGTTCAATTAAAAATTAAATATAATTTAAATTTTCAATAATAATTAATCGAAATATATACTTTCATAGGGATATATGGAGAATATATTAAAAAATAAGTAACTTATTTCACATTTGATTATGAATTTGAATCATCTTTAGGTTGATTGTCAAGTTGATATTTTTTTCTGCCATAACAGGATAGAGGATTATTAATGCCTTTACATGATTTGTCTGGGTGGCATAGCTGAGGCAGGTGGATTTTAATTTTCTCACAGCTCATAGGAGTATACCATTTGGTTTCGCCTTCATGGTTAATGTCGACTTTTTCATGCATTCCAAAGCCTAATTTGGAGATTATGTTGATTTTTTCTTGAGGTTGATCATCAAAAAGCGGCGGTGTACAATTGTCTGCAGCATCAAATATCAATGGCAATATCTCATTTTCGGTAATTGACAGGTCAGGGTCCATATCGGATACTTTCACTGTTTCATCTGAAGCAAAGATCCTAGGATATAATCTGGCATATGAAGCAAATGATGTCAAAAGAAGCACAATTGCATCATTACGTCCTCCTGAAGATACGCCATCAACAGTTGCTTTAATGCATGGTGGAAAAGCTTCAGGATTTAATTTTCCAGCTTGAACGCTTCCATATATTCCTCCACTTCCGGCATAATATTGGTTGTATTTGCTGGTTTCTTCAGGTATAAATTCTTTTAGCTCTTCGCCAATTCTTACAATAGCAGGATGGATTTCAACACGTGCAGACATTTCTTTAATTCTTCCAATGTATTCTTCGGTTTTCTGCATTATCAGTCTTGATAAAATCTGTTCCTTTAAGCTGTCTCCAATTAGGATATTGTACATTCTATCAGGACTTCTGTCATGGAACTTATCTGAAAATCTATCTAGAAAGTCATCGCCCTGAAGTATAATGTCTCCATCATCAATCAATAAATCAGTTAATTTAAGTTTTTTGGAAGCGATAACATCCTTTAGCGAGTTCCATTTAATTGAACCATCAGTTTTAACTTCGTCTAAAATTTCATCAATAATATCTGCTCTTGCCATTGGAGGTATTTTAGCTAATCTTTCTTGGATTAGGATTCCCTGTGATTCAATAAAGAGTCTGGTTTCACGTGAACCCACATTGAACTGAATTGCAATGGCTTGACAGAGTATATGGAATATTACAACGTCCTGCATGAAAAGATTGCTGTTTGTCAGATATTCAAATTCTGCCTGTGTAAAGTTTTTGTTGTTCTTCTTTTCAATGGCCCATTGAACACGTTTTATTGCATAATCTCTGTATGATTTAGGGATTAAACTATCATCGGATATCCTTTGATTGGTAGTATGGGTAATCTCTTCGATTAATTGCTCGTCCTCATCAAAGATTTTGCTTAAATCACCGTATTCACGTATAATCTGTCTTCCTTCATTTGACAGGGGATTGATATATGAAACTTCAGCCATGTTTTTAACTTTTTATTTTCTATATTAAATAGCTAACTTATTTTTAAAATCAATTTTTATCTTGTTTTGTTATTGAATAACAGTGTTAAAAATAATACTTTATTATATAGTAATTATATAATTATAATATGTTTAAAATAAATAAGGGGAAAAGTTAAATGTCTAAAATTTTTATTTCATGTGCACTTCCTTATGCAAATGGCCCATGTCATTTAGGCCATATCCGTTCAACCTATTTACCTGCGGATATTTATGCAAGGTACAATAGAATGGTTGGAAATGATGTGTTGATGGTTTGCGCTACTGATGAGCATGGAACTCCAATTGCAGTAAAGGCTGATAAGGAAAATAAAAAACCGATTGAAATTTCTAAACGTTATCATGATATGATTGTTAGTGATGTGGAATCAATGAATATCTCATTGGACAATTTCACAAGAACCACTGATGATGTTCATTATGAAATAGCTAAGAACTTCTTTAAGGATTTATACGATAACGGATTTATTTACAGGGAAGATATCCAACAGTTGTATTGTCCTAATTGTAACAAATTCCTTCCTGACAGGTATGTAGAGGGATTATGTCCTGTTTGTGGGTCTGAAGCTCGTGGAGACCACTGTGAAAAGTGTGGAAGGGCCCTTGATCCAACCGAACTTGATGAGCCTCATTGCATAACCTGCGGAACAACTCCTGTAATCAAGGATACCTTCCAGTATGCATTCAAATTGTCAGAGTTTGAGGATGACTTGAAGGAATATATTTCAAACAATGAAAACCTTCCGGCCAACGTAAAAAATTATGCAACCAATTGGCTTGAAGACGGCTTGAATGATTGGATTTTGACAAGGGATATGGATTGGGGTATTCCAGTACCTTTAGATGAGGCAAAAGGTAAGGTATTGTATGTGTGGATTGAAGCATTCCTAGGTTACATATCATCAGCTTCACAATGGTCAGCTCAATCCGGAAGGAAATGGGAGGAATACTGGAATGACTTTGTAGTTCACTTTATTGGAAAGGATATCATTTACCACCATTCAATATTCTGGCCGGGTTTACTGAAGGCATATGGCTGCAAATTGCCGGACATGATTTATGCGGGGGAATTCCTATCCCTTGAAGGAGAAAAGATGTCAACAAGTAAAAACTGGGTTATTTGGATAGCTGATTTTGTAAAGGATTATGACCCTGATTTGCTCAGATATTATTTGACAATCAATGCTCCCCTCAATAAGGATTCAGACTTTTCATGGGATGATTTCCAAAGAAGAAACAATGACGAGTTGGCCGATGTTATCGGTAACTTCCTGCATAGAACATTTACTTTTACCCGCAAGTATTTTGACAATAAGATTCCAGAATACAAGAATCCGTCCAAGGAAGATGAAGATTTCAAGAAAGCTATTGAGGAATTGCCTCAAAAGGCTGGAGAACATATCTCCAACTTTGAATTTAGGGAAGGTTTGCTTGATGTATTTATAGTGGCTAAGAAAGGAAACAAATATTTCAACGATCAGGAGCCATGGAAAGCAGTAAAAGAGGACCCTCAAAAAGCGGCAAATTGTCTTTACCTGTCCAATCAACTGGCTAAAACATTGGCTTACACATTAAAACCGTTCTTGCCAACTAAAGCTGATGCAATAGCTAAAATCATGAATTTGGAAAATTTGGATGAATGGAAAGATGCTAATGTATTTTTAGCTGAAGGTCATGAAATCAATAAGGCAAAACCATTATTTAAAAAGATTGATGATGATGTAATTGAAGCTGAAAAAGCAAAATTACAAGAAAATTTAAAACAAAGCAGTGAGGATGAAAATATGAGTGATTTAATTAGCATTGATGATTTTGACGAAGTTGTAATTAAAATAGGTCAAGTAATAGAAGCTGAAAAAATTGAAAAATCAGACAAGTTATTAAAATTACAAGTTAACATTGGAGAAGAAAAGCCAAGACAAATCGTTGCTGGGCTTGCAAAATTCTACTCTCCGGAAGAATTGATTGACAGAAAAGTTTGTGTTGTAGCTAACCTACAGCCGGCTAAATTATTCGGAACCCTATCCGAAGGAATGATTTTAGCAACAGGAGAAAGCGGCGCATTATTATCTCCTGATGAAAATGCTGAAATCGGTGAGAGAATTCAATAAAATTTGATTAGTATGGAAGAATCTGTCCTGGTAAATAAAGCTGAGAAATATCTAAAGGAAATATCAAATGATTCAATTAGCTTGGAAAATATTGATGATTTTGATGATTTCAAAAGCCTTTATTTTAAACTAGATGACAGATTAAACCATTTGCAAAAACTAAAGGATGATATGGATGCTCAAGGATACACTACTCCTTTCACATCCTTGAACAGATATGGAACTAAATCAGTATCAGAAGTAACATTGGATGAAGTTGGTGAAAATAGCAGGCATAATCAAATATTTAGAATGAAAGCCAATGCTAAGAAAAATATTCTGGATAGGGTCAAGTCAGCTATTGATTCACATAAGATTGCCCTTGGAAATCTTAAGCAGTTCGGATATGTAAAATGTGATTCTTGCTATAAAAGGTATTCCATTGAAGAATATAAAAAAATGGATTCAAAATGTAGCTGCGGCTGCAGTTCTTTTACTTTTAAAATCAATAAAGAGGCAACTCACAGGATTGAAATAATTCCATTCTTACCTCTTTCAGGCAATTACATGGTTTTAATGAGTAACTTTTCCAATTATGGTAGAGAAGCTCTTAAAAGAGTATTAACCATTTTAAAGCAGGAACGTAAGGGTGTTGTAAAAACGATTTCTCTTGTTATCAGATTTAAAGATGAAAACAATAGGCTGATTCGAAAAAACATCACTTTGGATTCTGAATATGTCTCAAATTATGAAGAAGAAGTAAGGCGAATATATGGTCCTCGTGTTAGAATTGAAGCATTGAGATTCCATAGGACCAAACCTGCCATTATTGATGATAAGCATGCAAGAACAGCACTTGCAATCGCTTATGTTCGATATTGTGAAAATATAATTATAAATATTAAGGATGATATTTTAAAGCGAAGATTATCTGATTTTAAAAGGATAAATACATATGATAATATAATTTCTGAATTTGAAAATCAGGCTCCTGATTTCATTGACAAATATGATGTGGATGCTATTGAAGCATGGAGAAAAGCCCAAATCAATAGTGAACTTCAGAAACTGAATTATCTTGACAAATTCGGAAATAAGAAGAGATCTTTAAAAAGGGATTTGAAAATAAGGGATAATATCTACAGGAGCACTTTTGTAAATATCGCATCCGTTTTAATCATGTGGGATATATTCAGATATTATATGACAACCTCTTTCAACTCTCGTAGAATCGATTTAGGCCCATTTCCATATATTCGTGTAGAGCTTGACCGTGAACAACGCAAGGTTTTCCAAACAACATATACAAAGGTCATTGATATTTTAAATGATTTCACTGACATTAAGATTATTCCTGTTTATGAAATGGATTTGCTTTTATATGAAAAATTCAAGTTTGAAAAGCAAATCAAGAATTCAAACATTAAATTCAACCATGTGGCATTGGGTGCAGGGTTGATATATGAAAATTCAGACATTGAACTTGAAGAGATAAGCAATGCATTTAACATTAATGAATCTAAAATTAAAAAGGAAATAAAAAATATTGATCATATTAAGAACCCTAAAAGCGATAAATCCAAAAAATTCCTTGATTTGATTAAAAAATAGTGATATTATGGACGAGAGTGTAACTAAAATTCATGTAACCAAAGTGTTGTCATCATCCATGATTGTGGATTTGATAGACAAATATCCGAATTTATCAGAAATTACATGTCCTCCAAGCGTCTATAACAGAACTTCAAAAAATTATATTGGAGCATTGAAGCAGCTGGATATTGAAGTCAGCAAGAAATATAACTGGGGAGCTAAAAGCAGAACAAATGGCATTGAGAAGACAGTTTTGAATTTGGCAAAAGATGGGATTACAGCTCGTGAAATTTCAAGGAAATTAGAAATTAATATCAATCGCGTTTATTATTTGCTCAGAAAAAATAAAGAAGATGTAAAATTTGATAATTACAAAAGAAAAAATAATCACTCCGAGGTTAAGGCTCTAAAAGATGAGGGCTTTTCTGCAAAGGAAATCTCTCAGAACTTGGATATTCCATTAAGAAGTGTTTATTATATTTTAAATAAGAAGTGATACTATGGTGATTCTTCCGCAACTTCCGTTATACGCAATTGCAATAATCTGTGGGTTACTTTCATTTTTTGTAACCAGATTTTCAATGCCTAGGATAATTAAGAAATTAGAAAATGCAAACATTGTTGGAAAAGATATTCATAAGTCATGGAAACCGATTGTGGCTGAAATGGGTGGATTCGGAATTCTGTTCGGATTTGTCATTGGAATATTTTCAGGAATATACATGCACGATATTTTGGCATATCCGTTATGTGTCGTTTTAATTGTAATCTTGCTTGTGGGCATTATAGGAATAGTTGATGATTTGCTTGCTCTGTCTTCAAAGGAAAAGTTTTTCCTATTGTTTTTAGCAGGCCTTCCTTTGATTTGGGCGGCTCCAAATAATGTGGGAATAATATATCTAATTTCAATTCCTATTGCCTTGTCTATTGGATCCAATTTAACAAATATGTTGGCAGGTTTAAACGGAATTGAATCCGGTTTGGGCATTATTTCAATGGCTTCCCTTACAATAGCATGCATAATCTTGGGAAAATATGATGTGACAATCATTTCCATGAGTATGCTTGGGGCATTGATTGCATTTTTATACTTCAACAGATATCCTGCAAAGATTTTCCCAGGAGATACTGGTACATTAATCATAGGAGCGGCTATCGTATCAATTGCATTTATCGGAAGGGTAAAACTGATTGCATTGATTGTTTTGATGCCGAACATCATTGACGCTGCCTTAAAATTCTATTCAGCAGGCGTAATGAATCGTTCCCAACAAAAACCAACACAACTGAACGATGAAGGTAAACTGGTCAGACCGGAAACAGGATTCAAATCATTAATCAGATTAATCTTAAGAAAACCGATTGCTGAAAAGGATGCTGTAAGAATAATTTGGGGTATTGGCATAGTATTTGGAATATTAGGTATTTTGGTAGCTTTAATAATGCCGGGAATGCTTGAAAACCAAACATTGGCTAATTTTTTACATGTTAAAGAAATGTTTTATCATATTTAGGTGATTTAATGAAACCTTATGTAATATTGAGTGCGGCAATGACACTGGACGGAAAGATAGCAACTGAAACAGGAAGTTCAAATATTTCAGGACCTGAAGACTTGAAAAGGGTACATGAGCTTAGACGTGAATGTGATGCAATCATGGTTGGAATCGGGACTGTTCTTGCAGATGATCCAAGGCTGACAGTTCACAAGGTTGACGCCAATCCAGAAGACAATCCGGTAAGGGTGGTTGTGGACAGCAGATGCAGAACTCCAATTGCCGCAAGAATCACCAATAAGGATGCAAAGACAATCATTGCCGGTGCAAATGAGTATAAATATGATTTCATTGTCTCAGACAGGTACCAAACATTAACAAAGAGGGGAGTAAACTTCTTTTGGAGTGGAGATAAAAGAGTGGATCTTGTTGCATTAATGAATTACCTGCATGAAGAGGGAATCAATAAGCTAATGCTTGAAGGTGGAGCTACCCTGAACTTTTCCATGATAAAGGCAGGACTGATCGATGAGATAAGGCTGTGTGTTGCTCCGATGGTTGTTGGCGGAGCAAATGCAAAGACGTTATTTGATGGTGATGGATACCCATTGATGGATTTGGCCACCAAATTGGAACTCATTGATTCATATAATTTGGATAAAGATTTGATTTTAACTTATAAAGTTTTAAAATAATTTATTTTTATTTTAAACAAAAAATTGTCTCATTGTATTAAATTGCAGTCATTTACAACCAAAAATACTTAAATAGGAATTAATATATCTTTTAAGCACTGATAAAACCATTGTTCGGTGATTATAAATGTATGAGATAGATGAACAAGTCAATTTTCAAGCTTTAAAAGATGTTTATGATAATATTCAAAATTTTTTTAATTCATTCCAACCAAAAAATGATATTTCTATTGATGATTTAGTAGAATTGTATTCTAATGATGATGATTTTTTAAAAGAATTGAAAAGCATTGATAATTCTATGAATGAAATTTTAGGTATTTTAAATTCTATTGGGAGTTTAGACAATGAATTTTATAACTTTTTTTCTATAAGATTTATGGTAAATTATTTAGTAGAGCATATTCGGTTATTTCTCATAAACATTGCTTTTATTAATAATCTATTTAATGAGTTTTTTAAGTTGATTCATAGAAAACTATTAGCTAATGATAATTATGAAGATTATTACTGTAATTTTATTAAATTTTTAGAAAAACAAAAGGACTTTTTTTATATGGAGATTTATGAATATGATGGTGATTATGAAAATTTGATTATTGAAATTACTAATATTCTTTGGTGATATAATGAATTCCTTTTTAGATTCTAATGTTATTATAGGATATATATTTTGCTTGGATTCTTTATTTGAGGTATCTAGAGAATTTATTTTTAAAAGTGAAAATAATTATTTTTCAGATAATGTTAAAATGGAAGTTGAAAAAGTTTTTATTAGAAAATGTGATGTTTTTAATAGATTTTTATTTGATTTATTCTATGAAATTGAAAAATATGATGATTTTAAATTTTTAACAATGCAGGAATTGTATTATCCCATTAATTATTTAACAAATGTAGAAAAGTTGAAAATTGAAGATATGCATATAATTTTTGATAAAATTTGGAAATCTTTTGATTTTGGTGAATCTCAAGAGGTTTTCTTAATTAAGTTAAAATTTAAGAAATTTATTAATGACTTTGAAGGCAATCATAGGTTAAGAAAAGGAATCATTTTTAATAATATGAAATTAGTTCCAAATCACTCTAAAAAAGATAAAGTGGTTTTAGATAAAATTAAAAATGAACATCTTCGAAAAGCGCTGTTACATGAATCTGATGAAAATATTTTATTTGATGCAAATGAGTTTGCATGCAGAAATCCTAATTTGGATTTGAAGTTTGTCAGTGCTGATGAGGATTTCCTAAAGGCAATTGACATTTTAATGCAATATTTGTGTATTGATGAAACTATCAACCTAAAGGAATTTTCAAATAATTAAAACATTCCGGAAAAGCTCACGTTTTTACAGACGCAGTATCTGCACAATGACTTTTTATCATGAATGTATTTAACGCGCCCTTTACAAAAATAGTCTCCATTAAAAAAGTAAACATCATCTTTATTATCTTCGGTAAATGGATGAAGCGGCTTTTTGGCAATCAGCGCCAGGTACAGTGAAATATACTTTGTAAATTCACGGGTTTCCGCATCACCAGGAGCATATCTGTCAAAATAAAACCCGATATCTGATTGGATATTTTTAATTAGGCTATCTTTTATTTCAAAATCATCTTGAATATCTAGCGCATATATCTCATCATATACGGTTGAGTTATATTTTGCAAGTTTTTTAACTAGGGGATCTTTGTATCTGTCGTCAACTGCCTTATTTCTCAAGTAATCGATTGGATATTCTTTTAAATTTTGACGAATAATCTTTAATAATTTAGATGCTTTCATAAAATTCCTTTGCTTTTCAAAAGTTCTCTAGGATTGTCCACAATAGCTTTCATGGCTTCCTCATCACTTAAGCCGGCACCAAGTGCAACCTCATATGATTTTTCAAAAGTGATTATGTTGTCCGGTGAGTGGGTGTCAGTATTCACAAGCAGTTTATTTCCAACTTCACGGGCCACGTTTGCAACATGTCCGTTTCCAAGGCAATGGCCCTGGCGGGCTGATATTTCCAGATAGATATCATTTTCCTTTGCAATTTCTGCCTCTTCAATAGTAATTAAACCGGGATGGCCTAAAATGTCGACATGTTCTGATTCAACAGCAGCCCTATTGGTTCCGGGAGTCACAGGTTCATTTAATGTTTCGCCGTGAACAACAACAATTTTTGCCCCTAACTCCTTTGCCCTTGCAGCTATTCCGTCAATGGACTCGCAAGGGGCATGTGTCACTTCGGCACCTAAAACAACGGTAATGTCCCAGTTGGCATTTATGTCATCAATCGCATCCTGAATGGCAGGAATCATGTCAACGTTTGACCAGTCAACATGGTCTGTGATTGCAATAACTTCATGGTCTAATTTCAAAGCTCTTCTTGCAAGTTCTGATGGTAACAATTCTCCGTCGCTGAATAAACTGTGCATATGTAAATCGATTCTTTTCATTAAAACATATCCCCTTAATTATAACTATAATATTTTATATATTAGCTAGAATATAAATTTATATAACTTAAATTAAGTTGAGGTTATAAAAATGAAAGCAAAAGCAGTAAAGATGGCTGACGGTGTATACTGGGTTGGCGTAATTCATTGGAATAGTAGAACTTTTCATGGATATGGAATTCCAGGAACCACATATAATGCTTATTTAGTATTTGGTGAAGAAAAAACTGTATTGATTGATAATGTTTACAGAGGAATGTTCGAGCAGTTCGATGCAAGAGTAAAAGATGCTTTCGAACAAGAAGGAAAAGAATTTAAAATTGATGTTTTTGTTCAAAACCACTCTGAAATGGACCATTCAACATTCTTAAGAGAAACTATTGTTAAATATAATCCTAATGCAGAAATATATGCTTCTGCTAATTGTATCAAATTCCTAGAGGCTCAATATCATAACTTTTCTGATTTAGAAATTAATGCTGTCCAAACCGGGGACGAATTGGATATTGGTGGCAGAACCTTAAAGTTCGTATCTGCACCGATGCTTCACTGGCCTGACAGCATGTTCACATTGCTCGCTGAAGAGGGCATCTTATTTTCAAATGATGCATTCGGTCAGCATGTAGCTAAATCTAAAAGATTTGATGAAGATTATGATGTTGAATACCTGTTGAGGGAAGCTCAAAAATATTATGCAAACCTTGTAACATTAGGTTCTCCAATGCTCAGGATGAAATTACAGGAGTTAACCGATACAGGTTTGATTAATGATATTAAAATGATTGCACCATGTCACGGTCAAATCTGGAAAAACCCTGCACCAATTGTAGAAAAATACACAGAATGGGGATCAGGAGTATGTAAAGATAAAATTACAGTAATTTATGATACCATGCACCATTCAACTGAAAAATTGGCTTTCCAAATTGCTGAAGGAATAATGAGTGAAGGTGTTGAAGTTGTAATGTACTTCATGCAGGAAGACGGACCGGATGATGTGATTACAGATATTCTTGACTCAAAAGCTATTGCTCTTGGTGCTCCTACCATGATGAACAAGGCATTTCCAAGAATCGGTAACATGATGTACTGGCTTGACTGTGTCAACTTCAAGGGAACAGGCAGTGAGAAAAACGCTTTGATATTCTCATCCAAAGGATGGGGTGGAGGAGCAGTTAAAAAACTCCAGGATGACCTTGAAAAAGCAGGTTTTACTGTAACTGATACTATGGATGTTTTATTCGTACCTGATGAGGATGTTTTAGCTGAAGCATTTGAAAAAGGTGCGCAATTAGCTAGATCTATTAAAGAATAGATTTAGTTATTTTTTTATTCTTTTTTTTATTTTTCAATTCAATTGTTGTAATCAACAACATTTATATATTTAATTTTCTTTAAATAATTAATAATTGAGGTAATTCTTATGTCAAGTTTAGTAATTTATTTTTCAAGAAGCGGAGAAAATTACTTTGGTGGTGAACTTAAAAACATTGAAAAGGGAAACACAGAAGTAATAGCTGAGTATATTCAAGAATTCACATCTGCAGATTTATTCAAAGTGGAATCTGAAGTTGATTATCCTGAAGATTATATGAAATGCATTGATGTAGCTAAAAAGGAACTTGAAGACGATGCAAGGCCTGAAATTAAAGAGTCATTGGATGATATTTCAGATTATGAAACTATTTATATTGGATTTCCGAATTGGTGGGGAACACTGCCGATGCCGATGTGGACACAGCTTGAAAAATTAGATTTCACTGGTAAAACCGTAAAGCCTTTTGTCACTCATGAGGGTTCCGGCTTTGGAAAGAGCCTAAATGATTTGGACAGATTATGTTCAGGTGCTGAAATCAAAAAGGGCATTTCAATTCCCGGTGCAAATGTATATGAAGCAAAAGATAAAGTTAACTTATGGATAAATGATTAATTTTTAAAACTAAGTCAAAAGTTTTAATTAAATTGAAAATAAAAATATTACTATGAGTAATTCGGTTTTTGTTCCAGGCCATGTTACCGGTTTTTTCAATATTGAAAACCATGAAATCAGTTTAAAAAATGGGTCATGTGGCGCTGGTTTTCTTCTTTCTAAGGGTGTTAAAACGACAATATCTACCGCAGATAAACTAACCATTGAGGTTAATCAGGGTGATGATACTGTAATCAATGAAGTTTTGGACATTTTGGAAGTGGATGCTGATTTTAAAATCACTCAGGACATTTCCCTTCCGATTGGTGCCGGTTTTGGAACTTCGGCTGCATCTGCATTAAGCTTATCTTTGGCCATCAATGAATTTCTAGATCTTGGATATTCAAAGGAGTTATGCGGACAAATTGCCCATAGGGCGGAAATCAATTTGGGATCTGGTCTTGGCGATGTAATTGCACAAACAGGCAGAGGTTTGGTCTTAAGGACTCATCCGGGAGCTCCGGGGATTGGTGAGATCAAATCATTTGAACATGATGTTTATATTGCTTATAAGACATTTGGTGAAATTGAAACGTCGGACATTATTAATGACAATCATTTCAAAAGGGTAATTTCCGACGCGGGCTTGAAATATCTTGAGTTATTTCAAAGAGAACCGACATTAGAGAATTTTTTATCTTTTTCAAATAGATTTTCACATGACGTAAATTTGATGTCTGGGGAGGTTGAAGATCTAATTGATTATTTTAATTCTTCGAGTAATATTTTAGGTAGTTCCATGGCAATGCTTGGAAATACCGCATTTGCATTTGCATATGATGAAGAAGCATTCAAAAAGTTAGACATTAAAGACTTGCATATAGATAAACTTAACAACATTGGTATCGTTTATGATTAAACTTAGCTATGATATTGAAAATTATCGCAGAGATTTAATGGATTTGGTAAATTCACAGGATACAGTTATAGAGCTGGGGTGTCATGTTGGAGGTACAACCAAACTGCTTCCTAAAGGATGTGACATAATAGCCCTTGATAATTCTCCTGAAGCGGTTGATGAAATGGTTAAATTGGATTATGTGAAGTTCATTTCTGGTGATGTGCGTTTGCATGAGGTTTTGGCCGAAACATTTGAAATTATTCAATCCTGTGACGTGCTTGCAATTGATTTGGGTGGTGGATATCATCCTGATACTGTTTTTAAGGTGTTCTACATTTGGTCTTCCACATTTAAACCTAAACACACTGTAATTCGAAATCGTGGTCTTTTGGAATTTTTCAATTCAGCTAGTGGCAGCGGGGAAGAGATAATCTGTGAAGAGGGGTATCTTGAAACTTACCATGATTCTGGAATTCCTCCTTTAATCAAGGAATTTGACTTGTGGACTCCATCACTTAAAAAATAATTGCATTAAAGCTATTGTTTATTATTCGATTTTAATAAAAAGTAATTTGAACACATTAATAATTTATTTATATTTTATTTTAGGTTTAAACTTTAAAATGATTTCATTAAATTATTTTTTTAATCAAAACATGGATTTAAAATGATTTATATAATATTTTTAAAAAAATCAAGTATTATTCTTTAAATAAATATGTTTTGATATTAATTATAATAAATTGTTTATTTTTTAATATGAACTTTTAATTATTTTAAGATTTTTAATTTATGTTTTTTAAATATTTGTCCATTTTTGTACAATTAATATTATATACCTTGATTAAGAAAAATATAATTCATAAGTTTTAATGAGGTTAATATAATGATAGGTAAAAGGATTCGTTTAGAAAGAATCATTAACAGAAATACCGGTAGAACCGTTATTGCACCGATGGACCATGGTGTATCAAGCGGCCCTATTCCGGGAATTATTGATATGGATGAAACTGTTGAAGAGATTTCCCAAGGTGGAGCAGATGCTATTCTTATGCATAAGGGTATTGTAAAACAAGGTCACCGTGGTTACGGTGATGACATAGGTTTGATTGTTCACTTGTCAGCAAGTACTTCTCTTGCACCGGACCCAAATGATAAAGTGACTGTAACAAGCGTTGAAAAAGCAATTCAGCTTGGTGCAGATGCAGTATCTATTCATGTAAACCTTGGAAGCGAAACCGAAAGTCAAATGTTGCAGGAATTGGGAGCAATAGCTGAAACCTGTGACTACTGGGGAATGCCTCTTTTAGCAATGATGTACCCAAGAGGCCAAAAGGTGGAAAACGAACATGATGTGGAATTTGTTAAACATGCAGCACGTGTCGGATCAGAACTTGGTGTGGATATTGTAAAAACCAATTATACCGGAGACCCAGATTCATTTAGAGAAGTTGTGGAAGGAGCTATTGTACCTGTCGTAATTGCAGGCGGCCCTAAAGTAGATACTGATGAAGACCTGTTGAACATGGTTAAGGATTCACTTGAAGTCGGCGGTGCTGGAGTTGCATTTGGACGTAATTTGTTCCAGGCTGAAAATCCGGGAAAAATTACAAGGGCAATTGCTGAAGTCGTTCACCATGACTTGGAAGTGGAAGAAGCAATGAAATTCTTGAAATAGGGTGATTTGATGCAGAATAAATTCGCTTGGATAAGCACTCCTGATGAATTGTGGGAAGATAAAAAGGAAATGATAACCACCGCATTGGAATCAGGTATTGACCATGTTCTGGATTTAGACGATATAGAACAAATCAGAAAACTTGGTAATGTAAAGATTATTGCAAATAGTGATGATGCTGACATATATCTTGTAGGAATAAACGGTGAAGGGGATGGATTTCTAGACCTGAAAGATGACTTCACTGATTCAGTAGATATTGCAAATGCAAAAAAGGCTAAAAGCGAAGGAAAAACTGTTTGTGCATATATTAAAATTACTGATAAAGCTCATGAACAATTAGCAGTAAAATTAGGTTCTATTGTAGATTATATTATCCTTGTTGGAACAGATTGGACAATCATTCCACTTGAAAACATCATTGCTGATTTGCAAAAAGAAGATGTTGGCATTATTGCAGCTGTCAAAGACCTTGACGGTGCACGTGTTGCGCTTGAAACCTTGGAACATGGTACTGATGGAATCATATTTGAAGCCAATAACTTTAACAACACTAAAAAAATAGCTGAAGAAGTTGTAAAAGCATCACAAGTGAAATATGAATTAAAAGTAGCAACAGTTACTAACGTTAAACCATTGGGTTCAGGAGACAGGGTATGCGTTGATACGACAGACATGATGAGTCCTGGTGAAGGTATGCTCATTGGTTCATATTCAAAATCAATGTTTTTAGTACATTCAGAATCACTTGAAAGCGAATATGTGGCATCCCGTCCATTCAGGGTAAATGCAGGTCCTGTTCAAGCATATGTGATGGTTCCTGGCAATAAAACAAGATATCTGTCAGAACTTGTTGCAGGAGATGAAGTACTGATTGTAAATACTAAAGGTGAGACAAGAACTGCATATGTCGGTAGAAGTAAAATTGAAAGAAGGCCATTGATTTTAATCGAAGCGGAATATGAAGGTCAAACCATACGCACTTTACTTCAAAATGCAGAAACCATTAGAATAGTCGATGAAAACGATGAACCTTTATCAGTAGCTGACGTGAAAGCAGGTGACAGGGTAAAAGTATACATTGAATCAAATGCCCGCCACTTTGGAATAGCTATTGATGAAACAATTATCGAACAGTGAGGAGATTAAATGCCTGAAATCAGAGCTTTTCTTGCAATTGATATTGATGATGATTTAAAACCTAAAATAAATAAAGTCATCAAGGAATTTAAACAGATTGACGCAAATATAAGATATGTTGATTTGGCCAATCTCCACTTGACCTTAAAGTTTTTTGGAGATATTGACATTGAGGGAATTGATTTGCTTAGCAAAAAAATATCTGAGGTCGTATCCCAATTCGATTCTTTCAAAATCAAAATTAAGGGTTGCGGTGCTTTTCCAAACAGCAATCACATCAAGGTCATTTGGATTGGCCTTGAAGAGGAAGGCACATTAAAGGATTTGCATGATAAATTGGATGTTGAATTCAAAAAATTAGGATTTGAGGCAGATAAGAAATTCTCATCACACTTAACAATTGGACGTATGAAATCAGCAAAGAATAAAAATAAGGTTAAAGCTGCAATTGAAGAGTTTGGTGATGTTGAAATTGGTGAGATGGAAGTGGATAAAATCATTCTTAAAAAATCTACATTAAAACCATCCGGACCAATATATGATGACATTAACATATTTGAATTGTGATTATATGGACTATAAAGCTATTTTGAATGATATCAAACCTACTACAGAAGAGAAGGAAAAAATCAATGAAGTTTCATCCAGATTAATTAATTTTTTAAACGAGACTTGTATTGAAGAGGGTATTGATGCACATATGGCTTTAGTTGGTTCAGTTGCTAAAAATACAGCACTTAAAGGCAAATTCGATATTGACATTTTTATGGCTTTCCCGCTTGATACCGATAAAAAATATCTGAAGGAAAAAGGATTATATCTGGCCCATAAGTGCAGTGACGAGTTTGATGGTAAAGCTTCACATCATTTTGCATCACACCCATATGTTACAAGCATCATTGATGGATATGAAGTTGATATGGTTCCATGCTATGAAATAGAAGATGGAAGTCAGCTAAAATCAGCGGTGGACAGGACAATCCTGCACACCCGCTATGTCAAGGCCAATTTATCTGAGGGTCAGGAAGATGAAGTCTTGCTTTTAAAGAAGTTCATGCAAATGACAGGAACATATGGCTCCGAATTTAAGGTCGGAGGATTTGCGGGATATTTATGCGAACTGCTCATAATTCATTATGGCAGCTTTGAAGAAACCTTGAAAGCAGCAACAAAATGGAATTTCGGATACAGTATTGATTTGGAAAATTACGGTACTTCAAAGCTATTTAATGATCCGTTAATAGTTATAGACCCAACAGATATGAATAGGAATGTTGGTGCGGCATTAAGGCTAGATAAAATGGGTGAATTCATCCAATCAGCAAGAAATTACCTATCATCCGACAATAAAAAAGATTATTTTTACCCATTGAAGCGATCATTAAATAAAGAGGAACTAATTAACGAATTTGATAAACGAAATGGGGATATAATAATCATTCGTTTTGATATTCCGGATATTCCACTAGATACCCTTCATCCGCAACTTAGAAAAACAACAGAAGCTCTTGAAAGAAAGTTGAACGATGAGGAATTCAATGTTTTTAAAGCGGACTATTGGAGTGATGAAGAATCTGATGCAGTGATTTTACTTGAAATGGCTTCATCAAAATTAAATGACATTAAAATTAATGTGGGGCCAAAGGTATTTATTAATCAGGCCTGTGAGAATTTTGCAAATAAATATGGTCGTGAAAACATATATGTTCAAGGGGACTTTTTAGTTCACACGCAAAAAAGGGAATTTGCCTATGCATGTGATCTGATAAAGCATATCTTTACACAGGAGCATATTGGATTAATAAAAGTTGGAAAAAACCTCAAAAAGAACATAATTGATACTCATGAATTCATAGCTATCGATAAACTGGCCGTTGATAATGATTATTTGGAATTTTTAGATGACTTTTTAAATCCAGGGCAACATTTGGTAAGGTGAGTTATGGGGGAAAACAAGACAGAAGATATTGACCTTATTGTAAACCACCCAAAAAAAGCAATTAATAAGTTGGCTTTGCCTATCATCATAAGCTACATATTTATGATGCTTAATAATATCATTGATGGTATTTGGGTATCAGGACTGGGTCCAAACCCTCTTGCGGCTGTCGGATTTGTAACACCAGTATTTTTGGCGCTTGTCGGTTTTGCAAATGGTTTGGGTGCAGGTGCAAACAGCCTGATTGCAAGATATATCGGTGCTGAAGAATATGAAAATGCCGGAAACAGTGCAATTCATTCCATTGTACTTAGTATTGTCGTTACAGTCATCTCAACTATTCTGATATTGCTCATTTTAAAACAGTTATTAGTAATAATGGGTGCCGGTGAAGTGCTTTCAGAAACATTGATGTATGGTAACATTGTAATCGGAGGAATATTTTCCGTTTTCTTGCCGGCAATGATGGCGGCTATTTTCAGAGCGCAGGGTGAGGTGAAGCGTGCATCTTATCCTTTGATGTTAACAGCTTTCATAAACATAATTTTGGATCCGATTTTCATTTACGTTCTCGGTTGGGGAGTGGGAGGAGCTGCATTTGCAACAGTTCTTGCAGGAGCTCTTGCGGCATCTCCAATGGTTTATTGGATGTTCATTAAAAAGGATAGCTTTTTGAAAATCAAGATGAGTGAATATAAAAGAGATTTACAGATTTATAAGGATATACTTGTAGTCGGAATTCCTGCAAGTTTGGAACAGTTTATCATTTCCTTCGTATCCATATTGTTCAATTATTGGATTACAATTTTAGGCGGAACCCTTGCCGTTGCTGCATATACAGCGACCTGGAGATTGGTTTCAATTGGAATGTCTCCTATTATTGGTGTTGGTGTTGCAGCCCTTACGGTGGGTGGTGCGGCTTATGGAGCACGTAATCTTGTAAACTTAAAAACAGCTCTAAATTATGGTGTTAAATTAGGTTTGGTTTCATCAATTGTCATTTCCTCATTTTTCTTTATTTTTGCAGGTCCGTTATCATTCATATTTACATATTCAGCTGACAGCTCCGTTTTGGCTTCGAATATTGTCGAAGCGCTACGGATATTATGCTTCTTTATATTGCTGATGCCTTTTGGGGTTCTTGCAGGAAATATTTTCCAGGCCATGGGAAAGGGAACTATGGCTTTATCTTTAACAATATTGAGGTCATTTATAATGGAAGTGTTGTTTGGAGGATTGTTTGCATTTGTCTTAGGTTTTGGTCTTGTTGGCCTTTATTCCGGTCTTGTTTGTGGAATGGCAACCGGTTCTGTAATCGGATATGTATATATCAATTACTATTTGAACAAACATAGGGATTATTTTAAATAATTTAAAATTTTTTTTAAAATAATTAGAAATATTTATAATAATCTTTTTATAAATAATAAATTATGTCAGAGATTAAAAAACTCTCAATTGATGTTGACGTTGAAGAATACTATAAAAATTATGTTGATTTTGAAGAGGTTTCAAAACTTTGCATTGAAGAGCAGGAAATGTTGGGGTATAACTGGAATTATCCTCCATTTGAATTCGATGTTGACGAAGTATGGAATTCATATAATAAACTCAAGATTATTGCTTTTAAAATTGACTTTTCTGAAGAGGAATTGGCTCATACATTTGAAGATAAAGAATTGGAGTTCATTTTAAAAAGATTTGAGCGCATGAAAGTCAAATTTATGAATGATATTTATGCTCTTGAAAATGAGGATTCAATAGGTTTGTATTTGGGAAAATGTAACCTGTGCATGAGATGTACAAGGCAATTCGGCATGCCATGCAAAATGCCGTTCAAGATGAGATATTCTCTTGAGTCTTTAGGAGCATATGTTGATAAGACAATTGAAGATCTTTTTGGTCATAAAATCCTTTATGCAAAAGATGGAAAACTGCCTGAATATTTGATATTCGTCGGCGGTTTGCTCTATGATAAAAAATAGGTGATAAAATGATTGTAAGTGTAATCGGTGGAACAGGTCCGCAGGGATTAGGTATCGCTGAAAGATTAGCTATCGCAGGTGTTGAAGTCATTGTCGGATCTAGAAAAGAAGAAAAAGCATTAGATGTAGTTGCAAAAGCTAAAGAAGAATTAGCAGATTACGACTTATCTAATATGAAGGGTATGGCAAATGAGGATGCAGCAAAAGAAGGAGACCTCTTAATCCTCACAGTACCACTAGCAGCACAGAAACCAACACTTGAAGGAATCAAAGAATTCTGTACAGACAAAATCGTTTTAGATGCAACTGTACCATTGGAAACAGCTATCGGTGGAAAGCCATTCAGATTCGTTGACCTCATGGAAGGATCAGCAGCAGAAAGAACAGCAGCAATATTGGAAGGAACCGGCGCAAAGGTAATCTGCGCATTCTGTAACATCTCAAACTCACACCTTGCAAACATTCCAGAAGAAATCGACTGTGACTGTTTGATTGCAGGTGATGACAAGGAAGCCAAAGAAATCGCTGCAGAAATCATCGACAAAATACCTGGAATAAAAACAATAGATACAGGAATTCTTGAAAAAGCAAGAATCATCGAAAAAATCACACCACTATTAATCGGATTGAACATCAAATACAAATCCCATTACGGTGGATTGAGAATCACTGGTATTCCAGCACTTGACAAAGATTAAATTTAGATAATATGGATTCATTTAAAGAACTGATTGGTAAAAATATCAATGAAATGGATTTAGATGAATCCTCTGATTTTATTTTAGTGCCATTAGGCTATTTTACAAAACGTTGCGGTAGAAAATACCCATCATCAAAGTTCAAACTAGCAGATTTGGATTATTTTAATCTGATTTCATTTTCCGAGTTGTTTAAAAAGGAAATTCTTTTTATAATCTGGTTTGATGAAAATGGGATAATAACGGATTTGGAAATTTATTACCTGAGCAATGATTTTGACATTCTCTTTAAGGATTATTACTATATCAAAAAGGCCATTGACAATGGTGAAGCCCACAGATTGAGGGAAGGTGATACAAAGTATCTCGGAGCTTCAAGACTATCTGAAATGGTCAGCCAACCAAATAGTGGCAAATTGGCCAATAAGCGTGAACTTGTTTTAAAGAAAAAATATTTGCAAAAGATAATTAATGAAATCAGCTATTGCAGAGAATATTAACTTTTTTTAAATAAATAAAAATTAATAAGTATTTAATTACTTATTAACATTAATCTAATTCATTAATTATTGTCCCTTTTGTTTCAGGGAATACCCAAATCCAAACAAACTGTAAGTTGCAAATGCAAGGCGCCTTCCAAGCTTTTCGCCAACAAAACCGAAGCTTATATAACCTATAAAATCCCCACTTTTATTGTAATTATTCCGAATGTGGTGCTGATTAATGCAAGACCACGCTCCTGTTCAAGATATGTCGGAAGCCAGGAATATGTATTCTGCATTGATATTCAAGCTGCTTTGAAGTTGTGATATTAGAAATGTAAATAGAACCAAATCATAGAAATCAAATACCCCGCCTGCCCCGCTCAAAGCAAAAATCCTATAGTGATTTTTATCTAGTTTTGTTTGTTCGTTCATTAACATTGCACTTACGCCCAATTGAATTTTAATTAGAAATAATAAGATTATATTTAAACTATCTGTTTTTTTCCAAAAGCCTGTTAAATAAAAAGTATGTATATAGAATTGTATACTTTTGAAATCATTATATATTATCAAGATTAATGTTTAATATAGTGATAATATGAAATTTAAGTTAATTTTAATAGTTTTTTTAATATTAGCTATTTTATCTATTGGAGCGGTTAGCGCATCTGATACGATTTCTGAAGATAGTGTTCTTGATGCGGATAACTGCACTTTAGAAATAGGGGAGAAAAATGTTTATTTAACTGATGATGCGGGTTCTTTCACGGATTTGATGAACGATATTCGTAATTCTGGTGATGTTTTTGAAGTTGAAAGGGATTACATATTCGATGATGAAACCGATGAAGAAAATTCAGTTGTTATTTCAAAGAATAATTTTGTTATCAATGGTAACGGTTATACAATTGATGGAAATAACCAATCTGGAATTTTTACAATTTCTGGAAATAACGTGACTATAAATGACCTTATTTTTGTAAATGCTAACTCTGGAGTAGGTAGTGCTTTAAACATTATGGCCGGCAGTGAAGTAACAACAAACAATGTGACTTTTGAGAACAATACTGCAAGGTATGGTATAGTTTTTTCAAGGGGGTATTATTTTAGTAATGATGATAAATTCTTGGATTCAACAACAACTGATATGGGAGTCATATCCCTGTACAATTCCAATGCAATCATCAATAATGCATTGATGATGAGCTCAAAAGAGTTGTCTTGGGGATTTATTTATGACTATCAAAATTCTTCCATATATGTTTTCAACTCAACATTTGCAAATACTACTTCAAAGTATTCCACTGCAGTTTACAGTGGTAAAACAGCAAGAATTGAAAATTCCAAATTCATTAACTTGCATGCTGTTTTTAGTGCAGGGGCTATCGCAGTAAAAAAGGCAGATGAATGTTTTATTGATAATTGTATTTTTATAAACGTCACTTCCGAGAAAAATGGTGGGGTAATACTTGTAGATATAAATGATCCGGATTATAATAAAACAGTGTTGATTAATAATTCTCTGTTTGTTGATTCCTATTCTGAATTTGGTGGAGCCATAATGCAATATGGCAGTCGTCTTTTTGTGGATAACTGTAATTTCACAAATAACTCAGCATTATTTGACGGGGGCGCAATTTATTCTTCTTATGCTACACTTCAACTTATGAATTCAGTATTTGATGAAAATTGGGTACAGTATGACGGCACTGATAGAAGCACTTATGGCGGTACAATATTTTGTGATATGGGTGGCTTTAATTTTATAAATTCCACATTAACCAATAGCTATGCTAAAATCGGCGGTGCAATCTACCTATATGATTCAAATTATTATGTTGTAAACAGTTTTTTTAACAATAATTTCAATGCAAATGAAAGTTATGATGATATTTTCTCTGAATTTGATATGGGTTATGCTTTTTTAAAAAATAACGTCTATAGTGGCATTGGTTCTGTCAGTTTGAATAATACAAACTATGAAACAATAATCAATGCTACAGGAATGGAATTGAGTTTAATCAACAATACAATTGATGTGACTTCACTTCCTTCAAAATTTGACTTGCGTGACTGGGGATGGGTCTCTCCTGTCGCAGATCAAGGCTATATGGGTTCATGTTGGGCATTTGGAACTACTGGGGCCATAGAATCTGCTGTATTGAGATATTTGGGACTTGAAATAGATATTTCTGAAAATAACATGCAGGACCTTTCATTACAGTATTCCAAATATGGATCAACAAGAATGGTAGAAGGAGGACCCGTTTTGGCAGGAGCTGCATATGCTTTAAGCTGGTTTGGTGTGTTTTCATCTGATTATGATGATTATGACCAACTTGGAAAAACTTCACCGATTATTGTCGCGGAAGACAGTATTCATTTTCAAGATGTGGTTTTAATACCTATTCGTAAAAATGTAACTGACAATATTCCTTTAAAAGAAGCACTTTTAAAATACGGTGCTTTAGCTGTTACATATTATGCTGCTCAAGAAACTCCTTATTTAAATGAGAAAACTTCATCACAATATTGCAATAAAAATTTATCTCTAGATCATGCTGTTACATTAGTTGGCTGGGACGATTCATATTCTGCAAAAAACTTTTTAATCACACCTCCTGGTGATGGAGCATGGATAATTAAAAACAGTTGGGGTGAAAGTTCTGGAGACGAGGGTTATTATTATATCTCATATTATGACCAGACTTTTTCAACTGAATTGGTTTCTCTTGGATTTATACTTGAGAATACTGTTGATTACAATAAAAATTATCAATATGACATTGGCGGTTATCTTGAGTTTAATGATTCTGTAAAGGAATATGCAAACATATTTGTAGCCGTTGAAGATGATTATATTGCAGGTGTTGGAACTTACTTCGATGATTCTGATGTGGAATATTGTGTTGAAATTTATGTCAATGATGTTTTAAAACTCAATCAGAGTGGTGTTTCCCCATTTTTCGGATTCCATACAATTCAATTGGATTCATACATTCCTATTATGGAAGGGGATATATTTGCCGTTAAAATTAAATCAAATTCAGTTCCAACTATGATAGGTTCAAGACAACATTATATAAAAGGATTCTCACAATATGTTGTTGATGGCAAATGGGTTAATGCATCTGATAAAGATAAAGTTTGTTCTATAAAGGTTTATACAGTTGATGAGGCGCCTGAAAAACAAGACACTTATCTCATAGCTGCCTATTACAATGCAAATGGCATGCTGGTAGCTACTTTAACTGATGAAGAGGGTGATGTAATTGCCGATGCCGATGTTGTGTTCGATGTTGGTGATGAGAGTTTCATAGCCGAAACTAATTTTGCAGGTCAGGCTAAACTTTCAACAAAAGACTTTGCTCCGGGTAACTACACTGCAATTGCTTCTTATGAAGGTAATTATAACTATGGTGCATCAGATGCAAGTATTGATTTTACAGTTAAAGCGGATACTAACATCTCAGCGGTTTATGATGATAATGAATTGATTGCCACATTGACCAATGATTTTACTGGTCAGCCTATTAAGGGAGCTAATATAAGATTTACCCTCAATGGCCAAAAATACACAGTAAAAACTAATGCCAGCGGTCAAGCCAAAATATCCATTTCCAATTTGACTCCAGGAACATACACTGTCATTGTCTCTTACAATGGTAATGCAAAGTATAATCCATATTCCCTAAGTTCAGAAGTTGTCATAAATAAAATATCTACATGCATTTACTCATATTATGACGATGAAACCAATGAACTAGTCGCTACTTTAATCAACGCTGAAACAGGTAATGCTATTAAAGGAGCTACTGTTGTAATCAATTTCCAGGGTGTAAAGACTGCTTTGAAAACTGATAAACTGGGACAAGTTAAGTTATCACTCAATGATACAGATTTAAAAACTTTTTCTGCGGCTTTCTCCTATGGTGGAAACAACAAATATCTCAAATCAACCGCAAAACTAAATGTGGTGGAAAATAAGATATCAACTTGCCTTTTCACAGTATATAAGAAACAAACTGAAGAATTGGTGTCTACCTTAATCAACGCTGAAACAGGTAACGCTATCAAAGGTGCAAACATCGCCTTTAATTTAAATGGTGAAAAAACTGTTGTAAAAACAAATAAGGAAGGCCAAGCTATAATTTCAGTTGCAGATTTGGATTCAAGTCAATATTCTGTCGGCAGTTCATATGCTGGAAACAGCAAATATGCTGGATCAAGCGTATCGATAAACATTATTAAAGATTAATCTTTAAAAGGAGATATTTTAAATCTCCTTACTTTTTTTTATTTTAAGATAGGGATTCTAGTCAAATATTTCATTTTCAAACTCTTTTTGGAGATTTTGATAAAATATTCCAAGTTCTCGACCATTGACAAAGATGTGATTGACAGTTATGGCCACACTCATTTCATAATCATCATTCACTTTGCCCCAGGTTATTAAAGGCTGAATCTGATTATGACTAACGATACAGGTGGTCAAAGTGTCAAAATCCACCCACGGAATGCATGAAAAGTTAGCAATGTTTTCAAAGTCTCTTAAATGCATCTCCAGATTAAAAGCTTCAGATTCATCACGTAATATCTTGGATGAAAGGTCCTTAACATAGTCATGCCATTTGAAAATATCGCTGAAGTTTTGTGGAGTTTCAACACGCATTTCACGGTAAATGTCATTATTTTCATCCATTATGGGGCATGTTCCTTCCAGATAGTCAAATTCAATAGCTTTATCATTGATGATTCTTCTTTTAAGCTGAGGAACACTGTTTACAGCATTCATTAAACAACCTAAGCTCATCACGAAAAAGGATTTGTCATTTTCATGAGTAAAATCCCATAATTTCTTAACGTTAACTCTTGCAGACATCGAGTATCTTGATGTTAAAATATCAATAAACGGATTTTCATCTAAATTAAATTCAATTTCTCTCATTTTTTAACCTAATCTTGTTAAATAGTTAGTTTTTTATATGTATTCAATAATAAATATTATTGTTATAAATCATAGATGGTTTTGTTATAATGAAAGTAGTAATAGTAGGTGGTGGAGCTGGAGGTATCTCTACAGCTTCCAATATTCGTAAACTTGATAAAGAAATAGAAATTACAGTTCTCACAAGAGATAATAAGGTAGCATACTCTCCATGCGCTATTCCTTATGTATTATCTGGTACAATTGAATCTTTTGATGATATCATAATGAGAACTCCTGAAGATTATAAGAATAAGGGCATTGATGTAATCACAGAAGCAGAAGTAACTGCAGTAGATTCAACTAAAAAAACAGTAACCTATGAAAAAGAAGGTAAAGAAGTTGTCATGGATTATGATAAATTGGTATTGGCTACTGGAGGCAACCCATTTGTCCCTCCTATGGAAGGAGTTGATTTGGATGGAGTATATAGAATACGCAATATCGATGATGGTATCAAGGTTCAGGAAGCTATGAAAGAGGCTAAAAGCGCTATTGTAACTGGTGCCGGTTTGATAGGTATTGAAATTGCATTTGCTCTTAAAAAACAAGGTTTGAATGTAATTTTAAGTGAAATGTTGCCTCAAATTGTCCCAAGATCTTTAGATAAGGATATGTCAGATATATTGGTTCAATATCTCGAACAGGAAGGCATACAGGTTGTCTTAGGAAAACCAATCACTAAATTAATTGGTGATGGAAAAGTGGAAAGGGCATGCTTTGGTGATGAGGACATTTATGACGCTGATATGGTAATCATGGCAACTGGTGTAAGGGCAGAGTTGGATTTGGCTAGAATGGCAGGCTGTGAAATTGGAAGATGGGCTATTCTTGTAAATGACAGAATGGAAACTTCAGTAGAAGATGTGTATGCTGTTGGAGATTGTGTAGAATCAAAAGATTTGATTTTAGGTTCTAATACTATTTCACAATTGGGTACTACTGCTGTAAGGGAATCAAAAACTTTAGCCCGTACAATCTGCGGTAAAAAATCTAAATTTAACCCAGTTTTAAATTCAATGGTTTCAAAAGTTGGCAAATTGGAATTTGGTGCTGTTGGATACACTACCGGTTTTGCTCAACAGAATAGAATCAGACCAGTTGTGCAGAAAGTTCAAGCGCTTACAAGAGCTCGCTACTATCCTAATGCAAAACCAATGGATATTAAGGTTATTTGTGATGGAAATGGAACTATCATTGGCTGTCAAATTATTGCTGAAGAAAGGGTTGCTGAAAGAATTGATACAATGACTCTGGCTATTACAGAAGGTTTAACCTGCTTTGATTTAAGCAATATGGAATTTGCATATGCTCCGCCAGTTTCAATGGTTACAGACCCATTAATCCTTGCTGTTGAAGAGGTAAGTAAAAAGTTTAACTAATTAATAATTTTGGAGATGATAAAATGCCGGAACATGGACACGGACATCACGGTCACGGAGGTCAGATGACTCCCGAACAACAAAGAGAAATGATTGCACAAGAGTTAAGATTAGCTAAAAATTTAGGCAAAATTAAGCATAAGATAGTCGTCATGAGTGGAAAAGGAGGAGTTGGAAAATCTACTGTAGCGGCTAATATTGCCGAAACCTTGCAAAGCTTAGGCTTGAAGACTGGTATTTTGGATGCTGATATTCATGGACCTAACATACCTAAAATGTTGGGCATAGAGTTATATGGCGAAGCATTCAGCAACCATCAGTTTGAAGTGTTTAAAGAAATTACCGAAGCGGGTTTAGCTAAGGAAACATTTGCAAATGATGAAGAAAAAGCGGAATATATCAAGGCAAAACAGGAAGAATACAAATACTCCATGTTTCCTGTAGAGTTGCCTAGCGGTCTAAAAGTAATGTCAATGGCTTTCCTTTTGGAAAGTATTGATACTCCTATCATTTGGAGAGGACCTCAAAAAACAGGAGCTATCAAGCAATTGATTTCTGATGTTAATTGGGGTGAACTTGATTATCTGATTATTGATAACCCGCCTGGAACCGGTGACGAACCATTAACAGTATTGCAAACCATTCCTGATGCAGATGCTGTGATTATGGTAACAACTCCTAATGTCGTATCTCAAGAGGACGTTTTAAAATGCGTTAAGATGGTTGGCATGATGAATATTAAGAAAATAGGCCTTATTGAAAATATGGCTTATTATATGTGTCCTCATTGTGGAGAAAAACTTCATATATTCGGTAAAGGTAATGGAGAAGCTTTTGCTGAAGAAATGGAAATTGAATATTTAGGCGATTTGCCTATTGAAGAGCAAGTTTCTGAATCTCCAAACAAGGATGCTGTCATATCAGTACTCAATCCTGATGATGAGGTTTCAAAAAGATTCAAAGAAATAGTTTTGGAAATTCAGGAAAAGTTTGCTAAATAAGAGTAATGTTGATGATATAACTTACTCTTGCAATATTAACCAAGTATCCTAAGAAATTAGGATCTTCTTTTAATTTTTTAAAGTAATCCAGTTTTTCAATAATATACTCCTTATTTTCATCCATTACATTCAATGAGAAATACTGCATTCCGTTTTCATACTCCAAAGCATCAGTAAAGATGGGAACGATATATTTGCCATCATTGCCATATGGGATTCTTACGGGTTCATTGTCTTCAATGGATATTATGAACTCTTTATCGGAGATATATTCTTTTATTTCGTTTTCAGTTCTTTCAATAGCTTCCTGATTTTGATTTTCGCTATGCATATAAATCATATTTATATGATTTTTAAGCTCAGGATGTTTTACTTCTTCTAATTTCATCATATCTAACTTTTGTTTTTGTTGTTAATATATTCTTCAATTTCATCTTTTGGAATAAATTTCAATGCGGCAGAGTTTATGCAATACCTTTTAGTTCCGCCGGGTCCGTCATTGAATACATGACCCAAATGGGAATTGGCTTTGGCGCTTCTTACTTCAACCCTTGTTGAGCCGTATGAAAAATCTCTGTTTAATGTTATTGCATCTTCAGATATCGGTTTTGAAAATGCTGGCCACCCGCATCCGGAGTCGAATTTGTCCTGTGAAGAGAACAGAACTTCACCATTTACAACATCCACATACACACCATCTTCAAAAAAGTCATCATATTTTCCACTAAAAGGTGGTTCTGTCATAGCAAGCTGTGTTATTTCATACTCTTGTTTGGTCAAGTGGTCGAATTCTTCACAGTTTATTAAATTTAAATCAACATGACAATAGCCCTGCGGATTTCTTTCCAAGTATTTTTGATGATAGGCTTCCGCCGGATAAAAGCAATGAATGGGTCCTACTTCAACAACAATTTTTTTCTCATTTTCATATTGCTTTTTTGCAAAAAACTTTAAAACACATTCCTTTTGACTGTCTTCCTGCCAATACACTCCAGTCCTGTACTGTGATCCGATATCATTGCCTTGACGGTTTAGTGTAAATGGGTCAATAATTCTGTAATAATTATCTAAAATTTCCTTTAAACTGATAATTTCTGGATTATAGGTTACTTTAACACATTCTGCATGCCCGGTTTTACCAGTGCATACCTTTTCATAACTTGGAGCCAAATCATGACCATTGGCATACCCTACTTCAGTTTGGTTAACTCCTTTCAGCCTTGAGACGAATGCCTCAACACCCCAAAAGCATCCTCCTGCCAGGTAAATGACTTGCTGTTTAGTGAACATGATTAATAATTCTTTTTTATTATTATTTAAATTTTTTAAATAGTTTGGAAAACGAATTTCCATCATAAACCTTTTTTATAATGAAAAATATATTTTATATAGGAGGAATTAGTCAATGTTTTACAGTACCATTATGAAAATCGATTCTATCGATAGGCTAAGAGATATTAGGGATGCATTGCTTGTTGAACAAGGTATAAATCCTACTCGTCAAGGAGAACAAGCTATTAAAGTGGTTGTTGAGAGAATTGATGAAATTCAAGCTACTTTAGATAAATCCGCTACAAAAAATAGAAATAGAAACAGATAAGTGATTTTTGTGATAAGGCGTGTTACAAGTAGCAGGCGATTACTTAGAAAAAGGATGTATAATGCACCGCACACTCGCCATAAAAATGCTACATATTACCGTGAAAATAAAAATTTGATTAAATCTCATCAAAAGGAGTTTAAGGATTCACATGCTCCTGTTATAAGACGTAAAAGAAGACCTAAACGTGAAGTGATGTCCGGGTTTAAAATGTCTTACAGATACAAATACTATTCTGATGATGTTGTTGATGATGAGGAAATTGATGAAGAAGAGTGCTAATCGATTTCCAATTTTTTTCTATTAACGTATAATAATTCTAATTTTTAGTCGCTTTTTTTTTAAAATTTAATCTTTTCATATTTAAATAATATTTTTATATTCTCAAGTCAAATATAGTTTTGAAGTATGTTTTTAATCAAGAAAAAAATGCGAGACTGAAGAAAATAATGGTATATGAGAGAAATTTTAAGCTATTGAATAAGAACTTCAAAAAATTGTTTTTTCCAACATTGATGGCATCAATTGCAGGCAATTTTGCAATTATTGTAGATGCATTTTTCATTAGCCTTTTTATGGGACCCATATATTTGTCTGTTGTTCAAAGCATGCAACCTTTGTTGTCTTTTGAAAATGTAATCTATTGGATGATGGGAATAGGCGGCAGTATTTTATGTACAGGTGCAAAAACGGATTTTGATGATGACAAGGCAAATGCAATATTTACGATTTCAATTGTAACTACGCTAATCGCCATTTTATGTCTGACATTGTTCTGTTATGTTTTTCCAGATTTCATAATTGGGTCGTTATCAGGTTCAAATCTCTTGAAACCTCTTATCAGTCAATATTATTACATGGTCATTCCTGGATTTTTATTCATGTCATATATGGCATGTTTATCTTATTTCGTTAAAACAGATGGTTTTATTAAACTACAATTCAATGCTTTTTTAATTTGCAATCTCCTAAATATGATCCTTGATGTAGTATTTATGAAGTTTTTAAACTTGGGAATTTCAGGTGCGGGACTTGCACTCACTTTAGGTTCAGTTGCATCGGCAATTTATATCACCATATATTTCTTCAATCCTCAAAGGTCATTAAAATTTATTAAAGTAAAATTTTCACAGCTAACAGGCTATTTGGCAGGTATTTGTAAAGCGGGATTCTCAATTTCTTCAATACCTTTGTATATAGCGTTAAAATTTTTATTTTTGAATGCATTGATAAGCATATATTTGGCAGAACTTGGTCTTTCAGCATTGAACATGTGTCAGAACACTTTATTTTTGGTGGAAATATTCATTCTAGGCACTTCTCAGGCACTTTTGCCTATTGTAACGGTTTATTATAATGAAGAGGATTATAATGGTGTAAAGTATGTTGTCGGTAAGTCCCTAAAGATAGTTCTTGCATTCGGAATATTCTTCACGTTGCTGTTTTTAATTTTCCCGCAAACAGTATTGTTCATATTCAATGTAACCAATCCAAATTATATTCCTACGGTGTTGAATGTTATTAGAATATTTTCTTTAAGTATTTTAGGATTCAGCATAAATTACATGTATTTATTCTATGCCCAGTCCGTGGAGTTTAATAAATTGGCGAATTTAATCATACTTCTTGAAGGATTTATTCTTCCTGTGATTTTAGCATATGTATTGTCAGGCCTCTTTGGCGTGAACGGCTTTTGGATTTCATTCGCAGCGGCTGAAATATTGACATTATTGTTCATTTTCATATATTCCAAATATGTTGCCCGAAAGACAGAGGGCGAATATTCTGGATTCTTCCTGAATAGACGTTATGATGATAATGAGCGCAGGTTTGAATTTACAATTGAGGGAAGTAAAGAGGATGCCATTAACTTATCAGGGGAGGTTAAAAAGTTTTTATCTGATTCCAGATTTGCCTATAATGTAAGTTCGGCTATTGAGGATATTGTATTTTATATTATTGATGCAAACGAAAAGGTGGATTTCATTGATATAATAATTCGTGAAAAAGATGATTCTATAAGAATTTCAATTAAAAATTCTGGAATTAGCTACAATCCAAAGGAGAATATTGATTTAGACTCTGGATATATTTCAAAATTAAATGAAATAGCCGATGATATAGAGTTTTCTCAAATTTTAGGTTTAAACAATACTGTAATTACAATTAAAAATTAAAAAGAAAATAAATTAATATTATTTCATTCTTAAATATTTCCAAATAAGTGATAATCATGAGTAATATAATCATTGTTCAATGCATGTCAACGGGTATTAATTATGTTCAAGACATTATCGATAGAAATCACAATCCCATTATTTTGGAATTGAAGCTTCAAAATGACTCCGATGAAGCAAGGCATTACCTCGAAGAAGTTAGAAGTTGCTATGATTTAATAGATAATGATTTTGAGTTGATTTATGAAAAGGATTCCTATGAAGAAACACTTGAAATGGTTAAGGCATATGATCCATTATTGATTGTTCCCGGAACTGAAGAAGGGGTCATACTGGCTACCAAATTATCCAATGATTTGAATCTTTTATGCAATCCTATTGAAAATATTGATGCGATGACTTTAAAAGATGAAATGCATAATAGATTGGCTGAAAACGGTCTTCGCTACATTAAGGGAAGCGTTGTCAAATCAGTGGAGGAAGCCATTGATTATTATGAAAGGGAAGGCTTGAAAAAAGTTGTTGTAAAACCTGTTTACAGTGCGGCATCTGTTGGTGTTAAGATTTGTATGAATAAACAGGAGATGATTAGGGATATTGATGAATTGTTTTCATTGAAGGGTGTTTATGGAAATGATATAAATGGCATATTAATTCAGGAATTTATTGATGGTGTGGAATATGTGGTAAATACTGTATCCTGCAAGGGCATTCATCGTGTAACTACAATCTGGAAGTATAATAAGGTAAATACATCTGAAGGGGGCCATATTTATGATTATGATGAAACTGTTGATGAATTGTCTCTTGGCGAATCAGAACTTGTAGAATATGCATATGATGTTTGCGATGCTTTAGGAATTCAATATGGTCCAGTTCATGGAGAGTATATGGTTGATGAAAATGGGCCTGTTTTAATTGAGGTGAATTGCAGGCCGCATGGAGGTAATTTGGAGGCAAATTTTTTAGATAAGATTTCCGGTCAGCATGAAACCGACAGTTGTCTGGATTCCTATTTAAATCCGGATAAATTTAATCATGAACGAAAAAAGAAATATGAGCTATTTGCCAAGGGGGTCATCAAATCTTTCATTGTTCCAAAGGATATGATTGCCAAGTCTGCACCAATTGAAAATATCAGCACCAAATTAAAAAGTCATTATAAAACCATGATTACTCAAATAACCGAGGTTCAACCATTTTTAAAAACACAAGACCTGGAAACAAGCTGTGGGGATGTTTATTTAGTTCATGAAGATCCATATCAGGTTTATAAAGATGTTAATCTTTTACGTGATATTGAAAGAAAAGCCTTTCAATTGGTATTGAGTGAAGAAGATGACAACGAAATTCCTGTTGAGCAGGATGAAATTTATAGGGACATTGAATCTCTATGTAATCAGGCTACTACATATGGAACAGGATTATTGGTTACAGACAATGTGTTTGAAGATTTAAATATATTGCAAGTGAGTCCTGAAAATATAAAAGAGCTTAACGGAAAATTTGATTGTGTCATTGTTAATTTAAACAAAAGTTTATTAGATATACAGGATTATGGTACTGTAAGTATATTTTTGGAAATCTTGGATAAAGTTAAAGTAGGCGGTTTGATCATTGTTCCAAAGACAACTTATGAATTCATGCCTAATTCAAGAGTTGGTGCAGAAGCCTTAATTAAGTCTTTGGATTTAAAAATAGAATTGCCTTTGCACCATATGCCAAGAATGATTATAGCATCTAAAAGATAATGAATTCTAAAAATTTCCGTTTCTGTCCATATTGAAGTTTTGTGAATGCGGATTTATTACAAAACCTTGGAAATGCTCATCCTCATCAGCCATTTTAGAAATATCCTCTGGAGTTAAAACTTTCATTTCCAATTTATCTAAAAATAAGCCAGATATTTTAGCGCTTCCAACAGCATATTCCCTAATGTCTGTAAATATTGGGATGATATATTCCTTGCTTGCCTCAGTTAGAGTTAGTTTAACTGGTCTGTCTATTTCATCAACCAAAGTAAAGTAAATCTCTTTGGGATATGTATTTTTGATGTTTGCCTTAACAGCTTCAAGCTCAACTGCATCTTCGGTTTTAAGCTTTTTAGCCATATCCGCATAGATTTGGATATAGTCTTTAAGCTGGCTTTTGGAAGCTTTCACATTGTTTTTTTGATAATCTTCATAATCTTTAGGGTTCATATTTACTCACAACAATCGTGAACGTCTTCACCACCGATAACGAAATCCCATTGTGGTGCATTGATTGCAAGGCCAATAAATCCTTCATCTTCAGCATAATCGCTAATGATTTCATTGCCTATTTGCTTATCGCAGATAAATTCATTTTCTCCGAATTGCTCTTTAAAAACTTCAATAGCTTCATCAGCTTCCGCTTCATCAGTATAAACAGGAATGACAAATTCTTCTTTTTCTTCATCTTCTTCACTAATGATTAATGCTACAATTTCCTTATCTTCACTGTTCGCATTCAATACGACGATGAATTCTTCATGGAATACTTGGTGTTCGATTTCATGGTAGATTTCACCTAACTGTTCAAGTTGTTCCTTGTTATCATCTTCAAAGGAGTCGTCGAGTTCATCATTTTCATCCAAAGCATTTTCGATTTTTTCATTCAAATCGTCATCAATTTCAATAAATTTTTCCACTAATTCTTTAAGTTCGCTCATAATATCACTGAAATATAATTATAAAATAAGTTTTAAAAACAAATGAACATTCTCTTCCTAAACACCACTAAAGGAATACAAACGAATGCTCATTTCAACCATCACCATTGTTCATATTATAAAAAAATAGTATATAACAATATGAACAATACTATTTTAATTTTCAACATATATAAAGGTTTAGTATAATATTGGTTATTTAAACTCATTTTCAATAGATTTGATTAGATTATAGATGATTCTATTTGTACTGACATCAACATTATTTTTTTCTCCCAGTTCTATAACCTTACCATTCAGAGATTCAATTTCGGTTTTAATTTCCCTTTGGATATCTTGGTGTGTTGATGAGTAATGTCCATATGTATCCGGAACTAGCTTTGAATAGAATACCTCTTTGTACTCATTTGCCGTATTCCAAAGTGTTGAGTATCCTGATGCCTTGATGACATCAAATATTTCATCTATTATATTGTCCATTATCTGTTTTGAATATTCGTTTTCGGTTAATTTTCCATAGTTTACGTCAAGTATGGCTCCCAAAGGATTGAGTGCACAGTTATAAAGCATTTTTGCCCATAAGTATCTGTCCAATTCGTTAGTGAGTTCACATCTGATTCCTGAATTGGTTATCATGTCAGCTATTTCCTGAAGACATTTCGGATTTTCATGCTGCAGAGATCCAATTAAAATAGGTTCGGTATATACTGTCACTTCACTGATATTTCTTTGAGGACGTGTAAAGCCTGTAATCACACGGGCTGAGAAGACTTCCTTTTTGGAAAAGTATTTCAGATAATATTCATCGTTTCCAAATCCGTTTTGGAAAATAATTATTTTTCCGTTTTCCTTTAATATTCTTTTATTTTCATTTAGATTATGAGCAATTTCTTCATTTGCAGTTGTTTTGCTTGTAATGAAAATATAGTCAAATGAATCACTTTTTATGCTTTCGTAATCTTCGTATACATTAATATCTTTACTATCAAAACGGTAATGTGTAAACAGTCCGCATCTTTCAATTCCATTTTCCTTAATTGCAGTGGCTGTTTTTCCTCTTGCAAAAATTGAAATGTTTGCGCCCTGTGATTTCACGGATGTTGCAAGACCAATTCCTACAGCTCCTGCTCCAACTATTAAAATGTTCATATTAATTGATTTATAGCTTTAAGAATATATTTTTTTGGATAACTCAAATTATATTATTTTTTTAACCTAAACAACTTTCTATAATAGAATAATTTAAATATAGTTAATTTAAATATTATTTCAAGTAATATTTGGGGTATGCTACATGGATAATTTTGAATTTTTACTTAGAAAAGACAATATTCAGAAAATCTATCTAAGTGAAAATAATTTTGATGTTTTAGATATTTTAAAAGAAAATTATGATTATATTCTGAAATCCATGTATGAAGAAGGATTAAATGTCAAAAGTCCTAACTGCAGTTTATTTAAAGAGATAGTCTATGACAATAGGGTTGTTGGTTTTTGCTCATATGATTTTTCAAGAGAATTTATAACTGCTGCCTTAAACAATATCTATGTAATGCCTCAATTTAGAGGAAACAGGCTATTTTTATCGGAACTCGAAAAAACAATGGTTGAACACAATAAGCCGAGTATTGTGGAGCCAACAAGATTAATTGTTGAACTTTTAATTAAATATGGTTATGCTGAATATATTTGCAGGGATATTGTTGCAAGTTCAATAGAATTCATTGTTCCCGGTGAGCATGTCATATCAAACGCTGATTATGATTCAAAAGAGGAATTATCAACCCATTTTTATGATTTGAATACCTGTGCCAGCATTCATTTTCTAGATTTGGAAAAATCTTTAATTGCTTATAGTTCTCCTTTGAATTACGATATAAATCATTATGACTGTTTGGAGAAAAGAAAATCTATTGACGGGGAATATCTCTCAAAAATTAAAGAAGTGTTTAGCGATGAAGAAAAACTGATGAAAATTGTTTTGGACCTTGAGGGAAAGCTTTCCTTAAAGTCATATACCCTTGAGGAAATTATAGGGTCTGACGATGAGTTGTCACCCTATCTCGAATCGTTAATTGATGATGCGCATGTAACTTTTGATGATGCATTGAAAATCAAACAGCAAATCAAAGAGGAATATGAAGCTGGAATGATTTTAAATGATTCACTGTTAATAAGATTGGCTTATCTATTTGAAAAACCAACTGAACCTGCCATTAAATCACATAGTGATGTTTGCCAATACTGTAATATGCCAGTTGATAATCATGATAAGTTTTGCCATTTCTGTGGAATAAACTTAAAATATAATCCAGATGAAATGTTTGACAGCTTGTCTGAAACTATCAAGTATCAGAATTCTGATTTTAAAGAGGATATAAGATATGTTGCTTATAAGTTTTTAAGGTTAATCAATGAAGGAATAGAATTTGATTATGCTGTTTTAACCATTGAAAATACATATAACATAGATTGGGTTAAAATTAATGAGTTTTTAAATGATAATGGCTATTTCACTGATGAAATCACTGAAGAGGGTTATGATTTCTTGTTCAATCATCCCCTTAACTATTATGAGGAATTTAACATGAGCTGCATTGATTATACTGATTTTGAAAGGTATTTTTATGAAAATGACAATTTGCCTGGAATTGAAATATGTCTGAATTATTTAAATCAGTTTAAGCAAGATGAAGACGTTCAAGAAATCATAGATGAAATTAATAGTCTCAAGTAAATAATTTCAGATTCAATATTCATCACAAAGATCGCTATAGGTGCAGTATTTACATAGGAATTGCCTTCGACGAGGAAATATCCCATTGTTGATGTCCTTTCTGACTTTACGCAATGTGTCAACAGCTTCATTGATTTCATTTTGATTCAGGTATTTGCGTTTATTGTCCTCATCACAAACGTCCAATAGCCTTAATTTTCCATTTTTTGTAAAGAATATCCCTACTGCAGAAACCTTTCTGTCATATACATTTTCAACAAGGAGCTTATAATAACATAATTCCAGACGATATTTTGAAAATGAGCTTGATCTGCCGGTTTTATAGTCAATGACCACCAGTTCATTGTTTTCATCTTCCAAAATAATATCACAGATTCCAGAGAATCTGTTTTCTTCGTCAAGCAAATATTCTTCATTTGAAAATAGGGAATAATCATTTTCAACAAACATCTCATCAAAAAATGTGCTTAAATTATCAATATGTGCTGTTAAATCATACTCCATATCCAAATCATGGGCGATTTTTAAAAGTTCGTTGTATGTGTCAATATCGCAAATGTCATCACCGAACTTTTCTGTAAACTTCTCAGCAATCAAATGGACATCACTTCCAAGAGCCATATATTTGTTTTCAGGAACTTCGATCTCATCAATATACTGAAATTTAAACTCTAAAGGACACTTGAGATATGAATTAACTTTTGATTTTGATAATTTCATAAAATAGTTTTTGTAAAAAGTTTTTAAAATAATTTTTGAAGTTAAAAAAATAGGTTTTGAGAGATTAAACTCTCATTAAATTAATTTTATTAAATTGTATCAATAATCTGTTTACAATGGTTAATGAAATAGTCACTGTTTTCATAAGTTGTGTTGTATCCACTAATCTTGTAACTTTGACCATTCTTATTGAAATAGATGTCAGTATTGTAACTTTCAAGACCCTCTTGATATAAGAAATAAGCAGTTACTCCATTCTGATCAATTTGCTGGCTGGAAGTATAGGAGCTTCCGTTAGCTAAATTATTATAGATTGTTGAAAGATTCTCTGTGGGGTTAATTGTTTGAACAAGAATATTTACACCGGTATTGTTATCAACATATCTAGCGGAAGTATTATTTATTGGGATCATTGTAAAGTTGCTATCAAGACTTGGAAATGCATTTTCACTAACTACAGTTTCATTTGTTTGTGGGGAAGTAATATTAAATCCGTTAACACCAACATTGATACCTACATAAATAACAATTAGAATTATAAGTAAAGCATATAGCTTTTTCATAAATCTTCACCTTATTACTTTATTTGATTTTTAAGTATATATAATTAATTTAATCATTAAAATAATATTTATATATTTTTTTAGATAAACTATTATTATCAAATTATTTGGAGAGAAATAAATGAAAATTATAGCACTTCAAGCTAGTCCACGTAAAGGCGGAAATTGTGATGTATTGATGGATGAAATGATTAAGGGAATTGAGGAAAATGGCGGAGAAGTAGTCAAATACTACCTTGAAGGTGAAGACATCGCCCCATGTAAAGCATGCATGTACTGTGCTGAACATCCGGAATGTGTCCGTGATGATGACGGAAACAAGATTTTAAATGATTTGGTTGCTGCAGATGGCGTAATATTTGCAACTCCAATTTATTATGGTCAAATGTCTGCTCAGGGCAAGTTAATAATTGACAGATTCTATAGTATTGGTCAAAATCCAGATAAAAGCTTATCCGGAAAGGCCGCTTTAATTTTCACTGAAAACCAACCTGAAGGAACATATGCAGACTACATTGAATTGACTAAATTTTCACCGTTTACCTTCATGGGATATGAGGTTATCGGTCATGTGGATGCAGGAAGCGCCGGACCTGCTGGAATTGTTGCAGAAGAGCAAGCTGATAAATTGAAAGAAGCATATGAACTTGGCAAAAAGTTTTAAATTAACTTAAAACTTTTTTTTTTAATTTTTTTTGATTAAAATGGGTTTAGGTTCTTTTTTTAGAAGAAATAAGGAAGACAAAACTGAAGAAGTTGTTGAATCTCACATTGATATCAATACTGATGATTGTGGGGGATGTGAGAAATGCTCTATTGCATGTCCCAATAATGTGCTTATTATTGTAGATGGCATTTCATCTGTCAGGGACCCTCAGGTTTGTAAAAGCTGTAAGGTATGCATGGCGATTTGTCCAAATGACTGCATTACTGTAAACTAATTTTCAAATATATTGATAAAATATTTTAAGATAGGTTGTTTTATGAGAAAAGACATGTGGGGATTGTCCGTTCGGGGAATCTGTGAAGCGGATGATAAGATTTTGCTTCTTAAAGTAAGATCAAAATCCGGCCACGATGCAAACAAATGGGAAATTCCGGGAGGCAAGGTCAAAAAAGGAGAATTTTTTGACGATGCACTTAGAAGAGAATTTTTAGAAGAGACAGGTCTTGAAATTACAATCGAGTCCCTTTTTAATGCTATTCAGAATGACTATACTGCATGCAAGACAAATGAGCAGGTAAAATCCATACAGCTCATCATGAAAGTAACTGCTGAAATTGATGAAGTCAATATAAGTGAGGAACATGACGATTTTAAATGGTTTGCAAAAGAAGAGATAAGAGAATTATATGAAAATGATTTGCTTTCAAAAGCAGCTTCAAACGCTTTAAAAAAAGTAATAGATTAAAAAATAGGGAGATTATAGGTTTAAATCTTCAGCACCTATAACTTGAATATCCATCTTTTCCACGAAATCTTCGGTTTCACTGCCAAACAATTGGAAGTGAGATGAGGCCATATGTTCTTTCAACGCATCCAATGATTGCCATTTTTCAATAAATGTTAATGTATTGTCATTTAAAGATTTCAACAACTGATAATCAATATTTCCTTCTTCACAAAGAGTATTTTCTATCAAATCATCTGACAATTCAATGACTGTATCTTTACAACCTGATTTAGGATATACTTTAGCAAGAACGAGAATGTAATCCATAATTTTTTTCTCCTATAAACTTGTTAAATTTAGTTAATGCTTTTATAATATTTAATTATTTTGTTTATTTTTTCTCAATAATTTTTATATGGAGTTTATTTTTTCATTATTAGAAAAATGTTTTCTAATAGTAAATAATTGAAATTTTATTAAAGTTTTTTATAGAATAATTTACAAATTAAAAATATGGTAAAGGTAAGTATTTTAGGATCAACTGGTATTATAGGAAAGAATGTCGCATTTACATTAGCAAGAGCCGATACAGTTGATGAGATAGTTTTATATGCAAGGCCTCAAAGTGTGGAAAAAGCCAGAGGTGAAACATTCGATATGTATGATGCTTTGGCTGCGGAGGATATTGACTGTACATTAACTCCTACTTCTGATTTTAATGATATTCATGGTTCTGCTATTGTATTAATTGCTGCGGGCACTCCAAGACAAGAAGGAATGAACAGACGTGATTTAGCTCTTCCGAATGCAAAAATAGTGAGGGCTTATGCAAAACAAATAGCTCTTCACGCGCCGGATTCAATCATCTTGGTTGCAACTAATCCAGTTGATATAATGACAACAGTGGCATTGGAATATTCCGGTTTTGATAAAAAGAGAGTTATCGGAATCGGCAACCACTTGGATTCTTTAAGATTAAAAGCATATATATCCAACTATTTAAACATTAACAGTTCAGAGGTTCATACCAGGGTTATTGGCGAACATGGAGACCATATGGTTCCGCTTTTAAGTTCGACAACAATAGGAGGTATTCCTTTAAAGTATTTTATTCGAGAAGTTGATATTGATGTAATGAGACTTATCAAAAGGCTTAAGAATGCAGGAAATACCATTATCAGTAAGAAAGGCGCTACGGAATATGGTCCGGCATTTGCAATTTCAAACTTAATTTCCACAGTCATTACTGATAGCCATAAGATTTTAACTGTAAGCACTTATCTTGATGGTCAAATTGAGGGTGTCAGTGATGTTTCATTAGGTGTTCCGGTTGTTTTATCGAAAAAGGGAATAGCCATGATTGTGCCAATTCATATGAACGATTATGAAAAGGAAAAGTTTTTTGAAGCTGCTAATGTTGTTAAAGAAACAACTGATTTTGTTTTAAATGAACTAAAAGAAGATTAGAAAGTAAAATTACACCAAAAAGTGAATTCTACTTTTATCCATATCTTCAAGGGTATGCGGCTTGACTTCACCTTCAGGCATTCCTAGTGCAAGTATTCCGACAACTCTGAAATAGTCATCAACGCCAATAATGTCTTTAACTACTTTTTCGGAATCTTCACCATCGGCAGTTTGCCTTAGGTGAATTTGAACCCAACAGCTGCCGACATCCAGGCTTGCAGCCATCAGATGCATATAACCGAGGGCTATTGAAGAGTCCTCAATCCAGGTGTCTGAAATTAAAGTATTTGCAACCACAACTATTGCCTTGCTTGAATTTGCCAACATTTCAGCCCCTGTCTTTTTAGATTTGGATAGTTTTTTGAGGGTTTCTTTATTTTCCACAATTAAAAAATTGCATGGTTTTCTGTTTCTGCTGGTTGGAGCCAAAAGCCCTGCCTGCAATATTTTGTCCAAATCCTTTCTTAAAACATCTTCTCCGCTGTATTTACGAACACTTCTTCTTTTGAGCAATAAATCAATGAATTCCATTAAATCACCGGGTAAATCTTTCAATGTATTAACAATTTAAATACAAATATTTAAAAACATTAATATAAATATATCTAAATATATTTTCATTGGAGAATTGCAATGGCTATTGAAAACTCAAAAACTGGTGAAATAGATAAATTAAAATCTCCCTTAAAATACGATGATTTAAAGGTTTATGATATTAAGGGAAGTCAAATAAACTGTATTGAAACACTTTCCGATTTAAAATTCATCATCGAACCTGATCCAAATATTTTAAGTGAGGAAGAAATATTGGAATATGCTCCTGAGTCTCGGGAAGCTGCTAAAATCAGGCTTCAGAGGGGCGTTGGCAGCAACTCTGATGTTTTGATTATCAATGATTCCGTTCCCTATGTATTGGGATTATATTATACGATTTTAGTCTGTATGGCAATTCCTGTCTTTTATGGAGGAAATGGTCTTGCAATGTTTTTAGTCTTGATATTGGCTATTATTCCATTGCTTTATTTATATTATATCTTTAACTTAAAACAGTATGTAAGCAAAAGCTCAAGTAAAACTGGCAAATCTAAGACAGTTAAAACCACTCGAAGCCAAGGAATTGCAAGTCCTGATGAAGGTTTGGAATCTCTTAAAAAATACACTAAGGAAGTTGAAGAGTTAAGGGACATATTTGACGAAAAAGAGGAAACTGTCAGGGGCTTAATTGAAAAACGTTTTAAACCTCCTCAAATCACATATGATAGATTCATGGCGACAATTGATAAGTCACACGATCTGTTTTATAGTGAGGCGGATGGCGCATTGAATATTGCTAAATTGGCCGTTGAGGACACTCCAAGAGTTGAAAGTGAACTTGAAAATAAGATTGGTACCTTAAAATCAATCATTGACCAGATAGAGGATTTAACCAATGAACTTGTAATCAATATAAGTTCAGATGAAAAATCACATGATGATGTTAAAAATCTGATAGATGATATGGAAAACTTGATTGATTCCGTTAAGGAGTATGAGTGATTGAAATGACAAAACGCTGCCCGAAATGTGGAAAGGAAATACCTGATGAATCAAATTTCTGTCTGTCTTGCGGATACGACATTAACAATGATTCAAGAAAATCAGACATATTTTCAAACGGAAAAATATTTCTTGCACTGATTTTTGTTGTGCTTATTGTAGGCGGTATTTTAATATTTTCAATGACGGGCAATAACAGTCAGGCTAATGCGGGTGATGATTTAAGTAGGGAAGCCGGTGAATTTTCATTGACCATTAGCGATATTAATGGTTATTATAGTGATGAGAATAAAGATTACTTCTATTGGGTAGAAGTGTTGTTCCAAAAAGTGCCTTCCAATAAAAATGATTATATTGTTAAAACAACGTATTTGGATGAAAATAATACTGATTTGGGTCATGAAATTGAATCTCTATCAAATGTTTATTATGAAACAGATTATCCTATTTCAGTAGGTTATCATACTTCTTATAAATATATTGATGTTGATTCTGTTAAAGTTGAAATAATTAGAGATGGAACAGTTATTAAACAATGTTCTGCAAAAATGGATAAGAATACATTGAATTTTGATAAACCAGAAATTAATGAAACAAAATAAAGGTGATAGAATGGCTGAATTTTCATTGGATGTTGATGAAATAAAAAAAGATGTTGAAACTACTCTTAAAGAGGAAGAAGAAAAATTAGAAAATTCCAATCTTAAAGATAAAGCTAGTGAAAATGCTGTTGCAATTTTTGAAGCTGATTTAAATAATCCAACTGAAAGAGAAGGAATTTTAAGACCTTTAGAAAGCTTCGGTTTAGATGACATGTCTAAATCCGCTTCTAGAAATGAACTTTTAGCTACCCGATTTGCGGATATAAACAAAGGCGGCAAGGAAGCTGAAAATATTGGAGATAAACTTTCTGAACTTGACAGGCAGATGAAAGATTTGGATCCAAGTAAAGTGGACTTCACTAAAAAAGGCTTTTTAGGAGACCTGATGAATCCTGTCCGCAAATACTTCGCGAAATATGAAAAGGCGGAAACAGCTATATCAAACATTATAGAATCATTGGACCACAGCGGCAAAGTATTGCAAAATGATAATGTTACCTTGTTAAATGAAGAAAACTACTTGAGGGAAGTTACAAATAAGCTTCTTGCAGATATTGAACTGGGAAAAAGCATGGATGAATCCATCGAAATGCAAATCCAACAGGCCGAAATCGACGGGGTTGAACCGGAAAAGATTGCATTTGTTCGTGAAGAGATTTTATTCCCGCTCAGGCAAAGGATAATGGACATGCAGCAAATGATTGTTGTAAACCAGCAAGGTATTGTTTCACTAAATGTTATTAGAAGAAACAACAAGGAATTAATCCGTGGAGTCAACAGGGCTAAAAACGTAACAGTATCCGCATTAAGAACCGGTGTAATGGTTGCTAGTGCATTATATGATCAAAAAATTGTAATGGATAAGATTAATATTCTAAATTCCACTACTGAAAGCATTATAGAATCAACTTCCCACATGCTTAAAGAGCAAGGAAGTGAAATCCAAAAGCACAGTGCCGAGGCTATGATTTCTCCTGATGTTTTAAAGGCTTCCTTTGCAGAAGCACTTTCTGCCATTGAAGATGTAAGTACCTATAAGGAACAGGCTCTTCCTAAAATGAAGGAAACAATACTTATGTTCAGTGACATGGCTGATGAAGGTCAAAAAGTGGTTGAAAAAATCGAAACTAAAAATACAGGTGCAATTGAATAAGTATTGATGATTATGAATACATTTGAAAAAATTAAAAAATCATGGTGGGTATTGTTCCCATTCACATTTATATTTCCAGGATTTGGTTTTATCTACATAGGATTAAAGGCATCAAACAAAAACTGGATTATAGAGGGAATTACATATGAAATACCTTGGCTTTTTTATTTCATAGCTTGCAGTATGTTTCCTGCAAGAATAATGGTACTTTATTATATATGGTTGTTACTTCTAGCAGCGTTTATAGCGTTAGTAAGGTCAATAATGGTGGCCTTAAAGCTTATTGAGGTATATGAAAAAAATGATACTCCACAGATAAGTGCAACCACCACTTCAAGCGGGTCTGCCACTACAGCAAACAAAGACAATGATTCCAATTGGGCTAATTGCTGCGGTTGTTTAATTTTAATATTCATAATTTTTGCGATAATATCAATTCTATAGAATGATTAACCAAAATCATTCTTCTCTTTTTTTTAAAAAAATTTATTTAAATCAAAATTTATAGTATATCTTATGAAATTAGTTGTTCAGAGAGTTACAGATGCAAGCGTTGAAGTCGATGGTGAAATAGTCGGCGAGATTGGTGAAGGATTAATGGTTTTGGTTGGATTTGGTGTTAATGATACTGCCAAAGAGGCAGACTATCTTGCAAAAAAACTTGTAAAATTAAGAATCTTTCAAGATGAAAACGGGAGGATGAACAAGTCTGTAAAAGATATTGGAGGCAAACTGTTGCTTGTTCCTCAATTCACATTATATGGTTCAACCAAAAAGAACAGACCATCATTTCACAAGGCTCTAAACCCTGAAGATGCAACTGAATTATTTGACTATTTTACAAATCAGTGCTCTGAGAGTGTTGATGTTGAAACAGGTGAATTCGGAGCATACATGAAAGTTAGCTTATTGAACAACGGTCCTGTAACGATTCTGCTTGAAAAGGAATTTGAGGATTAGAATAGCTTTTCACCACTATACTCATTTTCCTCAGTATATATTCTAATCAGAGTATCGACAGTGTCGTCATACATCAGCCTATATCCTATGGCGCCGCCTGCATCGGTTTCCACATTGTTGATTGAAGTGTCGCTATACTCGCCGCAGTTGTTAATAATATACCACATTCCGTGGGGGGTATAAATGAACAGTTCCCCTTCACCGTATTCAGCACCATTCTTAAAGCTGTCTGCAGGGTCATAAATCTTAGTTGAATGAACTGCCAGTCTTGAGAGGTCCTGTTTAGGATGGGTTCCGGTTTTCTTAAACAATATATTTAACCAGTTATATGCATTATCCTTAAGATTTGCTTTGGCTATAGGGTCTTCAAACGCTTTTTTAATTTTGTTTTGTCTTTTTTCAAGAGTGTTTTCTATTCCAAGAATCTCTTCAACTTTTGCAACGTCCTTTTCAAGGCACCTATATCCTTCAGGCCTTCCTGTAACTTTGATGATGCCATCGACAAAGTCCTTTCGTCTGAAGTCCCTCATATATGATTTGACCTTTTCAAAATCTTCATCAGGTATTTTTTGGTTTAATCCATAAAGATATCCGTATTCATTGGCGTCATAGCATTTGGTTTCTAGTTTCAATTCTTTTTTATCTTCCATTCAAACCACATTTTAAAAGTGTTAATATTATTTAATAGTAAACAGACATAATATATTTTATGGGATTACTGGACAAAGTTTTTAATAAAAAATCAGATGAAAAAACTAAAAGGGAAGTTAAGGATGGCTTCGATAAAAATGAAGCTAATGAAATTTTCGACATTCTTGACAAACAGGACACAAAGGAAGCTAAAAAGTTAAGCAAAAATATGCAAAAGGAAGTTGATTTAACCAAAGAGGTTTCCAATTTATTGAAACAAGCCAAAAAGACAAATTCCATTGAACTGTATGAAAAGGTATTGGTGATTCAGCCGGAAAATGCTGAGGCATATGAAGGATTGGCCAACATTTATAAAAACAATAACGATACAGATAATGAGATTAAAGTTCTAAAATTGGCTGTACAAAAAATTGACGGCAATAATAAAATAAAAAATAAGCTGATGCAAAGATTAAAGGAAATCAATTAATCTTCGGCAAGCTTTTTTAGGTTATCTCCTGTAAGGTGGAATACGTTCCAGTCTTTTTGCTCTGCTCCAAGTGAAAGATAAAAGTCAATGCTGGGTTTATTCCATGAAAGGCATGTCCATTCAAACCTGCCGTATCCCCTTTCAACTACGATTTTGGCAAGTTTTTTAAGGAGTGCTTTACCATAGCCTTTTCCCCGATATTCCGGATCAATGAAAAGGTCTTCCAGATGAAGGTTGACATTTGAGATATAGGTTGAAAAGCTTAAGAAGAATAATGCAAATCCAATCTCATTTCCATCTTCAAGTGCGAATATAACTTCGGCCTGATGTTTATCAAAAATCCATTTTTCCAGTTCATCTTCTGTTGCAATAACTTCATCCAATCTTTTTTCGTAATCTGCAAGCTTTTTGATGAATTCCAAAATTAAGCCAACATCTTCACGTGTTGCATCTCTAAACGCTAACTTATTCATTATAATTCCTCATTTAAAAATTTCTAATACTTGTTTTTAGTATATATTTTAATGTAGTTAAATATTGTTTTTAATAGTAGGATAATAAAATATTTTTAAAAGTTTTATCATATAATAAAGCATGTTTAGAAAAATGAGACGTCTTGGACAGCAGTTATCAAATGAGGAATGCATTGATATTTTAACTAATGAACCTCGTGGAGTTTTAGCTGTTTTGGGCGATGATGATTATCCCTATACAGTTCCTATGAGTCATGTTTATGTGGACGGTAAAATCTATTTTCACGGAGCAAAAACAGGCCATAAGATTGATGCAATCAAAAAACATTCTAAAGTCTCATACTGTGTACTGGATAAGGGTGTCAAAGAAAAGGACAGCTGGTGGTATACATTCAGAAGCGTGGTGGTATTCGGAAGAATCACCATTTTATGCGATGATGGGGAAAAAATCGATAAGCTGACTCATCTTGGAAACAAGTTTTTCCCGACACCTGAAGAAACTCAGGATGAGATTGACAGATTGCTGGATAGGACTGAAGTTTTTGAAATAACAATTGACCATATGACCGGCAAGGTAGTTAAAGAAAAATGATATTATGGATTGGAAACTAAAAAAATTTGATGAACTCAGTGTCTATGAGCTGTATGAAATTTTAAAGTTAAGATCAGAAGTCTTCGTTGTAGAACAGGATTGCGTCTATCAGGATTTGGATGACAAGGATAAGCTGGCTTTTCATCTGTTTTTACAGGATGGTGATGAAGTCATCGCGGTATTGCGAATTCTTCCTGAAAACGTTTCGTATGAGGACATGGCCATTGGAAGAGTCATTGTTGAACAGTCCCATAGGGGTCAGGGGATTTCACGTGAGATGATGAAGAAAGCTATTGATTTTATAATTGAAGATTTTGGCAAATCCAGGATAAAGCTTTCAGGACAGGCGTATCTTAGTGAATTCTATCAGAGTTTGGGCTTCAGGAAAGTTTCAGACTGCTATCTTGAAGATGGCATTGAGCATTTTGAGTTTTTATATGAAATTGGCTGAAGGTCGATTGTTAAAAAAATGTTAAATTTGCCATAATTTAATTGTTTTATCTACATCTGCTTTTCATTTAAATTATATTTTTAACTTTGATATTAATAAAATATATTTGGATATTGTTAAATTTATAGATGTTAATCAATTATCAATTTAATTAATCGTTATTTAATTTAAATTGCATAGTCAAAATGAAGAAAAAATATATACTTTCAATAACAAAATCATTTTCATGATAGGTAACGATTGGGACGCTGCACTTGAAGAAGAATTCAATAAGGACTACTTTTTAAAAGTCAAAAAATTTGTAGATGATGAATACCGCACAAAAACGATTTATCCTCCCTATGAAGAAATTTTCAATGCTTTTAAGTTAACCCCATTGGGCAACGTTAAAGTGGTAATATTGGGCCAGGATCCATATCATGAAAAGGGCCAGGCTCATGGGCTTGCCTTTTCTACACCTGAAGGCCGTCCAATCCCAAGGTCCCTTAAAAATATCTTTAAGGAAATTAATGATGAGTATGGCTATCAGATTCCTGAGTCAGGATGTCTTGAAAAATGGGCATGCCAGGGAGTATTTCTGCTGAATACAGTATTGACAGTTGAGCAGGGAAATGCAAATTCTCACAGCAAATGCGGATGGCAAACATTTACGGATAATGTTATTAAAATATTGAACAGTCAAACCCAACCGATTGTGTTTCTGCTTTGGGGAAAACAGGCAGAAAAGAAAAAAGAGTTAATTACAAATCCAAATCATCTGGTGTTGATAACATCCCACCCGTCTCCTTTTTCTGCAAGAAGGGGTTTTTTAGGATCCAATCATTTTAAGAGGGCAAATGAATTTCTAAGCCGAAACGGTGTAGATGAAATCGATTGGAAATTGTAGTATCATTTCATAACTCTTTTTAGTATATAGTACATTACTTTTGCAAAGATTTTTTTAATGAAATTAAGTTTCACAATTGGTGAAAATTCATGATTTATCAAACCGCTGCTTTCCCAATATAGTTTATCTGCCTTAATCGGGTCATTGGATGCTGCAAGTGCTCTCCAAACATTGTAAAAAATCAAATCGCCTATCTTTGGGGAATGCAGTTTTTTCGATTTCACATCATCGCTGAATTTTCGAGAAGCTTTATCAATATCTTTTGTCTCCAATTCTTCCTTTCCACCACATTTGACGGTTGCTTTATATATTCTGTTAAATCCCCAGTGTCTTAGAGTTTCATCAATGTAATTTGCAACTTTTTTTTCTCCGGCTCCGGCAGTTGAGACAAGTATCAATGCTTTCTTGTCAAAAAATGCCGGCCTGTGGTAGAAATAGGCAGTATGGTCAAAGAAATTTTTTAAAAGTCCGGTTACGTTCATTGCATATACCGGAGAAGCAATAATCAAAGCGTCACAGTCTTTAATTTTCTCAACAATCGGATTCATTTTATCAAAGTGCGGGCATTTTGTTTCTGATTCAAAGATACAGTTACAGCATCCATTGCACATTGGTATTTTTTCTTTCATTAACTGTATCTCTTCGAATTCTCCTTCTAAATTGCTTTGTGCCTGTTTAACCATATTCCAGGTATTTTTCTTTCTTGGTGAACCGTTAATTATCAGATATTTCATTGTTTCATCTCGCTTAACTGTCCTTCTTGGACCTTTTTTTGCTTATATTCAAATTTTTTGTCAAATTCATCAACGTCGCTTTCACATACATTAAACACATCAGGATTTGAAAATGTAGCCTCTTTGCAGTTGATTTCATCTTTATCAAATATTTTTATCATGAAAAAAGGGCATTCATCGTCATGGTCTGTGCCTTCTAAAAACATGTTGTATTTTGATGCGCTTTCAAATCCAAATCTCCTGTAATAATTTTCATCTCCAACTACAAATACGAATGGGATACTTTCATCTTCAATTATGTTTAGTGTATATCTAATTAATTTAGAGCCGTATCCCTGATTTTGATAATTTTCATCAATTGAAATCGGACCCAATATCAAACCCCTTTCGCTTTTCCCGTCATCATAGTCTATTGTACCATAGGAATAGTTAATGTGGCCTATGATTTTATCGTCTTTTTTAATCACATATGCCAATTCCTTTACAAAGGAGGGGTCATCTCTTAAATTGTGCACAATATAATGCTCCCATGCACCTGGGCGATATATATTCCAAAAGGCATTTCTGACGAGGTTTTCTACTTCCAGATAATCGTTTTCATTTTCCAATCTTATTTTCATGTTATTCACTCAATTTTAACGGAATTGTATATCAGTTCCATATGCTGCTGGCTTTTTTTTGCCAATGTGGCTAAAAATTCTTCATCATCTTCAGGATAATTAATAATGAAGTGTTCGATTAGCAGGAATAATCCATAGTAATAAAATGATCTGGCCAGTTGCACGGATTCATAATCATTATTGATAAGATTTTTTTCCTTCATTAAATCAAACAGCTCACTCCATCCCCTGATTGCATGTTCGATAATAGCCACTTTTACAAAATCTTTGATTTTTTCATTGTGGTATGATTCAATCAGGATTATTCTTGTTATTTTCATCATTTTATCTTCACTTAGCTTTGAGATATACAAATCTAAACCTGCCTTATAGAAGTACTCGAAACTGACATCCAGATTTTTGCTTGCCTGTGCAAGAGGAATCTCCTCTTTGGTCATTTCCTGAATATAATAGTTCAGTATCTCATCTATAATAGATTCCTTACTAGGGTAATGATTATAGATGGAACTTTCCTTAATTCCAACTTCACCTGCAATTTGGCGAATTGACACACCATCATAGCCATATTGTGAAAATAAATCAATTGAAACGTCAAATATCTTTTCTTTCGTTGTCATATCATCATCAACTAACACTTGTTAGTTATAATTTTATGGGTAGCATATATAAAACTAACGATTGTTAGTTTAAAAATTTCAAAAAAATATAAATTAAGTCATAACTCCAAAATTGATTCCGCCTGTTCCCAATGAAACGAATGTGTGAGAGCCGCTGCCGCTTGACGGATAATCGGACCTTTGAGATTCGATTGCATTGACAATCTGATAGTTCTTATACTCATTATCCAAAATGGAATAGAACTCTGTGTGATTGTATTTTGATGGTGATGCGCTTTTTACAATCTCTTCAATAGTAGGTGTTATTTCACTGCCTCTCCAGGTTATGTAGTAGAATTCTTCGCCGGCTGAAAACCATAGTTTTGAGTTGTTTGTACCGTCATGGCGGTCATAGCTCATGAAATGAATGGCATCATGGCCTGAAACATTAACCTTTTCTGCATAGCTATTGTGCTCTAGAAAATATCCGTATAAGCTCATAATTTGGGGATTGACAAATCTGATTGTAAATTCATCGATATCCTCATCAAACTCATACATGTTAAAGTCGCTTGAATAGGGATTTTCGTATTGTGGAGGAATTTTGAATTCTTCATATCCTACACTGACTTCGGTCCAGTTTGAGCTGTCAACGGCATTTGCAACATTAATTACGATTAAAAGTGAAAATAAAAAAATTAGAATTTTCTTAAGCATGATAATACTATGTGTCTAATGATATTTAAATCACTATTTTATATGAGGATGTTCTCTTTTCACGGTCCTTGGAGTCCATATCAACCAAATCATAAACCAGAGGATTTCTGATTAGCATTTCCCATACTTCATAAGTAACTTTGATAAAGTCATCATTCAATTTAATATGATCTCGCAAAATTGGACATTCATAGGGAAATTCTGTTTCATCTAAGATAAGATGGAATTCGCCATTTTTTGATATATGGGGAACTAACGGGAAAGTTCTGCATTGTATCGGCCTGATGGACCTGTCACATTTTGGCGGGTTAACGCATTTGACCAGGTAAATGCTGTCTTTCCAGGAGTGGGGATATCTAATTTCTGATGAATCCATGTAATACAGCTCGAACTCAGGGCTGTCTTCATACATCAGCTCCTCACCGGGCAACAAATATAAGACAAGCTCTTCTGTGTGATTAGTGTCGGCATCATAAACGCAACAAACCTCGCCGCATAATTTGCCGCAGTCAAAATCAACCGGCGTGACCTCATCAAGCCTTTCGTATATCTTTTTGATTGATTTTTTCATTTCAAGAGCACTGATTTCCATAATATCAAAAATATTTATTTAAAAAATAATTTGAATGTATTGCATTTTACAATAAAAAAAGAAGATGATTGGGGGGATAATAATTATTTATCCGCCAATGTCCAATAGCATCTTTTAGGTGAAACTATAGTTTCGTCTTTTTTAAGATCCTTCATGATTTTGTCCACTTCTTTTTTCTCGACACCTGAAAGTTCACTAACTTTTTTAGCGTTCAATGGTTCATCTGAATTTTTAAAGGCTTCAATAACTTTTTCTTTGTTATCCATAATATCACCTAATTATTATTATGTTTAAATAATTATATAAATTATAAAATTGAAATTAAGTTCATGGTTAAAAAAGAGCATATTGCAGTTTTAATATTGATACTTGTTATTTTTCTTTTCAGTATGCTTATCGTTAATGAAACTCTTTTTAAGGGGGATGCTGAGATAAATGCTACTTCAACAGCTACGCATGAAGTCCTATCAAATTCAACAGATGAACCTGGTACGGTTGAAGTAATAAGAAATATTGGAAATCCCAACGGCAAAAAAATAGCCTATGTGGTTGGAGTTCATCCATTGGAGTATCAGACCCATCGCACATTAGTCAAATTATTGCCGAATATGACCAATTTAACTTGTTGCTATGACATCTACATAATCAATGTTACTGAAGACGTAGGCTATTATGGTGACGGCTCATCGGATAACAGTCAGGGAAGGCAAAACGGACAGATTCTGGCTTATAAATATGTCTATCCTGAAATTCTGAAAGGTGATTATGACCTGGCCATTGATGTTCACTCGAATGTTGGAGCATATCCTTTCAAAACATTTGTCTTCAGTCCGGTTAAGGAGGCAGCCAGTGCGCAATATGCAAGAGATGTCGCAAACAGCTGTGAAAATATTTCATATTATGCGCCCGATTCAACAACAAGCGGTCCGTATTTGACAGTTCCTTTAAATGAAAATGGAATTCCGGCATTTTACTTTGAAGAATACAGTTTCGCCAGTCAGGATGTGAAGGACAGTCATATGTTGGAACTTATTTCAGCCATTGATAAACTGAAATTCAGTTAAAAATTTATATTCTTTTAAACATATTTTTAATAGATTATCACATTAGAGGTTAATTCATGGATTATGATGTAATATATATTGGCAGTGGAAACGCAGCATGGCAAGGTGGCCGATTTTTAAGAAAGGCTGGGCTCAAAATTCTAATCGTTGAAGAAAGCTTGTATGGCGGAGCATGTGCAAACAGGGGTTGCAATTCAAAGGCATTGCTTGATGCTCCATATGAGATTAAGGCATTGGCCGATAATTTTGAGGGAGTTGGAAAATCCGGCAACTTTGAAGTCAACTGGTCAGATTTAATGAAATTTAAACAAAAACGTATTGCCGGCATGTCATTGTTTTTAGACGGCAAGTTCGATGAATATGACTTGGATGTTGCCCATGGAAAAGGGGTAATTGTCGATGAACACACCGTCCAGGTTGGAGATAAGAAATTCACCACAGAGAAAATAGTTATCTGCACTGGATTGAAACCTGTTATTCCAGATATCAAAGGCAGTGAATATCTGCATGACAGCACTGACTTTTTAGATATTGCCGATTTGCCGAAACACACAATCATTATAGGTGCAGGTTTTGTAGGGATGGAATTCGCTTCAATACTTGCTGAAGCCGGCCTTGAGGCTGATGTGATAATCAGGGGAAACATGGCTTTGAAGTATTTCCACCAGCCTTATGTTCAAAACGTGATTCATATATTGGAAGATAAAGGAATCCGCTTCCATTTCAACCAGCAGGTTAAAGAGATTATTGCAAATGTTGACATTGACAATCCAGAAGATAAGGTTCAAAATGCTGTTCAGGGATTGAATGCTAATGAGGATTTAAGAGATCCTGATGCTAAGGATGATAACAAAGCCTATGAAAACGGATTTACAGTCAATTGCGAAAGTGGACTGAGCATCACTGGAGACTATGTTATCGCAGCAATTGGAAGAGAGGCAAACGTGGAAGATATCGGTCTTGAAAATGTGGGCTTGACATATACTCGGCAGGGAATTAAAGTAAACGGTCACCTGCAAACAGAAGTTCCAAATATCTATGCATCCGGAGATGTTGCCGACACGGGCATCGCCAAACTTGTAACAGTTGCAATACATCAATCCAAATATCTTGCAAAAGAGCTATTGGGCGAAGCTGATGAGATAACATATCCTGTTGTTCCGGCGGTTGCATATACAATTCCTAGAATAGCCACAGTTGGCATACCTGCTTATATTGCAGAGAAAAGCGATGAATATGAAGTTCATAGAATTAGATATGGCAGGTCATACTCCTTAGAGCTTAAAAATGATTTGACTGCTGAAGCAAAAGTGATTGTAGATAAGGACTTGCAGATTGTAGGAGCGGAGATATATGCTGCGGATGCAGAAAATGTAGCTAATATGTTTGCTTTCATCATAAACAAGAGGATTACTTTAGAAGAGCTTGATTATATGATTTATGCATTCCCTTCAAGCAGTTCTGTATGCTTGTACAAATTGCACAATATTCATTATGATTTGTAACTTAAGTTTGATGAGTGTACATGAATTTTTAGTCAAAGCTATAATTATTTGGGTGTGTTGGAATTTTATCAACATATTTAAATATAAGATGAATTTAAGTATATTTACTGACAAGAGAACGATTTGTAGAATAATATTTCGGTGATTTTAAATGAGTGATGAAAAAATTACTTATAGGGATGTTGAAGAGTATGAGAAATTTTTCACATTGGCCCCAACATTTTTGCTTGAAAGATTTGCTAAAAAGAATACCAATATAGTTTTAAAGTTCGAATCAAAAGCCGAATCTTATTTATCTAAATTAACTGATAGTCAAAAAAGTAAATTGGACATAGTTTTAAATACTAAAATCGATGAGTTACAATCCATTATGGATGAAGCATATCGAAATACCGGTAAAAAACAATACCAGATTTTCGCTAATCCCAAATACAGGGAGTTCATTGAGATAAATCTTAAACAATTAGATAAGATGGTGAATAAATAATTAGCTTCTAAATTACCTCAAAGTCTATAAGCCTTATTTTATTAGAAAGCAGTTTAGGATCATCATCAATTTCTTCTGAAAGCTTTGTAGTAATATACTTTTTATTGTCATCTGCAAAGACGGTGGCGATATTCAAATTATCATCATCAATCAAAACGGACGCTAGGAAGTTTGCTCCACTGGAAATGCCAATTCCCAAACCAAACTCTTTAGCTATTCTTTTAGACATGTTGATTGCATCCAAATCATCAATCAAAACAATATCGTCTATTATATCTTTTTCAATTATGCTTGGAATAAAGTCATCACCGATTCCTTCAATCATGTGGGTTCCCTCTTCCATTCCCATTTTAAGGATTGATAATGTTGATGGTTCAAGAGCGATTATTTTTGAATCTGGATTATTTTCTTTCAATCTTTTCCCGATTCCCATTAAAGTTCCGCCAGTTCCGATACCTGAAACGAAAGCGTTTACGTGAGGTGCGGCGTCAATGATTTCTTGACCTGTTGTTGTATATTGCGCTTCAACGTTTAACATATTATCAAATTGGAGAGGTCTGTATGCGTCAGTTTCTTTGGCAAATTCTTCTGCAAGCTCCAATGCTTTTTTGAATCCGCCTTCTTCTTTAGATACAAGATGAACATGGGCACCATACATTTCTATGAGGTTTCTTCTTTCAAGAGATACCCAGTCGGGCATGAAAATATGAACGTCATGGCCGAATAGTGCACCGATGGCGCTAAAGGAAATGCCGGTATTTCCACTTGTTACTTCAACAATAGCTTGACCTTCTTTTAAATTTCCGTTTTCCTTTTCTTTTTCTATAATATATAAAGCAATTCTATCTTTTATACTTCCTGAATAATTGTAGAATTCAAGTTTTGAGTAAACGCTGCCAATTTTTCCTTCATACTCATAATCAATTTTTATCATTGGAGTATTGCCAATCAATTTACCAATATTCATAATATTCAATCCAATTTAATAATGTAACATTATTATATTTGCATATTTATAATAATATATTTTTTTCATTTTTTGCTTTTTTAGAGTGATAAATTTATTAATTAAAAAATTTATATTAGATTTAATGTTAAAAAGAAGACTCAAATTGATATTATTGATAGCTTTGGTGGTTGTAATTTTTGCGATATTGGTTGTTAATCCTTTTAAGGTAATTAATGATGAATTATCAGCAAATGGCACTTCTGCAGTAACTCATGAACTTATTGCAAATAACTCTTCTGATGGAGGGTCTGTTGAAGTTATAAGAAATATCGGAAATCCCGATGGTAAAAAGATAGCATATATTGTTGGTGTTCATCCATTGGAAAATGATACTCATAAGACACTGCTTAAGCTTCTGCCGACAGTAGATAATCTGAACTATTGCTATGATATATATGTCATCAATGTCTCTTTGGACTTTAGCCAATATGGACACTTATTGCCTGACGATGAACCTGGAAGGGCAACAGGACAGGATTTGGCTTATAAATATGTATATCCGCAAATAGTTAATGGAAGCTATGAATTGGCTGTTGATGTACATGCACACGGCGGTGCTTATGGCGATTACAACACATTTGTTTTCTGTCCGGTTGATGGTGAAACAGGTGAAAGCTATGGACGAAACGTTTCCCAAAGCACACAGAACATCTCATATTATAACCCATATCATACAACAAGCGGACCTTATCTGACAATTCCTTTAAATGAGCATGGCACACCTGCATTTTATTTTGAGGAAAATAGCTTCATTACTCAAAGTATTAAGGATAATCACATGCTGGAACTTATTCACGCTGTCGATAATTTAAAATTCAGTTAAGTGTTAAAATGGATAGTGGTTTATTGTTACAGGCAACAAAAAAATTCGTTTTAGGATTGCTTGTAGTTGGATTGTTGATATTTCTACCTGCTGGAACAATAGATTTTCCGAATGGATGGCTATTTATAGGATTGTTGTTTATTCCCATGTTGATTATGGGAATAATAATATTTATTAAAAATCCTGCCTTATTGCAAAAGAGATTAAATGCGAAGGAAAAGGAATCCGAGCAAAAACTAGTTGTTTTGCTCAGCGGTCTGATGTTTATATCTGCATTTGTTTTGGCCGGTTTAAACTATAGATTCAACTTGACTAAACTTCCATCAATTATCGTAACAATATCATCCATAATATTTTTGTTGGCATATGTGATGTATATTGAAGTATTGCGTGAAAATGAGTATCTGTCCCGAACTATTGAGGTAGATGAGAATCAAAAAGTAATTGATAAAGGTTTATACGGCATTGTTAGACATCCTATGTATACTTCAACAATATTCCTGTTTTTATCAATGCCCTTGATTTTAGGTTCCATATATTCATTTGTCATATTGCTGATTTATCCTATTTTAATTGCATTTAGAATTAGAAATGAAGAAAAAGTGTTGGAACACGAATTGGATGGCTACAGAGAATATAAAAATAAAGTAAATTATAAGATTTTCCCATTGATATGGTAGTTATTTTTTCGCGACGAAACATATCCAATTGGCATAATCGCCTGTAAATGAATCTATTGACTCTTTTTTAAAACAGGCAATATCACAAAAACCCGCATTAGTTAATGAGTCATTTAATTCCTTTTCAGAATAGATATTGGCATCCAACAGTTCAATGAATTCCTTTTGGCGTTCATCATCTTTTATTGGAAGTGCTTCATTGGCTATGAATATGATTCCACCATCTTTTAGGACTCGTTTGACTTCTTTTAAATCATTTTCAAAATCAGGCCAGAAATAAACGGTTTCAAAAGCGGTGATGATATCAAAGCTGTTATCTTCAAATGGCAGTTTTGAAACGGATCCCTTTATGATTTCACATCTTTTATCTTCAATTGCTTTTTTGTTTAATTCGATGGATTTTTTGACTGCAACATCTGAGTAATCAATCCCGTAAACATTATTGTCAGTCATTTTTAGAAATCTTTTCACGTTTACTCCGCCGCCACATCCAATATCTAAAATAATATCCTTTTTGGAGATTTCTAAATGGTTTACACTCCATTGTGCTAGATTTTTATGATTTTCATTCATCATATCTATTAACTTTTCTCCAAGTTCGCCTTCAGGCTTTCGGGCATTGATTAACAGTTCATTGTTTAGATATTTTTCTTTATTGGGCATGATATTCCTCTCAGACTGTACTAATCCTATTTTGTTTTTTCAATTTATAATATTATTTTTCTATTATTAATTACATTCAGTGTACATTTATGTACTATAAAGCTTTATATAGTTCATTATATAATAATATAAATATAAATTTTAGCAATTTAATTTTAAAGAAAAAAATATATAACTATTGTTAACAATATTTATATGTTAATTAAATGTAATTTGAGTTGAAAAGATGAGTGAAACAACAAAAATTTTAACCATTCAAGATATTTCCTGTTTTGGGCAGTGCTCAATAACAGTTGCGTTGCCGATTATTTCTGCTTTTGGAATAGAAACTGCAATTCTTCCTTCTGCTGTTTTATCAACACACACTTCAGGTTTTGAAGGATTTACCGTAAGGGATTTGACAGAAGATCTCCCGGCTATCCAAAAGCATTGGGAAAAGGAAGGAATATATTTCGATGCAATATATACAGGATTCATTGCATCAATGGAACAATTGGATTACATTAAAGATATTATAGATTCAAGATTAAAGCCTGACGGGCTTGTATTTGTTGACCCGGCCATGGCAGACCATGGAGAATTTTACAATGGTTTTGACCAGGAGTTTGCAGACAAAATGGGGGAACTTTGTAAATTGGGAGATTATGTCCTTCCAAACACAACTGAAGCCTGCTATTTATTGCATAAACCTTGGAAAGAGGAATTTACAAGAGAAGAAATGTTGGACATGGCAAATGAACTTTCAAAGTTCACAAAAAGACATGTTATCTTAAAAGGAGATACCAATGAAGAAGATAAGTTGGGAATGATTGTTTTGGATAAACAGGAATCTTCCTTGGAAATTGTTTACAATGACAAGATAGATTATGTATCTCATGGAACCGGGGACGTATTTGCTTCAGCATTTGTCGGATCGACTATGGTTGGCAAGACTCCAACACAAGCTTCACAAATTGCAGGAGAGTTTACCAAAAGAGCAATTGAAAAAACAGTTGGTGATGAAAACCATAAATATGGAGTCAAATTCGAACAGGTTATTTTAGATTTAAAAGAATTGCTGATGTGATTTTAATATTAATTGAACTGGGATAATTATTCTTTTGTTCAAATTAATATTCATTCATATTTTTTTTATTGCTAATTTTTTATTAATTAAAGTATAAGTTGACTTTTCAATACTTTTCTTAAAAATAATATTTTTTCAAAGTCAAACAGTTATTTATATTAATTAAAAGTGAATATATTATATTTAATGCTCATTGAGTGTATGGAACTGTTTTTATTTAAGACATTTCTTTTTCAACGAAACTTTTCATGAAATAGGGATAAAATGGTTAATAAAGTTTTTAATTTAAATAAAAAGGATTATTTATATTTGGTAATTGTTTTTATTTTTTCTATGGGTTTGATTTATTTTAGAACTCAATATCATTTGTCTGGAGGCATTTTTTATCCGGATAAAGCCCTTTATTTAATCACTGCTTTAAAATATAGTGGATTGGATTATTACGGTATTGCCAATCCAAGTGATATTTTTTATAGTCCCGTTATTTCATTTTTAACATCATTGCTCTTTAGAATGGGTCTTGTTGACCAGTTGGCAATTTCGTTGGTTTCATCTTTTTTTGCACTATTCGGATTTCTTGGATTATACATCCTGTTGAGATTCAGATTCAATTCAATTTTATCTTTAACCGGTGTTGTGATTTATGGAAGTGTATCTGAACTGTTAATTAATTTGTCAAGTGGTTTATTAGATGTTCCTTCTGTTTCCGTATCTATTTTAGTGCTTTTATTTGGAATAATGGCTGTTGACAAAGATTCAAAATATTTCATTATCACTTTTTTACTACTGGTTATAGGATTTTTTACAAGATATACCGTTGGATTCATGTTGCCTGTACTAATATTGTATTATGTCATGAAAAGGGATCTTATAGGAAATATTGAGTGCATCATCCGGGATAAATCTCTTTTCAAGGAAAAATTGAATAATTATCTAAAAAGTTCTGAGTTTAAATATATTGTTTTATCAGTAATTTTAAGCATTATTTTATTTGCCGTCATATGTAAGTATTTGATTCTTGATTATGGCGGGGATTTGACTTTCATTCATCAGTCTGCAAGCACAATTAAGAATTCAAATTACGGCGTTAGTGGTGGAATTGATGTTGTATATGATAAATTATTTTATTTGAAAAATTTCTCGAAAATACTATTCAGTGAAAATCGTGCTTTAGATAGGGTTTTTTCAGTTATAATTTATTGTATTATTGGATTTGGAGCAATATTTAAATTAAATTATCTTATTAAGAATTTTTCTCAAATTGCAGGGCCTGTTAAAGAGTGGAGAACAGAAAACTTTAAAAAATTATTAATTGCATTATTGATTGTATTGATAATACTGACATTCATTTCATTTAAGGTGTTTTCCAGCCATATATTAACTAATATTTTATTTTTGATGTCAATACCTATTATTTATTATTTAATAAGTGAGTTTAATGTAAATAAGAATGAACAGGCTTTAAACTTATTATTCTTATCTTATTTTATGATTAATTTAATTTTCCTATCAATATATCAAACCAAGACTTTACGTTATTCAATACAGTTTTTACCTCCTTTAATTTATATCATCATATATTGTCTTGAAGGAATTTTGGACAATTTCAGAAATAAAAATGATTTTAAAGCGAATTTAAATGAAAATACATTTAATGAAAAGGAATATCCGAAGTATAAAGTAGGTCTTTTAATAGTGCTGATGATAGTTTTAGTAATTTCCTCATTTTCATTTATTGTGGGAGATGAAATTACAGGTAACCATTATGATGTCTCTCATGTAACGGATTTTATTATCAGCAACGATTCTGATTATCATCAAAAAACTTTTGCATCAAACCTTAGAGATTATAGGATAATAAAATGGTACTT
>NZ_JAFRKB010000048.1 GCF_017431965.1 Methanobrevibacter sp. | reverse complement strand
TTATGGAATTCAGAGGTTTCGAAAAATTCTTAACAGGTCGTCCTGTAGAAGAATTACCAAGATTAGTACCTCGTATTTGTGGTATTTGTGATGTACAACACCACTTAGCAGCTGCTAAAGCAGTTGACCAAATTTTCGGTTTCGATGATTATGAAATCTTACCTGCTGCATACAGAATGAGAGAAATTATGAACTGGGGTTCCTACATGCACTCCCACGCTCTTCACTTCTACTTCTTAGCTGCACCAGATTTAATAATCCCTAACGGAACTAGAAGAACTAGAAATGTTTTCCAAGTTATTAAAGACATGCCTGAAATTGCACTTCAAGCAATTAACATCAGAAGAAACGGTTTAGAAATGGTTAGAAAAATAGGAGGTCGTCCTATTCACCCTACTTCATCCACTCCAGGTGGTATTTCTACCGAGTTAGACGCTGATACTCAAAAAGACTTACTTGAAAGAGCAAAACAAAACGTAGAATTAGCACAAGCTACTTTAGACTTAGCTATTCCTGTATTTGAAGAAAACATTGATTTAATCGCTTCATTAGGTAACTTCGGTGACACTAGACACTGTGGTACTGTAAAACCTGATGGAACTTGGGATGTATATAATGGTAACATCAGATTCAGAGACAAAGATGGAAGTGACATGTTCGAATACAGAAACGAAGAGTACACTGACTATGTTGCTGAACACGTAAAACCTTACTCCTGGTTAAAATTCCCTTACATTAAAGATATGGGATACCCAGAAGGTATTTACAGAGTTGCACCATTATCCAGGATTAACGTTTGTGATCAAATGCCTAAAGAAGCACCTCTCGCACAAGAAGCTCTTAACGCTTTCCGTGATGCTTTCGGCTATGCACAAGCACCATTATTATTCAACTATGCTAGACTCATTGAATTGTTAGCATCTGCTGAATGTGCTGCTGCTGCATTAGAAGAAGATTTATCCGGTAAAAAATTCCCAGATGAATTAGAAAGAACTGAAGGTAAAGGTGTAGGTATTGTAGAAGCTCCTCGTGGTACTTTAATCCACCATTACGAATCTGATGATAATGGATTATGTAATTATGCTAACATTGTTGTAGCTACAATCCAAAATAACCCAGCTATGGAAATGGGTATTCACCAAGTTGCTAAAGATTACATCAAACCTGGTGTAGAAGTAGATGACAGCATTTTCAACTTAATGGAAATGGTTATCAGAGCTTACGACCCATGTTTATCTTGTGCTACCCACTCAATGGATAGTCAAATGAGATTAGCTGAAGTAAATATTGTAGACAGTGAAGGAAACCTCATTAAAAAATTCTAAGTTTAAGGGGGTTTTTTACAAATGATAGTATTTAATGAAGATGGCTGTATAAAATGTGGTGCTTGTGAAGGTACTTGCCCTACATCAGCTATTGAGGTAACACCTAGTGCAATTATTCACTGTGACACTTGTGGTGAAGAACCTAAATGTGCTGACGTTTGTCCTAACGGAGCTCTTAAAGTTGAACAATACGAAGTTGCTGAAGGTATTGAACAAGCAAGATTAGTATTCAACTCTGTATTATGTGACTCCTGTGGTAAATGTGAAGAAGTATGTCCACAAGAAACTATTAAAGTCACTGGCGAAAAATTAAAAGAAGTTGAAGGTTTCTGTGTAATGTGTCAAAAATGTGTTGACATTTGTCCGGTAGATGTAATCGGAGTTTCTGGTGTAAAAGAACCTGCTGAATATGAATTAGACCTCAAAGGCAAAGGTCCTGTTTACATCAAAGATTGTGTTGGATGTGGAACTTGTGTTGATCCTTGTCCTGTAAGCGCAATTACACTTGAAGAAGTAGGAAGTCCTATTACTGTAAATGACGATTGTATCAGATGTGGTTTATGTTCACAAACCTGTCCTTGGAATGCAATTTTCATTTCCGAAAAAATACCTGTCAAACGTACTAAAGAAATCGAATCATTCACTTTCGATTCAGCTAAATGTATCGGTTGTAACACTTGTGTAGAAGCATGTCCTGGAGACTTTATTTCAGCAAACAGTTCCAGTTTAACTGTTGCTATTCCTAGTGTCTGTGCTGCATGTGGTTTATGTGTAAAAATGTGTCCTGTTGACGCATTAGATATCGTAGTCGAATGGGGTGAAGGTGCTCCTGTAGATGCTGAAGGTATCGGAAGAGATGTTGAAAAATGTGATTTCATTGGTGCATGTGCTAACAAATGTCCTACTGAAGCTATTCGTGTAGTTACCAAAACTGGTATGTCCTGCCCTGCTTTAGTAGAAACTGATGCAGAACCATCTTTCACTAGTTGTATTAGATGTGGAGCTTGTGCTTCAGTATGTTCTAACGATGCTTTAAAAGTTGAACAATATGAAGTTACTATTGATGGCGAACCTGTTGTTAGAGACAGAATTGCATTCAACCCATCTAAATGTGACCAATGTGGTGACTGTATCGATGCATGTCCATATGACATGATCCACAAAACAGAAAATCCTAAATTACCAATTGCAGGATTCTGTACTTTATGTGGTCAATGTATTGAAGCATGTCCAGAAGACGCATTATGTTATAAATAGGTGTGAAAACACACCTTTTTATTTTCTTTTTTTTTAAAAATTAGTTATATTTTATCCACTACTGTTTTTCCGTTGACTATTGTCATTACAGGCATTCCAATATATTTTTCACCATCAAACGGAGAGTATTCTGCTTTTGTTTCAAATTCATCAATATTGAAAGTACCTTCTCTTTTTAAATCAACAACAGTAAAGTCAGCATCTTTTCCAATAGCTATTTTTCCTTTATTATTTAATCCATAGATATTGGCCGCATTTTGAGATAATATTTTAGGAATTAATTTAAAATCAAGGTTTCCTTTATTAACTTCAGTTAAAAGAAGTGGAACTACTGTTTCTAGATTTGGAATTCCCGGTGATGAATTCCATACACCTTTTTGTTTGTCTTCTAGAGTATGAGGAGCATGGTCTGTTCCGATTATGGAAGTTTCATCTAAATCACTGATTCTTACGCTATCCTTCTTTTCTCGAAGTGGAGGATTTGTTTTTATGAAAGTTCCATATACATTATAAGCATCATTATCAAGTAATAAATGGTGCGGTGTAAATTCCCAACTTATTGCCTGAGTTTTACTAGCTTCCTTTGCAAAACTAAGTGATTTTTTTGAACTTAAATGGCAGATATGTAATGATAAATTATTTTCACCTGCAAGTTTGATTGCTTGTTTTACAGATTCATCTTCTGATTTAGCAGGTCTTGCATAACTGTAGTCAATAGCATTATTTTCATTTTTTTCTTTTAATCTTTCAGTTTCAAATTCTACAATTGATTTTTTCTCGCAATGGGTTGCAACAAGGCCGCTGTATGAGGTTTTTTCTTTTAGAACAGATAAGTTATGGAATATTTCTTTAAGTTGTTCATCACTTTCCAAATCCATGAATATCTTAAATGCTATCGGATTCAGTTCAATCATTTTTTCCATTTCATCCAAGGAGTTAGTTCCTGCAAAAAGTTGAAAATTAACAACGGATTTTGATTTGGCTATGTTAATCTTTTCTTTGAGTGCATTATAGGTGTTGGTTTTAGGAAGAGTATTGGGCATATCAAATACTGTTGTAAAACCGCCGTTAGCAGCACTTAAACTTCCGGTTTTAAAATCTTCTTTTTGGGTTAGCCCCGGATCTCTAAAATGTATATGGGGGTCAATAAATCCTGGAAGTATGTAATTGTTTTCAATGTCTATTGTTTCACTTGCTTTTAGGGGTTTTTTTGAGATGTCAGTTATTTTTCCATCATCAACTTTTATAAAATACTCTCCGATTTTATCAACTAATTTGCAATTTTTTATAACCAAATCCATTGTGTTTACTCCTAAAGTTATTTCTTATTAGGTATATATTTTTAATGAAACATAAATTTTTTTTAATTTGAAAATTATATTTTATTTATGGTTCAAGTTTCTGATATTCTTAAAAGAGATATGGAATTATTTTCAAAAGATTTGAATAGTGAATGTAAAATTTCTACTACATCCTCTGATATTAAATTAGTTGCAGATTTTACAGAATATAATCCTTTACATAACGGTCATTTTCATTGCATGAAAACTGCAAAACATCATTTTCCTGATGCATTATTTGTCGCTGTTGTACCGGGGTTATTTGAAAGAAGTGGTAGAGGTATTCCATATATATTGCCAAGGGAACTTAGGGCAGAAATTGCAATTTCTGTTGGGGCAGATATTGTTGTTGAAGGTCCGCCTATGGGGATTATGGGCTCCGGTCAGTATTCGTTATGTCTTTGCAAAATGTTTAAGGCACTGAACACATCATATATTCCAAGAGGATATAAAAAAGTTGATGGGATGGATGAGATTTTAAAAAGAATTAATTTAGGACATCATATTGCTCCAAAACCTTATAAAATTGTTGATAAAACTACTGGTGAAGTTATTTTGAAAGATAAACTTGAAGAGGACAATTATGTAATTACTTCATTTGCTAATTCCCTATCAAAAATAGGATTTGATTATAGAAATAAATTTTTATTTGTTGAGAGGATTGAAGGAGTTAGTGGAACCTCAATAAGACAAAGTATTCTTGAAGATAATTTTAATGATGTTTTAGACATGATGCCTGCAAAAACAGTTGAAGTTTTAAAAGAGGCAATTAAAAATGATGATATTATTTATGGAATTAGGGATGTCGATTCAATTTTAAAAACAGCTAACAGTTATTCATATGATCAATTAATTGATTTGAATTTGTTTAATGATAATCTTGCTAAAAATATTGTTGATAATAGGCCATTTGATAATTTGGATGAATTAAAAGAATCAATTTTATTTGGATTTTCAAAACATTTTAAGGAACGTATTTTGAGTATTTTAGAAATTCCAATAGAAAAAAATAGAATTTCCGAATATATTGAGAAATACCCATCAAATATTCGGATTTTAGGATATAAAAATAAAGAGTGTTTAGAAAGTTTTAAAGAAAAAATAAATAATGAAAATATTTCATTATTTAGGACCACTACTTAAAAGATTATTAATAACATTTTGAGGATTTTTAAGTCCGAATACCGCATCCATAAATGTAGGATAACTATTGTGTAATAGGAATAAGTAAATTAAGTAGTATATTACAATTAGGATGACAATAATCAATATAACTGTGAGGATTATATCGACAATGCCCATAGGTTCTTTTTCTTCTTGATAGTTTAAATTATGAATGCTTTTTTCAGTGTCATCCTCAACTTTAGATGCAAGCCCTGATTCTTGTAAAATTTCAGCCCTAATTCTAGCTTCCATTTCTTCAGGAGTTTCAGGTCTTTGAGATTTAGCCATTTTTTGCTCTTTTGCAGGTGCTTCCTTAGGTTTAGCTTTTTTAGGTTTTTTAGTTAAGGAACCAAATTTTTCTTCATCTTTTGCAAGCTGTTCTTCTAAAGGAGCTTCATCAAAGTACAAGTCATCCAAATATTTTTCATACTTGTCTTCCAAATCCAATCTTGCGCTAGTTGGTTCAGGTTGGTATGAATGATCAGGATATATGATGTCATATTCCTCTTCAACTATTGTCTCAGATTGCTCTGCTTGGTCTTCAATTGGGGCAGCTTGAGGTTTTTCTTCATGAAGGTAAGATGATTCGAGAGTTCCTGCACCAATATTGTCTTTGATATTATATGGTGAATCTTCATCAATCTTTTGATATTCTTGTACGATTGGTTCTTGTTTGGTAGATACAACTTCTTCTTGTGGGCTATAGATATCTTCTGGTTGTAAATACTCAGTTTCAGATATTGGATCTTCTACTGGTTGATTTTCAGTTGTTTCATCGAGTCCAACACCCACAATTTTTTGCAAACAATCTTTACAATAAACTTTACCTGCAATCTCTAAACCACATTCTTTACAAATTTGTTTTCCACATATCGCACATTTATCAGTGCTTTCTCTTTCAGGGTGGTAATGACATGTCATAATTTAACACTCTCTAAACAATTAATAATATTAATTTAATATATTTTTTTTTATTTATATAAAACTTGCTATTTTTAATCTTTTTTTCAAAAAAATAGTTCTAAAATAATTATTATATTGATAAAAAAAGGTAAGATTATTTTATTTTGTTGTTTTGATTATGTTTTCAGATACTATTTCTGATGATATTAAATCATCTGCTGTTGAAAGAAAACTTCCAAGTTTTTTGGAAGTAATGTTATAATTAATTTTATTTCCACACAATTCGGATTCAAGAAAATCTTCATTATCCACTTCCAAGGAATTAAACACTGATTTTGCGTCATGATCATTGTTATATATGAAAGTAATCTTGCAGTTTATTTTCATAAAATTATTTATGTTATTGTATTTAATATAATTTTGTTATTAAAATTTGAAAAATAGGGTAACCTTTATTAATAACTAAATTAATATATTTAAGTATTCTATTATATTACGATATAATTTTTATATAGCTATTTTGGAAAAATAATTTATTCGTAGCTATTTTTTAATTAAACATGTTTTAACATGTTATTTTTATTTCGGAGGAATAATTATGGTTCGTGCTTATACAAGAAGAGATTATATTAGAAAAACCCCAAATTCAAGAATCGTTCAATACGATATGGGGAATTTAAGAGATGAATTTCCAGTTTCTGTAAGTTTAGCTGTTAAAAAACCAGCTCAAATCAGACACAATTCTTTAGAAGCTGCAAGGATTGCTTCTAACAGATTAATGCAAAGGGCTGCTGGTAGAATGGGATACCACTTAAAATTAAGAGTTTATCCTCACCAAATTGTAAGGGAAAATCCAATGGCAACTGGTGCAGGTGCAGATAGGGTACAAAGTGGTATGAGAAATGCTTTCGGTAAACCTATCAGTGTTGAAGCTATTGTTAAAAAAGATCAAAGAATTGTTACTATCGATTGTCAAGAAAAAAACTTTGAAGAAGCTAAAGTTGCATTAAAAAGAGCAGGTATGAAATTACCGGTTCCATGTAAAATTGTTGTCGACAAAGGTGCAGATTTAGTTAAATAGATTTATTTTAACTAAACTCTTTTTCTATTTTTTTTTATTATAACTATTTTTTTACTAATTTTTTCTTATTTTTATAATTAAATATTTAAAGATTAAAATTTAAAGATATTATTATACTATTGGCTATGTTTTTTACTATCTAAACTTTGTCAATATTATTAATATTTTCAAACCAAGAGGTTATTTTTCATGTATGTTGTAAAATTTGAGGATTTGAACAAATCTGATATTGGAATTGCAGGTGGAAAAGGAGCTAATTTGGGTGAATTGACTCAAGCAGGCATTCCTGTACCACCAGGTTTTGTAGTAACTGCAGAAACTTATGAAAAGTTCATGGAAGACTCTGGAATTAACGGTCAAGTAATGGATATTCTTGATAAAATTGATATTAATGATACTAAAGCTCTTCAAGCGGCTTCTGAAGAAATTAAAGCTATTATTAATGAAACTCCTATTCCAGAAGATATGATTACCTTAATAACTGAAGCTTATAATCAACTTTGTACTAGGGTTGGTGAAGATGATACAGATGTAGCTATTCGTTCATCAGCTACTGCAGAAGACTTGCCTGAAGCTTCCTTTGCTGGTCAACAAGATACTTTTTTACATGTTTCTGGTAATGATGAAGTGATGGAATATATTAGAAAATGTTGGGCTTCTTTATTTGAAGCAAGAGCAATTTTCTATAGGGAAGAAAATAATTTCGAACATTCTAAAGTTTACATTGCAGTTGTTGTTCAAAAAATGGCAAATGCAGATAAAGCAGGAGTAATGTTTACTGTAAATCCATCCACTGGTGAAGAAATTGCTTTAATTGAAGGATCATGGGGACTTGGTGAAGCGGTTGTTTCTGGAGATGTGACTCCTGATAATTATCAAGTTGATAAAAAGAATAATGAAATCATCAACGTCACTATCAGTGATAAGAAAGTAATGTACACTAATGATGAGAATGGTACCAGTATCAAAGTGGACGTTGCTGAAGATAAAAGAAAAGAAAGAGTTTTATCTGATGAAGAGCTCATCGAATTAACCGAAATGGGTAAAAGAGTCCAAGCTCATTACGGTGAACCAATGGATACAGAATGGGCTTTTGAAAATGGTAATTTATTCTTATTGCAAGCAAGACCTATTACTACTTTAGGTGATGCGGATGCTTCACAAGATGATGATTCATCTGATTTAGGTGATGTTCTTGTCAGGGGTCTTGGAGCAAGTCCAGGTATGGCTTCTGGTAATGTAAAAATCGTTTTAGATATTGATGAATTGGATAAAATCGAAGAGGGGGATATTATGGTTACAACCATGACCACTCCTGACATGGTGCCTGCTATGAGGAGGGCTAGCGGTATTGTCACTGATGAAGGGGGAGTAACTTGTCATGCATCCATTATTTCCCGTGAACTCGGCATTCCTTGTGTTGTAGGTACTGGTGATGCTACAACTACCTTAAAAGAAAATTCTGGAGTTACTTTAGACGGTAAAAAAGGATTAGTATTTGATGGTATTTCCGAAGCTAATGCTGAAGAAGCACCTGTTGTAGCAAATGTTGGTTCAGCTCCAATTTTAACTGTAACTGAAGTTAAGGCTAATGTAAGTATGCCGGAAGCTGCAGAAAGGGCAGCCGCTACGGGTGCAGATGGTGTTGGGCTTTTAAGAACTGAACATTTAATGTTAACTGCAGGTATTCACCCGGGCAAATTTATTGCAGATGGTCGGGAAGATGAATTGATTGATACTATTGCAGAGAATGTTATGATTGTAGCAGATGCATTTTATCCAAAACCGGTATGGTACAGAACTTTAGATGCACCAACTGATGAATTCATTACATTAGAAGGTGGGGAAAACGAACCTAGAGAACACAATCCAATGCTTGGTTGGAGAGGAATTAGAAGAGAACTTGACCAACCTGAAATCCTTAAGTGTGAATTTAAAGCGATTAAAAAATTACATGAAAAAGGATACACCAATATTGGCATTATGATTCCATTATCACAAAGTCCTGCTGAATTAGTTCAAGCTAAAGCATTATGTTCCGAAGTAGGTTTGGAACCTCAAAAAGATGTTGAATTTGGAATGATGGTTGAAATTCCTGCTGCAGCAATAATGATTGATGAGTATATTGACATCGGAATAGACTTTGTAAGTTTAGGAACAAACGATTTAACTCAATACACTCTTGCTGTTGACAGAAACAATGAGTTTGTTGCAAAACACTATACTGAAGAGCACCCTGCAGTGATGAAGTTAATTGAAAGAACAATTAAGAAATGTGTTGCAGCAGGTGTTAAATGCAGTATTTGTGGTCAAGCGGGTAGTGTTCCACACATTGTTGAAAAACTTGTTGGATTTGGAATTACAAGTGTTTCATCAAATGCAGATGCTGTAGAAGAAGTTAGAAAAACTGTTGCTCGTGCAGAGCAAAAAATTATTCTTGACGCCGCTCGTAAAAGTCTAGAATAATTTTATTTTTTCTTTTTTTTATTATTTTTTATTAATTCTTTTAAAAATCAGGTTATTTTATGAAAGACGAACCAATGGACAAAGAAGATATCTTAAAAAAGCTATCTGAAATTAAAAAATTAGACCATGATTATGCGGATGGACGAATTTTGGGTTCCATGTGTACTGAAGCACATCCATTTGCAAAAGAGGTTTATTGTAAATTTTTGGATACTAATTTGGGAGATCCCGGATTATTTAAGGGGACTAAACATCTTGAAGAAGAAGTTGTACAATCTATTGGTAATTTGCTTTCTTTGGATAAAGCTTATGGTAATATTGTCACTGGTGGAACTGAAGCAAATTTAATGGCTATTCGTGCCGCCAGGAATCATGCAAGAAAATACAAAGGAATAATTGATGGTGAAATAATCATTCCTGATTCTGCTCATTTTTCATTCAAAAAAGCGGCCGACATGTTAAATCTAAAAATTGTTGAGGCAAAATTAGATGATAATTATAAGATAGATGTTGAATCACTAAAAGAGAAAATCAGTGATAAAACTGTTGCTATTGTAGCTATTGCAGGCACAACTGAGTTAGGTTTAATAGATCCGATTGAAGAGATTTCTAAAATAGCTCATGAAAATAATATTTATTTCCATGTTGATGCAGCATTTGGAGGTTTTTCTATTCCATTTCTAAAAGAAGCAGGATATGATTTGCCTGTTTTTGATTTTTCGCTTGAGGGTGTTTGTTCTATTACTGTAGATCCTCACAAAATGGGTTTGGCACCTATACCTGCTGGTGGAATTATTTTCAGAAAAGAAGAATATCTTCAGGTCATGGCTGTTGATTCACCATATCTGACTGTAAAAACTCAATCAACAATTGTGGGAACTCGTTTAGGTGCATCTGCTGCGGCCACTTATGCCATTATGAATTATTTTGGCAAAAAAGGATATTCTAAATTGGCTCAAGAGGTAATGGAAAACACTTACTTTTTAAAAGAGGGTTTGGAAAATCTGGGATATGATGTTGTTTGTGAACCTGAATTGAACATTTTGGCATTTAATCATCCTAAAATTGAAGCTCACGAATTTGCAGGAAAATTAGAAAAATTAGGATGGAAAGTTTCTGTTGCTAAATGCCCTTGTGCAATTCGTATCGTTTTGATGAATCATCTTAAAAAAAGTCATTTAAAAGAATTGTTAGGAGATTTGGAAAAAATCTACTAACTTATAATTCTTCTATTTTTTCAACATACATTAATGGATAGTTTAATTCTTCAATGAATTCAATTCTTATAGTTGCTTTAACATTTTCCACTTTTGTAAATATCTTAACATCCAACATATCTCCAGTTAGGGAAGTATAGTCAAATTCAGTCATGGACTCTTCTAATTTGTCAAACCTAATTTCAACTTTAACATCTTCAATTGCTGGTTGCAGTTTTAAGGACTCTTCCATACTAACTTCTAAACTTTTTTTGGTGTTTTTATTAACTGGAGTTCCGACAAATTGGTGGAATAATGCACCCATACTAATTGCGCCTTCAAATATTGCTCTTTCTCTGTAAGTTATATTTGAAAAGTATGTCTTATCAACATCCATTATAATCCCCCATTTAAGAAATTGATTTTATCGTAAATTATTTCTGAAGGGATTGGATTAATACAGAAATAGAAAAGAATTGCAGATATTATTAGCACTGTGGCTAATATGTATATTCTATTGTCTTTAGGATATATAAAGCTAAATATAAGGCCTATGACTAAGAATATTGCTGTAATGATTAATGCATTTGATTCCTGAGGATTATCTTGCAATATTTGCTCATTTATAGGGTTTTGTGCTTGTAATTGTCCTTCAACAATTAATCTGTTTTCTGTTGAACCAATTGGATCGCATGTGATTAAATACAAACTTGTTCCACCTTCTTGGGCATCAAGCTGATAGGTTGCGGGAACTATAGTGCTGCTCACTACAGTATAGGTTATCTCTCCAATTCCTGGCCATTCTAAGATTATTTCATCCCCTTCGTGAAGTTCATTAAGTCTTAAGAATGGAGAACCTTGCAGAGTCCTATGTCCGAATATTAAAGTATCTCCTATAGTAGGCGTATATGATGTAATTTCATGCATGACTCCTTGATCAAGTGATACATTGTTTATTTTTTCTTCAACACCAATAGATGGGATTATTATGATTGGAGATTCAACATTTCTTTCAGTCACTATTTTAGATGAAAAATAATTGACTTCACCCATTGCATAGAGCCCTATTATTAGTATACAGATTATTATGATTATAGTTGAAATAGTTGGCTTTTTCATAATAATCACTTTTGTTATATTTTAATATATATTTTTCTTAATTTTTGTATGTTGAACTAATTTCGTTTATCATCCAATCAGGCGCATTGGTTGTGGGGATTGTCAATACAATATTCTCCATATTGTTAAGTACATAATTTACTTTATCTTGGGGAGTTTCAATTAAAATCATATATTGCGCATCCAAATCGCCTAAATTTATTTGCCTTTCATAATTGGATAATTTCACTCCATAGTTTTTAAGCATTTCAAAAGTTTCATCTTCACTATATCCCTTCATAATGCTTCCTTTGATTATTTCCAACACATTTGATGAAAATTTTTTAGTGTTTTCTTGAGGATTGGAGTTGTTCCCCTTTACAATCATATTTGATTTTGAATATTGAGAATCCACTTCTCCGCTTTCTTCGTATCTCATTATCGACAATACTGTGCAGCCGCTAATGTCAGGATTTGTTTTATTGGAGGTAAAATTTCCATCTGTATCATTCAGATTTGTGTATATATCCACGATGCTTCCGACATTTATCAAACCGGCACCTGCTTGAAGCCTTGAAATTAAAATGGGAACTGAAACGGTATTTGGTTTTTCAAAATGTATTTTTGATAAAATCTTCGCATCATTTCCATTGACAATTTTCATCGCTTCACTTTCAGACATTATTATGTTTTTACTTTCGTTGGAATAAACGGCCATTGTTCTATTGTACTTATCTAAATTTGTGTGAATTGATTTAGAATGGTATGATTTCCAATCTTTTGTTGCGGGAGTTAGGACATTTATCATTTCAACTTCCTCAATACTTTTCCCATCTTTTATTTTATTTTCCAACATCATTGCATTTGGTGATGTGGTTAGTGCTCCGGAATATAATTCATGAAGCTCATTCAGTTTGGTAGTCTTTTCTAAAGATAATTCTTTTTGAAATGGTTCATATACAATAAAGTAATATGATGAGATTATCAAAGTAAATAAAATCATTAGAGTAATAATAATTCCAATTTTCCTCTTTTTTTCGTTTTCAGTTATATCGGTTGTACTGGGGCTTAAATACACTCCTAATTTACGATTAAATCTTTTCAGCAGTGATAAATCATCTTTGGGTTTTGGTTTTGGTAAGGTCTCTTTTTGTTTATTAATCTTTTCGAAACCTTCGGGATATAATGGATCTCTTGGTTTTTTATTATTCATATTAAATACTCCTTTTTAATAAATTATAGATGGTTAATTTAATTAATAGGAGTAATTGGTCTCATTTTTTAATTAAATTGCTAATGAGGTAGTATAGACAGAATAATAATAATATTAATGCAGGTACATTAATATTGTAAATTGTAGTTGGAATTGGAAGAATTATTAATACAATCAATATACAGGATATTGTGATTATCGGCATATTTGAGAATTTAGGATACTTGATATTGCTTACCATAAGTAGTGAAACTATTATACTCAATATTAACGCAATATAACTGTTATATAATCCGCTTAAGTAATATGTTGCTAATACTAGGGATATTCCCGGAATGGGAAATCCAATAAAACCACTTATTTTTATATGGTCTGCTATTACGTTGTATCTTGTTAGTCTTAAAACTCCACAAACAACAATTAATAAGCTAATAAGTATTACAATTAACTGTAATGCAAATGATGTGGTGTTGATTGTTGTATAAATAAATACTGCGGGTGCCGCACCAAAGGATATGGCATCAGAAAGTGAATCAATGTTTTTTCCAAATCCTAAATCATCTTGTCTATTTGTTTTTCGAGCTACCCAACCATCTATGGAGTCAAACATGATTGCAATAATCATTAGAATTGCAGCTAGTTCAAAATTATGATTAATGGAACATATTATTGATAAAAATCCAGAACTCATATTCAATAAGGATACGAAGTCTGATATTGCTAAAAAATTTTGAATATTTGTTTTTTCAATTTGCATGTTTTAACTCCAGTAATACTTTTCAACTCATTTCTTATTAACTTTTTCTTGTATTTTGTGTTATTATAATTTATATTTATTTTTAATTATTAATAAGTGTTATTTTTCTATAAAAAAAATTATTTACTTATTATTTTAATATTTAGTTAGAGATTATTTTAGTTTTTTAGTTTAAATATTGATTTGTTTATTAAATTTTTAAAAGGTATAATTTATTAATTTATTTTTCAATATATGACCGTGATAGATAAAATATATATAATAATAGATTAAAAAAATATTAATTGTTAGACTTTATAGATGATTATAAATTTGAAATTGTATTTTTAATTTATTTAATTGTTCTATTGAGTAAAATGATATTAGATTAATATAATTGTGTGTAGTTAAATGATTGAAGATAATATTCGTGTTCTGAGGCAAGCTGCAAGAATCACCACAGATAAAAATTATAAAATTGAAAAAAGTTGGTGCGTAATTGCAGGTAATGCGAAATTAATTGATAATATGGCTTATAAGGCTATTGCTTCAAATCATATTGTTAAGATTTTATTTAGGGAACATGTTATATTAAAAAAAGGCAAATTGGATAAAAAATTTGATTTTATCATGCTTCACGGCAATTCAATAAGCATAATTGATTTCAAAAGGGAAACTGAAAAACGTGGAGGTGCATTTATTAGCATTCCTCGTAATCTTGTAACTGAAGAGCCTAATTTAATGGCTCTTGTTGCTCCTGATGATGTAATAAGAAATTTTGTATCAATTATAGAAAAATCAAAAATTTCATTTGCCATATTACAAGAATCCCAAACTACTAGTTTCATTGATATTGATCTAAGTAATGAAGTAAAATTACCAAACTTCATCAAATCTGCTTTGAAGCCATTCTATAATGCAAATGAAGTTGTCTTGTCAACAATTTTGATTTCAGTTGATAATGACGCTTATGTTGAAAAGGTTCAAAGTGTTGCTACATCAAATAAAATTTTCGTTATAGATTTTAAAGATATTGTAACGGAGGAATAATCATGAATATTTTTGGAAAAGATGAGGAAGAACCACAAGTTACTAATACTAGAGTTATTAGCAATAGTTTAGGAATTGACTTAGGAACTTTAAACACCGTTATTGCAAAACCTTCAGGAGATAAATTTGATTTATATCAGATTCCATCTGTTGTTGCTGTTAAAAAGGATGATCCATCTGAAGTTTTGGCTGTTGGTGAAGAAGCTAAAAGAATGCTTGGAAGAACCCCTGAAGATATTCTTGCTGTAAGGCCTTTGAAAAAAGGAGTTATTGAAAATGTTGTCCAAGCACAGGCATTACTCATTAAAGCAATGCAAATTGGTATTAATGAGGGTGAAAGTGTTGGTAGGATAGTCATTGGAATTCCTGGTGATGCATCTGAAGTGGAAAAGAATGCTGCTGAAGAGATTGGAAGAAAAGCTGGTGCTCAAAATATTTTAGTTATTAGTGAAGGATTGGCAGCAGCTATTGGTGCCGGTTTACCTATTGCCGAACCAAACGGCACTATGGTTATTGATATTGGTGCAGGTTCAACCGATATTGTGATTATTTCTCTTGGTGGTATTAATGACATTGAAACCGTTAGGTGCGGTGGAGATGATATTGATAATAAAATAGTGGAACTTGTCGCAGAAAAATATGATGTAGCTATTGGTATTCATGATGCAGAATCCGCAAAAATTGAAGTTGGTATGGTTCATAGTAGTGAACAGCATGAAAACTTAAGTGTTGAAGTAATTGGTAAATCTTTAGAAACTAACAGGCCTAAAAAAGTTGTTATTGATTCAATGTTGGTGGCTGATGCTGTAGAACCATATATGCAACAAATTGTTGGCGGATTAAATGTAATTTTAGAAAGATTATCTCCGGAATTGATGATGGGTGTTTATAATAATGCCGTTGCAGTTGGTGGAAGTTCTAGACTCAGAGGATTAAAAGAAAGAATATTTGATGAAATTTCTATTCCTATTGAAATTTCAGAAGATCCGATGACTGTTGTTGCAAAAGGTACTGCTATTGTTGCTGCAGAACCGCTTGCATTAGAACCTGAAGTCCGTCTTAGGGCTATGAAATAAATTTTATTAATTTATTTCTTTTTTTTTACTTTTTTTGTATTGATTTTTATGGATATTTTAGGCATTGATGAAGCTGGAAGAGGTTCTGTTTTAGGCCCATTGGTCATTGCAGGAGTAATCGTTCCTGAAAAAATGGAGAAAGTTCTTGAACGAATGGGAGTCAAGGATTCAAAAAGATTAGCTCCTCATAGACGAACTATTTTGTCTAGAAAATTAAAAAAGATGTTTGAATATGAAATTGTTGTGATTTCAGCTTTAGAAATTGATCAATTGAGGGCTGATGGTGTCAACCTCAATGATATTGAAAAAAATGCTATGAGGGATTTAATTATTAAATTGCATCCTGAAAAAGCTATTGTTGATGCGGTTGATGTAAAAGCTGAGAGATTTCAAAATAATCTCTGTGAATCAACTGGAGTTAATGTTATTGCAGAGCATAAGGCTGATGATAAGTATATTCAAGTAAGTGCGGCTTCAATCATAGCAAAAGCCGAAAGAGATGCTCAAATTTCACAAATTAATAATGAATATATTAAAATGGGCGGTATTGGTTCGGGCTATCCATCAGACCCAACAACAAAGGAATTTTTAACAAATTATACCTATGATGAAATGCCTGATTTTGTTAGAAGGTCTTGGGCTACAGTATCTAAAATGAAATAGTTTTTCGATTTTTTAAATAATATTTAAGTATAGGTATTAATAAATCTATTTCTATACATTTTTTCAGATGGGATAAAAATAGAGGATAAATATGATTATTGAATATATTACTTCATTTTTTAATGGAATGATGGATATTTTTACTCAGGGGGGCCTTATAACTTATATTATTCTTTTTGTAGGGGTTTATGGTCTCATTATTTCTATTAGAAAAATAGCATATCTTAAGAGAATTAGTAAAGTTGACACCACTGAAATATTTGGTGTTGTAACCGCTTCTATGGAAAGAGGTGGGGCTGTTGAAGCTTTAAAACAGATCAACGGGTTTAAAAATCCTATTTCTAGGATTATTTCCGAAACTTTAAAAATAGGCTATAAAAATAAAACTGAAGTTGAAGAAAGTATGGAGCAAATTTTTATAGTCGAAGTTGCTAAGATGACTAAAGGATTGAATACTCTTAAGACTTTAACTGAGTTAGCTCCATTTTTAGGATTAATAGGTACAGTTATAGGTATTTGGATGACATTCAAGTCTTTGGGAGTACATCCGGATTCAGCTGCTATGGCTGAAGGTATTTATATTGCATTAACCACTACAATCATGGGTCTTTTGGTTGCTATTGTTTTACTTCCGCTGTATACTTATATTCAAGGATTAATTGAAGCGGAAATGGATAAAATTGAGCTTGCCACAAAAATGACTAATTGGGGTTATGCAGTTGTAAAGGTTAGAGTTGATTCTAATGTGGAATGCGCTTTAGAAGCTCTTCAAGAGGCTGAAGGTGTTGTAAATACAAGATTGATTTCAGATCCTTATGCCAATATTAAAGTTTCATTTAAACCGAGCATGTTGGATAAAAGTATTTCAAATATTATTTTAGAAAAGTGTAATGTTAATGCTGAAATTACTGAAAGCAAACTAAAACAATAGGTGGTACAATGGCTATTGATGTTAGAAAACACAAAAAGAAGGTTATTGATCAAAAACCAAGTATAAACTTAGTTCCTTTCATCGATATTTTATTCACTATAATGATCTTTTTAGTTGTTACAAGTAATTTTTCAGCTACTGATATTCAAGCTGATGATGCTGATGCTTCAGATTCAAGCGGGAAACCAAATGTTACTGATGTTTCTGGTGACCAGGAATATTATATTGTGCCGGTAGCTAACCTTAATAAGGTTACTGTTAATGGTATTGATATGTCAAATCTGATATCGGGTAGTGCAATTGGTGTTCAAGCAAAAGTTATGGATGAGGGACAAATAATCATTAAACCTGGGGAGATAATTATCACTACCCCTGCGGGGATATCTCCGGAAAAAGCTGTCCAACGTCCTAATATTTAAAGGAGGGATTTTATGGTATATACTGGGAGAATATTATCAGTTGGTATGAACAATGATGGTAAACCTTTTGTGGCATATCGTGTATCAAGTCGTTCATTTCCTAACAGGCAATGTTTAAAATTTGAGAATCGCGCAGCTATTGTTCCGATAGAAGGTTTTGAAAACGATATTTATAAAAATACTTATATTGCATATAATTGTCTTCGCATTGTAGATGGTGTAGCTGTTATATCCAATGGTTCTCAAACTGACGTTATTGCAGATAAAATAGCATTAGGTATGAACATTAGGGATGCTATGGCATATTCACTGCTTACTATGGATTATGAAAAAGATGATTATAATACTCCAAGAATAGCTGGTGCTGTCACATCAACTGATGCGGAAGATGAATATGAATGTTATATTGGAATTGTTAATGACAATAAAATTTTAGTTGAGGCGGTTCCATTTGGTGATGCGGCTTTTATTTCAACATATGGTAGTCAGGTACCTGATAAAGTGGAATTTGATGCAAAAGGGGCTACTGAATCTGCTAAATTTATTTTTGATGAAGGCACATTTGCAAATTATGAAAAACCAGTAACATCTTGTGCTGCTGTTTTTGATGGAGAATGGACTATTGATGTCTATAATCCATAATTTTTATTTTTTTTAATTTTTAATGATGATATTATGACAATTGAATTAATCGGTTTAGAGAATATTCCAATTGTGGATAGTGATAGTAATATTTCACAGATTATTAAGGATGCAATCGTTGAACAAGGATGTTCTATAAATCATGGGGATATTATTTTAATTGCTGAGACTTTAATTTCAAAATCTGAAGGAAATTTTATAAAGATTGATGAATTAACTCCTTCAGAATTGGCAATTGATTTGGCTGAAAAATCTAAAAAAGATCCTAAACTAGTTGAAGCTATTTTAAATGAATCTAATGAAGTTGTTGAAGTTGGACCTAATTTTATTATAACTGAAACTAAACATGGTTTTGTCTGTGCAAATGCAGGAATTGATGAATCTAATGTGGCTGATGGTTTGGCAACTCCTATGCCTATTAGTCCAGATAAATCTGCTTTTGAAATTCGAGAATTTTTAGAAAAAGAATTTGGAGAAGAAATTGCAGTCATAATCACTGATACTCAAGGCAGGGCATTTAGATTCGGGGCTATTGGAACTGCAATTGGATGTTCAGGAATTTCTCCTCTTTGGAGAAGAGTTGGTGAAAAGGATTTATATGGCCGGGAACTAGAAACTACTGAGATTGCAACTGCAGATGAGCTGGCAGCTGCCGCTTCACTTATTATGGGACAAGCTGATGAAGGACTCCCTGTTGTTTTAATAAGGGGTTTTAGTAGTTTTGATGTATTGAGAAATGCCGACAGTAATATGAAATCAATCATAATGCCAAAAGAATTTGATGTATTTAGAAAGTAAGTGATATTATGATTACTGTTTTTTCTGGGGGTACTGGCACTCCAAAATTATTGCAAGGGTTAAAGGAAATTGTTGACCCAAGTGAATTAACAATTATTGTAAATACCTTGGAAAATAATTATTTTTCCGGTATTTATGTTTCAGCCGATGTTGATACAGTTTTGTATACAATGGCAGACATGATTAATGATGAATTTTGGTATGGTGTTAAAGGAGATACATTTATCACTCATGAACGTTTAAAGGAGCTTGGCTGCCCTGAATTACTTAGGATTGGCGATATTGATAGAGCTACTAAAATTCAAAAGACTCAGTTGATGGAAAAATATAATCTTTCAAAAGCAATTGAAATTCAAGCTACAAATATGGGAATCAAATCTAAAATTATTCCTATGAGTGATGAACAGTCTGATATTAAGATAATAACTGATATGGGTGAATTAGAATTCCATGATTTTTTAATTAAGCACCAATCCGAGCCAGAAGTTTTAGACATTAAATTTTCTAATGTTTCTCCTGCTGAAGGTGTTATAGATGCTATAAAAAATTCTGATGCAGTTATCATTGGTCCTTCCAATCCAATTACTTCAATTTCACCAATATTATCTTTAGATGGTGTTAAAGATGCTTTAAATGAAACTTATGTTGTTGCAGTTTCTCCAATTATTGGCTCTGATTCTGTTTCAGGTCCGGCCAGTAAATTTATGAAGGCACTCAATATTGATGTTTCATCAATAGGTGTGGCATCATTATATGAAGACTTTTTAGATAATATTGTAATTGATGATAAAGACATTGATAAAAAACAACAATTAAAGCAAATAGTTAATAAGGTAACAATTACAAATACTATAATGAATAATTTAGGTGTTAAAAAAAATTTGGCACAAACAATTATAGATAGTATTCCTTAATAAAAAAGGGGCGATTATCAAATGATACAAATGACATTAATACAAATTGACAACTACGGACCATGGACTGTAACTCCAAGGCCACGTACAGAATCTGATTTACAAATGCTTCAAGCTAATTTATTTGCTGATTTAAATAATCATTTCGGTAATAAGAAAGGTTTAGTTTTCTTTACCAGATTTGATAATTTACTTGCAATTTCCAATGGTCTTGATGAAGAAGATCACTTAAGAATTCAAAGATCAATCAGAAATAGATATCCTATTACTATAAGTATGGGTGTGGGTGCTGCTGAAACTCCTCATGAAGCTCAAAAATTAGCGACCATTGCTCTTCAGAAAGCAGGTAGCGCTCAGTCTGGTGAAAGAAAAGAAATTTTGGCTATTGATAGTTTAGTCAGTGAAGAAGATAGCTTTGTTCAAGCAGCTCACATTGATATTAATAGTGTAACTGAAACATTGACTGACATTGAATCTGCTTTTGATACAAGTTTCATGGTTAATAAAGCTCAACATTATTTGATGACTAAATTGATTAAAAAAGGAGCATTATTATTCTTTATTGGTGGAGATAATTTCATGTCTCCATGTAATGGATTATCCGAAGAAGAAATTGAAGAGATAATGATTGAAATTGATGAAGAAATTGGCATAAAACTTAAGGCAGGTATTGGCAGAGGTAAAAATGCTGAAGATGCAGCATATATGGCAGATATTGGGCTTGAAGAAATCCGTGCCAAAAATAATGAAATGTGGACTTGGGTAATTGAAAAAGAATATTAAGTGAAATTATGATGAAAGTAGTTGCACCAATGGCAGGAATCTCAAATTCAGAATTTTTGAACAGAGTTATTCCATTTGGTTTTGATGTAGCTACTTTGGGGGGATATAGTTTAGATCAACCTACAATTGAAGCAAGCAAAAAAATTGTAGAAAGGGGAAGGAAAGAATTTGATTTTCCTTTAGATGAGATTTTTTCACATATTGAAAATGAAATTGCTTCGATTAAAAAAGTTCATGATAACGTAAAAGTATCCGCAAATGTAAGGGCAACAACTCCGCAACCGATAATTGAAGTTGGAAAAATTAAGGATTTGGATATTGTTGAAATTAATTGTCATTGTCGCCAAGAAGAAATTGTAGCTATTGGTTGTGGGCAGGAAATGCTAAAACGAGCTGATTTAGCCGATTTCGTATCTCAAGTTGTTGATAATGTCGACTGTGAAGTTTCAGTAAAGATTAGAGCCAATGTTGAAGGGATTGATACGATAAAAGTTGCCCAACAAATTGAGAATGCAGGTGCGGACTATTTACATATTGATGCCATGAAAAAAGATATTTTTGATGCTGATTATAATCTTGTAAAAAAAATTTGTGATAGTACTGAAATTAAAGTAATCGGAAATAATTCTTTAAATTGCGAAGCCAATATTGAAAAAATGATTGAAACGGGGGTTTATGGTTTTTCAATAGCTCGTGCAGTTATTTCTGGTAATTTAGACTTTAATATTTCTCAATTTTAATATTTTTAAAACAATTGTTATTAGAAAGTATTATTAATGGTTTAGAATATAAAATATTTTAATAGGTGATTTCATGGATTTTATAACTCTTAAGAATATTACAAAAACTTTCGATGGTGTTGATGTTCTTAAAGATATTAATTTAAAGATTAATGAAGGAGAGACATTAGGTATTTTGGGACGTAGTGGAAGTGGAAAATCTGTTTTAATCAATATGCTTAGGGGAACATTGGATTATAAGCCTGATGCAGGTAATATTATCATGAATATTGCTGTATGTCCAGATTGTTTGGCAGTTGACTCTCCATCTCACGTCGGAGAAAAATGTGTTTGCGGCGCAACATTAGAAGCTAAGGAAGTAGATTTCTTTAATGCTGAAAGGAAATTGTTTGCAAGTATTAAAAGAAGAATTTCCATCATGTTACAACGTAACTTCGCATTGTATGATGAAGAAACTGTAATTGAGAATGTTATGAGGGCAATTCCTGATGATATGGACTATGAAGAAGGCTTATACTTTGCTTTGGAATTATTAGAAATGGTCCAAATGAACCATAGGATCACCCATATCGCTCGTGACTTAAGTGGTGGGGAAAAGCAGAGAGTTGTTCTTGCAAGACAATTGGCTAAATGTCCAATGATGTTTTTAGCAGATGAACCAACAGGTACTTTGGATCCACAAACTGCAGTTAAACTTCACAATACTTTAAAGGAAGGAGTAAAAGATGAAGGAATCACCATGTTAATCACTTCTCACTGGCCGGAAGTAATGACTGAACTCGCGGATAGTGTTATCTGGTTAGAAGATGGCCAAATTAAAGAAGAGGGAGAACCACACGAGATTGTTGACCACTTCATGGAAACAGTTCCTATTCCTAAAAAACCTGAAGTTCCTGAATTCGGTGAAAAGGAAGTAATTCTTGAAGATGTTAAAAAGCATTATTATTCTATCGAAAGAGGAGTTGTAAAAGCTGTTGACGGAATTAGCTTGGACATTAACAAAGAGGAGATTTTCGGTATTGTAGGTTTGAGCGGTTCTGGTAAAACAACCACTACAAGAATGTTGATGGGATTGACTGAACCAAGTAGCGGTAATATTGAAATTAAGCTTGGTGATGAATGGATTGACATGACTAAAGTCGGACCTCTTAATCGTGGTCGTATTATGCCTTATATTGGTTTATTACATCAAGAGTATTCATTATATCCTCACAGGGATATTTTAGGTAACTTGACTGATGCAATCAGTTTAAACTTGCCTGCCGAATTTGGTAAGATTAAGGCTATTCATGCATTAACTACAGTTGGATTTACCGATGCTGTTGCAACAAGTATCCTTGATAAATACCCTGATCAATTAAGTGTAGGGGAAAAGCATAGGGTTGCTCTTGCACAGGTTTTAATCAAAGAACCTAATCTTATTGTTTTGGATGAGCCAACAGGTACTATGGATCCTGTTACTCGTGTTGTTGTAACTGATTCAATTTTAAAAGCTCGTGAAGAATTAGAACAAACATTTATTATCATTTCTCACGATATGGACTTTGTTTTAGATGTTTGTGACAGGGCTGCTTTAATGAGAGGGGGTAAAATATTAGATGTTGGTACTCCTGAAGAAATAGTTCAACAATTAACTCCAGATGAAAAAGAAGATATGCTTAAAGAAAACAGATAATCTTCTTATTCATTTAATTTTTTTTTAATTTCTTTCCAGTTTGGACAATATTTATCCATTAATTTTTTAAATTTTTTTCCATGATTAAATTCTATAAGATGACATAATTCATGTATCATCACATATTCAAGACAGATCGGGTCCTTTTTTGCAAGTTTTAAATTGAGGGTTATTCTTTTGTCCTGATACCTGCAGTTTCCCCAATTTTTCATGTTTCTTACTTTCACTTCAGATGGTCTTTTTCCAACTATTTTAACACATTTTTCTAAAACATCAGGTATTTCTTTTTTAAGTTCTTGGCGATATAATTCATTTAATAGTTTTTCACGAGTTTCCTTTTTACTTCTTTTAGTGACTGGCAGATAAATTATATTTTTTTCATAATCCACAGTTATTTTTTTCAATGTTTCGTTAGAAACAAGTTGCAATGTGTATTCCTTACCCCAAATTAAGTGCTTTTCACCAGACTTGTATTTTAATGGGGGTTGGATATTATTGTCTAAAATTAGTCGCCGTTTTTTTAAAATCCATTCTTTTTTAGATTTTATGAATTTTATTACATCCTCTTCAGGTAAATATGATGGCACAGAGACTATTACTTCTCCATTTGGAGGCAATACTCTAAGATACATATTTTTTATATTTTTTCTTTTAACGATAATTGGAATATCTTCAATAATCATTCAAATAACTCGGTATGATAAGTTGGAAATCTAAATATATTTTTTCTATTTAATACTATTATCTTAAATGGTTTATACTTTCATTACAAAAGATTATATATTCATTGTTTAAATAAATTATATTATTATTTTATAATTATTGCTTAATTAATTTACAATGAGAATTGAAATTTATTTGGAGGTTTATTATGACATGGGAAGATGCACCGTCTCACATTTGTAGGGGTGGAGATATACGAGGTTTAGCTTTTTGCTGTCCCCCAATAAAACCATGCCCAGTATTAAATGCTTTACAAGAAGTAAATTTGACTCCTCAAGAGTTTATTGAAATCAAAACTCAATTTGGAAGAGAAACTAGATTGGGAGAAGGGGCAGGAACTTGTTTTGGATCACTTGTATGGTGTTGTAAACCATCTAAACCATGTCCTTTAAGGGACATGACCTTAAGAAATATGGGCATGAGTCATGAGGAGTATTTAGACTTAAAAAAAGAACTTTCTGAAAGATTGGTGGGGGTCAAAAAACCTAATCCTGATGAAAAGGCAGAAGCATTAGCTGAAACATTCAATATATCCAAACTTGAAGCTATGAATGTTTTAACTGACTGTAATAATGATTTAAGGGCTGCAGTAAAAGTATTGCATGCCAGATCACTTGAAAAATCTGATTAAAATGGATTGGACTTCTCTTTATTTTAAAACATTGGATTTGAATGTATTTATTTTAGGCACGGGGGAAGTTGCAACCCGGCGTGCTAATAAATTTCTAGACCATGGAGCTAATGTAAAATTGGCTGGAAATAATTTATCTAAAGAGTTGGAAGATAAAGGGGCTGTTTTATGTTCTAGTGATGATGTGGATAAGTTAGTCGAGTGGTGTGATTTGGTTGTAATAGCCAGTGGTGATGAAGAGTTGTCAAGTCATGTTTCAAATATTGCTCGGGATAAATTAATTAACCGTGCAGATTTTCCTCAAAAGGGAGATGTCATTGTTCCTACAAGCTTTGAAATTGGTGATGTTGAAATATCTATTTTTACTAACGGTAAAAGTCCGTTAATGGCTCGTCAATTAAGAAAAAAGATTCAATCAATAATTACTGAAGAGGATATCTTAGAAATTGAACTTCAGGATTATGCTCGTTCGATTCTTAAGGGATCTGTTGAAGACCAAAAAGAAAGACGTAAATATCTTTATGACATTTTTGAGGATGAAAAAATCAATGAATTCATTAAAAATAAACAAATTGATGAAGCTAAAAATTATATTGATAAACTGATAAGGGGATTATAGTGATACTTAATTTAAGGGTTGACCATAAAATTGCTGACATACAGTCCATGGAAAATATCTCAAAGGACATAGATGAGCTGTTTTGGCGCTTACAAGAAAAATATTCCATTGGGGAATATATTGAAATTTCTACATGCAATAGGAAAGAATATTACATCCACAATGATTATATTTTGGAGGATGATGAGCTATTGTCTCATGAAAATCAAAGTATTATCATTGAATATGGTCCATCTGCTGTGATTCACTTGTTGAGAATGACTTCCGGTTTAGAATCAATGATTGTTGGTGAAGACCAAATTTTAGGTCAGGTCAAGGATTCAAAAAAGAAAGCTAATAAAGACCATCATTGCGGTAGGGTTTTGGACACAGTCTTTACAAAAGCTATTCATGTAGGTCAAGTTGTTCGAAATAAAACCAATATTAACAAGGGTTCCGTTTCCATTGGTTCTGCGGCGATTGATTTGGCTGAAAAACATATGGGAAATCTTGATGACAAGTCTGTTTTGGTAATAGGCGCTGGAAAAATGGGCAAATTGGTTGCTAAAGCACTCGCTGAGAAAGATTTGAATGCTATTTTTGTGGCTAATAGAACTTATTATGTTGCTGTAGAACTTGCAAAGGACCTTGGCGGTGAAGCTATTTTATTCGCTGATTTGGAAAAATATCTGGCCGAGGCGGATTTGGTAATTAGTGCAACTAGTGCACCTCACACAATAATAGATAAAAATCGTCTTTTAACAATTGACCGGAATTACGATGGCTTGATGATGGTGGATATTGCAAATCCTCGTGATATTTCTGATGATGTTTCAGAAATTGGTGTTAAATTATTTAATATAGATGATTTAAGGGAAATTGCAGATACAAATACTCAACTTAGAATTAAGGAGTTTGGTGAAGCTGAAAACATCATCGATGATGAGTTCAATTTACTCAAAGAATCCTTTAAAATAATGGAAGTTGAGGATACACTTGCCAGTTTAAGAGTATCTATGGAAGAGATACGACAACGTGAAACTCAAAAGGCACGTGCTAAATTATCTGATGTAGATGGCAGTGCAAAAATTCTTGATAATTTAACAAATTCTATTGTCAATAAGATATTTTTCGATATTTCTAAAAAAGTAAAAAATGCAGCAAAACAAGAAGATAAAGATATTCTTGAGGCTGTAGAGTATATTTTTAATTTTGATTGATTATTCAAACATTCCTTTAATGTCACTATCTTTTATTTTAGAGGATTGTAGTGAATATTCAATATTTTTCATTGTAATGCATTCTTGGTCATTAGCTATTGCATTGTGAAGTGAAGTTTTAAGTATTTTTTCTTTCAAATCCCTTCCAGACATTCCTTTTGTTATCTTAACGATTTTGTTGATATCTAAATCATATTCTAATGGCATTGTCTTGAGATTTTTTTCTAAAATTTCTTTTCTCTCTTCATCATTCGGTAAACTAAATTCAATTTCCTCTTCAAATCTGCTTCGCACAGCATAATCAAGGGATGTCGCATTATTAGTTGCCCCAATTGTAATGACTGATTTGTTTTCACTAATTCCATCCATTTCGGTCAAAAGTGAGTTAACAATTTCAGATACATCTCCCCTTAATGATTGAAATGATCTGTGGAGAGCTATTGCATCAATTTCATCAATGAATATTATTGATGGTGATTTTTCACTAGCTTTTTTAAATAAATCATGAATTTTAGATGCACCATCTCCAACATGGTCACCAATTAATGAGGTAGCTTTGATTAAATGAAGTGGAACTTCAAGTTCATTGGCTAATGCTTTGACAAGCATGGTTTTACCAGTGCCCGGAAGTCCGTAAAATAATATATTTTTTGGAGCCCACGGTCCGAATTTTTCCGGATTCTCCAAATATTTAATTAAAACTTTAACTTTATTTTTAGCATTATTCTGACCAACAATGTCTGAAAGTTTTAATGAATTGTCTATTTTAACTTCATCTTTTAATTTATTGATTTCTTCATCAACAAGTTTGATTTTAGTTTTCTCAGAAATTATTGAGCCATTCGGTTTTGCAGTTACTATTTCAAAACCATAATCAGGTATGATTTTTTGATCGAAAAGGTAGGATTTTTCATTTACTTCTAAACCCAGCCACTGTTCGCGAGCATATTCTTCAAATAATTCTTTATTGTTTATCTCGAAATCAGTTTCCATCAAATTAAAATCAAATGGATAGCCAACAGCTTTAAGGACAACATATTCTGCATAGTCCTTATTTTCATTTTCTTTTTTAGCTGATTTTTGTGAGTTGGATTTGATTTCAGGCTTTTTATTGTCACTTTTCAATCAATCACCTCCTAGATTTTTTGCTTATTTTTAACATTTTTCTTATTTGTATGTTTAATTATTTAAATACTTGTTAGGATATATTAAATTTTGGTGAAAAAAATTATGAGTTTTAGAACAAGAAGAGTATTGTTTATGGCTCCATTTTACACAATATTTCAATTTTTCCTTTTGAAATATCTGTTTTTATTGGTTGGGGGATTAAATGATATGTCTCTAGTTGTGCTGGCAATAATTATCGGTTTATTGCATGTTGTTCCAATGTTATTTGAAACAAAAAAATCAAGAAAGATAACAAGATTCCTGCAGACAATTGATGGTGTTTGGATGTGGGCTTCAGTAATATTTTTGATTGATATTATTGCAATTTATTTGGTTGGAATATTTGTTGTGCTTCCTAGACCGATTATTTTGATATTGCTTGCAATTGTTCCAATATTGGGAGTTTATAACTATTATAAGGCTCATAAATTAGTTATTAATGAACGTGTTTTGAAGTTAGAAAATTTAACTCATGAGATTAATATTGTTCATTTGTCGGATGTGCATTTTGGGTCAGTAAGGCATAAACAGATTATCAGACAGATTACTGATAAATTAAAAGAATTGGAAAAAACATGTGATGTAGTAATTATTTCGGGGGACTTGGCAGATGGTTCATCTGTAGTTGAGGAACATGATTTTGATGCTCTAAAAGAAGTAAATATGCCAATTATATTCACTCCGGGAAATCATGATTTCTATCCTGGAATTGAAAATGTTGTTAAAGCCTGTAGGAATGCGGGAATTATTGTTTTAGACAATGGCAGGTTTGAATTTAAAAACTTAAACATTTATGGATTGACATTCAGTTTTGATGAAATTGAAATGCCAACTCTTGATGAGATTAAGGAAGTTTTAAATCCTGATCTGATAAATATTATCAATTACCATGTTCCTTATTATTGGGAGGAATTTTCATCTTTAGGTTTTGATATTCAATTATCCGGCCATACTCATGGGGGACAATTTTACCCTGCAGTAAATTTTGCAAATAGGCTTTTTGAATATAATAAAGGTCTTTTTAAAAATAGGTTCGGCAAATATCTTCATGTCACAACAGGCGTGGGATCCATGGACACTCCAATGAGGTGGGGAACTGATTCGGAATTGGTAGTTCTAAAATTAATAAAGTAAATGGAGGATTATTATGCAAGGTTTTAATTATTGTATGAATTGCGGTTCAAAACTTGATATTAATGATAAATTCTGTTCAAATTGTGGTGTTAAAGTAGGTGAAAGCGATAGTTTCGAATTAATTCATGACAAAGATTTCTTTTTAAAATATAAAATCAGAATTGAAAATTTAAACAAAGAGTATGATATAAAAGTGGCAAAAGCGTTGGAGTTAATTAAAAAAGAATTTGAACCTTCAGAAATGAGCTACAATAATTTTATCTCAACAATAAATAACAGTAACAATATCTTCTACAATAATGTTGAAGTTGCTTTAAATATAATTGATTTAGCTAGTAAACCTTCAAACAGAATTAAAAATGAATTGGATGTGAAGATTGATACATTAAACAGTATAATCAGTAAATTTGAAGATTTTATTGATGAGCTGATAATTCACATTGCTGATAAAAGTCAAAAAGAAGTAAATGATTTAACAAAAGAGTTAGATGATTTAATAGATTCGGTAAAAGATTATTAAATCATATTTTCATATACTTCCTTCATTTTCAATGCATCCTCATCACGAAGAGGTGTTTCACAAATTATATTTGCATTCCAACCATTGTCTATTAAGTTTGAAAGCAAATCTTCAATGTTTGGACCGTATTCATCACTTTCAGCTAGGGTGTGATGTTTGACTTCACCATGTGGTGCATATTCGATTGTTGTAAAATGACAATGCAATATGTCAATATCTAATTTATCTTCAATTGTTGAAAAAATACAATTGTAATCATCTTTTTTAGTTAAATAACCTCTTCCTCTTGCGTGTATGTGTGCGAAGTCAATTGTTGGTTCAAAATGATCAAAAGTAGCACACAATTCAACAATTTCCTGAATATTGCCTTGTTGGGTTCTTTTACCTGTTGTTTCTGGAGCAAAGGTAAATTCTTCAATCCCTTCAGCTTCAAGTTCCTCAAATAATCTGTTAACTGTTGTTTTTGATATTTCCATAGCCTTTTCAGGTTTTCTGTTCATATATGCTCCTGGGTGGAATACCAATCTGTAAGCTCCCATCCATTCGCCTGCACGAGCCAGGGATATTAGATGGCCCATACTTTTATTTAATTTTTCCTCATCCTTTGCACATAAGTTGATGTAGTATGGTCCATGCATGGAAACTAAAACATCATGCTTTTGAGATTCTTCCTTTAAAGTGGTCGCAGCTTTCTCACCAATCCTCACTCCATAGGGGGTTTGATATTCATAGGAATCAAGACCTTCTTCGGTGATGTATTTGGGCGCCTTATATGCTGGACCTTTATATTTAACAGGACTTCCTGCAGGTCCAAAAAGTACTTTATGTTTCATTTAAATCGTTAAAAAAATAGTAAAAAATAGGAATTTATAAAATTCCCATTGCTTTGTTTGTTTTTGCAATTGATTTTTCGTTGTCACTTTCCATTTCTAAAAGTGCACGAATCGCATCAATATTTTCAGGTATTACATCAGATTCTTGATGTACTGCTTGCATATAGAACAGTTCATTGTCTACGACATTAACGGATTCTTTCCAAACTGGAATTTCATATAAATCGTTTCTGCTTCTTCCAAGTTCTTTAGCATATTCCATTAACTCGGCAGTAGAGCCTAATCCTTCTTCAGCAGAAACTACAATTACTCTTGAACGTTTTTCTAAAGCTTCAAGTATCTCTTCAGTTTCCACATCATTGTTGATTTCAACCATAATGTTGTGTTGGTGCATTAATGTAGTAGGTACGAGCAATGCCATTGTAGTTACATCAATACCTTTCATCACTGTTTTTACATCTGGTCCGTGGTGAGAAGGTACTTTTGGAGGATTTGGTACAATTGCATTGATTGGACCTTTTTTAACTTCAGATGGGTCTGATCCTCTTCTTACCATTACTGCCCTAACCTTTTTGATATCTGCGATTTTGTCAATAGTAAATAATGTACGGGTCAAACCGGTGGTGTTACATGATACAACCCTTGTGTAATCTGCACCATATGAATCATCATAATTAGAAATAGCATTAAATGAAAGACCGGTTAATTCATGGTCTTCTCCGCCTTGATAAATAGCTTTAACACCTGCTTTTTTATACATTTCAAGATTTTGTGGTCCGATACTTCCAGGAGTACAATCAACAACAACATCTGCTTCTCGAATCATGTCTTCAACGGTACCGGCTATTTCAATTCCGGCATCTTTAAATAATTGTTCTCTTTCCGGAATTCCAATGTATAATGGATAATCTTTTTCTTCGACAGCAGTTCTTGCTTCATAGTTAGGCCTAGTCTTACTTACACCAACTATTTTCATATCCTCTTGAGCAGCTACTGCATCAGCCACTCTTTTACCGATGGTTCCATAACCATTAATTGCAACAGTTTTCATTTTAATCCCTTTTTGTGTTATAATAATTTAATATTATATGGATTAAAATCTGTTTTTTAAATTATATATAATTTGATATTTAAAATAGATAAAATAAGAAAAAAAAGAAAAAGAAGTAGAATCATTCTACTTTAAAACCTGCCTCTTCGACAGCTTCGGTAATGTCTGCATCACTTACATCTTCGGACATTGTAATTTTTGTAATTCCTGAGTCTAAATCAGCTTTAGCATCGTCAATTCCGTCAACATCTTTTAAGGAAAGTTCTACAGCGTTTACGCATGATGGACAGTGCATGCCCACAACTTTAATTTCTTTTTCAGCCATAATAATCACCTTTATAGTTATAAATAGGTCATTGTTTTATTTAAACTTTTAGCTATGCCTAATTTTTTAGATTTTTTGTAATCTTTTTTAGACATTTTAAAGTTTACTAATGTATAGGAATAGAGTATAACAATAACTGATCCAATATTATGGATTAATGCTCCTTCAATCGGATTTAACATTCCTAAAATCGCTAAAACCATTGCAATAATGTTTAAAATTAATGCAAATCCAATGCTGATGTTAATTGTTTTTATTGTTTTTCTGGATATTCCTATTAGATGGGGCAGATCTTTGATATTGTCTTTGATTAAAGCAATATTTGCTGCTTCAATAGAAATATCACTTCCCATTGTACCCATTGCAATTCCAACATTGGCCTTTTTTAGGGAGGGAGCATCATTAATGCCATCTCCAATCATGGCCATTTTATTTCCCTTTATTTGTTCTTGTTTTATGTATTCTGTTTTATCTTCAGGCAAGCAATTGCATCGTACTTTTATAATATTGGCTTGTTTTGCTATGAATTTTCCAGTTTCTTCGTTATCCCCTGTAAGCAATGCAATTCTGACTCTTAAGTATTTTAAGTTTTTAACTGTTTGCTTTGCATCGTCACGTAAAGTATCGGCAAGCACTATTTTACCAATTACCTCGGATTCCTTTGCAACAAAAAGTTCTATTTCACCTTTTTCTATTTTCTGATTATATTTTAGCGGAATATTTTCAGATTCTAAAAATTTTTTATTTCCAGCAATTATCTTAGAGCCATCAATTGTCCCGCTAATTCCCTTTCCGATTTCTATTTTAAAATTATCTACTTGAGCTAACTCATTACTATCGTAATAGTTTACAATAGCTTTTGCTAAGGGGTGTTCAGATTTTGATTCAAGTGAGGCAAGTAAATACATCATTTCATTTTCATCACTTGAAATGACATTAACCACTTTTGGTGTTCCATAGGTTAATGTCCCTGTTTTGTCAAATACTATTTCATCAATTTTTGCTAATTCTTCAATTGATGCTCCATCTTTTACTAAAATTCCATATTTTGTCAAATTTCCAATTGAAGCCATAATTGCAGTTGGGGTAGCTAATACTAAAGCGCATGGGCAGAATACCACCAATATTGTCACGGATCTTGTTATTTCAAATGTAAATAAATAAGTCAATAAGGCAGCTATAAATGCAATTACTACTATCAATGTTGCCCATTTATCGGCTGTTCTGACTATTTTTGCATTTTCTGGTGAGGATGACTCAACCAATCTAATCAATTTTTGCAGTGAACTATTTTCACTTACTTTTGTAGTTTCCATTGCAAATGACCCGTAAAGATTTACGGTTCCACTATATACTTCGTCACCAATTTCCTTATCAACAGGCAATGACTCTCCGGTTAATGTGGATTGATCAATAGATGTTTCTCCACTTATTATTTTTCCATCTGTTGGAATACTTTCACCAGGGAGTACTTTTAAGATATCTCCGACTTGTACTTTTTCGACAGATATTTTTTCTTCTATTCCATTTCTTACTCTTGTTGCAAATTGGGGTGTAAGTTTTGCAAGTTCCTTAATTTTTCCTTGAGTTTTAGATACAGTATATTCTTCTAAAAATCCACCTATTGCCATAATTGTTGCAATTTCACCTGCTGCAAATACTTCACCAATTATTATTGAAGCTATGATTGCAAGGGATACAAGCAAATCTGCTTTAATGTCAAATTCAGTAATTAGTCCTTCGATACATTCTTTAAATATTGGTATACCGCAAAATATTACTGCTATCCATGAGAGATAGTTTATTGATAGTATAAAACTTGCAATAATACTTATTGCGGATACTATGATGAGTAGAAGATCTACTATTTGTTTTTTGTCAAATCTTAACTTCATTTTAAACAGCCCCTCAGGATAGGTATACCCCTATGGGTATATTGGTTATTTTAAAAAAAATTAAAGTCTAGAGTAGTATTCCAAAATTGATGTAATATCGCTTAAGGCATCATCTGCATCGCCTTCTTCAATTGCTGTTTTAACACAGTGTTCGAGATGTCCTTCAACAATGATGTGTCCAACCTTATGTAATGCGGATTTGGATGCATTTATTTGCATTAATATCTGTTCGCATGGGATATCGTCATCAATCATTCGATCAATAGCATTAATTTGGCCGATGATTTTTTTAAGTCTTCTATGTAAATTTTCGCTATCCATACATTCTTTCAAAATAACACAACCTATACCTGTAAGGGTATATATTATAAAAGTAGTATATAAACATTTTGTTTTTTATAAAAAAATAAAAAAAGAAGGAGGAAAATTTCAAGCCTATGCTTGATTTTCCATTTCCTCAAATTTAGCTGGGAAATACTCATCTACAACGTATTCAAGCCCATATTTTGAGAAAGATTGTTGTTCTGCTTTTTTACCAATTTTAAGCATCTTTTTAATTTCAGTTTGCCAGAAATCAGTTTTATACCTTGGGTCTTTTGATAGTTCTTTCAATCTCAAGACGTCAACATCTTTGAGTTTATCAGTTGGCAAGTCATAGTTGATAATATCAGATGCAGTTACTCCAATGAATTTGGCATCTGGAGTTGCAAGATCTTTATTAACATGAGCTAATTTTGCACTTCCGGAAATAATTACCTGTGCAATGTGGAATCCCCAAGGGTCTCCGTCGTTACAGATATAAACTGGTAAGTTAAGTTCTTCATTAACTCTTTTGATGAATCTTCTGGTAGCACGAGCAGCTTGCCCTTTAAGTCCAACAATCAAACAGTTAAATCTTTTGTGAGCATTTTCCTGCACTAGCCTGTGGAACATTCCCATGGTTTCCACTGCCAATACCTTATCAACATTATAGTCGAGGAAGTCCACCTGGTCAATTGTTGGTGAGATAGTATAGCCTGATTTACCCATTTTTGAAGCATTGATTTCCGTTTCATCAAATAAGGTAATGTCCCCGTATACGGATGCACCGTCTTCTTCTGGCATTAATCCTAAATCTTCACGAGTAGTTCCAAGAGTCACTTCCAAGTCTTCTCCAACAATATTTGATTCCTGTTGTGTTTTAAAACTTATTCCCCAACCTTCAGAAACATAATACATTTCCCTGATGGTAGCGGTTTTTTCTCTTGCAACTAAATCTTTACAGAAATTAGCAACATATACCATTTGACCTAATTTTCTAATTTGTTTTACATTACCTAGAGATCTTCTTCCGTATCTGTCACCTAATACGTAGTATCTTTTTGCATCATCATAAACAATGTTTCCAGTACCTCTGGATGGAACTCTTATGCTAGGAACTTTTTGCTTTTCAATTTCTTCAATGATTTCCTGGCCTAATCCTTTAAGTTTGTTGTAGGTGTATTCTTTCCTTTTTTCCTTATGGGATTTGCCTTCTTGTTTTACTTCAGTCATTTAATCACCTATTCCTCTGGTTCCTCATCTTTGTCTTCATCATCCATGAAGCTGTCTAATGTTGAATCGACCCTTTCGACGGTATGTCCAAATTCATCAACTTCTTCCATGATGAGTGCATCAAGTTCTTCTTCTTCCTCTTCATCCTCGACCTTTTCACCGAGTAATTCAGCAAGGGCTCTTTTTGTAACTTTGGCCAATACTTCCTGGTATTCTGGAACTCCAGTTTCACCAAGTTTTGCAGCTTCTTCGATGATAACTGGCACATATTCTTCAAATACTTTGGAACGTTTTTCTTTTTCTTTTGCAGCTTTTTTAGCCCTTAAATGTTTTTGGAGTTTACGGGCTAGTTTCATTGTTGCCTGTCTTATTTCATGAACGATTTCAGGTTCTGGAGATACACTTTGTTTACCTGTTGAGAGGTATGGAACTTGTGTTGAAATAATATTCACAAATAATGTTAATGGAGTATTATCTAAGTCTCTAAGACCGTAACGTTTCCAATCGATACTTTTTAAAGCTTCAGTAATGGCACAGCTTCCTGCATCGAATGTTAATGGGACTCTATTTGCAAATCTCATAATCTCTGATTTCCTTTGTTCATTTACAACTCTTCCGGCATCTCCACCATAAGCAAGGCCGGCTTCAATAATGAATGAAACACCACCACTGTAGGTTACAGGTTTTCTTGTAATGGTTGCTACAAATTCCGGTTTAAGAATTTGCTTCATACCTTTTTCAATTTGTTCAGATCCAATAGGTATAAGTCCATCGGTAGGAGGTGCCATGAATTTCATTTTCTTAAAGCAATGAACGATAGCTTCCGCTTCTGCAAATGTCATGGCTTTCGGACGTTTATTCATGTCAATTCCAGTAATTTCTGCAATTTCATCCACTCTTTTGGCTGACATTCTTGAAAGGGATGAAGTTAACATACTTTTATATCTTCTGCTGTCGGTGTTTTGCGCCATGGTCATAATATCGTCTGCACTTACACCTTTAGGGTGTGGCAATACTTCTTTTGGAAGTATCGGGACAATGTCTGCAGCTCTTTTAAAGATATATTTGTGTCCGGATGGATCTCTGAATGTAATTTTAGCATGAGGGTTTCCAATCATGGTTCTTCTGATGTATTCAAATGCACCTTGTTCTGCCATAGAGTAAGAAACTTCTTTAAATTGCAATTCAATACAAACTCCAGTACTTTCAGCAGGATAATCTTCACGTTCCATGAGGATTCCTCTGTTGTTTTTAACATCCATCTGGAATTTCATTTTTACTCCTTTAATTTCATCGCCTTCCTTATAGCATGAAATTACGCGAGCAGGTTTACCGGTAGTCATTTGTGATAGAAGCACACAACCACTACATCCTAAACCTTGCTGTCCTCTGGATTGAATGTTTCTGAATTTTGACCCTGCAAACATACTACAGTAAACTCTCATTACATAGTCTTCTGGAATACCCGGACCATTATCCTTATGTCTGAGTATGTAATGCTCTTTATCAATACGTTTTAATTCGATGTCTATTTCTGGTAGGATTCCGGATTCTTCAGCTGCATCAAAACTGTTTGTAATCAATTCGTGAAAAACAATTGTTAAAGAACGGATTTTACCAGTAAATCCTAACATCTGTTTGTTTTTTCTAAAGAACTCGGATGGAGTTAAGTTCTTAAAATCATTTCTCCAGTCGAGTCCTGGTTCTTGCTGTGACAAAATTTTCCTCCTAAAATTTTACATGTTTATGTTTATTATGATGACAATATTTAAACCAAGTGAGAGAGCATTTGCAAAGTAATATTTTTATGGTGCCCTATCTAAGTTGATTAAAAATATGGTAAAATAATAATTTTAAAACATAACGAAATTATAGTATTTATACTATACTACCTATATATGTGGGTTAAAGTATATAATATTTTGCTTATAAGTGTATAATTTTCTATGTTAAATTCAATTAAAATTAGTTGTAAATTGGAATATTTCTTTGATAGGATATTTTGATTTCATGATTATTATTTTTTTTGAACTTGATAAAAGTTGTATGAATCTTTAATATTTCATGAGATTTTGTAAAATTATTATTATTTAAAATTAGAATTTATTTCTCTGTAAAATGAAAAATCTAAATCAGGTTCCGAGTCTGATATGGCACTTGGTGAAATTGGTTTTCATTAGAAATTAATTAAAAAAATAAGTTTTAGGAGTTTACACTCCTAGTAATCTTTTTCATCAAAGTCGATTCCATCTTTGAATTCGATTTTATCGTCTTCAATTCCAACAAGATCTTTAAATTCTTTCATTTTCAAGGTTTCTTTTTTATGTTCTAAAAACCCGTACACTGATTTATGTCTGGAACCGTTTAAAATCATTTCAATGGCTTCTTTTGCAATCATAATATTGTCCATTTCACCAATCAATGAAACGGTTTTTCCATAAACCGCCATGTCAACTTCGGCCATTTCCATGATTATTTCACGTGTTTTCCCATCTTTTCCAATGATTCTACCTTTGTGTCTTGCAAGGGCCTTTTTGGATTTGCCTATATATAACGGTAAGCTGATTACTTCTAAATAAATGTCATCACTGATTAATTTAAGCGCAACTTCTGGATTAAATCCACGGGCTATTGCCTTTACTATATGATTGGCATTCCACACTCCCAATGGATCTTCCATATTTTCGCTAGGTGTAATATAAACTGTTCCATCATCACTGTCAATATCTAAGATGGTTCCAGTTATGTTTTCAATGGATTTTTTTACTTTTCCATTGCTTCCAATTAATGCCCCTACTCTATTTTGAGGTATTTTCAAATAATCTGTTTCTGGCATTTTATCACCTTTTTGTTAATTAATAATAGTTATTTAATCAATTTTATATAATAATTTCTACAAAGTAGTTAGATTTTAGTGTTTTATCATTTTTAAATATTTTCATTAGATTAATAATGTTATAGGATATATTTTTCTTTTTAATTAAATAAAAAATAAAGTTTTAATATAACATTGTCTTTATATAGGATAACAATCAAACCCTTTGGGCAATAATGGGGCGCTTAAGCGGTTTGTATTACAACTTGTTTTATAGTTATATTGCATGGATATTTTCATTGTATTCCACTAACAAAAAATTAAATAGGTAAATGGCGAATAATTCTGTAAAATATGCCCTCTCCATCTTATTTTAAAATTTAAAAAATAATGTCCGCTATAGTATTAAATTTAACCTTTTTTAATTATTTTATTTTCCCATGTTGTGAACTTATATCCGTTTTCATCAAATTCAACATTTTCCATTGGCACTAAAGGTACTTTTCCAAGACCATCCGGCGAATTATATACATATGTTGGTTTACACATGCCACTTGTTCTGCCTTCTAAATGTTTCATAATCTCTAAACCTTTCGAAATGTCAACTTGGAAGTGTTTAGTGCTTTTAACATCTTTCGGATGGAATAAATAATATGAAATAACGCGATATTTCTGCAGTTCCTCATTTGTTTTTTGAATGCAATATTTGTCGTCGTTAACATTATGCAGCAACACCATCTGATTTCGTACAGGTATTCCATTATCGACTAAGGTATCTATTGCGCTAACGGCTTCCGGCGTAATCTCACAGGCATGATTGAATTGTGTTGAGACCTGCACCTTATATTTTCTAAGCAATGAAGCCAACTTGTCATCAATTCTAAATGGAAGGGTTGCCAAGGTTCTTGTACCTATTCTTATTACTTCAACATGGCTGATGTCTGATAGGTTGTCGAATATATATTCTAATTTATTATTGGATAATAATAATGCATCTCCTCCGGTAACCAATACTTCTCTGATTGTCTGATTATTTTCTATAAATTCTATTGATTCATCGATATCTTCTTTAGAAGTATGTTTATCAATGTTGCCTATTAATCTGCGGCGTTGGCAGTGCCGGCAATACATGGGACAGGCATTGGTGACATTGATAATCAATTTATTGGGATATCTTCTAGTGATTTTTCCTGAAGGATTAGATTGATTTTCTTTCATTGGATCTAATTGCCCAAATTCTTCAAATTCTTTAATGTCAGGAATGGATTGCAGTTTTATTGGACAAATCGGATTGTCAAAGTCAATTAATGAGAAATAATAAGGTGTTATTGCAAATCTATATTTTTCACTAACCTTTTTTATATTTTCATATTCTTCATTTGTAAGGTTAGCGTATTTTGAAAGTTCATCAACATCACTGATGCGATTTTTTAATTGCCATTTGGGATTATTCCAATCTTTTTCACTTGCATTCAATTCTTTTAAAATCTTATTCTTATTATTAGCATATAATTTTTTAGAAAACTCACTAAATCCTGTTCTAACTTTTGATTTATGCCCCATATCATCAATAGCTATTTTGTCGAGTTCATTTGAGCGAATTAATGATTTTTTCTTATTGATGTCTATGCTATCAACCTCAGTTCATAATCTTTTTTTATTATAAGTATTATTGTTCATCAATTATATATTTTATTTTATAGGGGTATAATATGTTAATATGATGGGTATGCAAAACATTATTAGGTCTCAATAACAGTTTTTTGTCTTAAACTTTAAGTCTGCAAATCCCTTGTGTGGCTATGAATATATTATGGCTTATGATTTACCAGGCGTTTGAAGATTTAATAGTGTCATGTTAATTTTTTTGCGTTAACATTTGGGTTTTTGGCTGTTAAAAATTTCCAGTTCGTTTGCATTTGAAAAAATTAATTTTAAATATTATTGTATTCATAATTTTAATTGGAGATATTTGATGTATCTTAATTATAATATGGAGGTAAAATAATGAGAGGAATCGGAGGAATAATTGCAATAATTGTAGGTTTGATATTATTGTTCTGTGCATTAGGACCTTTCTTTTTGAAGTTAGGTTTTAAATTGATGGGTTTAGCTTTTGACATAGTATCACTTTTAGGTTTAATTGTCATTATTGCAGGAATTGTTCTATATATCAAGGGACATTGATATTCTTAGGAATATTTCTCAAAAAATTTTTTTATAATTGGATAAATATTTTTAGAGGTTTAATTACTTATAAAAATTATTTTATTAACTTTTAAATAGTTATTTTTTCATAATGATTATTATGAGCAGTAATTTGAATAGAAATCACCATTCAGAATACATATTATATTGAAATTTTTCAAAATTTAAATATATATGAGACAATTATCAAAGTTAAAGTGAGTTATCATGTTTACTTATCCAAAAGTTTTAATGCGCAAAGAGTTAAAAAAAATTTCTAAATTTCCTTGTGATGAGGAAATTAAAGAAGCGTATATTAAATATTTAACAAATTATTCTTTTATTGATTTTGTAAATTTTTGTCAAGAGAATGATGGTGATTTAGAAGAATTAATTTTTAAGTTTACGGATTTGCAATTAGAAAAATTTGAGCCTAATTCTTTAATTTGGGTGTCTCATGTAATGATTAACTTCATGATTTATTTTAATGTTAATCTGGATTATGGGGAATGTTATGACGCTTATGCTTCAGCTCTTCAGCTGACTGTCCTATCTTGTGCAATGAAAATTGTGATTGATAAAATTTCTTTTGAGGAAGTTCCCTTTCCAGAACATTCCAAGTATTGTTTCAATAAACTCTTTGAAAAATGCCCAGATTTCAGATTTAATTTAAAAAATGATTGTATTTTGGCCTATAAATCATTTAATAATGATTTTGATTTTACCAGTGAAGAATTTTACCTTAAAATTAAAGAACACTTTGAAGATGAAGGTTATTAATCATATTAATTTTTAATGGGTAGTAATGTTGTTTCAAGCAAATTTATAACGGATTTTTCCTGTTTTTAAATAATGGATGTTATAATCAGAGTAACCTATTTAAAATTTTGGATCCACATATTCCCAAATTTCTTCAAAACTAGTTTTCACGCCGAGTTTGGTGTACTCTCGGACAAGGGTGTTAATGTCTCTTTCAAGAAGTTCTTTTGAAATAGGATTGTCCAGCACAACAGATTGGGAAACATCGATTATAACGGGTTCTTCATCTAAATTCAGGATGTTATAATTGGATAAATCTCCATGAACTAACTTTGCTTCATTAACAAATAATTTTAACTGAACAAGTAATTTATTGAAAAACTCTTCTGGATTTTGAGGGGGTTGGTTTCTCACAGGCTGTGCAGGATTTCCGTCCTCATCACCGATAAACTCAATAATTAAAACATTATTGGAACTGGTTATGGGTTCTGGAACATTCACTCCTGCAGTGTGCAATCTGGTTAAGTTTTTAAATTCTTTTGTAACCCAGGAATAGATGATTTTCCTTTTATTTTTAGTTTTAATATTGAATCTTGGATCTCCTTTAAGATAGTAATCCATTTTTTTAAAATCAGAAGTAGCTATTCTATAAATTTTAACAGCTACAAATTTCTCAGCATCGGTAATTCCTGTAAGCACATTCGCCTCTTTACCGGTACTTATTGCTCCGTTGAGGATATCAATGTAGCCTTGATTAGCAAGTTTATATAAAGTTTCTAAAGTTAATTTGTCAAAAATCTCATTCCCAACTTTTCTGTCGGAGCTATCTTTTTTTCTTTTTTGGGAATGTATTTTTTGGTATTTAGCATCTGCTTTAGCTACTTTTTTATCCATTTAAATCAAAAAATAAGTAAGTAAAGCTACATTTTCAAGTAGCCTTTTCTTTCAAGCCAATTTGATTCGGTTTTTGTATATCTCCAAATTACATCAGCTTTTTCATCAGCTTGGAAATCCCAAGGTTTTACAAGGATTACATCTCCTTCACGAATCCAAATACGTTTTTTCATTTTTCCAGGGATTCTGGTCATTCTAATATTACCATCAGCACAACGAACTTTTAATTTTCCGTGTCCCATGATTTGTTCGACTACTCCAGGTATTTCTCCTTTTTTAGGAGTTCTTACTCTCCTATATTCTTGTTGTTGATTTTGATTAGGCTTAGACAAATACTCTCCTCCAAATAATAATACGTTTCTCCATAAGATTAAATTATTTATATATTTATTGATATATTATATATTAATTTATTGGATATTATTTAAAAGGGGTTATTATGGGAACTGAATTTTTAAAAATTAAGGAATGCGATGAAGCCATTGATATTATACAAAAGTTGTTTGATGATAATTTAAAACCTCAAAGCGAAGAAATTGATGTCAGTGAATCTTATGGGAGGATATTGTTTGAAGATGTTTACTCAAGAATGGATTTTCCACCATTTGATAAAGCCCTGAAAGATGGTTTTGCAATTCTTTCAAGTGATAGTTTCGGAGCTTCAGAAGAGTCTCCAAATACCTTGGAAGTCATTGACTTTTTGGAAGCAGGTTCAACTACTGATAAAAAAGTCGAAAAAGGCAAATGTATTGAAATCAGTACTGGTGCAGCCATGCCTGAAGGAAGTGAAGCTGTTGTGATGGTTGAATATGCTGAAAAATTTGATGATAAAGTTAATTTATTGACTACTGCCACACCGTCCCAGGATGTGGCCAAAAAAGGTTCCGACATTGAAGAGGGCAAATTGATACTTAAAAAAGGAGACTTTTTAAACCCTGGCAAAATTGGTGTTTTGCTGTCACAAGGTTTTGAAACCATTGAAGTTTACAAAAAACCTACTGTTGGCATAGTCTCTTCCGGAAATGAGATTACACTTCAAGGTGAAGAGCTCGAATATGGAAAAATATATGATGTAAACGGTGGAATGATTAAAAACGATGCTATTTCCTGCGGCGCTGATGCCAAATTCTTAGGCGTTATGAGAGATAACTATGATGAGGTTAAGCAAAAGATTACAGAATCCTTAAAAGAAGTAGACATATTGTTCTGTTCTGGTGGAACTTCAGCAGGCCTTGGGGATGTCCTAAAACATGTTTTGGATGAGTTGGGTGAAGTCCATATTCATGGAATTTCAGTTCAGCCGGGCAAACCAACTATTGTGGGAGTAATTGAAGGCAAATTAGTAATTGGACTTCCTGGAAATCCCGTATCTGCTTTAATGATATTCAATGCATTTGTTTCCCAACCTTTATCTAAATTGGCAGGTATTGAAAAAGACTTTGAATTAAAAACAGTTAAAGGCAGGATGACTCGCAGGATCCACTCACAAGTTGGAAGAATGCAATATCAACTTGTAAAAGTCGATGGTGATGAAATTCATCCGATTTTTAAAGATTCAGGGGCAATTTTTTCACTTTCAACAGCCGATGGTTATGTAAAAATTCCTAAATTGGTGGAATTGTTAAACGAAGGTGAAGAAGTAGAAGTTTATTTATTTAATTAAATTTATAGTTAATGTAAGGTGTAATTATGGATTATGAGGTAAAAGTAATTCCGGAGCAAAAGTTAGGAGTTATTAATTATAAGGGCCCGATTACTGATTTGGACATTTTAGTTTCTAAAATAATGGGTTGGGTTGATGCTGAAGAAATAGAATATGAAGGCGAACCTTTTGTTGTTTATTTCTCCCCAAGACATGAAGTAAATCAGGGGGATGCTGTATATGATGTCAGTATTGTAATCAAAGAGGATGCTGATGAAAAAGATATGATTCGTGTTGTTGATATGATAGAGAATAAGGTTTTATCAGCAAAACACTTTGGCTCAACAGATAATATTTTAGATACCTATGCTAAACTGGTTGAGGTTGCTCAGGAAAAGAATTATCATATTATCGGTTCTCCTAAAGAGATTTTGGAAAAAAGTTTCCACAATTGTGATGATGAAAAGGATTTTGTAACTGAAATTCAATTGCCTATTATAGAAATGTAGGGTGATGTGATGTCTGAAAAAGAATTTGATATTGATGAAGAAATAAAAAAAATTTCTCGTAAATCCAAAATTAATATGAGAAAATCTGAATATGCTTTTGAAAATCAAATAAGAAAATTGGATGAAGACATTGATAAGATCGTAAAAGGAAAAATTAAAGATTTTGACAATAATAAAAAATTAACAGAAGATTATTTGACTATGGATTATAGCGAATCTTCTATTGAAAGATATAGGGAAAAATTAAAGAGAATTTAATATTTCCTTTTTTTAATTTTGACCAACTACTCTTAAATCATGCACTAATAGTTTAGGAATGATGAATGACCCATATTGTTTTATTTCTGAATTTAAACCTTCTACTTTTTT
>NZ_JAFRKB010000047.1 GCF_017431965.1 Methanobrevibacter sp. | reverse complement strand
GCGTAATAAAAAGAATATTCAACGGAACAAACAGAAGCAGAAGCCTACAACTATCAAACAAAGAAACAAAACTCAAAAACACAATCTACAACATTTACAGATCAACACAAATTCAATGAAAATTAGGATTTCTACAAAGCCTATATTTTTTTAAATATTTTCTAATTCTTTTAAAATGTATTTTTTTAAGACTTTAACTGCTTTTTCACCATCAACGTCAAGCCTTACCGGGTCAAGAGGATTTAAATCATAAGCCTTAACAACAGCATCAGCAGCAATGTTTTTAATAGGATTTATGTCCTTTTCATTTAATATGACTGAAGCACAGTCATCACTACAACCGGTTATGGAAACTATTTTAGCATCATCCAAAATCGGTGAACAGTTGTTAGGCTGTGCAGAATATTCTGTGATGCATGCTGCAACAATATTTTCCTCTTCCAATGCTAGTTCTACACTAGCTGCCCTTACCACCAATCCTAATGGACTCAAACCACTGCATGAAACCAAAGCTATTTTTTCACTCATTATCTCGCCTCTTTTGCATTCGTTCATATCTTTTATAAACTTTATCGTAACCTCTTCTATAAAACGGACATCTCAAAAGACAGTCATTGCACCCTTCCCTGTGGGCGGTGCAGACCTTTCTTAAAACTTTCTCATTTTCATCAAAGGCATTTTCAGGACATCTTTCAATGCACACCCCACAAGTTGAGCAGAAATCCGGAACCCACAGCATGTCATTTTCACTTTTATACGGCAAATTGTCAATTGATGTGTGAATCATGAAAAAGCTGTTGTGAATTCCATCTTTAAAAAAGCACATGTTACTTCTTGTAATGACACAATCATTGGACTGGAGCGCTATTGCCCTTAAACTTAAATTATCATCTAAAGGATGAATCAAATCCGCCTGAAATCCATTTTCGCGTAATTTATCCGCAAATTCAAATACATGAGCACCATATTCTTGAAATTCCTCATCCATCAATTTGCATTTCTCATCAGACGGCCCCATCTTAATTAGGTCATCACCGATTAAAAACTTAAAAATCAATACATTATCAAAGTCAATGTTAAATTTCGTCTTAAAATCATCGGATAATTTAGAATAGCTGATTCCTGTAAAACCATATTCCTTAGCCAATTCAAACAATTCATCCAACAAATCAACTGAAATTTCCTTTTTAGGATTTTCAGGATTTTCAACTCTATAAAAATTAGGAAGAGGTTTGTGGTATCGAAACCCCTCAAAACTCACATCAATCATTTTCTTAAAGCTTCAACAGCTTTCGGGAATTCTTCACAGAACACCTTAATTTCTTCTGTTGGAATCGAAAAGCTTATACGCAAGTATCTATCCCCAAATTCTTCTGAAGTGTATTCCCCTTCTCTTGTAAACAGTTTTTTCTCAATCAAATAATTTGACATTTCTTTAGGATTAATGCCTGCGCCGGATAAATCAATTACCATCATATTTGCATCTGAAGGGTAAACCGGCAGGAACACTCCTTCAATCGGTTCAATCATTTCATTTATTAATCTTTGGTTTTCAAAACAGGTCTGTCTCATTTCTTCAAACCATTCTGACTTTGATTTGAGACCTGCTATCGCACCATATTGAGATATGATATTAACTCCCAAATCATTAATTACAGCATTTTTAATTGCATCAATGATTGGTTTTGATGATATTACACCACCAATCCTTAAACCTGCCATTCCGAATATTTTGGAAAAGCTGTAGATTGTTAAAGTTTGGCCAGGAGCATAGTTTTCTACTAAAAAGTGCTCACGTGCAAAGTCTTTGTAGGTAACATCATGGACTAGGTATAAATCGTTTTCCTTTGCAATTTCGGCAAATTCCTTTAATTCATCTTCTGTGTATGAGGAACCCAATGGGTTTAAAGGATCAATTAGAATAACCATGCGTGTATTTTCATCCATGTTTTCTTTTAAAAGGTCAGGAGTTAACTTATAATCGTTTTCTTCGTAATAAATTGGAACATACCTCACTTCGCCTGCAAAACGATTTGCAAAGTCTCCAATAATAAAGTAACCTGGATCTGATAAAATCACATTATCCTCCGGTTCTAAAAGTGCTTGCATGCATAAATACAATGACTCTGTTGCGCCTGAAGTCAGTAGAACTTCCAAATCTTTGAAACCTAAATCATCTAAAATCAGTTGTTTAAGCTCACGAAATCCTTCTGGGGCAGGATATCTGCAATATGTCTTTTCCCGGACTGCATCAACCATTGCATCGGCTATTGTGTCGCCATGTAAATGATTTGTATTTTGACCCATCCAAATCATGTCTTTATCCATATACATATCTTCAAAAAAGTCATTTGCACATTCATAACCTTCAGGAGGCACCCTTTCAGTTTTTTGAAACTTCTTTTTTGGGTTTTTAATATCAAAATCCTTATCCCTCATAAATATCACACACAAAAATTCCAAAGTAAATATTTATTTTTAATTATTAATAAAATTACCTAAATAATGCCATTTGAAGTAATTGAAAAAGTGGCCTTTTTGCCTTCAGGAATGCTCCTGTGGCGAACAAGTGTGGCAACCCTCTGATTAATCTCATCACCACGCTCTAATTGAAGTATAATCTTACACCAGTATTGTAATATAGTTCCACCTACAGCACGAATATCATTATTTCCTTCATCATCAAAAGCGCTATATATCTGATTTGTTAAAACGACTGCAATGTCATAAGTTCTTGCAATTTTAGATAATATTCCCATCTGTTTTCCAAGTTCTTTGTTTAATTTAGTGGATTTCATATCATCCACCCTATATAAAGCAACTGCAGAGTCTAAAACTAACAAATCAACATTTTCATGGTTTTTTCTAAGCCATACTTCTATTGACTTTAAATTATCATTTTGTTCTAAAAAACTAGTCGGTTCAAAAACAATTATATTATTAGCTACTCTCGGAAAATCGGCACCTGAAATCTGTTTGATTCTGTCGATTGAAATTCCTCCTTCAGTATCAATGTAAATTACTTTTTTGTTATTTTTAGCCACATTAACAGCTAAAGTTAAAGTAACATTACTTTTACCTGAACTTGGAGGTCCAAAAATCTCAGTAACAGTGCCTTTCTCAAACCCTCCACCCAATAGTGCATCCAGGGAGGAATTAGATAAGATTTTATGATTGTCCTCAAAATTAGCTAATACTTTCATGAAAATATATTATTTTTTATATAATATAAAATTATTATCAAATTGTATTTTTAGAATTTAGAAATAATTATCTTCTAACAATTTTAGGATTATCCTTATCAATGTAATCTATGATGATTGATGGTCTTCTTGATTTAACAGGACCCACATCAATAACCAAATCCACATCACAATCCAGCTGATTTAGAATTTCATCAGGATTGGATAAAACCTCTTTATCCGACAGATTGGCACTGGTAGTGGTTATTGGAAATAGGCTTGCTAAGCGGCAGGCAATTTCATTATCCGGAACCCTGACTCCAACAAAAGAAGACCCGCTTGTGACAACTCTCGGCACCAACATGCTTTTTTCTAAAATAAATGTGTAAGGCCCCGGAAGATAATTATTTATTACCTCCTTTTGATTTAGGGAAACTTTTGCAACCAGATTAATTGCCTTTACATCCGAAACCAATATTGAAAGTGGTTTTAGCAAACTTCTCTGTTTTATTTCAAATACCCTTTTTACAGCATCATTATCAAAAATGTTTGCACCCAACCCGTAAACGGTATCTGTAGGATATAAAACAACTCCTCCATTAGATAAAACATCAATAGCTTCGCTAATAACTTTTTCATCGAATGCATCAATGCCAGTTTTCAATATTTTCATTTTATTACCTAACAATTATATTAGATAAGATATTTAATATAAATTATGCTTCAAAGTTTAAGACCATTTTTAACAAAAATGCTAAACCCCATTGCAAGAAATCTAAACATTAATCCGAATATCGTTACAGTAATATCTCCATTTGTTGCAGTTATTGCGGCATATGGATTTGCAAATCATTTGCTGATATTGGGAACGGTGACAATTTTATTTTCAGGATTTTTAGATGTTGTTGACGGCGCTGTTGCAAGATATCATGATAAAGCATCCAAGTTTGGAGCATTTCTTGACTCTACAATGGACAGATTTGCAGATGCGATAATCTACATCGGAATAATATTTGGTGGATACTGTGATTGGTTTGTTGGCGTCTTGGCAATCCATTCTGCAATTTGTGTAAGCTATGTAAGGGCAAGAGCAGAATCACAAGGCGTTGATTGCAATGTTGGAATTGCCGAAAGAGCAGTACGTATGATTATACTGATGATTGGAGCATTAATCGGATATTTCGCAGGAGATATCTACTTTACCTATATTATTTACATATTAGTAGTCTTATCTTACTTTACTGTAGCTCAGAGAATATTACATGTTTGGAGGAAATTGAATGACTGAACTTGAAAGTCCCGAAAAAATAGCCAAGGATATTGCAAAATTGGAAAGAAACCTCAATCAAGTAGCACATATTGAATTTATCGGCAAAGAAAAGGAAGTTTATGACAGAGCTATTGATTACTGGAACGATTCCAAATATTATTTAGAAAAAGAAGATATGAGGACTGCATTTGGTTGTATAGAATACAGTCATGGGCTTTTAGATGCTTTGAGGATGATTCATGGAATCATCTAATATTTGCTTTTAATTCCTTGATTTTGGAAATTGGAAAATCAGCCATATTATGAACATATTCCCTTTCAGATATTTAAACTAAACAATATCAAATGTACCACTAATGCACAGCCATTATCATAAATATTAATATTTAATAAAAAAAAATAAGGATGATGATTTAAACATCTATCTTACTGTTGATTAATGAATCATCACCGGCAGATACAATTTCACCATCCAAAACTTCAATAACCCTATCTGCAAGTTTGGCCACATCCATATCATGAGTGACAATAATTAATGTTACATTTTTATCTTCGTGCAAATCAATTAGTTGCTTAAGGATTTTGCTACTTGTCTTGGAATCTAGTGATCCTGTGGGTTCATCCGCCAATATTATTGAAGGGTTATTTGCAAGCGCTCGGGCAATTGCCACCCTCTGACGTTCACCGCCGGATAACTTATTAGGCAAAATGTCCGCCTTGTCCTTGAGTCCGACATCATCCAATAATTTCAATGCACGGTCTTTCATCTCTCCGGAAGACATCTTTTGGGTATACATCGGAATCTCAATGTTTTCACGAACTGAAATGTTTGGGATTAAATTATGCAATTGGAAAATAAATCCAATCTCTTCAGATCTGAATTCATTTAACTTTTTATCACTGCTCAAATCCCTTCCAGCCACATTGATCACGCCTGAATCCGGAACATCCAAAGCGCCAAGCATGTTTAAAAGTGTGGATTTGCCTGAACCTGACGGTCCGATAATTGATACAAATTCACCATCTTCAATTGTGAGATTGATACCGTTCAATGCCTTAATCTTTCCATCCTCATAGCTTTTATACAGTCCTTTTATTTCTACTGCATTCATAGTATCACCTCATTCATACCTCAATGCTTCTGTCGGAGGCAATTTTACCGCCTTGATTGCAGGATATAAACCTCCTATTATTCCAACTATTATGGCGATTGAAAATGCCTGGATAAATATCTTAGGAGTGAACACCGGATCCAATCCGATTTTCGGACCTAAAAGCAGGCATGCCAAAAATCCGACAATGGAACCAATAATGGCCGATACGACTGTAATTACCAATGATTCGCCTATAATCATTGTAAGTATCTTTCTGTCTGACCAGCCAACTGCCTTCAAGACACCGATTTCACGAGTTCTTTCAAATACTGACATGAGCATTGTATTGATTATTCCAAGCCCTCCAACGACAATAGCCAAAAGTGAAATTGCCCATGTGGATGCTTCAAGCATGTTGAGCATCTCCGCCATCTGCTCCATTTCCATGACTGATGTAATGGTAGTGATATTGTCACCGTATTTTTCATCAATACTATCTGCAACCTCTTGCGGGTCTACACCTTTTTTAACTTTCACATAAATATTTGATATTGAATCCTCATCATCCATTAAGTCTCCAACCTTTGAGATTGATGTAAACACGCCGCTGGCCATGCTTTGGTCACCGGTTTTATAAATTCCAACAATTTCAAAATCTTCGCGGTTTATCTTGATGCTGTCGCCTACAGAATAATTGTTGTCTTCAGCATATACCTCTCCCAAAATGGCTTCAGATGCATTATCCTCAAATATCCTACCTTCCTTCATTGAGATATCCGCTAATGTTGTACCATTCGGATCAATACCAATCAAAGTATTCATATAATCATCACCGACCGAAGTCAGGACAACATAAATGGGATAAGCTTCATCAACTCCGCTTACATTGGCTATCTTTTCTGTCCAATTTGAGCTTATGGTATTTGTTCCGTATGCGGAATCTCCTGTTTCTTTTCCCGAAATGGAAAAGTCGGCACCTCCCGCATGTACTGTTTCTTCAAAGGAATTAATCAAACCTTCTGTGATTCCACCAAGAGCAACGATAACAAAAATCCCTATAGCAATACCCACGATTGCCAGGATTGCGCTGTTTTTTCTCCTGAATGGATTTTTAAGAATGAATTTTAAAAATGACATAATAATTAATTAGATTGTAGTATATAAATAACTAATTATACAATGAACCAAGATGCAAATATGAGGTGCTGAAATGCATAAAGATGAATTACTTGAAAATATCGATAAAATCCACACAACCGAAATGGGTGTTGGAAGGATTTGCAGAAATCTAGAAATTGATGAAGAACCTGTGAACTACTGTATAAACAAACTTAAGCAGGATAACTCTGTTGTTACAAAAGAAGGAAAAAATTATTATGTTAATGCCGATGACTGCATAATTACAATTAACTCAAGCAGCTTTACAATAATAACTGCACACAAAAACTAATTTTAAAAAAAAAGTAAAAAGAAGAGATGAAACTCTCTTTAAATCTAATCCATATCTTCAAATCTGGTTTCTAATTTTTTCATTACACCAGGAAGTGAAGTGTATTCCATTTCTTCAGATGGTAATCTGTGAGGTTCGAATGGACCGTGTCTTCTGATGTAAGTTGCAATTTTAGCAGCTTGTTCACGGGTTGGGTCAAATGCAGGGTCATCGAATAAGTCTACAGGACCAATTAATTCACCGTTAGCTACTTGAAATCCTAAACCGATTACTCTAGGTGGTCCGTCAAATCTGATTGGGTTTGCTTCTGCTTCAGAAACAGGCATTAATGGACCGTTGTGGGATCCTCTCATCCATCCACTTACCATGTGTGGGAATGCAAATGGATCTACACATTCACCGTTTGCAGGGAAACCGGATTGTGCTCTTACGATACATGCTGGGTCGTCTTTACCGACGTATTCGCCAGCCATTAAGTTTAATCTTTCTGTACTTATTGCTGCTGCGATTTCACCGTTTTTCTTCCATACTCTTTTAATTACGTATCTTCCGGTGGAACCGATTAATGCAAGCAAGTCATACATTTCTTCAGGACAGTTTAAGATAACTTTTTTGTGTTCAATTACATCAAATACTTCAAATTTGAATCCATCGTGTAATGATGGGTCAATTACAAGACCTGCAGTGTTGAATGGGTCTGCGAACATTCTAAATACAGGTAAGTTAAATGCACCTGGTTCTGTTTTGTCACAGCAGAATACTAAAACCGGATCAGATGGTCTTTCTTCGAATTCCATTTCTGCTACACCAGGACCCATACCTTTGATGTTTCCGGAGAAAGTATCGGATAATAAGTCTTGTCCTGCACCGTATAATTTTAATTCACGTGCTCTTTCAGTAGCTTTCATGAATGCAGTGTATGCAGTTTCGTGAACTTCTTCATTTTCTTCCCCTTTATCGTGGGTCATAATTAAGTCTATGTCATCTCCGCAACGGGAGATGTAATAATCTTTCAAAATACCAGTGTCTAATGCATCGTTTAAAACGCTGTCACAAATATCCATTAATTCTGGGTGTGCGACACAGTGTCCAGACACACTTCCAATATCAGCTTTAATTACACTAACAGTAGTTTTCATAATATAACCTCATTAGTAAATTAGTTATTTACTAGACATATATTATTTATTTGGTGTATACTATTTAATTATTATGATTAATGAGGTTATTTAAAAAAAATAATTATAAAAAAAGAAAAAAATGAGTAAAACTTAATCAATCTTTCTAATTTTTTCAAAAGCCTTTTGAATTTCCATATCCTGATTCATATCCTTGCAAGCTTTTATGACTCTTTCGACATCTGCACGAGTTTCAGGATATCTTGGAACTGCACTGCATCCTCCATCATCAATTTTGGATATTTCAAATGTCCCGATATCCTTAGCAATGGCAGTAATCTCTTCCTTATCAAGACCAATTAATGGGCTTAAGATTGGCATGCCAACACCCTGGCGGGTGGCCAATATGTTTGACAATGTCTGTGAAGCGACTTGTCCTACGCTGCTCCCATCAACAATCGCATCAGCCCCAATTTTATTTGCCAACTTCTCTGCAATCCTATACATTCCAGATTTGCATAAGACACATGTCATCTTTTCAGGAGCCTTATCTTTTGCCGCGGCAAGATATTCCCCATAATCCACAACACGTTTTTTAATAGGTACTCCTTTGGCATATTCATTTAATTGGTCAACCAATAAATTAAAAAGTTCAGTGACCTTAGGTCCGGAAAAAGGATCATTATTACAGTGAAGTGCTACAACTTCACAACCTCTTTTCATCATTAGATATGCAGCAACAGGAGAGTCTATACCACTTGATAGAAGCACTACAACTTTCCCTTGCGTTCCTAATGGAAGACCACCTGGGCCTTTAATCTTTTCATGATAAATATAAGCATCATCATCCCTAATTTCAACAAAAATTGTTAAATCAGGATTTGTTAAATCAACTGGTGCCAAAACAACATCTCTAACAACACCCCCACAATGAGCTGCCATTTCCTGTGAGGTAAAATCATGCTTTCCCACTCTTCGACATTTTATGGCAAATTTGGTATTTTCATCCAGAACCTTTTCAGATACCAATTCTTTAGTATAATCAGCTAAAGTTTTATCAATATCTTCATAATTTGCACCAGTAGAAGTGGCAGGAGAATATGAAACAACGCCAAATACCCTATTTAACTTTTCGGTTCCTTCATCAAAATCCTTTGGATGAATATATATTCTTCCCTGATTTCTATCGACTTCACATTCAAAAGTAGCTTTAATATTTTTAACTAGCTTTCTTTCAAAACGTGACCTTATTTTTGGACTTTTAAGACCTATTTCGCCATATCTTGCAATAATTAAATCATAATTCATTTAAACAACTCTTCAAATTAAGTACACGCTGAAAAAAAATAGCAATCCCTTCAATACTAGTTTTTAAATATAACAGCAAGTATAATTTTTAAGATTGGACATTTATAAATATTTTTATACATTAACTTCAAAAAATAAAACCATGAGCAAATATTGTCCAGAATGTGGAACCGAATTGAATGATGTTGATGAATTCTGTTCCAACTGCGGAACTAAACTAAACAAAAATGCACCAACTGAAAACAAAAATCTGAAATTGATTGCGGTAGGATTAACTATCATCATAGTAATATTATCCGCCCTAATTCTTATGACAACAATTAAAACGAATACTGAACTCATAATTGAAAGTGATTCTGTGTTAACCACTTCCGATGAGTTTATTGTTAAACTAACCGCAGATGGCAAAAGTTTAAGCAACGGCAAAATACATTTTGTCTTCGATGACAACGGCAAGGCATATGAATTTGATGCTGAAACGGACTCCGAGGGCATTGCACGAATCACACCTAATCTGAATGCTGGAAATTATGAAGTCGCATGCAAATTTGAAGGCGACGATAAGTATTCAGAATCCTATGCAGATATTTCACTAACTATTGAAGAATCCGAACCAGATTACAGGGCATACTCCTATACACACTCCTTTGGAGATACTGATACAAATGGAGACGGATATGTGCTTTTAAGCGATATGAATATTGCACATACTCCAAAAAATATTCAAAACCAAATGTTTGCCGATTCCGATGACAACCATGACGGCAAATTAAATGAAAATGAATACTACAAGTTCATGTATAAATTGAATTACGATAAGGCAAGCTATGGATTGTAATTAATTAAAAAAAATAGTGAAAGGATAAATAATTATCCTTTAATCAAATCAACTGCTGTTTGGATAGCTTCATCCATTTTATCTGCGTTTTTACCGGCACCTTGCGCAAGTGTCAGACGGCCTCCGCCGCCTCCGCCCAATATGCCTGCTGCAGTTTTGATTATTTCATTGATTTTAATTCCGCCATCAATAGCGACCTGTGAAGCTGCACCAACGATATTTCCATTATTGTTACCCATTATGACAACATCTGCCTTTCCATTGTCTGTGAAATCGGTTGCCATTTTTTGAAGCTCTTTAAAGTCTGCTTCGATTAATTGTGAAACAACTTTCAAACCGTTGATTTCTTCAAATTCATCTGCTAGAGAATTCATTTTTAAACTTGCAATTTCAGATTTTAAACGATCAATCTCATTTTTCTGCGCTTTCCATTCGCTGAAGAACCGGTCACAGGTTTTCGGCAATTGGTCATTGTCAACACTGAATACTGAAGCGCTTGTCCTTAACAGTTCACTGTCATGCTGCATTGAATCAATTGCAGCAAGACCCGCTGAAAAGTCAATTCTTTCAACACCATCCTGAACCCTTTCTGTTTTGTTGATTTTGATTGGTCCGACAACACCTGTTCTTAAAACGTGTGTACCTGCACAGGCCTGCACATCAACTCCAGGTATTTTAACTACACGAATCATTTTGCCCGGAACGATTCCCCCCTGATAGAGTACGAATCCATATAATTCCTGCGCTTCATCCCTTGTGTGGAACTGAATATCCAAATCGATGTTTTCCATTACGTATTCATTGGCCAACTTTTCAATCTGATTTAATTCATCTTGAGTAATACGTTTGTAATGTGACAGGTCGATACGTGCTCTGGTAAGGCCATTTTGAGATCCCGCCTGCCAGATATGTTTGCCCAATACCTTTCTTGCGGCAGCAATTACCAAGTGGGTTCCTGTGTGGTGGCGTGCAAGGGTGATTCTTCTTGTCCAGTCTATTTTTCCAATAGCTTTTTTGCCTACTACATCTTCAGTGATATCTCCATCTATATGATGAAGGACAACATTGTCAATCTTTTCAGCATATGTTATTTTAAATGATTTTCCATCTATGGAAACTTCACCTATGTCTGAAGGCTGACCTCCTCCTTCAGGGTAGAATGTGGTTTTATCAAAAATCAAACATTGCTTGCCGTCTTTTTCAACCAGACCCAAAACCTCGGCTTCAAACTCTTTTTGGTAGAAATCTTTATAAAACATTAAATCAGTTTCAGGCAAGTCAACTTTGAATGTGGACTTCTTATTGGTTGTATCCTTTTCATGAGCCCCCGCAACTTGTGTAAAGAAATTGTCCGGAACATTAACAGTGAAATCATCCCCTGCCATTTCGACCACTGTTTCCGGCGGAATTCCATGTGCATCATATAAATCAATCAGCATGTCAAGAGGCATTTCTGATTTTCCTTCTTTTTTAAGCCTTTTAATTGACCTTTTAACTATGCTTCTTCCTTTTTTGACTGTTGCGGCATACCTTTCCTCTTCCAAAGTGATGATATTCATGATATGCTCTTCGGAATCGCGAATTTCAGGGTAGAATTTAGATAAAAAGTCAAGCTGAATTGCCATTACCTCAGCCAATGACTCTTTCATGTCTAACTCTTTCATGAACCTGATGGTTCTTCTTAAAACCAAACGTGCCAAGTATCCTTCTTTTACGTTTGAAGGAATAATGCCGTCTGCAAGCATGAATGCAAGACATCTTGTGTGGTCTGCAATAATGTAAATGGCTTCCATAGGTTCTGCCGCCTTGAGATATTCTTCCAATGACAAATCCAAACTTTCAGCCACTTGAGCGCGGAGTTCCTTTAAATCACCAATATCTTCAATATCCATCATTCCGGCGATTTGGGCGTTTCTTCCCTGGATATCCTCATTGATTTCAACACCGGTCAACTCTTTTAATTTATCCACTACCGGTGCGAAACAGGCATCATAGGCTGTCGGAGTTCCCTGAGAAATCCATGCAATCCTTTCAAGCCCGTAACCTGTATCAACGACTTTAATAGGTATTTCCTTTTTGGATCCATCTTCTAAAGTTTCATACTGGATGAAAACAAGTGTCGCAAGCTCGACTCCTCTGCAGCACACCTCATAACATGGGCCTTCATTTCCTCCGCCAGCCCACCATGATTTGATGAAAGTTATCTCTTCTGTGTTGATGCCGATGTAGGCAAAGAATTCATGGCAAAGCCTTATTGTTTCATCTTCCCAGTAAATGAAATCATCTTCCTTGTTGATTACGGTGTGTGTTCCCATTGTAAAACAGGTCATGTGACGGCCGGTTCTTCCGACATTGTCAACATCATTGAGTCTGATTGAAGGCTGGGCCATCTCTATAGGATTTGCAGGAGGTTTGACAAGTCCTGAAGTTATCCATGGCTGGAAACAGAAAATGGATGCTCCAACCAGAAATACATCATCTCTCCACCTTTTGGCAAGAACGGGATATCTGTGGACATGTGTGTGTCCTTCGCTTTCTAAAAATTCTCTAAAAACTTTTTGGATTTCATATAAATTATACGGTTTATCGGTTGCAGGGTTTGCGATAAACTCATACTCATCACATGGAGCGTCTCCGCAGGTGTCTCTTGTCACTTGGGAGTAAAACTCCTGTCCGCAAGTTTTACATGTTTGCTTTTTATAACCAAGTTCATCAAAAATTTCTACCATATTAATCATTTAATAATATATTTTTCAATCAATAAATAATTAATGAAAAAATACCTTAAGAATTATCAAACCGAGTTTTGAACTGATTAATGATTTTATTCGCTAAATTAATTGCAAAGTCAGTATCCTCAAAAATCCAATCATCATATTCCTTAGTGCCTTCTCGAGGAACTTCTAGATAATAGTCAGATTGATGTCTAAGTTTTTTTAAATCTTTTAAATCCCAGTAAATTTCTTTGTTAATATCTTTGTCAAATGGTCCTTTGAATTTAATAAAATTTAACATTCTCATATGTTCCCCAAAAGGATTTTGAAATATAATCTGTGTTTTTTGATAATAATTCCCTAACAACAAGAAATGCGGCATAATAACTTCTTGAAAAAATAGTTCTCTTAACGCAAGAACAAGAAGAATTGAATTCTAAGATTTTTAAATTTAACTCCACAGCCAAATCTAAAAAGTCAATAGGGTTAAACTCTTCATCATACTATCCAACTACATCACCAGAAATAGTGACAAATAGACAACATTCATCAAAAGCATCAACTAAACCATTATCCTTACAAAATATCCTAATATCATTAGCAACATTATCCCTTAAAATTACCCATTCGTCAAAAGATAGCTTATAGTTATATCGAATGTAAAATTCTATTGCCGGAAATCCGCACTCATCTTGATTAGACCTATGGACTGTAGTCAGACAATCATATTTAGGGATAACCTCCCTTAATATAAACTCTTCTATTCTTTCAAAAGGATCATGCCCATAATTTTCAATTACTTGATTCAAATCTGTATAATTTATCATATTTTCACCTGAAAATTTTCTAAACATGTATGCGCACATCCCATGTTATTCTTTTATATGAGTCAGAATCTATTTAAAATACCCAAACTGCGACTTGATACATAATCACAGATATGTATGTTTGTAAAAACATATAAAAAGACTAGTTTTAAATAAAAACAACATTTCAGAGTGAAAACAATTATACTAAATAAAAACAATTAAAAAATAAGCGTGAAAAATAAATCTAATAAAAAATAGCGATTCAAAAATAAACAAAAAGAAAATAAAAAAAGAAAGGTGATAGATTTAAAATCTATCCGAAGAGAGCACCTAATCCAGCTGCTGCTTCTTCTTCAGAAGCTTCTTCTTCTTCCTCTT
>NZ_JAFRKB010000046.1 GCF_017431965.1 Methanobrevibacter sp. | reverse complement strand
CATCAGCTTTCTCTTGGGCTTCAGACATAATGCTTGAAACAATTTTATCTGTGCCTGAGCTCATATAAATTGCCTCCTTAACCTAAGATTCCACCGAATACCATAAGTAAAATAGCAATCAAGAAACCGTAAATAGCTTGTGTCTCTGGTAATGCAGAGAAAATAATACCACGAGCAAACATATCATTGTCTTCTACAATAGCACCGACAGAGGATGCTGCTGCCATACCTTGTCCCATACCGGAACCTAAACCAGCAAAACCAATGGATGCACCTACACCAATAGCTACAATACCTGCTTCAGTAGGTAATCCTTGTCCTCCACCTAATAATCCTGAGAATACTAATAATAAAATTGCAACCAAGAACCCGTAAATAGCCTGAGTTTCTGGTAATGCAGAGAAAATAATACCTCTTGCAAACATGTCGTTATCTTCTGCAACTGCGCCTACAGATCCAGCAGCAGCCATACCTTGCCCTAAACCGGAACCTAATCCAGCAAAACCAATTGCTACTCCAGCACCAATTGCTGCTAAAGCAGTACCTAAAGCAATTTCTACCATATTTAATTCACCTTTGAAATATAATTGATTTTATAATTTTAATTTAAGATATAAATGAAAAATTTTTAATTTTTAATTTTTGTAAATGTTCTTTTTGCTTTAAAAGCTTCGAATTTACCTTTACCTTCTTCAAAGAATTGTGAGAAGAACTCTACATAGTTAAGACGTAAAGCGTTAATAAATGCACCTAATACTTGGAAAGCGAAGTTTGCTATATGACCAAATATGAATACAAATATTGCTAAAACAATTCCTGCATATGGAACCATATTATTTAACATTTGAGCTAGGATGTTTACAGTCATTGCAATACCACCAGTAGCTAAACATAATGCTAAAAGACGAGCGTAGGATAAAACATCTCCCATGTAACCGAAAATATCCATTACACCATATGCTCCATTAGCCCATACTAACATTCCAATAGTTGCAAGTATTAAGATTCCGCCTAAAATCATACCTATCATACCGATTGCAGGCATCAGGTATCCTAAAGCGAGTAAAATAATTCCAGCTTCAAAAACAAACCAACAAATTTGGGATCCAATAGCTTCTTTTACTCTACCATATCTTAAGTTGTTAATAGTACCTAAGATAAATCCTATGTTAGTGTAAATAAGACCCACAGCGATAGCTATTATTAAAATAGTATCCGGGTGTACAAATGCTTCTACAGGAGCAAATACAGTTGGTAAACGGAAACCTGCTATTCTTTCTGGGAAGTCCCCAATGAAACCATTGGTTATCAGACCAAGGATAACTGCCCATAGACCTGACCAAATTAAAATCCAACCAAAAGAATGCATGGATTCTTTAACTTTTCCAAGACCTTTTAATAAGACAACACCAATTGCAGATACAACTAAACCATAAACTGCATCGGTTAAACAGAAACCGAAGAAGAATGGGAAAGTTATTGCAACAAATATTGTTGGATCCATAGCGTTGTAACGTACCGGAGAGTACATATCAACTAAGTATTCGAAAGGTTTGGAATACCATCCGTTTTGTTGTAAAACAGGAACATCTTCATCATCTGTACCTTCAACTTCAATTGTTTCAAAGGCACAATGTCCGTCAGAACTTTTTTCAACTAATTGTTCAACTTTTTCAGTATCCTTTACAGGTACCCATGCTTCAAGTACATAAGCATCTTTAGTTTGAACAAAAGAAGATAAAATTTCGTTCTTTTCTTTTTCATTTTCTAATTGTTCTTTGAGCGCCAATATTTCATCATCCCATTGCTCAGCGACTGCTCTTAATTCTGATTTAACAGCAGTACGTTCAGATTCAATGGACACCAATCTTGAATCAGCATTTGAAATAATTTGTTGAGGAGTACCTTCAACATTACCTACTTCAATTTTCTCAAAGTCGAATTTACGAAGAGTTGAATAAACATCATCACTAAATTCTTTTAAAGTCACTACGACGATAATTTCACCATCATCATCCGCCATAGGAACTGTAAATACATCTAATTCGTCAGTCAAGTTACTTAATTGATTTTTGATTTCTGAAGTAGATTCAGCATTAATCCTTCCAATAGTAGTAGAAGTGTACTTTGAATCTTTTAAAAGAGCTAAATCCATGTCAAAATTAGATAAGCGATTAGCCAAACTTTTATTAGACTTGAGTTCACTTGTTTCAGCGTCGAGTGCGGCTAGTTTACCCTCAATTACATGTGTTTTACTCTCCACCTGGTCTAGAGTATTTTCAGCTTCAACAATGAAAGCTTCAGTATCTAGAGCTTCTATTTCTTTTTGAACAGGTAAATCTGGACTTATAAAAGACATTAAAGTATCTTTTAACCCATGGCCTTCTGATAAAGAATTTCCTAAAAGTTCAGATATACCATTTGTTTTCATTAGAAGTGAAGATAGCTTACCAGTTAATGGAGTAGCTTTAGCAGGGGTTACTAATTCCGCTAATTCAGGATCTTGCTGAATGCTATCAGAAATATCACTTATTTGTATAAGCCCTGATTCGTGGAGCGCATCCACTGTAGGGGCTACATACTTTTCAAGTGTAACAATTCTAATTTTACGCATTCTAGCTGTCTTGAACATATAATCTCACACTACAAAATATTTTTGACAATAATAGAAGCAGCATCATCAACATTAGCCATAGCAGCATCTTTAATAGCTGCAACATCTTCATCGGACTTTTTAGCTATAGCTTGCGCTTCTTCTTTAGCTTTATCTTCTGCATCAAAAATAGTATTTTTCGCTTCTTCTTCAGCTGCCGCTTTAGCTTGGGAAATAATTTCCTCAGCTTTTACTTTTGATTCAGCAATTAACTCTTTTGATTGGGACTCTGAATCAATAATAAGTTGTTCAGCATCAGATTCAGCTTTTTTTATCATTTCGATTGCGCCTGATATCTCTGCCATAATAAATCACCATGGTGTATTTATTTTTATTGTGCAATATATATATCTTTTACTATTTAATATTTGTAAAAATTGTTAAAATTTAAATTAGATTAAAAAAAAGTATTCAAAATATAATAATTAGATAAAAAAATAATAGAAAAAAAAGAATAAAAGATAAATAATTTATCTATAGAACCATTTCAGCATACTTGGCGGTAATTTTTGTAAATAAGCAAGAATTGCTATACAAATAATGATTAAACCAACAATAAGAAGTTCTATATTGTACGGAAATGCAAGTAACATATACCCACTAACACCAATAACTATCCCTTCAAAAAAGAAAACCGCTTTGGTCCATGGTGGTTTAAACATTATAATAAAATATGCAACAGCAATCAATATCAAGATAATTGCAGTAGCAATTACATCATTTGTTAATGGCTGATGCCTTAAAATAGGAGCTATTGCCAATACTATCAACATTAAAGCCAGAAATACACCAAGTAATTTAAACATTTTAACATTTGACATAATAACACTAAATTTAATTATATCTTCATAATATTTATATCATTTTATAATTAAATGTCTATACATGGATAGGGCAGTATGGATAATACTAAACAAAGATTTTTCTTTGACGTTAGATGGTGAAATTAAAAATGAAAAACTAATTGACAAAAAGTTCTCACCTGGCGAGGATATTTGGACTGAGGAACTTCCACGTTTGGGTTTTAGTAGTGAAGAAATTCAAAAAGACTACGACAATTTTATAGAGGATATCATCTCATTATTTACCGAACCCCAAGCGGATAAAGTGTTTATTGATGCAAAAATAGGCGAAGAATCAGAATATGTTAATGCTAAAAATCCATTGCTGATTAGAAAAATAGAAGAATACAGTGTAGATGAACTCATAAAATAGCATTTGCTTTTTTTAAGACTTCATCCATACTATCAAATTCAAGTTTTTCGCCATTTTCTCCAACTTTTTCCGTGGTGATTAACACATGTGGAGATGCCCACAGGTATGAATATGTAAAATATCCCACATTTATAAATAAAAATATCCCCGAAACAGCCAGTGCCAACAGTAAACAGATGACCTGAATTAAGATATTGCCATATCTCCTTTTTCTCATCAATATGAAGTTTTCATCTTCATCAATTACTTTAAATTTCTTTTGAGATAATTCTTCGGCAATTTTTGTCAATTCATTAGAATTATCAGCATTTAAAATAAACAATTTCATTTCAATCTATATACACTACAAATTCATCCAATTGTTTTCTCGGAGTGTCCCTCGGTTCCGCATTACCATAGCCCAAAGGAGTGAAAAGGACAGGTTCCTCATTTTCCTCCAATTGTAAAAATTGGTGAGTCTTGTTTTTCTTAAATGCGCCAATAAAGCAAGTCCCCAATCCCACATCAGTCGCCGCAAGAATCATATGATCCATTACAATAGTTGCATCAATATCAGCAATATTTTTCCCATCCCACGGCCTGGTCCATGCCTTATCTCTTAAAGCGACTACACATAATACATAAGGTGCTTCAGTAAACCAATTTGCACCGTAAATCTCAGACAACTCATCCTTATATTTCTTAGTATCAATTACATAAACTTTGAAAGGTTGGTAATTGACGCCAGTTGGTGCAATTGTTGCTGCTTTTAGGACATATTCAATCTTTTCTGCTTCAACTTCTTTATCTAGATATCCTCTAACACTGTATCTTTCATTAATTACATCAATAAACTCCATGACATCACCTTCCATAATATTCTATATCATCCAAATCGCAAAATCTTCTAAATTCCTCTTCATCCATTTTCTCTTCATGGATATGTGCAATAATTCCAGGAACTCTTCCAATTATAAAAACGCCTAACCCCAATTCAGGGTCAAAACCCAAATCAGATAAAATAGCTGCATTTGCACCATCAACATTTAACCTGATTCCTTTCTTTTGATATGCCAAATCCTCAAGAGCCAAAGCTAATTTAATGTGCGGACCTACAAAACCTTCTTTTATGACTAACTCCATCAATTTGCTTGCCCTCGGATCAACATTATGATACCTATGGCCAAAACCGGGTATTTTTTTATCACCCAGTACATATTCATTATACAAGTCAATAGCCAATCTTGCGATTTGTTTGTTATCAATATTGGAATCATCAATCATATGAAGTGAATTTATCCTGGATTGATATAAATCCATTGCCTTTTCAATAGCTCCCGCATGTTTATTTCCAAATGACAATAATGCTCCGGCCACTGCCGAATTGATAGGAGACCCTGAGGAAGCCACCAACCGCGCAGTCTGTGTGCTTGGAGGAGTTACTCCATGATCACAAAATGAAACCAGAACATGATTGAATACCTTCCCTTCAATAGGTGATGGCAATCTTCCTTTCAACAATAAATAAATCATATCACTATATCTGATTTTTTCAATCAAATCCCTTTGGTTGTAACCTCGAGTGACTATTTTATCAGTTTCAACTCGGGATATTGATGTTTTTAATGAGTGAGGATTTACCCTAAAATTATTTTCTTGCATGATTTTCCCTTCTTTAAATTAAACTATATAAATTTTACAATTTTAAATGAGCTACTCTCGGTTCAACAAAACAAGAGGGCCTAACAGAAACTATTCTAACACCACTTGCTCTTTGATTTCCAATATTAACATAAGACCCTAAAACAGTGGTTTTTCCACCAAAACCCAATGGACCGATTCCTGTTTCATTTAACTTAGATGTTACATACTTTTCAATATCATTTTGGCAATCAAGACTACCATAAGCAATTGATTTCAGCAAAAGGGAAGTCGCTTCAAAATGTGTTCTTCCAATGCCTATTGATGGAATGGAAGGAGTGCAACCCAACATTTTTAAAGAATCCGCCAACCAATCTACTGCTGTATCAACAACATTTGAAAATGAACGTTTATGATAAACTCTAAAAGTTTTAGCCCTTATCTCAGGACCGCCACCTTCAAGTAAAAAATGAATATTTAACGTATCTGGTGAAATATCTCTTTTATATGTTGATTCATCATGAATTGAATCAATTAAAATTGAAGCAGGCTTAAGCATTCCCGGTTTTTCATATAAACCCTCAGACTGTTCAATCCGTTCTATTTCACCACCTCTCACAGCCATAGGCCGTGCTGGAAGATTATTTAAACCTAAAGCTATTCCTTCATGGATATTGTCTAAAAGCTCGCCAGTAATTTCTCTTTCACTGCCCAACTCAATAATAACATGAGGAATACCTGTGTCATCGCATAATGGAAATTTGGTATTCTGTGCCACCCCATAGTTTTCTAAAATCTGTGATAAACACCAGGAAGCATTATCATTTGTTTCAATTTCAATAGCTTTTTTTAAAGCTTTTAATTTATCATCAGATAACCTGGTTGAAGCATCAATTATCGAATCGGAAATATCATTTATAATATCCATAAAATCACTCAGGAACTGATAAATAACTGGAATCATTTGGGGAAGGAATTGCATCATTGCAATAATTATCAATGACCCTTTTGACCAATTTTACTTGTTTTATACGAGCAATTGCCTCTTTTTCAGTCGTATCCCAATTGTGATTGGCCGCAACAGACCCTCCGGTTTTTAGATAAACCGGTGCTGCCACTTTAATAAAATCTGGAACCTCGTAATGTCTTATGAAACCGCCTGTAGACTTTGGATTTTCAGTATGCAAATCTATTGATATATCGATGGCGTTTCTAATAGCCGCAATCATAGGAATCTGTAAATCACGGACAGGATTTAATGAATCAAGACCAATCGATTCAAGTAATTTCGCAGCTGCTGGGTTGGAATGGCCTGCATGAGCAGATAACTTAAAATGGACACTTGAAGGCAGTTCACCTGCTTTTCTCATTTCATTTAATGTCCAAAGCAAACCTTCATCGTATAACAATATCCCACGGACACCCAATCTACAAGCCCTTTTAACATCCTCGATTGCATAAACTAGATTGTCATATCCCCTTAATCTATAACCTATTCTGCTTCCTTCTTTAGTATGGACAGTTGCTGATGTATCATAAGTTGCTCTTGGACCGACTGCCAAAAACAGTTCACAACCATAGTTAATGGCCAAATTAACCATTTCTTTAATTTCTTCATCAGTCAACATCATTATTCCTTTAGTTTGAGTAACCCTATGAATGAAAATATTATTTTTAAGTGATTCTTCAAGAAGAGCATTCATTGTTTTTGGGGATTGGATTCCTGGAACTTCAAAACGATATTGGCCGCCGTCTTTGAATCTCTTATCTGATTTGAAATCTTTCGAAGTTTCATAAATGCCTATTTTTTCAAGAAATTCTTTTGTATTATCCATATTATCTACTCGTTTAATTTGTCAACCACATATTTCATCGAATATTCTTCTAAAGTATCAATAACCGTTAAATTTTTAACGTTATAATTTGGATTCAAACCTTTAAATTTATCTATTAACTCTCTTAATTGGAATGGATTTTCAAAATCACCTTTTGGAAGCAGGGTTATGTTTTGGAAAACGCCATTTCTAAATTGCTTGTCTAATTTAATTATAACATTTGACGGCCGTTTATCAGGATACAATTCATCTAACTTATCATCGGAAAGAAGCAACATTTTATTTGCTAAACGTTTAATGCTATTTACAACATCCACTGAAGAATAGTTATCCAAAAGCCCGTATTCTATTAACTGATTTATTTCATCAACACTTACTTCACCAACTACCAATGATATGGCTACAGCATATGGCAGGCTTTGTTTAAGCTCTTCAAGATTCTTTGGATTGAAGTTATTATGCTCTGCAGCTATTTTATATGTTTTAACAGCCAAGTTTTCAATATGGTCATATTCATCACCTATGCTGGCTTTAAGCTTTAATGCCGTGTCTATTGATGAGTGCAGGTGTCTGCAGAATGGATATTTTTTAAAGTAAATATCTCTTACTCTGACTTTGCCAACGTCTTTTATAACACTTTCAAATGAAAAATTCTCAGAATCATAGTCCGTATTATCAAATACCATTGCTTTTAAAAAACCTTCATCGCCATCAAAGATTGTACTGCTACCTGTGAAACCATTTCGAGCAAGCAATGCAGATAACACACCATTATATGCTGCTTTTCCCGCATGTAACGCCTTGCCCATAGACCCTCCATGGTCTGATTCTAAAAGGCCTGCAGCCTGAGTTCCACATAAACCCAATGCATTCAAAGTTTGATTTTCATCGAGTTTCAATAATTTAGAAGCAACAGCACCAGCAATAAAAGTACCGATAGTGCCAGTTGTATGGAATCCTTTATTCCTATGGTCCGGATTTACAATTTTTCCCAATAATATTCCCACTTCATAACCAACAATAACGGCTTCCAAGAATTCTTTTCCGCTCAAGTCATGACTTTCACTAATTGCTAAAGCTGTTGGAAAAATAATTGCTCCCAAATGGATTTGAGCCCCTCTGTGACCATCATCCAACTCCAATATATGTGCTGCAACACCATTTAAAAAAGCAGCGCTTAACATGTCTGTTTTTTCTTTTGTACCGATAATAGATGCACTTAAATTTAATTTTAGATTTCCTGAAAATATTTCTTCAACAGTGTTGAAAGCTATTTTTGAAGCCTCTTCGCCAGACCCCCTATAAGTCACTCCAAAAAAGTCTAGAAAAGCTGCTTTTACAGTAGAGATTGATTCTACAGTTGCCTGTTCATAGCGATAGTTTGAAATAAATTTAGAAATATTTTGTAAAAACATAAAACACCTATAATTAGTATATGTAAAAAGTAGTATTAAATAGTTAACTTACAAACAAAAACAATTTTTTCAAGGCAATGAAAAAAACACTTAAATGGCCGGAACGCCAGTAGCGACCAACACAATATGTGCCACAATAGCTGCACCATAATAAGTTGCTGCAATGACTAAAACAGTAATGACAATAGCTCTCCAACCTAATACCTTAAATTCATCCCAGCTTTTACCCATACCGATACCAACATAAGCTAAAAATACTGTTACGATTGATAAAAGCTCTATTTTAGAAACATAATAAAGCACAAAATCTGATGTTGGCATTCCAGGAAATGCTATCACAATACCCATTACGCTGATATAAAGAATTGAAGAAATATTGAATGGCAAATACCTTTCCATCCAAACGCCGATAAGAGTAATGACAGACAATATTGCCATACCAACTAAAGAATCTGTCATTGGATGTTTGTAACCTAAATAATTACCGATTACTGTTATGACTGAAAATATAATCAGCAGCAAAATCCAATTGAAAATTCCATGAACGGAAACATTTTCAGATCCATCAATTAAATCAGGCATTATTCATCCTCCTTTTTTTGGACAATCGGTTCTTTTCCTATTTTAGGTTCTAACCAATTATACATTCTTTCAGTCAATGGAATTGCAACGAATATTACAATATATATACCTACACAGAATGAAAGCAAATTGCTGAAACCTGCAAACGCTTCAATCTGAGTTTCCAATCCTGGAAAAGCTGCTAGAGTCGGGCCAATAGCTGCTGCATTCATACTTGCACTGCCCACACCGCTTGCCATAGCATAAGCATATGGGTGCAATGGTATAAATGAGAGTGAAAAAGTAACGAGGAAACTTATAAATATAGTACCTATTACAGTCCCAATAATAAATATCGCAAATACTCCTCTTGATTCCGGAGAGTTAAATCCATATTTATCTACAACAACAGCGACGTTCGGTTCCCTTCCGATAGAATTAGTCATACCGATAGCTTCCTTTTTAAATCCTAAAAGTAATGCAATCGGGAGCACCAAAATAGTGGCTAAGTGACCCAATTCCTGTAAAATCAATGCAGGCCCCATATCAAAAATTAAACCTATTGACTGACCACTGGAAACAGCCAACTTTGCAATTAAAACACCGATAAAAAGCATCATAGCCCCTTCAGCGATACGTGCCTGTTTTCTTTGAATCCATTTAATTGGTTTGGCCAAATAAAATGCTAAACCCAAAATAATAGTATAAATTAACGGCATTATAGTGATGGCAACATCTTTAGTGAGGGGAATCTTTATAGTTCCAATTAACTCTGCAATGATTACTAAAACAAGTACAGTAACATGTAATCTGTAATCTCTCCAAGGATTCTTCTTTAAAATCCTTTTATCTGTTTTTTCACGATAAATATGTTCAACATTATTATCTTTGTTTGGAATAAAAACCCACTCCCCAAAGCATTAAAAATTGTAAAATCTACTTAACAAATATAATATAATTTCTACATATTATATAAATTAATATTATTACTTTTTTGAAAATTTCACATTAAAGGAATAAATTTGAATAAAATTAGATATTAATTTCACAAAATAAGAATAAAAAAAGAATTAATTTATGTTATAAACTCTGCTTAATTTAAAAGATCAAGATGCAATAGATTAAATCATCCCTGTAACAGCCAGTGTTAAATGTGCAATAGTTGCAGAGCCCAGATAAGTTCCGGAGATGACAATCACGGTAACAATAATACCTTTCCAACCAATCTTTTTAAATTCGACCCAATCATTACCTATTGCAATTCCGACATAAGCCAAAAATGCAGTTACAATAGTGATGAGATTAATTTGTGAAACATAATGAATTACAAAATCTGATGTTGGAACACCTGGAATGGCTATAAATATGCCTATCAAACTGATAAAAATAATTGATTGAATATTTCTTGGAACTATCCTTTCAAGAGACATGCCCACAATTGTAATAACTGAAATTATAATCATTCCAATGAAGGAATCGACTATTGAAGAGTGGTAACCTACAAAGTTTCCAATTGCTACAATAACTGAAAAAATTAAAAGTAACGCACCCCACCTTTCAAGTTTACCCCAGGTTAATTCATCTTTAGAAATGTATTTATCATGCTTAACTCCCTGAATATCATACTTATCATCAATAGATTCATCATCACTATCCCCAATATTAGGAGATAACCACCCATATAACTTTTCTGCAAGAGGTATGGAAACAAAAATACACATATAAATACCGAAACAGAATGAAAGAATATTACTGCACCCGGCAAAAGCTTCCAAATCAGTAGCCATTGCTGGAAATGCGTGGGATATTGAAGCCAAGGACGCCGCATTCATACTTGCACTTCCTATACCTGATGCCATTGCAAAGGCATACGGATGAATAGGTAAAACTGAAACACAAATACTTGACAAAAGACTTATAAAAGCAGTTCCAATAATGGATCCAATAACAAAAATAGCCAAAACTCCCCTAGCCTCAGGAGACTTGAAGCCATATTTATCAATGATAATCCCCAAATTGGGTTCACGACAAATAGAACTAGTCATACCAATAACTTCTCTTCTAAAACCTAAAAATAAAGCAACTGGCAAAGCTATAAGAGTTCCCAAATCCCCCAATTGTTGTAAAATCAAAGCAGGACCTACATTAACAACCTCATCAATAGATTGACCACTGGATATTGCCAATTTAGCAATTAAAACCCCAATGAATAATATCATGACTCCCTCAGCCACTTTAGATTGACTACTGCCAACAAATTTAATAGGTTTTGCCAAAAAAAGAGCCAATCCCATAACCAAAGCAAATAACAAAGGCAATAAAACTATTTGGATGGTATCGGTTATTTGAATCTCAATAACACCAATAAACATCGAAACTATAACCAAAAAGAAAACAACAATGTGCACCTTATATTCAACCCAAGGCGGTCTCTTTTTAACCGCCCTATCTGTTTTTTCCCTAAAAGGATGTTGCTGATTAGTTATAAAATCTCCTCCAAGAACTTTTGATAAATTTCTCTTAATTATAATGCATCAAGCATATTAAAAAAACTCTCAAATTTTTCAATAATAATACATCACTCATCCAGTATAAACATATACTAATTAAATGATACTATGAAAAAAGGTATATATAAATACATATTATTTAATTCCCATTATTTCATAAATTAGGAATAAAAACTAGGAAAAAACTAATAAAAAATTCACAAATAGTGAATAAAATTGATTAGGATTACATCCTGCAAAGTGGTTTTGAGAGGTGCCTGCGAGCGGAAACCGGTGTTTCATAAAATTTGCTAGTTTCCAAAAACCTATCAATTTTAACCTGAACTTTTTCATCAGATTCTATTTTATTTCCGCATTTCTTACATTTGAATCCTTTATTTTTACCTGCAGAAGTCATTCTTTTACCACATTTACAAATTGGATTTTTGTATTCAACATCATTCAATTCCAAGATTTGAAATTTTTCAATATTGAATGTATTTTGCTCGCCAATTCCACCAAAGACCCTAATCACATCCCCCGGCCTTAAATGAGAAACTATTTTTCTGAAATTTTTTGTTGGTTCATATGCCCCGCATTCAATCTCTCCTGATTCATCTTTAATGTAGAAAAACATATGCCCCCCATCAATTATGGTAGGTTTATTTTTAACCTCACCAACCACTTCATAACATCCAAACTGTTTCATTGATGCAATATCTGAAGCTTTTTGAATATGCATATCTGTATGCTGGTTGGTTTTGAAAATGCAGTAATCTACAACAGGTTCATTAACTTTAACAATACTTTTGGCAACTTCCAGTGCTTCAACAGTATTTGATCGAATGCCATATAAAACAGGACATGGAGTTTTAGGCTCAATAGCTATATAATCCTCAGAATAATCAATATTTTCAAAAGTATCTGGAAAAGTTTCACTATCCATTAAATAAACCGATTCATAATCAATTTGACGTTTGGTACCATAATTTTCAGCACTTCTATATGTAAGCAATTCAAATGTATAATCACTTAAAGGCAAGCTAATGGCCGCAATGGACCCAATAATTCCCCTTCCTTTCTTGAATTTATGAATCTCACAGCCTACAGATTTTCCAAATTTCTCAGCCTCATCAATTTCAATGAATTCATAAATCGCCCTGAATGCATACTCCCGCATTTCTTCGGTTATTTCACCTTCATAAAATATCACGCCGGGATTTGTGTTGTCACAATCAAACATGGAAAGCTTTTCAACTTCAGACAAGACAATTTTACGAGCCAAATTGGATTTATCATCATTTAAAATCTTTAAACTAACTCCCCCATTTCCACGGGTTTTAAATCTTGCAAATGGGTTAAGGCGAATCAATCTGGGATAATCTGCCAACTCAATCCCATTATCTTTAAATTTATTGATGATTTGGCTTGCCAAATATGTTGTGCACATTCCATCAGGGGAATCCGTATCGTCAATTCCAATATGTAAATACTTAATTATAATCACCTTTAAATTATAACATATATTAGAGTTATAACAATATATAGTTTACAAGAGGAATTAAAATGTTGACTCGAAGCCAATTGCTGCAACAAATTGAAAGTTTACTGAAATCTCAAGGTTATAAAACATCTGATATTTATGACCAAGGATCATTTGATATTGTAGCTCGTAAAAATTTACTTATTTTACTTTTAAAAACATTTCAAAATATAGACAGCATTAACGAAAGCAATGCTCATGAAATGAAGCAATTGGCCAACATATTTCTTGCATCACCAATCATAATCGGTGAAAAATCAAGAAACGGCGTGTTGGAAGAAGGAGTGATTTATGAAAGATATGACATTCCAACAATTGGCTTTGAAACATTGAAAAATATGATTTTATACAACGAATATCCTGAAATCCTTGCAGATAGAGGAGGATACTTCGTTAAAATTGACGGCAATGTTATTAAACAATACCGTGAAGATTATTCCCTTTCACTAAAAGATTTGGCGGACTTGGCCCATGTATCAAGAGCTACCATGTACAAATATGAAAATGAAATTGTTCGTGCAAACACTGAAACCGCAATGATTTTAGAAGAAATTTTGAATACAAAAGTTACGCTCGATATTGATTTGCTAAAACAACCCAAAATCGAAGATATCAAATATAGTGAAGGTGATGACACACTGGATTTATCAAAATTAGGTTATGGAGTTGTCTCAACAAGCAAAAGTCCATTCGATGCTGTCGCAAAAATGAAAAGTTCCGATAAACATTCACCACTGATTGCGAATGTTGAAAAGAACAGGACTGAAAAAACTCTAAAAAGAATGGCAATTCCACTAAAAGATTTGTCCATGGTTACAACATCAGAACCTGTGTTTATCATCAATAACGAAAAGATTAAAGAATCGATTGGAACAATCCCAGTCATTAAATCTTGGGAGTTAAAGGAATTTGAAAATTCAAAAGAATTATTAAAGATGATTAAAGAAAGAAAAGAAAACTAGGTGTGAATATGGAGAATTTAAGTATTGACGGATTAGAAAATTACCCGATAAAATGGGTTTGTAATTATGCTGGCCAAAAGGCCATCGGAATTTGCGGAAAAACACAGAAAATTGCTATGTTCGCATCAGATGAAAGAGTATCTAAAATATTGGACGATATCGTTATTGGTACAGATGAAAATCAGGAAGGCTATGGCTGTGAAGAAAAGGACAGATGCTGTAATTTCAAATGTGAATATTGTGAGATTTCACCAAGACAATACCTTCAGATTACAGGTAAAAAACCATCAAATAAGAACATAAAAGATTTAATCAATGGTCTGAAGGATTTAAACGAATCAATGGAAAATGAAAAATTGGTTCCTTTTGAAGAATATGAAGTAGTGAAATTCTAATATTCATTTAAAAGAGTGAAATCCTCACGGGCTTCCTCAACCTTAGCAACCCCTATTGAAACAGCGTCAATATAATCAATATTTTTTAAAAATGCAAAAGCTTCTTTTGGCTTTAAAACACCTGCCGCCAAAATCCTTGTAGCTATAATTTTTTTATTTAAATTTAAGACTCTATCAACAAATTCCTGTCTTTGGGAAGCGTTAAACGCATTAATATCCATCATATAAGAAATAGAATTAAATGGAATCATATAAACATCAAATAAATCCATATCCAAATTATCTGGAAGCAAATCTGTTGTTTTTGATGGAAATGCAGTTACAATACCTGAAAGTGCGCCGGCATCATTAATTTCAGACAATATTTTTGAAGTTAACTTCCAATCATAAGCGTCAACTATAAACTCATCCACCAACATTAAAGGGCAGTCATAGCTTGAAAATAGCTCAATATCCTCATCCCAATCAACTTCTTTTGCAACTTCATAATTAGGATTCAGATAATCAACATCAGACTTGCCTATAGTTGCAATTACCTTCATCTCACATCCCGCATCGGCTGCAAGATTATATGCTTCAAGCAAATTGGGATTATTTACCAAGTTAATGGCCCTAACACCCTGACTGTAAGCTTCTTGGATAACCTCACAAGCGTTTTGAGGATTGTTATATAAATCATCAAGGTACAGTCTTGATCTATGGCCATAGTAAAGTTCGGCCATGAACGGACCATAACCCAAAATTGTCTGGGGAACTGATTTTTCTTTAACTTCAAAACTGTCTGAAAAAATGTTATCACCTATTCTTTTTCAACGACAACCGCAGTTCCATAAACAAGAATCTCCTGCATCACATCAGAGATTTCATTTGAGTCAAACCTAATTGCGACAATTCCGTTAGCGCCTAACTCTTTTGCATGCTGGATTGCTCTGTGTAATGCTTCTTCTCTGGATTCTTCCATCATCTTGACATACTGTGTGATTTCTCCACCGAATAAAGATTTAATGCCAGCACCAATCTGTCCTCCAGCACCTCTGCTTCTTACAGTTAAACCATAAATAAATCCTTTAGTTTCAACAATTTTGAATCCTGGAATATCGTTTGCTGTTGAAATAGCAAATTCTTCAACTGATACCATGTCTAATCACCTCATTTTAAATTAACAAATTAATTTGTTAATTAATATTTGGATTACTAATTAAAATAGTTATTGTAATGCAATTTATTGAAATTATAAATATAATAAAAAACATAATTTTAACTAATATTTATTATTAAATATTCTTTTAAAAAAAACAATTTTATGGTGAAAATATGAAAGTATTAATTGCTGATGCTATTAATGAGAAGGGTATTGAAAATTTAAAGGAAGTTGCTGAAGTTGTTGTTGACACAAGCATTACTCCTGAAGAATTAGCTAATACCATACACGAATACGATGGAATCGTAGTGCGCAGTAGAACAAAGCTTACTGCCGATATTATTAAAAAAGCAGAAAATATGAAAATCATTGCAAGAGCAGGTGTTGGAGTAGACAACATCGACTTAGATGCTGCAACTGAAAAAGGTATTATGGTAGTTAACTCACCTGAATCCACTTCCATTACTGTAGCAGAACACACAATGGGATTATTACTTACTCTTGCTCGCAAATTATCTATTGCTGACAAATCCGTTAAAGAAGGAAAATGGGAAAAGAAAAAATTCATGGGAGTTGAACTCAGAAACAAAACTCTCGGTGTAATTGGAATGGGAAGAATTGGTTCCCAAGTAGTTAACAGGTGTAAAGCTTTTGAAATGGATGCAATGGCCTATGACCCATACTTGCCGGAAGAAGTTGCAAAACAGATGGGTGTGGAATTGACCGATTTAGAAACTGTTCTTAAAAACTCTGACTTCATTACAATTCATGTTCCTCTTACTCCTGAAACCAAACACTTAATCTCTACTGAACAATTCGAAATCATGAAGGATACAGCATTCATCACCAACTGTGCACGTGGAGGAATAATCGACGAAGAAGCTTTATACGATGCTTTAGCAAATGATAAAATTGGTGGGGCTGCACTAGATGTTTATGAAGAAGAACCACCTGCAGAAGATTCAAAATTATTTGAACTTGATAATATTGTATTAACTCCTCACATTGCTGCTTCAACTAAAGAAGCTCAAAGGGATGCAGCTATTATTGTGGCTGATGAAATTGTTGATTTATTCAAAGGCGGAACTCCAAAAAATGTTTTAAACATGCCACGTATTGATCATAAAACCTACCAAGAGGTATCTCCATACTTAGACTTATGTGAAAAATTAGGCAGTTTCATTTCTCAGGCCGTCAATGGCAAAATTAAAGAAATCGAAATTGTTTACAGCGGGGAATTAGCTGAAATTGATAATTTGGAAATATTAACTAGAACCGTGATTCAAGGTGCTGTGAATCCATTCTTAAGTTCCCCTGTAAATGCAGTTAATGCAGCTCTTGTTGCTAAAGACAGAGGCATAAGCATTACTGAAGGAAGAAAAGACAATGCAAAAGGATATGACTCTTTAATCAAAGTTATTGCTAAAAGTGCTGATGACATATTTTCTGCTGAAGGAACAATATTGCACGAAGCAAGAATTTTAAAAGTAAATGATTACTGGGTTGATGTTATCCCTGAAGGACATATGTTTATTGCAAAATATGAAGATATTCCTGGAAGTATCGGTAAAATCGGTACAAAATTAGGAGAACATAACGTAAACATTGGAATTATGCAAGTTGGAAGAGATGAAAAAGGCGGAAGAGCCATCATGATTTTAACTTTAGATAAAGAAATTCCAAAAGACGTTATTAAAGAAATCCAATCTTTAGATAATGTTTATGAAGCTATTGGACTTGAATTATAAAAAAACAATTTTCACCATATTGTTTTTATTTTTTCCTTCTTTTTTCTTTTTTTAAAGATACTATCTGATTTTTGCAAAAATTGTTAAAAAAAAAGCTATTTTTTAAATTCCCTTGAAATCCTTTTTATAGTGCCATCAGGATTTATTTCGATTGTTAATGTCGGATTATTCTTTTTTAATTGATTTTCTTCATATTCCCGATAATGGTCCACAAATGTGTCTCCAGTTTTAAAAAATTCATCATCCGCCTCATCAAGAAGTCCCGGCTTAAATTCATCAGTATCTTTAAGCACATCATCTTCATCAAAGAATTCATCAGAATAATCCTCAATTAAATGGCTATAATCCCCAAGGGTATAATCTTGAGGTTCACCGTATCGGTCATATGCTTTAAATGTCTCTAAAGAATATGGAAGACATACAATCATGTGGAAATATCCGTTTTTAGAAAATGTCTTTAAATCCGGACCGGAAGGGCATGCACTTGGGCCGGGATGTGAATGCACAGACCCCCAATACTTGGTAGTGACCGGAATCATATCTGTGTGAACAACAGCACCAGTTTCACAAGTTTCACCAGGGACAAATATCAAACCAGTAATATAAAGCACTTTATCGATTATCTCACCATCAAAAAAAGCTAAAAACTCATTAGGATAAGCTTTCTTAGAATAATAAATTACAGAATCTAGAACTTCCCTGTCTACCCTCACTTCTTTAAACTCTTCATCGTCATTGCTGAAAATTTTTGAAAAAAATCCCATTAAATCACCAAATTAAATTTTCAAAAAATTCCTCATTGAATATTGGAACATCCCAATCTACATAAACATAAGACCTATATGAAACTTGATTTTTATTTTCCTTTTTATTTAATCCTTCAACTTTTTTGTTTTTCCTATATACTGCAATTCCTCTTTTTTTATAAGTTTCGACATCGTTTAAATTAATGCCATTGCGATATAATAATTCATGAATTTCACTAGAATTGAGACCATTTATTTTATCGTTAGCTTCATTATTTGAATACTTTGATTTTAGGAAGGAAATACCATGTGATGCAATACAATTTTTCCAGGACTCATCTTGTCTCCACCTGAAATATTTCAATACATCTTCATCGGATATCGGAATAATCCTAGAATCAAATGAAGGAGGTTTTTTAAAGTCAACACCGTAATTAATAACAAACGAACTTGCAGCAAAACTAGCCGTTACCGAATTGATTTTTTCAATACGTCCATCAAAAGGAATTTTATCCATTAGCAAGCTTATTTCATCTGAAAATGTGTAAACTAAAATTGGAGAGAATTCTTTAAATAAATCTTCACATACATTTGCCATAACCTTATAAAAATTATCGTCATAAGGTTTTTGCAATTTTAAATCTTTAGCCAGTTTATGAAAACTTCTGCCATCTAGCCTAACAATTATTTTAGAGTTTCTTGGAACTTTTAAAGAGGAATAAACTTCAAATTCTTTCATTACATTCCCACACTAATGGTTTCATTAAAACTCTTAAGTAATCTTATTGCTGAAAGTGCAGCCAACATACTAGTTTTTGGATTTGCTGAACAAGGATAGTTCATAGTGGTTGTTTTAAACTCCCCAAAGTCCCCTTTGGCAGTTATTTCATGGACATTTCTATCAACTTTCGGATCTACAATAATTTTAACATCAATGTCCCTTTGACAAGCAATACTAATAGTTGCAGCAACATTAATGTTTAATGGAAACTCTTTGACCGCTTCAGAGGCTTTTCCTTCAAATAATACTTCTTCTTTATCAATATCCTTACCAAGAGATTTAGGTGATTTGCGAGTAACAAGTTTTATTTCTTTTAAACCAAATTTAGCAACCGCTTTGATTCCATCCAAACCAACGATAGCTCCGGAAGGAAGGTGAACTTTAGCATTATTTTCTTTAGCTATCTTTTCAACATTCTGATAAAATTCATAATCCATGAATGCACCAATGCTCATTACAATCATGTCACGACCTTCACTTAATACCCGAGGCGCAAAATATCTGGCGGAATCCGGTGAAGCGCATTCTAGAACAAGGTCAACATTTTTAAGCATTTCTTCAAAATCAAGAACTGCTATGCCTCCTGCAAAAGAAGCCAAATTTTCTGCCCTTTCAATATCCTTATCAAAAAAGTATGCGATGTCAATGCCATTATTTTCAGGAACAATGCTTGTAGTAATAATATTAGCAATGGCTCCGCAGCCTATAATACCTACTTTCATAAAAATCACATTAAATAATTAAACAGAATAAATAAAAAAAGAATTTTTGAAAGATTATCTATAATCTTTCAGCATCAAATTGGACTTGAGTTTCGTTTTGTGGTTGAGTTTCAGGTTGTTTTGGAGCTACTTCAGGGATAGGAGGTTCTGGGTTGATTTTTTTCATATCCCTAGGATTAATTAACATAATGTCTCCAATAGCTTGAACTTTATCAAAGTCCACAGTTAACAAATCATTTTGGAAAGACCTCATTTCATTTTCTTCAGGAACTTCGCCACGAATACTGCCTAAAAATGAATTAACAAATCCAGCTGGTTTTCTTTCTTGTTCAATAGCTCTAACTTGTAATTTTGAGATTGTTCCTAATCTAATATTGAGAATAACATCTTCGACACGACCAACATAATGTCCTGTATTTGTATAAATATCTAAACTACGTAATTTTGAAACTTCTACCATGTTTACACCACAAGTAATAATAATTAAAATATGTATAAATTTATTTTATTGTTAATATAAATAGTTTATGTTTTTTAAAGTAAAAAATCGCCTTTTATAGAAAAAATAAGAAAAAATTTATTAAATATATCGAATTAAACTATAATTTAGAATACAAGGAGACTTTAAATTGTGGGATACAACTAAAGATTATAGGATTTTAGTAGCAAGCAAAGCAAGAGAAAATTATCTAAATCTCATTCCAACAGCTTCATTTAGGGGAAGCTGGAATAAAAAACAAGCTGTTGAATTAGGAAAGCAAATGAATAGTGATTTTCAATCATTGATATATTCTTACCTTGAAGGAGATGAATTAGTAAACTCTCCAGATGTTAAAGCCTTAAAAGAAAAAGCTGAAAAGATTATTGAATGTTTAGGAGGACCAGATTGGAATAAAAAATTCTTGAGCAATGCTCCAAAAGAAGATCGTGAAAAAACACAGGAAAACATTGCCAAAGTGAGATTTTTCTTAGATACAATAATCGGTTTGAAAGACAGATTAGCATTAGGTCCAATTAACGATCCCATTATGGGAGTTGACATTAAAGTTGGTGAAGTAATGAGTGTAACCAGCCATCCTAAAAATGATAAACTCTCAATTTGTAATGTGAATTTGGGAAAGAGAGCCATTACAGTTGTTACCAATGATTTAAATGTTAAAGATGAAAATAAAGTTGGAGTGTCCTTGCTTCCACCGCAATCATTTAGTGATATTGTCAGTGAAGGAATGTTTCTCGGAATGGACGGAAGTATCCTCAAAGAGGTTGACGGTGAACTTGGCGCCATGCCAAAAGGAATACCAATGGAATCTTTAAATGAAACACGTAACCTTGTTGAAAACTATTTAAAATAAGTTTAATTACTTATCTCTTTTTTTATTATTTATTCCATTTTATAAAATTGATTTAAACCCATGACGAATTAATTCCAATCTTAATAGACATTAAATTGAAAAAGTTTTAGTTTTACCACCCACTCATCTTAAATTCAACCCAATCAATTTTGTTTTAGTCATCTCATTTACGGCATATTTTATCCCTTCTTTTCCAACTCCACTATTTTTAAAGCCACCAAACGGCATATTATCTGTTCTGAAAGTAGATTGCTTGTTAACAAATACTGTTCCGGCTTCAATTTCTTGGGCACATCTCATTGCAGATGCATAATCTGATGTAAACACTCCTGCCTGAAGGCCATACTCCGTATCATTAGCCACTCCAATAGCTTCATCTAATGAATTAACATGGATTATCGGTGCAACAGGGCCGAATGTTTCACTTACAACCAAATCCATATCAGATGTGACATTGTCAATAACTGTAGCTTCATAGAACGCCCCATTACGGTTACCTCCAGTCAATATTTTAGCACCAGAGTTTACAGCATTATTAATTGTTTCTTCGACTTGAATTGCTGCTTTTTCACTAATTAGTGTTCCAAGAGTAGTTTCTTTATCCAAAGGATTGCCCATAATAAGTTTTTCAGTTTCCTTAACTAACTTTTCGGTAAATTCGCCGACAATTTCATCTTCAACAATGATTCTTTTAACACCCATACACACCTGCCCCGCATTTAGGAATGCTCCATTGATGACTCCTTTTACAGCTTTATCGATATCGGCATCCTTTAGGACAATTAACGGATCATTACCTCCAAGCTCCAGAGTAACCTTTTTCATTCCGGCCTTTTGGGATATCATCAAACCTGTGGTAACACTACCTGTGAATGAAATTTTATCAATATTAGGTGATTCAACCAAATAATTTCCAACTTCCGAGCCATAACCTGTCACCGTGTTTACGACACCATCCGGAAACTCTTCGTTTAAAATTTCAGCAAATTTCATTACTGCTAGAGGCGCTTCTGTTGGTGGCTTTATAATTACAGTGTTTTTGCATGCAATTGCAGGTGCGATTTTGTGAATTGTTAAATTAAGCGGATAGTTAAAAGGAGTGATTGCCGCAACAACACCTAAAGGGACTCTTTGTGTGAATGCGAAAAATCCTTTTCCGTTCAAACCTGCATCTAAAGGAACGCTTTCACCATAGATTCTTTTTGCCTCTTCAGCTGCAAGTTTTAATGTTTCAATTGATCTGTCAAGTTCCACTAAAGATTCATTAATTGGTTTTCCCACTTCTTTTGTAAGCAATTCGGCAAAATCCTCACGATTGTCTTTTAGTTTTTCACACACACCATATAATTTATTTGAAACCTTAAAAGCAGACATCTCCTGCAGAGATTCCTTTGCTTTATTTGCTTCAGTAATTGCCAAATCTGCAGTTTGCCTGTGAGCAATCGGAACAGTATCAATAACTTCACCATCATATGGATTTTTAACCTCTTCAAAATCATCACTAGTAATGTGTTTTCCGCCAATTAACATATCCATTTTATCACCTTAATTATGATTTAAATTTTAAAAATAAATAAATATATTGTCCTATTAATTTATCACCATAATTTTCTCGAAAGTGAGAGGTGCATTTCAAGTGTAACTTACATAAATACTTGATTTTTTTAAATAAAAATAAATATTTTTGTTTTATTATTATTTGACCATTATTCTTTAATAAATGAAATTTTAAACTACTATTTAGTGAAATAAGAATATTGATTTTTTAAAAATGAAAATATGGAAAATTTTTTGAGTTACTCGCTAATGAATCTGTTACAATAATTGATATAAAATGAATTAAATGAAAAAATAAGTTTCAAACAATCAGTTTATAGAAAACTGAAGTTAATTAACATAGCCATATAAAAATAAGACATCCATATTACTGATTTTATTTGATTTGAGATTTTTAAAAAACAACACCATCATAATTTAGTTTGAAGAATAGACTCAATAAATTATAATATCTGAATAATATCCATGAAAATATGATTTAATATGTTAATTGAGGTTAATTTAAAAAAATAACTAAAATTAAATAAAAAATAAAAATTTTAGACAAAATCAAAAGATTATTAGAAAAAAATTTTTTTCAAGAAAAAACTTAAAAACTATCTAAAATAACGCCAGAGATTATTCAACTGACTGTTAAACTCATTAACCTCCTTTGATTCAATTTGACCACTTAAATCAGAAATATAATTGTTATACATGTAAATCACCAATAAGACCACAACCATTATTCCGCCAAAAAGCAGAATGAATTCCGCTGATGTTTGACCTTTATTATCCATTAAAATCCCACCATAAATAATGATCCTCCAAAGGTTGAAATCACATAGAATATTCCAAAGGATGCCGTTGCGAGAGGCAGTGAAAATTTTATTCCTTTTTTAAACTCGCCGTACATGATTAAACTAATTATAAATGAAACAAGGACTGAATGAATTATCAAATAAATTTCACCCGCAACAGGTGCCGTCAAAATAATATCAGATTCCATCCCATAGCTTTGCATGAAACTTGAATAAACGCTAACCATAGCAATTGCAAAAGGTGTTGCAACAATTGCTGAAATCAGAAGAAACATAACCGACATCATAACAGATGATTTTCGCTCTCTTTTTAAAGCAAGCAAATCACGCAAATCATCTGAGACATCTTCCAATACACCAGATATGCCAGATCCACTTTTTCTTCCATCTAAAATAATACTAAAAACACGTTCCAGTTCCCTTGATTTTAAACGTTTGCTCATAGCCCTCCATGAATCATCAAAATTGCGGCCCATACGGATTTCTATAATTGCTCTTCTCATTTCATCATACATCGGCCCCTCCCCATACTGGGACATGTCTTCCATTGCATTTTCGAAGCTCAAACCTACTTGAAGCATCGACGATAGCTGTCTTAGGAAATCCGGTGACGTCTTTTCAATTTCTTGGACTCTCCGCTCTTGTTGAACAACAACATATGTGAAAAGTCCGGGGATTGTGAAAAACGGCAAAATTAATAGTGATACGGGCAAGTTCAGAAGCGTTAATGTGAATGTTAAAGCAATTTCACTGGCTAAAATGAAAATTATAATCATCGCCAAAACCCTGCTTGCTTCTGTAAAAATAGCTCCACTAAGCAAAAATTCCTGTAACTTTGATAAATACTTTTCAGGAATAATATTGTCTAAAAATAATGCTAAATCATTTATTATTTTAAATTTCATGAAATAACATTGGATTTTAAAGAATATAAAGTGTTTGTTGTTTTTAAAATCAATTTTACAAAGAAACAGAATTGATATAATTTTAGGAAAAATATTGTTGAATGATAAAGAAAAAATTATTTATCATCATTATCTTTGGAGCATTTCATTCTAACAATAATAAAGAAAGATTACGCCTACAATACCTCATGTAAGGAAATTTTTCCAATCCGTCAGATACAATTTTAAACCATCTGCAATTTTCATTTTTACACACCAATTATATCGCTATGAAATTTATCCCCCCATATAATCTTATTGCCTAATTTAATAAAAAAATAAGGTCTAACTATTTAATAGAATTCTAAAATTCCTCTTAGATTAATTAAACGACTTCAACAATATTTATATAAGATAATCAATAAAAATTAGAATGACTCGTTAAATGGAGTTAATTTATTTTAAAAAAAGGTGTATAATATGGAAATTATGGAAATCATAAGTGATGCTTTAGTATATCCGATTAATAATATTAAAGCATTAATAATATATGTTGTTTTAGGTATCATTGCTGGTATTGCCGTCGGAGGCACAGTTGTTGGAGTGGCAACAGGCACTTCTATGAATAACGGTGCATTAGCTGGAGGACTTGGAATTATTGGAGTTCTCATATCAGTCATCATTTTCTTGTTAATCGCAGGATATGAATTAGACATTGTAAAATTCGGAATTAAAAGGGACCCTGGTGCTCCAGGTATTGACATTGTAAGACAAGTTTCAAATGCTATCAAATTGATTATTGTAGATATCGTTTACTACATTATCCCAATAATTCTCGCTGCAATAATCGGATTCCTTATCGGTAATGGACTTATACCTTCAATTGTCATCATACTTATTACAATTGTATTTTCAATAGCTGCATTTATGGCAAGATGCAGATTAGCTAAAACCGATGATTTAGGTGAAGCTTTAGCTATCGGGGAAGCTATTGGAGACATATCCAGAGTAGGTATCTTAAAAATTATTTTATTAGCAGTTTTAGTGTTCATTATTGCATTTATTATATTGCTCATTATTGGAGCAATTACAAACTGGAATTCCATCATTGGTGGAATTTTAATGGGTATCTTCTTTGTTTATATGGCATTTTTCACAAACAGAGCAATAGGTTTATTATACTCTGACGTATAAATAAACCACCTTTTTTCTTTTTTTTAATTGAAACTTATTTTAAAAATAGTTTCAGATACTCAACGGCAAATCACCAATTACAGTTCCTCTTTTTGAAATTTCAACAGTGTCTTCCAACCGGACTCCGAATTCACCTTCCAAATATATTCCTGGCTCCACTGTCATTATCATACCTTTTTCAATTACTGTTTCATCTTTAATGGAGAATCCTGGGTTTTCATGAATATCAAGACCCAAACTATGTCCTGTTGAGTGAATGAATTTATCGCCGTATCCGCATTCAGAAATGATATCCCGTGCAACTTTATCAATTTCACAACATTTCATTCCAGGTTTTATTGCCTTGATAGCCTTATCATGTGATTCAGCCACAATATCCCATATCTCATGCTGATATTCTGTGTAGACTATTGTACGAGTATTATCAGAACAATATCCTTCAAAAATAGCTCCCCAATCAATTAAAATAGGTTGTTCCAATTTTTTAGCCATTGGAATTGCATGAGGAAGACTTGAATTTGCACCGCTTGTTAAAATAGTATCAAAAGATTCCTTATCCGCGCCGTTTTCAATCATCAATCGCACAAGATCAAATGCCATGGCCTTTTCACTATCATTATTGTTTAAGATATCCAACTCCAAGAATGATTTTTGGGCAATTTCAGTTGCCTTTTTGATTTTTTCAATTTCAGATGGTGTCTTAATCATTCTTTGTTTTCCGATGTATGCCTTTGATTCAACAGAAAAATCATCCCTGAACTTTTCATATGTACCATAAGCAAGGCTAGGTTCAATAGCTAATCTTGCAATCCCTTCATCTTTAAGCTCACCAATCATCACTTCCATTGACTCATATTCCCTAACCTCAATAAAAGAGTTATTACTGGCCACTTCCATATCCATCTTTGAAGCATAAATTATTGGATTTTCTTTAATTACGCAAAAAGCAAAACTGGTTGGCTTGTAACCTGAAATATATTTAACATTATTAAATTCCGTGAGCAGATAACCTTGAATATTATCCTTTTGCATATCTTTCAAAATATTATCTAAATGTAAGTCCATATTTAATATTAGAAAAAACTTTATATATAAAATTAGATATTTTAAAACTATGTTTAAGTTTACAAGTAGTGAAATAAGAGATTTAATTATAGCATTTGTCGTGATTTCACTCTGTTTTGGAATTGCAAACACCCATCGAGATGTTAATGCATTGCTTAACCTGCTTCCATTTATTATGGTTGGCGTAGGGTTAGGTTTTATCCTACATGAATTGGGACATAAATTTGTATCCATGAAATACGGTTACTGGGCTGAATTCAAATTATGGCCACAAGGATTGTTATTTGCACTTGTTACATCCTTTTTCGGATTTGTATTTGCGGCTCCAGGTGCAGTTTACACATATGCAAATTATATGACAGATGAAATTAATGGTAAAATATCTATTGCAGGGCCGATTGTCAATATAGTTCTGGCATTAGCATTTATAGCAGTAGCAATATTAGTTTACAGCTCTGCATTTACATCACAAATATCTTTAATAATATTCATAGTCTGTTCAATGGGTTTTTCAATCAACAGTTTCCTGGCATTGTTTAACTTATTGCCTATTGGAAACCTAGACGGATCTAAAGTATTAAGATGGAATGCTGGAATTTGGGTTATTACAATAGCTATTGCGGGCATAATGACATTATTAAATATGACAATAGGCGTTGAAAACGTAGTTAGATTAATAATGGGATTATAGAAAATGAGTGAAGAAATTAAATATTTTAAAGGAACACACAGAGTAATAGCTCCAAGTGAAACTATTGAAATCAATCAAGAAAAGTTAAAGACCGCAGGGATAACCCGTATTGCAGACATCACTGATTTGGATAGAGTTGGCCTTCCGATTTACACTGCAATTAGACCAACAGCTGAAAAAGGTGCAGTAAGTATCTATGGGGGCAAAGGAATCTCAAAAGACCATGCAAAGGCGTCTGCAATGATGGAGGGTTTTGAGAGATATTCCGCCGAGAGAAAGGATTATGATAAAACCGTTACTGCAACTTTATCTGAAATTGAAGAACTTGGAGAATATATTGATCCTAAATCCTTGAATTTACCTAAAGAATTTGAAAAAAAAGATATTGACGATTTGAATTTGGAATGGAGCAAATCCAAGGACATAATTTCTGGTAAGGAATATTACATTCCAACAAATGCAATTTTCCACCCCTACACTCATGAAAATAATATTAACAGTTTATTTAAATCAAATACCAATGGACTTGCTTCCGGAAATATCCTGGAAGAAGCCATCCTACATGGAATGTTTGAAGTAATTGAAAGGGATGCATGGAGTATTTTTGAGCTAACCCATAAAAATTATGCTCAAATTGACTTGGACAGCATCGAAAGTGAAATCATTAATGATGCCGTTGACAAATTCGAAAGTGAAGGCATTAAAATTAAATTAATGGATTTTACTGCAGATATTAAAATCCCAACAATAGCCGCTTCTGCAGATGATACCGTTACAAAAGATGCGGGACTTTTGACATTGGGCATGGGAACACACCTGGACCCGGAAGTTGCAATTTTAAGAGCGCTTACCGAAGTGGCACAAAGTAGGGCAACACAAATCAACGGAGCCCGTGAAGATACCGTAAGGGCGGATTTTTCACGTGAAGCAGGCTATGAAAGAATGAAAAGAATCAATAAATATTACTTTAAACAAGAAGAAGACCAAATTAAATTATCGGATATTGAAAATAAGAGCACTTCTTCCATTACAAAAGACATTGAAATCGTTAAGAATGAATTAATTGCTAATGATATAAAAAAGATATTATATGTTGATTTGACAAGGCCAGAACTTGATGTGAGTGTTGTGCGCGTTGTTATTCCAGAAATGGAAGTTTACACAATTGATCCGTCAAGAGCAGGTTATAGATTCCTAAAAGTCTGATTAGTATGGTTAAAATTATAGTTTATGCAGGATTATCAATTCCTTTTGATGAAGCTCGTGAAATTCTAGATTCAAGTGATGATATTGAAGTAATCTATAAAAGGCCCATTAAAAGAGGAGATTTAAATTTAGCTTTAAAAGAGCATCCTGACATTATTGTGATAATTGATGGAGTATTTCACCAGAACTCCGCAGTAGGACACAAGGAAATACTTTCCGTAATCAATTCAGGAGTAAAAGTATTTGGAGCTTCAAGTATGGGGGCTTTAAGAGCATCCGAACTTGATACACTCGGCATGATGGGTATAGGTTATGTTTATAATCAGTATGCAAGCGGTGAAGTTGACTCGGATGACGACGTTGCGGTAATGCTTGACAGTGAAACATTAGAAGCCCTTTCAGAGCCTTTAATTAATATGAAATATGTCTTTACAAATGCAGTTAGTGAAAACATTATAACCGAAAGTGAAAAGGACGAACTGTTAAGCATTGCTAAAAAAACTTATTATCCAAAAAGGAATTATTCTCAGACTTTAAGCAAATCCAGTCTGGATGATGATAAAAAAGACAAATTGATTGATTTCATCCGGCAATCCCCGGATATTAAAAAAGAAGATGCTCGAGAGTTACTTGAACATGTTAAAAATATGATAAAATGAATTTAGATGAAAAAATTGAGATTGTAAAAGAAATTTTAAAAGATAAAAAAGTGGCTGTTGGATTTTCCGGGGGTGCAGATTCCACATTAATAGCATATTTATCCTCCAAAGTAAGTTCAGATACGCTAGCTATCACTATTGACAACCATCTAATGCCAACTGATTTTATTAAGCATACACAAGAAGCAGCAAACCTGTTTAAAATAAAACATGAGATAATTGATATAAACTTTTATGCTGATGCTGATTTTTTAGATAATGCTCCGGACAGATGTTACACCTGCCGAAACCTAATGTATTCACAAATTGAAGCTAAAGCACACGAAAAGGGTTTTGACTTCATATGTGACGGGAACAACATCAGCGATTTAGTTTCAGACCGTCCGGGAATTTTAATTACATATGCAAAAGAATTTGAAACACCATTGATTGAAGCTAAGCTAACTTCAAAAGAAATCCATGAATACTTAAATAAGAACAGCATCCCCTATTCAAGATCAACAACCTGCCTTGCAACAAGAATACCGACCAATACAAAAATCACCAAAGAAAAAATTGAAAGGATTAGCTACTGTGAAGATTATATCTTAAATAATACAAAATGTGAAATTGTCAAAGTTAGGGATTTTGGAAATGCATATGTATGTGAAGTAGATGATGTTAGTGAATTGACAAAGGACGATAAATTTAAACAGATTAACAATGAATTAAAAGATAAAGGTTTTAATGAACTATCTTTAAATCAAACATCAATTGATGATAATGAAGAGATAACCATCAACTATAATGAAGGTTCATTTAGATACCAACTTCCATTCACGATAAACATTGAAGATACAAGAAAATTCGTTTTAGAAACTGAAGATGAAAATGAAAATGAGATTATAACAGAAAATATTTGCATAAAAAAAAGTGGATTGATTGAAGGTAATAATTTCGAAAGTTATGGAAATTCATTATACGCCTTTATGGAAATACTACCTAAAATCAGAAGAAATATCTAAAATGTTAGTTTTTCATTTCTTTATATTTTTTTAAAACCATGTCTGGAGTTTCAATGCTTTGGTCAAAAGTTAAAGAAAACTCTTTTGATTCAAAATCATCGGGAACGTTTTTAAGTCCACTTAATGAAAAATGATTGCCTTCAATTTTAAACCCGACGCCATCCGCATCGACACTGCACAGATTTACTTCAATTTCGGAAGCATCATCCAAGGTCTGATTAGCTTTGACCTCATATTTTAAATTTAATATTTTGTGAGGCATTATTTCATTAATAGTCCTTTTAATGACTGAATCAAAAAGCTCTAAAAATTTTTTAGCAGGCGGCAGATTATTAGCCCACCAATATGTAATTACCGAGTTAAGAATAATTTCGTGTTCAGCAAAATCATCGTATAATCTTGCACGAACACTGACAACGCTATCACTAACTTTAATTACCAAAACTGGACTAACAGCCATTATATCACAATTATTCGACTAATGCTTTAATTAAATCACTAGCTCTTACAAGACCCACTAAATCTCCTTCAACACCAATTACAGGAATTTGTTCAATGTTTAAGGATTTCATTTTTTTAGCACAGTCAGTAACTTTGGTTTTTGAGTTAGCCACTTCAACATTGCCTATTGCAACATCCGCAACAACTTTGTCAGTGAATTTTAAATGATTTTTCTCAATGTATAATACAGAAGTACTGTCCCAAGACCATTTGTCTCCTTCAGTACCGACAGTGGAACTGTGTTCACTTCTCTCAGAGATAATTTCAATTTCAGAAATAAAATCGGTTTCAGTTAAAATACCTGATAATTTAGCATCATCATCTAAAGCCAATACTGATTTTAAGCCAAATTGATTCATTGTTTCAAAAGCAACATTTAATGGAGCTTTTTCCCAAGTTGTTGGAACTGTAGTAATCATATAATTTTCTACAGCATCATCAACAGTGATTTTGGTTAATGCTTTAGATACTAAATCAAATGAAGTTATAATTCCCACTAATTCACCATCATCATTAATAACCGGGACTCTCCTTACATCATTTTCTATCATTACACGAGCCACATCAGTTACATCATCATCAGGACTGATAGTAACTAAATTTCTGGTCATTAACATCGCAATTTGTTCTTCATCAGGATTATTAATTAAATCTGAACGTGTAATAACACCCACCAATATATCAGTGTCTTCTTTTACTACTGGAAGTACTGCTACATTTTCTTTTCTCATTAGGTCTAAAACTTTTTCCCTGTTTCCAGGAACGGAAACACTTACAACATTTTTAGACATGGTTCTTTTGACTAACATAAAAACACCTATATAATAATTAATATGAAACAAAGGCAGCAATCTAATGCACTACAAGTACTGCGCATTTAGCAGAGTTAACGACTTTATCTGCTACACTACCCATAATAAATCGATCAAAGCCAGATTTACCTGAACTTCCCATAACAATCAAATCAACATTTTCTTCATTTGCCACTTCCAAAATGACTTTTGCAGGAGAACCTTCTCTAATTACATGGGTGATACTTACATCACATTCATTTAATTCATCAAATTCTTTAAGGTTTTCCTCAGATCTTTCATTTAAAATTTGATTTAACTGATAAATTTCATCATCTAATGGAATTCCATTAATGAAATTATTTTCAGTGACGCTTACGGCAACAATTTCCGCACCAGAAATATTGGCTAGAAACAATGCATGCTTTTGCGCCTTTTTAGCAAATTCTGACCCGTCTGTAGGGACCAATATTTTTTTATACATGATTTAAATCCCCTTTATAATACCTAGATAAGCATCTATAATATTATACATTAACTATTTTATTAATGGTATATAATATATTTTTCGATTCACACCTATTTATTATATTTAAATAAGGATTTTTAGAAAAAGAATTTAACACAATAAATTCGGCATCATTGCCGACATCAATTGTAGATTTTCCAACAACATCATTGATTTTATTGTAACAAACATTTGTTGTTGCCATTTTCAATAAGTCTTTTGGATTAATATAAT
>NZ_JAFRKB010000004.1 GCF_017431965.1 Methanobrevibacter sp. | reverse complement strand
TTTTCTTTTTTTTCATTTATTTTTTTATTTTTTAGTTTTAAATCAATTTAATTATCAATTTTTTACTTTTCAGATGCTCTCTTAGCAAACTATTAAATATGCTATCGAATAAAATATTACTCAATTAAATACTTTAATAAGTGTTTAAATTGGTTATATACAATCGACAAAAAGAGGTATTATATAATGAAATTTGCACATTTAGCAGACACTCATTTAGGTTATCGTCAGTTCGGTCTGATTGAACGAGAAAAGGACTTTTATGAAGTGTTTGAAAAGGTAATAGATAAAATAATTGAAGAAAATGTGGATTTTGTAATCCATAGTGGAGACTTATTTGAGACCGCAAGACCGTCTCCAATTGCACTTTTGACATTCCAAAAAGGATTGCTCAAACTTAAGGGTGCGGGAATTCCTATGTATGCAATAGCAGGAAATCATGATATTGTAATGCGTAATGATTCTATTCCGCCTCAAATTATTTTTAAAAAATTGGGTTTGAAAGTAATTAGTCCAATCAATACCAATTATATGCATGGGGATATCTTTATTGCTGGACTTCCTTTCTATCCGTCATCTCAACTTAAGAATCTAAAGGCAAAATTGGATGAATTATCCAAAAAGGCAGCCAATCATGAAAAATCCGTATTGGTATTGCATCAGGGCATTGACAAATACTTCGGATATAATTATGAATTGGAAATTGGTGATCTTCCGGATAACTTTAATTATTATGCATTAGGCCATATTCACAATTATATTAATGATGCTTTCGGAAAGGGAAGATTGGTATATCCTGGTTCCGGTGAAATATGGAAAACTAATGAACTTGAAGACTATGCTAAAAATGGAAAAGGTTTTGTAGTTGTTGACTTTGAAGAGCCAAAACCGCTCATAAAAAGGGTTAAAGTAGATATGCCCCGTGAATTTATCAAAAGGTCACTTGATTATAATAATTTAGAAAGTGGCATAGCAGGCATCAAGGATACAATCAAGGACTTTGATAAAAAACCTATTCTTGACTTGGAAATTAGGAATGTTGAATCGGACACCAAAGGTGTTTATGAGCTAATCAATGAGGAACTTGGTGATTTGGCTTTAATGATTAGACCAAACTTCATCATGGATGATGAATTAGACGTAGAAGTTATTATAAACGATTCACAAGTAGGTCCTAAGCAAATCCTTAAAGAGCAATTAAAGGCATATGATGATGAAGCCGTAACTAATTTGGCCATTGATTTATATGAATATTTATCTAAGGATAAGCTTGATGAATCTAAAGATTTAATCGAGCAGTTCTATGAAGAATATTATCATACTTCAGTAGAGAATATTGAAGAAATCGAAGATGAAACTCTTTTGGAAGAACCGGAAAATATACAAACCAAGGAGGTTCTAGAATGATTTTCACTAAATTAAAATTAACTAATTTTAAATCTCATGAAAACACTACAATCAATTTTAATAAGGGAATCAGTGTTATTGTTGGTGAAAATGGTGCTGGAAAATCCACTTTATTAGAAGCAATTAGCTTTGCTTTATTTAAACAGCACACTGCTAAGAAAATTGATGACCTGGTACGCAATAATGCTAATTCCATGTCCGTTGAATTAGAATTTTCTTCCAATAATAGGGATTATAAAATTGTCCGCAGTAAAAAATCCATGCTTAAATCATCAATCTACAAAAAAACTTCTAAAGATGGTGGATTTGTACATATCTGCACTGGAGATAAGGAAGTTGCAAATGAAGTTCGTCAAATTTTAGACATTGATTCAGATTTGTTCCTTAATGCCATTTATATAAGGCAGGGGGAAATCGCAGACCTTGTTGATAAAAATCCTGCTGAGAAAAAACTGTTGATTGGCAAATTATTAGGCATTGATTCTCTAGAAAAATCATGGAAAAATCTCTTGCCGTTAATTAATGATTACGAAAATCAGCTTGCGGAACTTAAAGGTAAATTATATAATTCATCTGAACTGAAAGAGGAGTATGCAAGGAAAAAGTCTGAATTGGATGCTCTTAAAGACAGGGGTCATGAACTTGAAGACCAGATTCTGGATGTAAATAAAGTCCTTAATGATATTTCTGAAAATAAAAGAAATATGGAAAGGGAAAAGGAAATTTATGAAACTTATGTTAATAATTATGAAAATGAACAAAAGACTTTAGCTAAACTGGAAAATGATAAACGTTTGGTTCAGGATAATTTAGATAAGATTCTTGAAGCTGAAGACCAAATCGCCAGACTGGAAAAATATGTTTCAAAATTGGATGTTTATCTCGACTTTGAAAAATCTGTTACTAGCATTCAAAGATTAAAGGAAGATGAAGCAGAAATTAATAAGAAACTCGATTCAATTAGCCAACAAAAAGCCATTATCAGTGATAAAAAAGAGGAATATAATAAATTTTTAGCATCTGATGAGGAAATCAATAAATTAAACAATCAAAAAATCAGTTTTGAAAGAGAATTAGCAACAATGGCTAAATTAGATCAAGATAAAAAAGATTTATTGAAAGATATTGAATCTGAAAGAAACGATGTTGAAGACTTTTTCTCAAGGGCTAAAGATAATTTGGCAGATAATGGACTATCACAAGACATTTTGGCAAATGTTGATGATTTTAATCATATTGAAGAGGTAACTGATAATTTCATTGATGAAACTTCATCTAAAATTAAAGGTTTGTCCGATGATATCATAACTAAAAATGAAGAATTGGTTGTCTTTAAGCAAAATATTAAATCTAGTGAAAAGCCATTGGAGGAATTAAACGAAGTGGATAATAAATGTCCAATTTGTCAATCAGAAATTACCTCTTCTCAGAAAAAAGAATTGATTAAAGAGTACACTACTACAATTGAAGAGAATACGAAATCAATTTCTGAAAATGAGGAGAATATTCGCTTATTAACTAAAAATAAAGTAAGCTTTGAGGAAAAACTATTAAAACTTGAAGAGTTATCTAAAGACATAGTTGAATACAAGCAAAAAGTTGCCCATCTTGAAAAAGAGTTGGTTAAATTAAATGAAATCGATGAAGGCCTTGAGTCGAAGGATTATATTACCGACAAGTTAGGTGAATTAATCTTAGAAATCGCTCATAAAAAAGATGATAGGGAGATTTATAAGCAATCTCATGATGAGTATGTTCAGGCTAAGGGTGCTTTGGATGTTTTAGGCAGTGAAACTGAAGCCCAATATAAATTGAATCAAGTTGAAAATGAAATTGACAATCATGTCAGAAATATTAAATTGGCCATTGAGCAAGATCCCCACTTAAGTGGTGATATCAGTGCTGCTGAGCTTCAAGATAGGATTGATGATTTAAAGCAGAAAAATGAAGAGTATAATCAGCTTAAGGGTTTTGTTCAAAATAAAAATTCATTAATGACTCAACTGAATTCTATTAAGGAGGATATCGGTGTTTCAATGAATCAATTGGATATCACCAAAAATAAGATGGAAGCATCTGTATATGATAATGAGAAATATGAGCAGATTATTTATCGCTTTGAGATGTATGAAAGAAGACAATCTTCATTTAACAATGAACTTTCAGAAATTAAAGGCAGAGCTCGTGAGTCTATTTCATATATTAAAGATTTAACTAAAAGAATTTCTACTGCAGACAAGTTCCAACAGGAATATGATGATATTTCAGATTATATGGATTTGTTAAACCACTTCAGAAGTTTATACAGTAAAAATGGTATTCAAAAGGATTTAAGAAATATTTCAAGACCTTTAATCCAAAAATACACTAAAAAATTCTTCAATGAATTTAATTTCAATTATTCTGATTTAATCATTGATGAAGAGTATGATATTACTGTATTTGGTCCTGAAGGTGAATCTTCAATGAGTATGGTTAGTGGTGGTGAAAAAATAGCTATTGCACTAGCTTTAAGACTTGGTATTACCCAAGCAATGTCTAAAGGTGAATTGGATACAATTTTATTAGATGAACCTACAATTCATTTAGACAGCTCAAGAAGACATGAGTTAATTAATTTATTGAAAGACATATCATCACTGCCTCAAATGATTATTGTAACTCATGAAAGTCAACTTGAAAATGCAGCAGACAATATAATTAAAGTCGAAAAGGAAAATGGTATTTCAAATGTAACTATTTAAATATCATTATTTTTTTATTTTTTTTAAATTAATATATCAGCGTTTTTTATTGAATCAACTATGCAATTCGCGTTCCATCCAACGATTGTTGCGGCTCTTTGTTCTAAAATTTCTGGAACTTCCTCCAATCCGTAAGGCCTTACTAAAATTATTGGAATGCTGTATTTTTCACTGGCAGACAATAAATCATCAAATAACTCTTTATTGTCATTATAAAGGCCTGCTAATAAGATTATCCCATCAATTTTTTCATAAAATAAGTCTCCTGCTGTGGAATATGATCCTGATACAGATTCTTTCCATAGAAAATCAGTTTTTGAGAATAATTTTTCGGTAAATTGAGCATATTCACGGTTTTTATCAGTACCATTGCTAATAATGAGATTATAAATTTTATTGTCTTTTTCATCTTCAAACATTTTAACACCTTGCTTTAATTTTATTGTTTGTAATATAAAAGAATTTGTTTTCAAAATATTTATTATGTTCAAAGTTATATCTAATTATAGAATGATTGTATAAGGAAAAATTTTATGAAAGCGGCGGTTATAGGTTTAGGTGTAGAAGGAAAGAAAGCAGTAAATTCTCTTTTAAATCATGGATGGGAAGTTTATGCTACTGATTTGAACATTAATGTTGATTTGTCTGGTTTAAATTTACCAAAATTATCTATGGATGTGCTGGAGAGTGAACAGACAGTTTCAATTGTTGGCAATAATTTAACTGTTGATTTAGGATTTACCAATTCGTATGCGATTGAACAGTGTGATGCAATTGCAATTAGTCCAAGCATGTATGGTGGCACATTCGCTGAAAGACTGCTTGAAAGTGGAGATTTATTAAGTGATGTTGTTGATAAGCACAAAAAGATGTTTACTATCGGAATAACAGGAACTAACGGTAAAACCACAACAGTCCACATGCTAAAAAGTATTTTGGAATCTGCAGGCAAAAAAGTTTTAGTTGGAGGAAATGGTGGCGGAGGCTTTTCCGGTTATTATGATTTGATTTTAGAGGCTAATGACGGCGATTATGATATATTGCTTGTTGAAGTATGTGACATGACTCTTGATTTTTGCAGGTACTGCTTTGATTTTGATTTTATAGGACTTACAAATATTGGCAATGACCATATGGACGTTCACAAAACCATTGCCAATTATAAAGATTCATTGGTTAGATTTTTTGAAGGCAAAACTATTTTCACTGCATTCAATCAAGATTTTAACAGTGATTTTAAAGAATCTGCAGGAAAGCACATTTCCTATTTCGAATATCAGGATGAACTGCAGCTTTTCGGTAAGTTTAATTTGCTTAATGCAGGATTGGCATCAGCCATATCAAGGGAATTAAAGATTCCAAAGGACATTATTAGGGAGATGCTTTTTAATTTCAAGGCAGTTCAAGGTAGATTGGACGTTTATAAAATTAATGATGCATCAGTATATGTTGGAAAAACTGATAATTCTGATGCATTAGCTTCAATATTGTCTGAAAGAGATTTTTATGCAATTTTCATTGGCACTCCTCGTCACAATGAAGAGCATAGGTTGGATATTCTGGATGTTGCCGTAAAGTATAATCCTGAAGTCATAGTATTGTTCCCAGGACTTGACGATACATTGGATATCGCAATTTATAGGCTAAACTCTTTGGGTTATATGGGCAATATAATTACAGTAAATTCTCTTGATCAAATTATAGAGCTTGTTGCAGAGTATTCTCATGAAGACGCAATTTTAATTGGTGGTAATGGTCAAGATACAATTATTGATATTCAAGAAAGGATTAAGCTAATTTCTGAGAAACTATAACTAAAAAGTAATGCTTATATAGTAAGTTAAAGATAAAGATTTATTGTTATATAATATCATGGTGTAAAAGATGAGTCAAAGTTGGAGAAGCAGATCAATTACAATATTTTTAGCATTGTTTTTCATATGTATCCTTTTATTGGCTTTCTCATTTGTAAGCAGTGCTCAGTATACGGGTAAATATGTCGCTGATACATATAATATTACCGTTGGAGAGTCATTGTTTGAAGGAGATTCAATTTTAGGTGCAAACAATCCTATTGAACTGCCGTTTTTATCAAATATTGGATGTATTGGTCATCAAATCTTGGCCTTGGATCTTAAGGGGATTGTACTGACATTATCGACGGGTGTTGTACCGTTTGATTTTAGTTCTGTTTCAACTGAAGGAATAGATTCCTATGGTAATGCTAAGGATATTGATGGACCAGGTTATGTGACTTATGAGGGGGATAAACTAGCTGTTAAAGGACCTGATAACTATGTATGGGGTTATAGTGTACCATCTAAAGTTTTAACAAAAACATCTGAGGGTGTTGACATTGTTGAAGATGGTAAAGTTTTAAAATCAGTCCCTGTTGATGAAATTAAACATTTGAATTTTACTAGTGATTATTATAACAATGATACCATTGTAAGCTGGTATAATTATGATGCTGTTGAAGGATCTAATTTCACTTTAGAAAAAGGTATGGCTTGGTTTTCTGATGGAAGGAATGATATAAGTGCTTCTGAGGTTCCTAGAATCTTTGGACAAGAGGTTGTAGATTATGCTGCCGAATATCCTACCGGCTCACCTATTCTATTGTATTCTGGTAATTACACCGAAGAAGCTGGTGAAGTTTATGGAACCAGTTTAGGTTCACACCCGGAATATGGTGATGGGACTAGGGAGATTAATGCAAGGCAATTTGTCGAAGCATGGAACGGAACCGTTATACCTCCAAATTCCACCAGCAGCGGTAAAGACTACGTATACTTTGAATCAGCCAGTGATGCTTCAGCTCCTGGAGGAAGTGCTGCACATGGGGTATGTCCATCTGCTAGAGCATTGAGGGATGCCGTTCTTGCTGAAGGATTTGGTATGCCTGTTGGTATGACTGGTGATGAAAACGCTGTATTGTATGGTTACAACCCTGCAAGTGGCATTACAGTATCTAACACTCATGATTATCCAGTTAAGATTAATATGTGGACAGAAGGTTCAGGTACTGGAATGGGTATCTATTGTCAAATTGTAAGATATATTCCAAATAACTAAAATATATCTTCTCTTTTTTTATTTATGTCAATTTCAACTATTATTACTGCGGCCGGAAAAAATTCTAGAATGAGAAAAGACCAGATTTCTCGAAACATGGATTTGAAAAATAAGCTTATTTTACCTTTTGGAGATAAGACAGTTTTGGAGACAACAATTGATAATGCATTATCTGCAAACATTGATGAATGCATTGTTGTACTTGGCCATTATGCTAGTGAAATAAAAGAGGCTATATGCGATAATTACGATAGTTCTGTCAAATTCATTGAAAACAATCCTGTTGATGTAGGTTTATCAACATCTCTTTTTAATGGTCTGTCAAATTCAGGTTGTGATTATGCATTATGCATAACCGGAGACCAACCTACAGTAACAACTGAGACTTTTAATAAAATGATTGAAGTGAGTCAGAACTCTGACAATCCTGAAAAAACAATATCTATCCTGAGAAGAAGAAAATATGGATTGTTGGATACTGCAGAAGGATTAGGCATGCCTTTTGTAGCCCATAGAAAGAATTTGATGAAATATTTAGAAAATGAGGATGACAACTTAAATCCAATTTTGAGAAAAATATTTGATGACGGCTATGTATTTTATGGAATAAAAGAAAAAAATAAAAAGGAATTATTGAATATCAATCATTATGAAGATTATCTAAATCTCCTAGATTGATTCCAAACCTGAAATAACTTCTTCGATTTTAGCTGCACTGATTCCAACAGTCATTTCATTATCTTTTATGTCTGCTGCCTTTCTGGAACCGTCACAACCTAATGTAAAGTTAATTCCATCTGCAAGATATGGGTTTGCAAATGCATCTCCGCACAATGATTGAATTCCTGCAAATGAAGGGTTAATCTTTTCACCGGTTTTGTAAACAATACTCTGTGCAAGAATCATTCCACCAACAGGTTCGGTTATTACTTGGATGACATCAGCTTCAAAATCAGCCTCATCTAATGGCGCATAGATAATTCCCCATGATCTTTCTTCAATGATTGAAAGTTTATCAGTGAGTTTTTTAGCAGTTTCCAAATCTTGGAATCTTCCTAAAGAGAAGTATTTTTCTCCATTTGCTAATTTTGGAGGCATATCCCTAAGTCCGATAGCTCCTGCTCCACCTAAGCACATCTGTTCTTCAATTGTTGAGTAAAATTTAGCACCTAATGATGCTTTCCTGACCATTTCGCAATGTCTGATTTTTTCATCAATTAACTCATAACCTTCTAAAAGGTCATCTTCTGTTTTAATCAATTTCATTGCAACAGGCTTTGCATCTAATTTAATTTTACTTTCAATAACCTCACAATATTTTTGATTTTTTTCCAAATTTGTCATAGATAACACCTTTGATTAGTATATTGTTTTATGGAATTTTAAATTCTTTCGGTTTGTTTTTATTTTTTTTGCAAAATGTTTTAAAATCACATGCAGTGCATGTTCTCTCATCGGCTTCCGCTTTCCAGGCATCTTGAATTTTGCACCCTTTTATTTCCTTAATTAAAGATTCTTCTATATTGTAAACAACTTCATCAAATTTTTCAAGTGATTTTTCAATTTCATCTTCATCAATGTTGATTATTCTAATGGATCTGCCTAATTTAAAATCATCGCTTAATTCAGGCGCTTTATCGTCTTCTTGCCATTTATCAATTAAATTGAAGTCATTTTCGTATTTTTCTAGGGTTTCTTCATCGATTAAGCCATTTTTCATTTCATCCTTAATCAGCATTAAATCCTCTTTTGAGGGAACAAGTTCATTCAAATAGAAAATTATTCCTGCAAAGATAGTTTTTGAATCTTCCTGCTTTGACCTGAGCCAGGAATATGTTAAGATTTGCTGTTTATGGCTTTCCCATTTATTTTCGGATTTTGGGTCATTCACTTCAATTGGAGGCCTTTTCATTCCTTTATAATCAATAATGATCTCATAATCCTCTTCATCAGTATTTTTGATTTTTTCCTGAAATTGAGGATCCTTTTTAAGAATTTCAATAATTTTGTTGTTGTAGTTATCCAAATTGCTTTGCTCTAAAGTTTTATTGATTTTCATAGAGGTTAATACATCAACAACACCGTTGATTCCATAATAATTGGACCTGCTTCTATTTTCATCATATTGGGGCATGTTTCTTATTCCTTTAATCATTAACTCTGATGAGTCAATTAATGGAAACAGATGTTTTCCCCAAATGTTGATGGCCTTTTCCGCTCTTGCGCTGGCTAATTTTTTATGGTCGTGCTCGTTTAAATCATCAATTGTTAAATCATTGTCGGGTTGATTCAATATGCTGAAAAACAGGTCTTCATCATGAGGATATAACCCTCTTGTTTGTAGTCTTAAATCAATTAAATCTTCAATAGGTCGGATATCCTCTTTCCAGTCCCATGGAAATTCCGTTTTGTTGTGTTTCCATTGAATAAATGCTTCTTCCATAACTCCATGAATAAACTCCCCGAACCATCTTTGCACAGGTTTGGAAGGTGGAAGCGTACCTTTATTCTGATATCTGTATTGAAGATTGCATGTTAAAAATGACAATAGGTCTCCGGTTAAACTGTATTCCGGAATCATATAGGCTTTTGATCTTGAAGGCAATTTCATGGTTAATCTCCTAAATTAAGTATATCTCCCTAAATCCAACATATTTTTCATCCCTGCTCCACCCAACGGCAACATTCGGAATATCAAAGTGTTTGTTTTTATTGATATAACCCTCAATGGCTGGATTCAATCCAATTAACAGTAAAACACTTTCGGCTCTGGAAAATGCAACAAAATAAAGTCTCACTAAATCATCAAACGAACGGTCTTTTTCACTTCTAACGCTTTGACCAAGTGTACTGTGCTGTCTAATGGTATCTTCAATGGTAAGTTTATCAGGCAGCAATTTTGGAAATCTTAAACGTTGAGTTCTTCTATCGTTTGTTTTGAATTTGGAACCCACATCAACAACAACGAGAGGAAATTCCAGGCCTTTTGACTGATGTATTGATAAAACGTTTATCCTATTGTCCGGCAGTGTCTCCAAAAGGGATTCATCAATACTTACGCCTCCTGTTGACAGAGGTATAAAGATGTTCCATATTGCCTCTAAAACGGATTCCCTTTCCTGATTCGGATTTTTAAATGAGATAGTGGAATGGTAATCATTGAAAAATCCGGTTTGTGTAATGGATTTGGTAATGGCTTCCAGGTATACGATTCCTTCCACGTCTTCCTGCAGCTCTTCAATCCATGTTGTTAATTTATAGGCAAGTTCCATTAGACTTGCAGTTTGGGGCCAGCTTTGCTCGATACCATTTACAACTTCAGGATATGGTCTTCTAAGCTGCCAACGTGTTACAAAATCATTTAAGGAAACGGGTTCATGAGGTTCCGGGTTTAACTTAATAAAATCTTTCGCTTTAAATCTCCAGCGGGTCATGTTTCTTTTAGCCAAATTGGGAATGGTCTTATCCGATTTTTGAATGCTTCCTTCAGGGTCAATACATTCCAACATTAAACCGCAGAAGACTCCAACAACATCAATGTCCGGAAGGTCAACCCCTCTCGGATTATACATTTCAATCGGTTTTCTGAGTCTTTTAAGATTTTTTCTTAGGTGATGGAGAAATGAACGATTACCATATTGCATTTCTTTTGGTGAATATGATAAAATAGCTATATCTGAGGCAGATCCATAATTACTGTCCAATTTAATTTTTATCCTCTCTTGTTTTCTGCCTGCCTTAATGGATTCCTGTTTGATTTGCTGTAAATTGGCAATATTTATAGCGCCATTTACTTTTTTATAGTAATCCTCATTTAAAATCTGCAAAACTTTCAGTTCACTTTCGCCTTTGTTTACTAAATCATCTATCAATTTTGACAGGTCTCTTGACAATATTTCAGGATTGTTCCTAAACATTCCTAAAATTGGCATTTTATCCTTATCAAAGTCTGGAGCTATGATTTTAGGCTTATTTTCAACTCTTGCATATTGATATTCGCTATCAAGCTCGGCAAATTGATTGCAATGATCGATAATATTTTCAGTTGACCTGTAGTTTGTTCTCAAATTGATTTCTTCCACATCAATTCCAAGCCTTTGTCTTACACGATTTTCATAATTTGTAAATAAATCTACTGTAGCTCCCCTGAATCTATAAAGGGATTGGTCATCATCGCCTACAACGGTAATGTTGCCGTCGTTTTGGAGTGCTGATTTTGCTATTGTGAAGTAGATGTCTTCCTGAATCAGGTTTGTATCCTGATACTCGTCGATTAAGACTATTTTTATTTCGTCTAAAAATAAATCCAGGTCATTGTTCTTTAGTTTTTCGAGAAATGTTTTCTCAAGCATTGCAAAATCGATAATATTTCTGCTTTTTAGAGTATTTTCATATTCCCTAATGCAGTCAAGCGCTAATCTGGGTCCACTGTTTTCTTGAGTTTTTTCGTATAGCTCTTCAAAGTCAATCTGGTCATAGTAAATCCTGTTTTTCACTTCCATCAGGATTTCGCTCATTTTTGACGGTTCCTCAAGCTTTTCCCTTCCGCTCAATTCCATCAGATATTCTTTAAGATTTTTATCGAGGTATTTATTGTCTTTGATGAGAATCTTAATCATTGCCGTATTTGCAACAAATTCTTCAATGACTATGGCCTGATTTTCTCCAGGCTTTTTGTTTTCCCTAAGCAATTCTTCAGCAATGCTGTCTGTAGTTCCTATGTTTATTAAGTTAAAGTCTATTCTTTCAATTTCAACGATTTTATGGGCATCTTCAAAACTGTCTCCCATATTATCAATAAGATGATTTTTAATCTGGTCTCCCCAGCCTAAAATTCTTGAATATAGCTCATCTGCTGCTTTTCGAGTAAATGTGGTGGCTAAAATCTCAGAAGGGCTGATATCATCCACGAATATATATTTCAATATCTTCAATACCATTACAGTGGTTTTCCCGGAACCCGGACCGGCAACTATGAAAAGTGATTTGTTAGGATTAGATAAAATAGCCTTTTTCTGGTCTTTATTTGAAGAAATATTTCTTTTAAGCGTATTTACAATTATATCTTCAAATTCTTCATATGAAATCATTTTTTCCCTCTGAATCTATATTAATTAATTTATGTGATTATGTTATTAATATAATAATTGAGAGAGCATTTGAAAACTATTGCCTGAATATAAAATATATTTGTGTAAAACTAATTTTTACTTTACGATATATTTTTATTAGATGTATTTAAGATTATGATTATGGAAGGTTTTCACTTCCATAATATGCATGAATAGTTAGGATTTTTATCCTAACTTCTTTTTTTAGAAAACGGATAATTTTAAATATTATTTGGATTTAAAATATATTTATTAAATTTTACTTGCTGAGATTATGTCTGATTCTAACAATATTGATATGTTTAAAAACGATGTTCGCTATAGGGATAATATTGCCCATGTGGAGACTATTCCAGCAAAGAAGGCCAGTTTTAAAAAAGTTAATAATCTAAATGACAAGATTGTCGAATATCTTGATGGGAAAGGTATAAAATTATATAATCATCAAGCCGACACATATGAGGCAATTAAAGATGGTGAACACGTTATCATCACAACCCCAACGGCTTCTGGAAAGACTTTAGCATTTAATTTACCTATAATGGAGACAATGATAGAGGATAGTGATGCAACGGCACTTTACATATATCCCGCAAAGGCCCTTTCAAATGACCAGCTTCACGTGCTGGAAAATCTTGAAGAGGAATTGGACATTAAAATCAATCCCAGAACTTATGATGGAGACACTCCAAGAGAGGATAAAAAGGGCATTCGCGAAAAATCACGGATTGTCTTAACCAATCCTTATCAATTGCATCTGATTTTGTCATGGCACCATCAATGGTCAAGGTTCTATCGCAATTTGAAATATATTGTCATTGACGAATCTCATTATTATAAGGGTGTATTCGGTTCCAATGTCGCATTCCTGATTAAAAGATTAAAAAGAATAGCTAATTTTTATGGTTCTTATCCTCAGTTCATATTGTCATCAGCTACTCTTGCAAATCCCCTGGAGTTGGCCAACAGGTTAACTGGGGAAGAATTTAAACTTGTTGATGATGATACTTCTCCTAGCGGCGAGAAGGATTTTGTATTGTATAATCCTTTTAAGAATTACAGAAGAAATAAAGTAAATATTCAAAATGCACCTTCCGTCCACATGGAAACTGAAAACATCTTCATGTATATGATGTTTAAAGGGATTCAAACATTATGCTTTACGGTTTCAAGAAAAACCACAGAACTCATTGCAATGTGGGCTAAAAAGGACATGACACAAACTAAAGGAAAGCTGGCCCATAGGATTGCTGCTTATAGGGCAGGTTATAAACCCGAAGAGAGGCGTGAAATAGAGGAAGGTTTGAAGACCGGAAAATATTTGGGAGTCACATGCACTAACGCTTTGGAATTGGGTATTGATATAGGTTCCCTTGATGCGGTTATAATCTCAGGTTATCCCGGAACCATGATTTCTACTTGGCAGCAGGCTGGGCGTGCAGGCAGGAGCAATCAAAAGTCTCTGGCCATTTTGATAGCCTTTGAAAACCAGCTTGACCAGTACTTTATGAATAATCCGAAATTCTTCTTTGACAAACCTCATGAGAATGCAATCATTGATTTGACTAATCCGATCTTGCAGGAGGCCCATCTTTTATGCGCCGCTAAGGAATTGCCATTAAAGTATGGGGAAGTTGAAAAATACTTCAATATTGATGATGATTTGCTTGATGAGCTGGTTTCTAATAAGGATTTGCACATTAACTCCCGGGGGGATTATATGTATCCTTATGATGACAATCCTGCACTTGACCATTCTCTAGATCAAATTTCAGGCCAAGAGTTTAAAGTAATGAACAACGGTCGGCTTTTGGAGACCATGGAACGTGCCCAAGTTTACAGGGAGGCCCATGAAGGGGCAATCTTGATTAATAAGGGAGATACTTATGTTGTTGATAGTGTAAGCTTGTCAAGGGGATTTGTCAATGTAACCCAAAAGGATGTTGACTATCACACGATGGTTTTAAACCAGACCGACATTGCCATTAAAAAGAAATTATCCAAAACCAAATATGGGAAGCTTACAATTCACTTTGGCGAGCTGACTGTAAGCGAAAATTACTTCAAATACAAAAAAATGCAATTTTCAAAAGCAATAGGTACTTATCCATTGGATTTGCCTCCTTTAAAATTCAATACCAAAGGATTGTGGTTTACTATTCCAAAAAATGTCAAAGACACGTTGGAAGACATGTTTCCAAATGAGGAAGAGGTTTTTGCAGGAGGCCTTCACGGTGCGGAACATGCTTTAATTGGGTTATTCCCACTTCATACGATGTGTGACAGGTTTGATATAGGTGGCCTTTCAACAAATTACCACCCTGATACTCAGGAGGCAACAATTTTTATTTATGATGGTTATGAAGGTGGAATTGGGATATGTGAAAAGGCGGTGGATGTATTTATCGATTTATTAAAGTCTACAATAGACTTATTGGATAATTGTGACTGCCAAAGCGGTTGTCCTGCATGCATATACTCGCCGAAATGCGGAAACGATAATAAGCCCCTTCACAAAAATGCCACTAAATACATTTTGAAGTATATATGTAAGCTAATTTCCAATGAAACTGTAGAAAAGGAAGAGATTAATGAAGAGATTGTTCCTAAAAAATTGGTTGATGAAACCGACATTCAATTTAGCGATGCACTTGAGCTGTATAATAAGGGGGATTACTCACAGTCAAAGGACATTCTGAATAATATTCTGGCTAAGGATAAAAACCATGTTGATGCATTGGCATTAATGGCTCAAATATTATATAATCAGGATCAAATTGACATTTCAAAAATGTTTTTAAAACGTGCATTAATCATTGATAAGGCAAATGAAAGAGCCAATGATCTTGAAGTTTTGCTGAAGGGTAAAAAATCGGATAATCTAGAAAATGATGTTGAAATTAACACTTTAGATGATGAAGAAGTGTTGTATGAGGAAGCTTATGATTTATATGAGCAGGGGGATTTGGAGACTTCTTTTGAGATTTTGGAAAGGCTAATTGGTTTTGACAGTAAGAATTCAGAAGCGCTGGCTTTGATGGGCTTAATTTACTATCAATCAGGAATGTTTTCAAAGGCTATTGAATACTTTAAAATGGCCTATAAAATAAATAAAAATGGTGAAATGGTTAAGGAATTGAAAATGAGAGTTTCTTAGGGTGCTCCAGCATAAGCACTGAAGCCTTCTTCGAAATGCTCCCTTACCTTTTCAAGTTCATCAGGTATTTCTATCTTTTGTGTGCAGTGGTCAACGCATGTTCCGCAGTATGTGCAGTCGTCAGCAGGGACCTTTTCATCACCTAACTTATCGAAATAGTGCTTATAAATATTTGACTCAGGCTGGTTTTTGCTGGTGTTGTATAAATGGAAGTATTCCGGAATTGGAATCATTTCCGGGCATGCCTCAACACAGTATCCGCATTCACTGCAGGCAACAGCCACGGATTGTCTGAGTTTCAAAGCCATTTTATCTAAAAATTCACTTTCATCCTCGCTCAACGGTTCAAAGTTGTCGTAGGTATGGATGTTGTCCTCCAAATCACTCATTTTGCTCATGCCGCTTAAGACAATCTTAACGTGTTCAAGTGATGCGCAGAATCTTATTGCAAAACTGGCTATTGATTTATCCGGATTAAATTCTTCGAAGTCTTTTTTAATTTCATCAGAAGTGTTTACTATCACTCCTCCTTTCAAAGGTTCCATTACATAAACGTCACAGCCGTATTCAACACACAAGTCATAGCATTTGCGGGCTTCAATGGATTTATCTTCCCAATCGAGATAGTTAAGTTCCAATTGGACGATATCTAGGATATCCCCATATTTTTCAAGAACTTCTTTTAGAAGGGTTGCATTATCGTGAAAGCTGATACCAATTTTTTTAGCTGTTCCGTCTTCTTTCATTTTTTTAACATATTCAAAGGTATTGTTGTCTTCGGCTAGCTTAAGCCATGGAACATTGATGTTGTGGATGAAAAATACGTCAAAATAATCGATTGCTAACCTCTCAAGCATTTCACCGACAAACTTTTCATTATCTTCAGCAGATGTCAATGCCCATGTCGGCATCTTATCACAGATTTGGTATGATTCGCGGGGGTATCTCTCAACCACTGCTTTTCTAATGGCGATTTCACTAATTCCTCCGTGATATGCATAGGAAGTATCGAAATAATTATATCCTTTTTCCATATAAACATCAACCATTTCGTTAAACAATTCCTGGTCCACTGATGTAGGGTCATTTTCATCGGTTAGAGGCAGTCTCATACATCCAAAACCGAATTTTGATTTGTAAGTCATATTAATATCTTTTATTTTGAAAATATTTAAATGTTGTTAAATGCAACATTAAATTATTTTTTTTAAAATCTTAAGTATTACATAAAATTCTTTTAAATATTAAATAGCTTTATAAATAAATAAGACTAAACTTATAATATTAATATTTATAAGTAGGAGAAATAAAATGCATGAATTATCAATGGCTCAGGGCATTATCAATGCGGTTGTAGAAACTGCAGAAAATAATAATGCCACTGAAGTTAATGAAGTTACTATAGAGCTTGGTAGATTGGCTATGGTAAATCCGGAACAATTGAAGTTTATTTTAGGAGTTTTAGTTGAAAATACTATAGTCGAAGATGCAGAAATTAAATTTGAAGAGATTCCTGTTGAAGTTAAATGTTCTGAATGTGAATTCCATGGAGACGCTATACTGGATGATAAGGACCACTATGCGCCAATGGTAAAATGTCCAAAATGTGATAGTTTAGCGGTTGAAATATTAAATGGAAAAGACATTGTTGTTAAAAATATAGTTATAGAAAAACCTGATGATGAATAATTTAATTGAGGTGAAAATATGCACCAAATAGCTGATGTTGAAGTAGCGAAAAATATTATGGATGCTAATAAAAGGTTAGCAGATAAAAACTTAAAAAATTTAGAAGATAACGGAATTTTTTGTGTTGATTTTGTTGGAGCTATTGGTTCCGGTAAGACAACACTGATTGAGGAAATCATTGATAATACCGATTATAAGATAGGTGTTCTCGCAGGGGACGTAATCTCAAAATTTGATGCGGAACGTATCAAATCACATAATGTTCCAGTTGAAGGATTAAATACTGGTAAGGAATGCCATTTGGATGCACATTTAGTGGGTCATGGCCTTCATGATTTGCCATTGGAAGATTTGGATATGGTAATTATTGAGAATGTGGGCAATCTAATATGTCCGGTTGACTTTGAATTAGGTTCACACATGAGAATTGTTGTTGTAAGTGTCACTGAAGGGGATGACACTGTAGAAAAACATCCGATCATATTCCAGACATCCGATGTGATTGTTATTAATAAAATTGATTTGGCTGAAGCTGTTGGTGCCGATGTTGACAAGATGGTTGCTGATGCTAAAAAATTAAATCCAAATGTCAAAGTCATTACATCTAATTTGAAGGATGGCAATGGTTTAGATGAAATTATTAAAGCTATTGAAGATATAAAAGATAATTTATAGTTGATTTGTTGGTGGTTTCATGAAAGTATGGATAGACATTTCAAATGCGCCTCATGTGAGGTTTTTCAAGGATGTAATTAAATATCTCGAAGCTGAAGGCGAGGATGTAATAGTTACAGCAAGGCAATTTGGTGATATTCATAAACTATTGGAAATGTATGAAATTGACTTCATATCCGTTGGAAAACATGGAGTGAGCCTTTATGATAAATTAAGGGAAAGCACTCAAAGAGTTTATAATCTGGTGGATATTATACATGATGAAAAGGTGGATGTTGCCCTTAGCAAGCATTCCATTGAACTTCCGAGAATTTCTTTTGGTTTAGGAATTCCAAGTTTATATGTCCTTGATAATGAGCATGCATTGGCCGCAAATAAATTAACACTTCCATTGTGTGATAGAATCATCACACCGAATATCATTGATTTTTGGAAATTAATGAAATTTGGAGCAGACCCAAATACAATCATTCCATATGATGGAACTTCCGAATTGATGCATTTTAAAAGCTTTGAATACAATGATGATGTTTTCAATGATTTGGACCTTGATTTGAAACATCCCAAAACAATATTGATGAGGCCAGAACCTTCACTCGCTTCATATCTGGATGCGGATTGTAGAAAATCAGTCCTATCACCTATTGTTGATGAGCTAAAGAATGTAGCTAATATTTTGATACTTCCAAGATTTAAAGAACAGGCGGATATATTTGAAGGCATTGATAATGTTTCAATTTTAAAACCTCCTGTCGATACATCCAGCATTATTAAAAAATGCGACTTGGTAATTGGTGCCGGCGGTACAATGAATAGGGAAGCCGCAATTCTGCAGACTCCTGTTATTTCATGTTATCCTGGCGAAACTTTATCTGTTGACCAGTATTACATTAATAAAGGTTTGATGTATAGGTCACATGATACCGAAGATGTTATTGATAAAGCATTGGAATTCATCGTTCATCCTCATGAAAAAATTGAGGTAAAAACTGATGACCTATTCCAGATAATTATTGATAATCTTTATGACTTGGCCAAAAATGGTAAGTAGTTATTTATATTAAAATTGTCAAATATTATTATGGTATTTGATTTATGTTTTTTTGGGCTGGTAGCTCAGATGGTAGATCGTCGCCTTGGCATGGCGGAGGCCCCGGGTTCAAATCCCGGTCAGTCCATTTATAAAATAAAAGAATATTGTGATTAGAATATGTTATTGATTGCTCAAAATCATTTACAATTAATTGTTGAAGTAGGATTAATGCTATTTGTTACATTAGTCTTCTGTCTTAACTTGATTCCGTTATCTTTAAGTGTAGTGACCTTTTTATCCTTATTTATTTTAGGCGGTTTTACACTTCTTTTCGGAGCAGATATATTTTTACTAATTTTGTCATCAAGTCAGGCAGAGTTCACTCACCCATTCGGACCTATAGCATTGCTTGGTGCTGTAACTGCTTTGGCTTCGCTGAAAGTGATGAAGGAATCGGGTGTGGATATACGGCCACTTAGACGATTTGTGATATTGTTCATTGTGGGTATCACTGTTTTCGGAGGTTTAATGCACAGGTCTTTCTTATTATTATGGTTATTGGGTTTGTTTTTAGGTTATATAATCATATCCAAATCCTTCAGAGAAAAGACCATATTGACCGGCAGAAGAGTAGTAATGTTTTTGGGTATTGCACTTGCAGGTTTCGTATCTCTTGAGGTATTGTCCAGAATAACTGGAATGACAGTTTTCTCCCCACTTTTAAGGATGGGTAGGATTGAACAATACTCTTTAACTAGTATTAAAACAGTATTGAATAATATTCAGATTATTGGGCATAGTGGAAATGCTTCTTATTGGGGAGCTGAAGGAACGGCATTTGCCGAGGGTTATGTGACATTGCCTATGCAATTGGTTCTGTTCTTCGGTCTACCTTTCCCATTGTTCTTTGGAGTATTAGTTAACCAAAAGGATACAATCGATTATATGCTTCCAGGTATATTCGGATACGGTTTTGACTTTGGAATATTGGGATTAGTTGGATTAATGGTATTTGTGCTTGGAACAATCATTATCGGTTTTAAAGTATTAACTATTTACAGGGAAAAAAGAGAGAAAAACAATAAAAAGTATTTGGGAAGAGAAGTTTTATTAACTGGTGCATTAGCGGCATTTTGCGCACAATCCCTAATTGGTGTATTTGTATTTAACAGAACAATTAATGGTATGGCATTATTTACTTTCATGTTCATTGGTGCATTAATCTTAGCTAATGTGGTTACGCTCAAATCAAGATCATAGGAGTATGATATTATGAAATCATTAGTACTTTTAGGATGTCCTGAAACTCCATCTCAAACTCCAATGGCTGTCTATGTTTCTAATAAGTTATCAAAAATGGGTTACGACGTTACAATAGCTGCTAATCCTGCGGCTAAAAAATTAGTAAAGATATCTGACCCTGAAGGATTTTATAATCTTAATCTCGTTGATTTGGAGAGAACTTTAGGTGAAATCAATGAAGGGGATTATGATTTGTTAGTGGGATTTGTACATAAAGATGCGGCTGCTTCATTTTTCGTAACTTTTGATCAAATTCTAAATACTAAATCTTTAGCTTTGGTATTCTCTAGGGATGCGGATGAGGTTGAGGAATTTGTTAACATGATTGAAGAAAGCGGAAGCAATGCTAAAATTACAGCCGTTAGGGCATTCCATAATCCTTCACCTATTAAAGTTAAATTCGATAAAGCAATAAAGGAGTTTGAATAAAATGTCATTTTGTTTAGATACTTACCTCCAACAATCTGATAATTATGAAATTCATGCATCAAAGGCGGGTTTTAAAGACTGTGCAATGATAATCAGATTCAAGGCTGATGATTTAGTTTATATTAAACCTGGAGATGAAGTGTTAGGTGTAAGAGTCATTGGCATTCCGCCGATTCCAATTGGTTTTGATCATGAAAAGGGAACTGTTTTTCTTCCGTACACTAAACCTTGTCATGGAACTTCCGTTGTTGAATTACCGATTGATGAAGAAGAAGTTGAAAAAATTAGAAAATTGGATACAGGTAATAAAAAATGAAATCTACTGTTGTCGGAAGTTTTCCTGTTGATGTGAAAGGTCCATCTTCTACAAAAGATAAATTGTTGAATACATTTGGAGCTTATGATGAATATAAGCAGTCAATTAAAGAGAGTGTTATAGCTCAGCTTGATGCTGGTGTGGATATTGTATCTGACGGTCAAGTAAGAGGGGATATGGTTTCTATTTTTACCAAATATATTCCCGGAATGAAATTAGAAGATGGAAATACAGTTGTTGTTTCTAAAATTAGAAATCCCATTCAAGAAATTTCTGTTAATGATTTAAAATATGCCAAAAAGGTTCTAAAAGATTATTATAAAGGCAGCATTCCTGAAGGAAAAGGAGTCAAAGGAATTATTACCGGACCTACAACCATTATTCATTCTTCTAGAATCCAATCTTTTTATAAAAATAAAGAAGATGCAATCATAGATTTGGCTCATTCACTTAAATTTGAAGCGGATGCAATTGCCAAAAAGGTCAAGCCGGTTTATATCCAAATTGATGAGCCGTTCTTGTCAACTGGAATGGTTGACATGAAGGTAGCTAAGGAAGCTATCGATATTTTGCATGAAAACCTTGAAATTCCATTGGCGATGCATGTTTGCGGAACTCTTGATGGCGCATTTAAGGATATTGCCAAATTCAATGTAGATATTCTAGACTTTGAATTTGCAGGAAATAACGTAAACCTTGATGTTTTAGAAAAAAATGCTGATTTGATACGCAATAAGAAAATTGGATTCGGTTGTGTTGACTCATCCGTTAATGAAGTTGATGATGTTAATGATGTTGATGAGCTAGTCGTCAAAGCCATTGATATTGTTGGAAAGGATAATCTGCTTTTAGATCCTGACTGCGGTCTTAGAAGAGCACCGCGTGAAGTTGCATTTGAGAAATTAAAACTGATGAATGAAATTAAAGATAAATATAGCTAATTTTGAGGATTTCATGAATAAAAAACTAAAGATTATTATAGTAATAGCAATTGCATTAATTTTAGCTTATTCTCTATTTTATCTAACACAATATTATCCTGCTGAAAAAACAGCAAACGATTTTCTGAATGGAAATGAAAATGTTTCCGTTGTTAAATGTGATTCCGGACTATTTCTGGATGGTCCTGGAAATGATACTGCTTTAATTTTCTATCCCGGTGCGAAGGTGGAGTATACTTCATATCTGCCTTTATTGGTAGACTTATCAAATAGGGGAATTGATTGTTATTTGGTTCAAATGCCTTTTAACTTAGCGTTATTGGGTGAAAACAGCGCTGATTTTATTATAGATTCTGGAAACTATTCTCATTATGTTCTTGCAGGCCATTCCTTAGGCGGAGTTGTGGCTTCATCCTATATTAACCATACTGGAAAAGGGGATGGACTAATTTTGCTTTCCGCATATCCTAGTTCTAAAGTAAATAAACCAGTTCTATCAATTTACGGTTCTGAAGATAAGGTATTGAATATGGAATCATATAATGAATCTAAGAGTTTGGCAGATAATTTTACAGAGTTCATTATCGTTGGTGGAAACCATGAACAATTTGCTTATTATGGTGAGCAGGACGGAGATGGAAATGCAAGTATCACTCCGCAAAATCAACAATTGCAGACTGTTGATAGGATTTTACAATTCATTAATAGCTTAACCTAACTTTCTTAATGGTTAATGTTTAGATTATTTATTTTAAAAAAAGAGTTTTTTAGGAAATATTTAATTTCCTAATTTAGCGATATTCATGTTTAAAGTTTTTGTCATATAGCTTGGATGCATTAAAATCGCCAGGGTCTAATACATCTCCCACTACAATCATTGCAGTCTTTGTTATATTGGCATCTTTTACTTTTTGTGCAATATCTGCAAGTGTTCCTCTAATTATTTGTTGGTCTGGCCAAGTTGCTTTTTTCACAACTGCTACAGGAGTAGTTTCTTCATAACCTACAAGTAATTCATCCACCACTTTATCAATCATGCCAATTCCAAGGAATATGCACATTGTTGCATGATGTTTTGAAAAGCTTGCAATGCTTTCTCCGGCCGGCTTGGGAGTTCTACCTTCCGGACGGGTTATAATGACACTTTGTGATATTTCAGGCAATGTCAATTCTGCTTCAAGCACACTTGCAGTTCCAAACAGTGAACTTACTCCAGGAATAATTTCATATTCAATGTCATGTTTTTTAAGTTCACGAATTTGTTCAGCAATAGCACCATAAATTGAAGGGTCTCCCGTATGCACACGAGCCACTAATTTTCCATCATTAACCGCTTCAGTGATAATAGAGTCAGTTTCTTCCAGATTTAAATAAGCGCTATTGTGGATTTCACAATCATCTTTTGCAGGATTTAAGACATCTTTATTAACAAGTGAACCTGCATAAATAATCACATCAGCTTCTTCAATAACTTTTCTTCCTTTAACGGTGATTAAATCAGGGTCTCCCGGACCTGCACCAATGAAAATTACTTTTCCTTTCATGATATAATTTTTTATATCAAGTATTATTTAATAATTATGTATTAAAATTGAGCTTTAATTTTAACAAACTTTATTAATATTTAAAATAATTAAAAAATATGGATAAAAATGGTTTTATTTCAATTGAATATTTATTATCAATCTTTATAATTCTAATTATTGCTTTAGGTTTGTTATTTTTTGTGCAATCTGCAATAGAGTCTAGCATTAATATTGAAAATGATGTGCAGCATAGGCTTATCTTAGATAATATGGCAAATTTAATCAATCAGGTAAATTCACATGGCGAAGGCTATTCGATATACGTTCACTTAGATTCCAAACCGGGTTATTATGTGATAACTGTTGAAAGAAATAAATTGACAATGGAATTTTCCAATAAGAAAGGCGAAACACTTATTTTGCCTTTAAAAATAGATGTTGATTACAAATTGTATAGCGGTGGAAGTTATCTGATTAGTAAAACAAATGACGGTAAGATTGTGATAACATGAAAGAGAACAGGGCTCAGACAAGTGCGGAATTCATATTTTTAATTGGCGTATTAATACTGCTTGCAATGCTGTCTGTTGTTTTTATAGCCGGCGAAAATGAGTTAAATGTTGCAATGGGAGCTGCTCGAAGTGGTGTTATTGGAGGAATTGGTGAATCGTCTACTGCAATGTATTCAATAGGGGCCTATGATGATTATACCAATTCAAAAAGTAATCTGATGCATCCTTATTCTGTGGATATCGTAAATATCACTTATAAAGAGTTGGGAATGGATAGTAATTATGGAAAGAAAAAGATTCAGTTTAAGGTTTATGCTAAATCATCAAACAAGTACTCAAAAAGTGAACTTGATTCAATTGGAGATAGGATTAATTATAATTTAAGAAAATCTCTGGCGGTCTGCTTCAATTCAACGTCATCAACAAATAAATTATACAATCCAGTTTTTTCACCGCATTATGTTTTCACAACAGCTAATGTTAAATGGGTTTAATAAAATATTATTACTATGGATTGTTGCAAATACTCTTCCATAGATTTATATGATATAAGTTAATTAAAATTCTAATTGTGATTGAAATGTATAGTGATGAAGAAAAAAGGCAATTGATGGAAGACCTGGTCGAAATGGAAACTTTTAAAGCTGATGTAGGTGATGAAGGTAAAATCCTACAGGAAGACTTAAAAGAATTCTTTAAAAACGGTGTTGGGGATAAGGAAGATTTAATTTTTAGATTGGAACTTTATTTTTATGCATTTAAATTGTTCTGTAGAAGATCTGTAAAAATTGATAAAAACCAATTTACAATATTTTTAAATGACTCTCTTTTGGATTGGAATTTAATTAAATTGGTAATGGATGATTTCACAGATTTTGAACTGGAAATTGAAGCGGTAAAAGAGAATAGGGATGTTTTAATAAACTTGAATTTTACATATCACTTTTAGATTTTGAAAATTTTACGGGCGTTGTTGCATGTTACCTCTCCAACGGTGTCCAAATCCATTTTTTTGATTTCAGCTATTTTTTTAACAGCATTTACAACATTGGCCGGCTCGTTTCTATCTTCTTTTGTAATAGCTAAATAAGGACTGTCGGTTTCAGTTAAAATATAATCCAAATCTATTTTTTCAACCAAATCCTGATGATGTTTAGAATAACAGAGCATGGTAGAAAAACTCATAAAGCAATTATCTTTGTTCATAATTCTTTTTGCAGTCTTCAAGCTGCCACCATAACAATGGAATACAAAATAAGGAATATCATCAAATCCTTCAATGATATTAACCGCTTTTTTCTCGCAGTCCCTGACATGCATTACAATAGGAACCTTGTATTCATTAGCAAGATTCAAAAAGCTGGTAAAAATTTCCTGCTGTCTTTCGCGTAAGGCTTTGTCGGTTACATAATAATAATCCATTCCGACTTCACCGACAGCCACAATATCCGAAAGGTTGCTAATCAGATGGTCTTGCGCATCTTTTAGCTCTTCATCTGTTGAATTTTGTGAGCTTACTGGATGAAAACCAAAAGTCGGATAGATAAATCCTTCATATTTTTTTGAAAGTTCTAAAACATTTTGATTACTTTGCTTGTCAAATCCGGAAGCAATAATCAAGTCTAATTTATCCTTCGCCCTTTGAATTACTTCCTCACGGTCATTATCAAAGTCCTCAAAATCAATATGGCAATGGGTATCAATCATTATTTAAACTCCGAATCTTCTGTCTCTTGCTTGATATGAACGAATAGCTCTTATAAAATCAACTTTTCTGAGTTCTGGCCATAATGTTTCACAGAAATACAATTCGGAGTAAGAAGATTGCCAAAGTAAAAATCCGCTTAAACGCTCTTCACCGCTGGTTCTAATAATTAGGTTAGGATCATCCAATCCTTCGGTATAGAGGTTTTTACTTACTAATTCTTCATCAACATCATCAATGGTAACTTTACCGTCCTGAACATCTTGAATAATCTTTTTAATGGAGTCTACAATTTCCAAACGGCCATCATATCCAATAGCTAAATTAAATAATCTTTTGTTATAGTGTGCTGTTGCATCTTCAGCTTCTTTAATTGCTTGCCTAACATCATCCGGAAGCAATTCGGTTTTACCTACAACCTTTACACGCACTTCATTCTTATGAATCTTTTCATGATCCACTAATCTTTTAAAATTAATAACAAACAGCCTCATTAAACCGTCCACTTCATGTTTTGGCCTATTGAAGTTTTCTGTTGAAAAGGCATATGCAGTAACAATTTCAATTCCAAGTTCAACACTCCAGTCAAGAACATTTTCCAAGGTATCTACTCCCATCTCATGTCCTTTAAGAACATCCGAATTTCCCTGAAGTCTGGAATATCTCCTATTTCCGTCCATGATTATTGCTACATGTTTTGGCATTTTTTCTGGTTTTAAATCTCGTGTAATGTACCATTCATATAATCGATAAAGTATGTTTTCGGCCATTTGTATCCCTTTTCAGTAGTATTGTATAAAAAATGCTTAGTCTTTAGCCAAATCATTTGCTAAAGTTAGACTTCTGACATATCCTTCAATGCTTTGGTCTCGGCTTGTGTCAATGTAAGTTCTGTCGATACCAAATGTTACAGCACCATAACTTGGCCATGAATTGAGAAGAACTAGTGTTCTGAATATTATATTTCCGACTCTTCCGTTTGGAGCAATTATTATATTGCATTTATCGTTTATTGCTTTTTCGATAAGGATATAATAATTTTTAACTTCTTCTCCAGTTTCTTCAATAAGTTTTGTTAATTTTCTGCTGTCTTTGATGGAATTGGATACTTCTTTTCCTCTTCCAAAATCATCTTCTCTACCTTCGGCAAGTACTGCTATTTTTGGAGTTTTTCCAACTTGTTTGTAGAATTCAACACAATTCATGGTTATTTTGAATTTTTCTTCTATTGTATTTCCCTCATCGATTCCAACGGGGGTCAATAAAAATTCAAAGTCATTTCCATTAACGTATGTTGCCCTTGAAAGAGCAGGGTATTTTTCTTTCAATTCTTTCATAATATTGGATGCAGGAAGGGACCCGCGGACTACGCCATCGATTTGTCTATCTAACACTGCTCTGACCAAGTCATCATCACTATAAATTAGTTTAACATCTGTTTCTGGGTGTTTTTCTTTGAAAATATGGCATGCTTGAATAATATTTTCATTTTCTCCAACACCTATTGCTATTCGTTTCATTAGTTTAATTTATGTATTTTATTATAAAATAAGTTTTTCTAATTTATCATTATTTGAAGCGTATGATGCAGTATATTTTTTACAAAATAAAAAAAAGAAAGGAAAAATTTAATTTTCCTAATTGTTGTTAAAATCACTAATGGCTGAATCCACCAATTTTATAACTGATTGTGCTAAATCAGGGTAGGATTCATCTATTGCAACAGGGATATTGTCACAATAAACCACTTCCAATCCAGCAGCTATAGCATCTTTTGTTGCAACATCAACTGCAGCGGCCTTAAGTTCAGTCAACATCACTTCAGCCTTGTCCATGTATTTTTTCATGTCTTCACGTAATAAAGGTCTATTGGATAGGTGGGCTGTTGTTCCAATGATTTCACAGCTATAGTTGCTTTCCAGATATTCAACTAACTTGTCTTTAACATCTTCAGGAGCTGTTGTTGCAAATAGAACCTTTTTGCCTGAAATGTCATCTAATGGTTTAGGTCTAAATACGGTAGATATTACGGTTGCATCAGGGTTAACTTCACTTACAAATTCTTCGATAGCCTTAATTTTGTCTTCATCGGCCATAGGCTCTTCACACATTGTCAAAATAACTAAATCACCTAAACCCACTCTATATGGTCCGAAGTAGGTAGTCAGATTTTCAATAGGTTGGTTTGCTCCGATAAGCACGATTTTTTTATCTGTTTTGATAGGCGGTATTGCAGCACCGCTTCCTTCAAAGATTGCAAACTTAGCATCAACTTCGTTGGCCAGTTTTGCACCTTTTTTCATGTTTGTAAGAAATACTTCACCTGCCATTCCTCCACCGCAGCGTCTGCAGCCTATGGTTAGGATTCTGCTCATTAATGCATCTTCCCAATGGTCACTAGCTGCATGAACTCCCTTTTCGGATTGTTCAAGTAGGAATTCGGCATTTATTTCTAATTCTTCTCCGTGGACAATTTCTGGTTCTTCAGGTCCTCCCCTTCCCATGGCGATTACGCATGGTTCATATCCGTTTTTATCAATTAATCTTGATACGAATCCTGAAACAGCAGTCTTTCCAATACGTTTTCCTGTTCCAAGAATGGTGATAGAAGGCTTTTCCATTATCTCATATTGGGATGTTGGTTCAAACTTAAAGTCAGGTCCTTCATATGAAATGCCTTCGTTTAGGACTTTGCATGCAATTTTAAATCTTTTTGGATAATCCAGGATAGGTTCATCGCTTAAATCCATCACAGTTTCAATATTGTATTTTCTAATCATATCAACTATAATGTCATATGGAATGTCCTTATCTTTTGCAAATTGCACCGGAACCCCTAATTTCTCGGAGTATGATTCTTCAGAATCATCTCTAAGTTTTTCAGTTCCTCCTATAAAAACAGCGGCTGCTATATCAATGTGTTCTAGATTATTTAAAGTATCTATTGCCTGTTTAGTGACTGGTAAATAGTGTTCTCCATCAACTAAACAAAGCATTTTGTTAACACCTTTCATAATACTACTATGAAAGTTATTATTATTTAAAAATTTTTAAAAAAAAGTATAAAAAAGAATAGTAAATTAAGCTGCTTTAAGTTCTTTTTCAGATCTTGTAACTAAATCTGCCAATGAATTGCGAACATTTTCAGGAATAGAGTTATCTTCTTTATCAGCAATAACTTGGGAGATAATTTTACAAAGGACAAAAATTGCATGTTTATGTTCTGCTTTTGTCTTATGAATATGGTGAGGACTTATTTTTAGTGAAATGTATTCGCTGCAGTCATTAGTTATCTGAGTTTCTTCTTCTAAGTATTTTAAAACATATACTAAAAATTGATGTAATTGTATCATTTCATCCTTATACATAACTATCTAACCTGTTCAATCAACTATTCATTTAGTTTAATAATAAATTATCTTAAAATAATTTATTATGTGTTTTTTCTATGTTCATATATTGTAAGTTAATCCTATTTAAATATTGCATCAAAAATGGATTTTAGTTAACTTGTATTTTAATTTTAGTAAAGTTTATTTGATTTTTAAAAGAAAAAAGTAATTATCTTATTGAAAGTTAATTTTTTTAGATTTTTACATCAAATTCCATTGTTTCCACAATTTCAGGCAGTTTTCCAACAGTGCCGATATTGTCATCGGATATTATTAACACACCATCAAAAAATTCCTTATAGTTTTCAGATGTCTCCAGTGCTTTTGTTACTTTATCTTCAGATGTGGGGCCATAGACATCATTGGCTATTCTTGTTGCAAGGCCATCGGCAATTGAAGGACTTCTGCTGATTACCGTCACGCTATCTGCACTTCCAAAACTGATTGAATGGCCGATTTTGCCTGAGGATGTGCAGATTCCTAAAGGTCTTTTTCTTGGTTTTATCTTAAAGGCAATTTCATTTCCTAAAATTTCATTATTTGAGTATATTCCGCAGAGGGTTGTTTCATCATTAATTAGTGCAATGTCTCCTCCATTTTCAACAATTGAATTTTTAGAATCATTTTCGATTAAATAATTTAATGATAACTCAGATATTGTCCCTGCAACACATGCCATGGGACCAACATCCGCTTTAAGTGAGGATTCATGCATAGTTTTAATGATTAAAGGCAAATTTTCTTCATTTAATTTAAGCGGTTCGAGAGAAAGTAAAAAGTCCTGATTTTTGGCGATGTAATTTTTCAAATCAGATCTTAAGGAATAGACATAGGATTTTAGATTGTGTTTTTCTAAATCGGTTTTTAATCTGATATGTGTTTCGCCTAAGTTGATTTCTTCGAAGTGCATAGTCTTATATTATGGGGAATGTGTTATTAAATTTTTTATGCATAAGAAAATTTAGGCATACCTAAAAATTTATATAGTATACTATTCAATCATTATATAAATCAAAATAACTAAAGGAGGAATACTTATGAAATTAGAAGGCGTAGAAAAGACAATGCTTTTGACATTGTTTGCTAAAGCACAACATTCACAAGAAAAAAACCATAAATTTTATGATAAAAAGGCAATAGAGGTTCTATCTAAAGTAGAATACGATTTCACAATTGCAAATAAGGATAAAAAAATGAAAATGGGTGTAATTGGAAGAACAATCGTACTTGATGATATGGTGTCAGATTATATAGAAAAACATCCACACTGCACAATAATCAATATTGCCTCAGGAATGGATACAAGATTCAACAGATTGGATAATGGTTATATCAAGTGGTATAATATTGATTTAGAAAACTCCGCAAATTTCCGGCTCAAATATATTGAAGATGGTGATAGGGTTAAAACTATTTCATGCTCAGCAATGGATGAAAGGTGGGTGGATGAAATCAATATAGAAAGCGGTAATTTATTATTCATAATTGAAGGATTGACAATGTATCTTCAAGAAAAGGATGTTTCTGATATCCTGAATATCATTAGTGGCAACTTTTTACATTGTACAATATTTATGGAGGTAATGCCGCCGAGTTCAGTTAAAAAAACTAAGGAGATATCTGTTGAGGAAACAAATTCAGAGTTTACATGGGGTCTTCAAAAAGGCCATGAATTAGTAAATATCAATCCAAATTTCAGATGGATTAAAGATGTTAATCTTTTCGATGGAGTAAACAAGTATAAACCTATTTTTAGATTGTTTACTTGGATTCCTTTGATAAGGAATAGAATGGATTATATTGCTGTGCTTGAAAAATAATCAAATAACTTTAAAGTTATTTTCTAATGATTAATGGCAGCTTTGCTGCCATGCTTTTTTTTAATGTTAAAAACAGTATAATATAGAGTTATATTATATAAACAAATTCATTTCTAATAAAAATTATACAATTTAAGAATGGTAATTATTATTCGTGTAATGCAATTTTGATTAGTTTTAATTGCTAAGACAGTTTTATCGTTAAATTCTATCTTATTTAGTATTTTTATAAATTCGGGTAAAACTTCGATTAAAAAATATTGCTCCGTTATTTTTTTTAATTAGATATAACGCCCTTTTAATTTCTTTAAAAAGCAAACCATTAAAAAGATTTATATATAATATTAAATCATTAATAATTTATAAAATCAAACTAACACGCGTGATAATTGTGAAATCATTTGAATTTTTATCTATTGAAAGAGAGGAAAAACCAAGGAAATGTGGGTTGACAATGGTTTTAGACAAGGGTTTGGGCCTTGAAACCGCAAGTAGCTTAATGGATATTTCCGGTGAGTATGTTGATTATCTTAAGTTTGGATGGGGAACATCCATTGTACATGAACAGGACATAATAAGGGCAAAAGTTGAAATGTATAAAAATCATGATATTGTTCCATATACCGGTGGAACATTATTTGAACTGGCTTACAAAAACAATAAACTGGAAGAATTATTCACCGAAGCTCATAACTTAGGTTTTCCTGCAATTGAGATATCTGACGGTTCTTTAAATATTCATCATGAGGATAAACTTGACTGCATTGGCCTTGCAAGGGATAGTGGTTTTGAAGTATTGTCTGAAGTTGGTAAAAAAGACCCGAAATTAGACAAGGAGCTGGACCTGGATGAGAGAATTGACAATATGCATGATGAACTGGATGCAGGATCATCCTTAATCATTGTAGAGGCAAGAGAAGGTGGAAAAAACATTGGTATTTTTGATAAATCCGGCAATGCAAAAGAAGATGAAATCGATTACATTTTAGATAATTTCAACGGAGATAAAATTCTTTGGGAAGCTCCAAATAAAGACCAGCAAGTCTTTTTCATATTGAAACTTGGAAATACTGTTAATTTGGGAAACATTTCAAGTGATGATATCACTTCCCTTGAAACATTAAGAAGAGGTTTGAGGGGAGACACTTTAGGAAAAATATAAAAAGGGGTTTTTAAATTGAATAAAAGAAGCATCGACCAAATCAATGAAAAGATTGATGATGGTGAAGCCAACATTTATACTGCGGAGGAATTTAAAAAACTCATTAAAAATGATGATGCTCCAAGCTTTGAGGAAGTGGATGTAGTAACATGCGGAACCTGTGGAGTGATGAGCGGTACTGCAGCCATACTTAACTTTATAATCTCCGAGCCTGGAGAGTTCATAAGGGCAAATGAAGTTTATCTAAATGGCGTTCCGGCATATGCGGGGCCATGTCCAAATGAATGGTTAGGTTCGGTTGATGTGATATTGCATGGAACAGCGCATTCCATTCATGATGAAAGTTATGGGGGAGGATTCCTATTAAAAGAACTTCTTGAAGGCAAGGAAATTGATGTAAGGATAGAAAGTGCCGATGGAAAAACAATTGAGAATAAAATAACAATGGCAGATATTACACGCGGACAAATTGTTGGGTCTCGTATGGCATTTAAAAACTACACAGCATTTACAAATCCAAACAAAGAAGCTGTATCATCAATATTTGCTGCCATTCCACTGGAAGGCAGTTTAAAAGGATTGACATTTTCCGGATGCGGTGATTTAAACCCGCTTCAAAATGACATTCCTCACAATGTAATTAATGAGGGTAAGAAAGTTCTTGTTAACGGAGCCCAGGGATATATCTTGGGTGATGGTACCAGATCAAGCAGCGAAAAACCAAATTTGATGCTGTCAGCTGACTTATGCAATATGGACCCTTATTATATTGGGGGATTTAAAACAGGCCAAGGCGGGGAGATTTATGATACTGTAGCTATTCCAATACCTGTATTGAACGAAGAAATTTATAATAATCTGCTTATAAAAGATGAAGAAATTGAACTTCCCGTAGCTGATATAAAAGGCCGCCATTTGCCTCTTGACAATACTAATTATGGTAAAATGTGGGGAGAATATGATTTAAGACCGCAATTTGACGGTTCAAAATGTGAGGGCTGCGATAAGTGTAGTGTCGGTGAAGTCTGCCCAACAAATGCATTCAAAAATGGAAAATTGAATATAGCCTATTGCTTTGGATGTGGAATGTGTGCCCATTATTGCCGCCACGATGCATTTAAAATGAATACTGGTGAGGTCGATTTGGAAATTAACGGTGAAAATGTTAATATTCCTATCATCTGCAGGCAATCCGATAGGTTGAGAGCCAATAAATTATCTTTAAAATTAAAGAAAATGATTCAAAACAAGGAATTCATGTTATAAGGTGAGTTTTATGACTACTCAAAAGATAACTGATACGCCGATTGATTTTGCAGAAGAGATAATTTCTGATGTGAAAAATTCCAAGGAGGAAGGTGTTTTGAAATGCGTGCAATGTGGAATGTGCACTTCAACATGTCCTGCCGCACGCCATTCAGATTACAATCCTCGAGACATTATAGAAAGAGTTTTAGAGGGAGATTTATCAATTCTTGAAGATGATAATATATGGAATTGTTTTTACTGTTATACCTGCCATAGCGTATGTCCTGTTGGAAATAGCGTATGTGAGGTTAATCAAATCCTTAAGCAATTCGCAATATCAAATGGAATCGCTTATGACAAATTATATGAGTATATGGGTTTTGCCGATAGTTACTTTACCGCAGCTATTGGGGCAATTCCGGAAATATTTTTTGATGATATCGGTCGTGATGTTCCAGGATGGTGGGAATTTAGACAAAATTTAGGTGAAATAAGGGATGAATTAGAACTTAATCCACCATTGATGCCACCAAAGGAAGTTATTGATGAAGTAAGTACAATTTTAACAATAACTGGATTTAAAGAACGTATTGAAAAAATAAGAGCATCTCAGGAGGGGGAAGATGAAGGAGATTCCTGATAAGGATATACTTTTATTTAGAAGCTGTTTGGTGAGTGTAGAATATCCGGGTGTAGAAGCATCAACAAAATTCGTGTTTGACAAATTGGGAATTGACTATGCAATTTCAGAAAAGCAAACCTGCTGCACTGGACTTGGATATTACTCTGATGTATTTAATCAAATTGACACATCAGCTATTGGGGCTCGCAACTTTAAGATAGCCAAAGAGATTGGAAGGCCTAATCTGGTGATGATGTGTGCAACATGTTATGCAATCAACAAAAAATCAGTTAAGCTCTTAAATAAAAGGGATGATTTAAGAAATCATATTAATCAGTTATTTGATGAAAACGGATTAAGTCACCTGAAATATGAAAAGGATGATTTGAAACCAACAGAAAATATATTTCATGTTGTAGATATTCTATACAATAAAATTGATGAAATTCCGGATAAAATAAAATATGATTTAAGCGAATATACGATAGCTACCCATCATGGATGCCACTATTGCAAGGTACACTATGAAGATACCGTCGGTGGCGTAAGGGATCCTAAGGTATTGGATGAGTTAGTTGGGGCATGCGGTTGTAAAACTATAGGTTGGTATGACCACAAAAGGGCAACATGCGGAACAGGTTTCAGGCAAAGATATTCAAATCCGGACTTGTCATTTACAGCGACAGCCGATAAGATGAACGCTATCGAGGATGAGGATGTGGATATTCTAGTTCATTTATGTCCGAATTGCCATATCCAATTTGACAGATATCAACATTTGATAGGCGAGAGGGAAGGAAGGAAATTTAATGCTATTCATTTAAATATAGCACAATTCATAGCATTGGCTATGGGAGGAGATTTAGATAAGGTAATTGGTGCAAAAGCACATACTACTCCAATAAATTCTGTTATAAAAGAGTTAAGGGAGGTCAAAAAATGAGGGATGATTTGAAAGTTGGCGTTTTTTTATGTGAATGCGGAGGAAATATATCTGATACAATTGACTTGGATGAAGTAAGAAAATCACTTGATGTGGAATTTATTGGACAGTTTGAAAATTTATGTTCACTCAATGGCCGTAAAATAATCCGTGATGCAATTTTTGATCATGATTTGGATAGGGTTGTTGTTGCTGCTTGTTCTCCTATTAGTCATGAAAAGACATTTCAGGACTATGTAAAGCCTCTGAATCCATATTTGATGGATATGGCTAACATAAGGGAGCAATGTTCATGGGTACATTCAGATAAGGAGAAAGCAACTAATAAAGCTATAACTTTAATAAATGCATCAATCGAAAAGGTAAAACAATCCGATGCAGTAGACCCGATTTACTGTCAAACTCCAAAGGAAGTGGCCGTTATTGGTGGGGGAATTGCCGGAATGAATGCCGCTTTATCTCTTGCTAAACAAGGAACAAAAGTAACAATCATTGAAAAGTCCCCTTCAATTGGTGGGCACATGGCGAAAATAGGTAAAGTTTTCTCACCGGTTAAAATTGCAGAAGAATGCGGAATGTGTCTTCTAAATCCAATTTTAAATGAGCTTGTATGGAATAAAAATATAGAAGTATTGACTAATGCTCGCGTTATTGAAGCTGAAAGAAGAGCGGGAACTTATAATTTAATTGTCGAGCAATCTCCGAGATATGTCAATCCAGATAAATGTATTGCATGCGGTAAATGCGCAGAAGTTTGTGAAGTTGAAGTTCCTAATGACTGGAATGATAACTTATCGCTGAGAAAAGCAATTTACAGGCCATTTGGACAATCTTATCCTGAAAGCTATGTAATTGATATGGAAAATTGTTCAAAATGTGGGGATTGTTTTAGAACTTGTAACATGAAAGCTATCAGACTTAAAGGAAAACCTGAAAAGTCCCTATTGCAAGTAGGTTCAATCATTGTTGCAACAGGCCATAAGCTGTTTGACATGGAAAAACGTCCTGAATATGGGTATACCAGGTATGATGATGTGATAACACAATCTGAATTGGGGCGCATTACCGGTGTAAACGGCCCTACAAAAGGCAAGCTTCTAAAAGCTAATGGTGAAGTTCCAAAACGTGTTGTAATGATACAATGTGTTGGTTCAAGAGATGAAAAGCCCGACGGACATAAATATTGTTCGAAAATATGCTGTACTGTTGCACTTAAAAATGCAAACATTATCAAGCATAAATATCCCGATACTGATGTTTTAATCTGTTATACTGATGTTAGAACTCCTGGAATGTTTGAAAAATACTACAAACATACTCAGGAAAATGAAGTAAGGTTCTTGAGAGGCCGGCCGGGAGAAGTTGTTAAAAAAGGAGACAATTTCATCGTACGGACTGAAGATACCTTGAAAGGTGAGTTTGTTGAAATCGAAGCGGATATGGTAGTATTATCTACAGCAATGGAACCTTCAGATGGTACAATTGAAATAGCAGAAATATTAAACATCGGAACTACTGAAGATGGTTTTATTAAGGAATCCCATCCAAAAATCAAACCCGTAGCTACTGATGTGCAAGGAATATTTGTATGCGGAACAGCACAAGATCCAAAAGACATTACAGATTCAATAATGCAGGCAACTGCAGCCGCATCAAAAGTTTCAGAGTATAACTATGGTGGAGTTGAAATTGAACCGTTTATTGCTGAAATTGATAAGGAAAGATGTACAGTCTGCGGAGATTGCATTAGCAGATGCAAATATAAATCCATGAGCATACAGGATGATGAAATCTACATTGATCCAATGAGTTGTACCGGCTGTGGAAAATGCCTTATCGGATGCAAGCAAAGGGCCATTACTGTAAATGGTAATATCGATGAGAAAATAATGGCAACAATCGATGGGGTATTGTCTAAAAAGCGTGAAGATGAACGTATGATATTGGTATTCCTGGACAATATAGGATACACTGCCGCAGATAATATTGGTGTAAACAGGTTGTCTTATCCTGAATCGATACATATCATTAAGGTTATCTCGGTAAACCGTGTAAGGCCAAGACACATCAGACATGCGCTGGATAATGGTGCCGATGGAATATTTATCGGTGAGTTTCCAGGAGATTTAATGTATGATGAAGTGGAACGTAAAATTGAAAGGGTTAAAGAGCGTATTGCTGAGATGGGTCAAAATCCAGATAGGGTTACTTTTTCAAAAGTTTATATTCCATACTTTACAGGGCTTGCCCGTAAATTGAGTGAGTTTGATAAAAAAATTGTTGAATTAAATGAAGCATAATAATGCTTTATTATTCTTTTTTTTAAAATTTTTAATCTTTTCAACTTTAATTAACTATATATAAATATATCTTTTAATAAAAATTAAAATATATAGGATTTTTTATACAGCATATCTTATTTAAGAGTATAATTAATTCAATCATGTTTATTATAGGGTGTAAATTATGAAGTTTAAAAAGGTTATGATAGTAAGTTTTATATTGCTTGCAATCCTGATGGTTGGTGCAGTAAGTGCTTCTAGTGATATGGATCAGCTATCACAAGATTCAACGGGCGCTGTTTCTATTGCGGATGAAGGCATCGTTGATAATGAGGGTGAAGATGAGTGTATCTTCTACTCCGAAGGTCGTATTGACATTGGAGGTGTCGATGCGGATGGACAAACAGTTATTGTAGCTCAGTTTTTATCTAACACAGAAGGTAATATAACAATAACTGACATTAACAATTATGAAATTTTCAGAAAAGATGTTGGAAATGTTGTTGAAGGTGATGAGTATTTAATAACCTATGGAGATATAAAAAATATTAATTATCTTACTACTTCTTCAAACATACTTTATTTAAATTTTTACAATTCTGATGCTATTTTATCAGGATGGGGTTCTTTTATAGTACAAAAAGATAACTCAGGCTTTGCTTTTGAACCAATATATATTGATGAGGAGGTTTCATTTGTATTGCCTGAGAATCCTGTAAATCCTAGTAAAAACGAATGCATGATATCTCTTGTTTCATCAAAAGATGTTGATGGTTTTATAGAAATACTTCAGAATGATGGAATTCCTATTCAAGAACATTTGGCCATTGATAGTTTGGAAAAATATACATATGACTATGATAAATTCGGATATAAAATCATGTCTGATGTATTTGACTTTACACAACTTCAAAATGGGGATATAATTAAGTTCTTTTACAATGGAGTTTATGGTGGTTTTTACAGTGAATTCTTTAGATTAGTAATTGAAGATCGTGAAACTAGAGTTTATTTGGATGAGATTGGAGGTAGTGATTATCCGGAATTCAATATTCATGAAGAGATTCAAACAAACTATGATGACCATGTAGCCATTCTATATATCCCTTCAGTTGAAGATGCAAATGCAGTTTTATACACTGGATATGTAAGAGTATATGGACCTTATGATGAAAACCCTATTTTTGAAAGTTATATCGATGAGGACTATGAGAATTTAGAATTTTTCATATTTTTGTCTGACTTAAATTACTTTAATGGATTTGAAAATGGAAATATCGTTAAGTTCGAGTTCATGCCGGATAATGATGATGATGCATATGCTTGCGAATACCGTAAATTCTACCTTAATGCAAAAACAGGGATTATAACTCTTGAAAATATCCTTTATACTAATACCACTATTTCAGCTGTTTATGATGATAATGTTAGGGAATTGGTTTCTACTTTAACTGATGTTAATGGTCAACCTATTAATGGAGCTAATGTGGTTTTAAATGTTAATAATAACAATTTCGCTGCTGAAACTGATGATTTTGGCCAAGCTAAATTCTCTACTGCTGATTTAACTTCAGGCACTTATACTGCCACTGTTTCTTATGATGGTAGTATTGAGTATAATGCTTCTAGCGCAAGTATCGACATTGCTGTAAAGGATTACACAAGCATTTCAGTGGTTTATGATTCTGAAACTATGGAACTAGTTGCTACTTTAACTAATAATGCTACAGGTCAACCTATTAAAAGTGCTAATGTAAGATTTTTAATTAATAATGTAAAATATACCGTTAAAACTGATGCTAGCGGCCAGGCTAAATTTTCAACAGCTAATTTAGACCCAAATACTTATAATGTCATTGCGTCTTATGATGGAAACAGCAAGTATTATCCTTCCAGTGCAAGTATTGAGCTTATCCTTAAAGCAGACTCCAATCTTTCAGTGGTTTACAATAACGGTGCTAGAGAAGTAGTAGCTACCCTAATTAATAATGCTACAGATCAAGCCATTAAGAGCGCCAATGTAAGATTCACAATTGGTGATGTAAAACAGACTGTTAAGTCTGATGCGAATGGTCAGGCTATTGTTTCCGTTGCTGACTTGGAACTAGGCACCTACACAGCATCTGTTTCCTACAATGGTAACAGTAAGTACAAT
>NZ_JAFRKB010000045.1 GCF_017431965.1 Methanobrevibacter sp. | reverse complement strand
GCATTAATTTCAGAACCGATAAATGGTGTAATTCCACCATATAACTTTTTTGCTTATTTGATTACTTCATTTGTGATTCTGCAGGCATGGCTTTATTTTACAAACTATGTGAACAGATATGGGCAGTGGAAGTGGTATGACTATGCTTTTGCCTGCGTAAACATGATTTCAGTAATTTATATGGCAAATACGATTTCCAATGATTGGGCTACAATGGCGTTTCCATTTGACCTTTCAATGCTGGTGCTGTTATTGACTGTTGTGGCATTGTATTCCATTCAAGCTAGAAAAGAGCATTCGATGGATGGTGCGGCGGGCAATTCAATAACAATACTGTCAGTGGTTTGTACAATTTATGTAATAGCCATTTTATGCACTCTTTTTAATTTGACAGATTATGTTATCTGGATAAATGTCGTTGCGGTTTTAACCGGTGCCTTTTTACCATTCTTTATCAGAGGCAAGTTTGACAAAAGTATTATCAGTTTCCCGCATCTGGTTGAGAGATTTGAACTGTTGACAATCATAACATTCGGTGAAGCGATTGTCGGCCTTACACATTTCTTTGACACATCAAACTTCAATCTGGTTCCAATATTAGTGTTCTTTATAATTTTAACAATGTTCGGCTCATATGTTATTCAGATTCATCGTTTGATGGAACATCAAAGAGTGGAACGGTCACTGAGACTAATGTTCAGCCATTACTTTATTGTAATCAGCATTAATCTGGTCACTGTGGCTTTGGAGCTCGTACACTCCGGTGAAGTAAACCATTTATTTGCAAGCGGATTGATGATTGTATCGCTGGTTATTTTCTACTTGTCAATAATGGCAAATAAGGAATATTATAAGCAAAATATCAAATTAACAAAAAGAGATGTACTGATGATGATAGGAACCACAATTGTGGGAATTGTCGTTATTTTGATATTCATTTCAAATTTATACGCTTTCTTAATCGGAAGCTTAATCATTACATTCGGCAATTTTGAAGTATTGCTTGTGAAGTATAAAATGTTTTTAAGGAACTGAAAACTGTTAATTATATTTAATTACAAATATTGTTTTAAGGTGATAGTTTGAATAAAGATAGGATAATGGCTTTAAGTGACGGCATTGTTGCAATTGCAGCAACAATAATGGTTTTGGAATTGGCGGTTCCTCAAACAATTTCTATTGATTCCCTATTATCTCAAGTACCTATTTTTTACTCATATGTGGTCAGTTTTTCATTAATCTATTTGGCTTGGAGATCACATCACAATGCATTTGAAAAAGCGGATTTAATTGACGGTAAAGTATTTTTGGCTAATGGAATCTGGTTATTTTTCATCACATTGATTCCATTCACAACTGCCCTTGTGGGTAATGGGCCAAGTGAAACACTAGCAGAAGCTATTTATGTTATTTCATTGATTTTATGGACAGCATCATTTCAATTTTTAGATATTGCAATAACAAAAGCAAACCCCCAAGCACCGAAAGATGAAGTACGTGACAATAAATCAAGGTTGCTTCTTTTTGGAGGTTATTTCATAGCTTTAATCGTTGCATTCATCATTCCTGAACTGACTACTATAATTATTGGGGTGGATGTTTTAATAATGGCTGCAAATCTTTTTTTGAATGTAAAAAGCGGTTGAATATGGGGATTTAAATGAAATACATTAAATTAGGAAACTCTGATTTGAAAGTCAGCAGAATATGTATGGGTTGTATGGGTTTTGGAGATCCTGAAAATGGAATGCACACATGGACCTTGCCTGAAACAGAATCAATAGAAATAATTACAAACGGACTCGACAATGGAATTAACTTCTTTGATACTGCTATCGGTTATCAGAATGGAACTTCGGAGCAATATGTTGGAAAAGCAATAAGGGAGAACGCTTCACGTGAGGATATTGTTGTCGCAACAAAGTTTTTGCCACGCTCACAGGAGGATATTGAAAACAATGTATCTGGAAGACAGCATATCCACAATATGGTTGAAAAAAGCCTGTCAAATCTTGGACTGGATTACATTGACCTTTATATCTATCACATGTGGGACTACAACACGCCGTTATATGACATTCTTGAAGGCCTAAACGAGGTCATTGAGGAAGGTAAAGTTAAATATATTGGAATATCAAACTGTTTTGCCTGGCAGCTTGCAAAGGCCAATGCACTTGCTGAAGCGGAAGGTTTTGCCAAATTTGTATCAATTCAAGGCCATTACAATTTGATTTTTAGAGAAGAGGAACGTGAAATGATTCCATTATGCCGAACTGACAACATTGCTGTAACACCTTACAGTGCGCTTGCTTCAGGAAGACTGTCCAGATTTCCTGGTGAGGAATCCAAAAGACTGAATGAAGACTTTTATGCAAAATTGAAATATCAAAATTCCGAACAGCAAGATTTGGAGATTATCAAAAGAGTTGATGAAATCGCTCAAAACTATGGTGTGTCAATGACTGAAGTGTCTTTGGCATGGCTGCTTACAAAAGTGACTGCACCGATTGTAGGAGCCACCAAAATGCATCATGTTGAAGGTGCAGTCAATTCCGTTGATTTGACATTAACAGATGATGACATTGGCTATTTGGAGGAACCATATGTGGCTCATGATTTGGTGGGGGTAATGGCAGACAACAAGGTTTCAGCAGGGGATAATGAGAAAGTTTGGATTAAACACACTAAAAATAGGATTTAAATCAAATTATTCTCGCATCTTTTTAATCATTTCTTTTCTGTTTATTCCCATGCCTCCATAAACTTGTGAACTTAATATCATGAAACTTATAATAAACAATATTGTCCCGATTAAATAGTCTATTGGGCTTGCAAGGTTAAATTTGCTTAATTGGATAATTGAGTATATTGCAGCTATTGCTAAAATCCATGCCGTGACAAGACCTGGTGTGTATGGTTTATCTAATTTGTGGATTTTAATTCCAGCTGTGTGTACGAACGCTTCAAAAACGGATAATACGATTGTCATCATGAAGAAAAATACAAAGTTATCAAATATGTATCCCAACCCCAGATAAACTAACCAGAATATAAATACTGCTAAATTGGCTCTTCCCACATCAACATCATTGATATTTATTTCCAGTTTCTTCAACATTAAATCAAAAAAACCGCCCGGCCAATATTTTTCTTCGATTTCATGCAGAATCGCTAATATTGCAAATAGATTTACCAATTTCCTTACAATGGAAATGCCGTCCCAATTCAAAAAGTCATAAACTGTTAAAATAGCAATCAAAACAATGAAAATGTGCAGGTTATATTTTTTGATAAACTCAATCATGAAGAACACCTATCTTAAAAACTTAAATAATTATTTAATTGTCATTCTTTAAATTATTTTTTTTCATTTTTTCGAAAAGTTGTTTAGTAAATAGCATATACTCATGACTTACAGATAGATATTTATGAAAGCAACCGCATTACTTGAAGAAATAAGGGAAAACCTAAAGGATTACCCTATTGAATACCTGAGAAACAAGGTCACAGACGACAGATACAAGGATCCCATAACAAAAAGCCTGGCCAAATACAATTCACAAGCATGGGATGAAATATTTACCCTGAACATTACAGACGACTTTGAAATAGCGGACGGAGTGGTTGAAAACCTCAAAAATGACATTGACTTTTACTTTGACACTTATGCAGGAGGAGATGAGGAGACTAGGGAATTTACAAAATATATTTCACTTTATCTAGCACTCATTGCAAAAAGACCTCTACACCCTGTTGGAGACAATCCGACAAAAGACCAGGTGTTCATGCAAAATGGTGAGTACAAATGCAAATCCCGAATAATGAGTATTAAAGAGGAAAATTCAATGTGCAGATATTGTGTCTGCAAAAACGCAGGTTTAGCTTTCGGATTCTAGGAGAAGCATAATGACAGATGAATACCTTGAAATGTACGCTGAACTTTCAAATCTCATCATAGATGACAATATCCCCACTGGCAGTGATGTTTTGGAAATCCTTAAAAAGTATTCATCAACAATTTCAGTCTTTGACATGATGGATTTCACCTCACATGTAATCGAAGAAAACAAATACGTCCAGGAAAGCTATCGTGAGGATAGCCAAAAATCCTATATCGAATCATTCTTGTTTCGAATAAAAGACATTTTAAACGACAATAACAATTATCCTCAAAACATTGATAGGGAATCATTTGGCGAAGCAGTTGAAGTTTTAAAAACCCATTATGAAACAGGAATACAGGAGACCAAAACCAAAGCCCCATTGATTTTTGAGATAGCTTCAATATATGCAACATTTATTTTACGGGAACCCATACATCCTGTGGGCACGCCGTTTCCGGGATCTTTGAAAGTCAAAAAGGAAAACGGCGAATTCCTATGTCCTGTAAAAGAAGCCAATATAGACACTCCGAATGCAGTATGCAATATCTGTCTTGCTGAACAGTTGGAATTTTAAGGAAATATTTTTTCATCATGACTAACATTAACTATTGCAATTTAAAGCTTTTTTTCCTTGAACTGCAATATATGCTTCGAGAGCAAAAGTACTAAATATTTTGTACATTTATTGGAGAATATTAAAAAATAGAATTTTAAAAATTGAATAAGGACAAATTTGTTAAACAAATTTTGACACATCCTCATTCAATATTCATATCTATTGGTCGGCATTATGCCTGCCAAACATCCTAAGATGTTATATGATATTATGAATTTCAAACTATATAAAAGTTTCATTCATCACTTATTATCAAATTAAAACAATATTTCATTCTAAAAACAATTTTATATTCTTAAAACAATCTTTATTTTAAAAAATAATAAATTATAAATAGTTTTAAGATAAAATATCAAATTCTAAAACACTAATATAATAACTCATATCTTTTGGTGTTTTTATGAAGTGGAAAGAGCATTCAATTAAAAACACTCCAATTAAAGTTGGGGGAATTGGCATCCTGCTTGTTGAAAATATGGTGCTTGCTGTCTCTTATTTATTCCTAGCAAGTTACTATCTATTGTTGACCATTAACTTGTTAATGTAAAACAATCTATGATGTCGAATTGGAAGCCTAGTTGGATTTCATCCGAAATTTTCTAATTTGATAAACTGACAATTTAAATGACGATTAGCTTTAATATGTGTTTCATAGCTTCCTTTTTTACACATGCTCAAAAAAACAGTTATTAATCACACTTTTAAAGCACCAAAATATTTTGATAAGATTTATATGAACTGATACTAAATATTATAATCTAAGAGCTAAAAGTAGTAAATATTTTGTATAGTATACGGGCAAAATAAAATCTATATTATTTTCAAGTTATTTGACTTATTAATCATTAATATTATGTTTATTTTTTATTAACTTGATATATATTATTTAATTAGATTATTAAGTGTAATTTGTTGATATTTTTAAAAATTAAGTCTTTTTTTAGGAATAATTTTTGTCTTTTTTTCTAAAGAGTATTATATTTTGTATAGTTTTTTCAGGATATTGACTTTAAATTCTTTGAAAAATTATCCATGAAAAACATTAATTAACTATTCATATTCTATGTTTCCAATATAATCATGGACTAATAATTTGAAAAAAAGGGGGATTAAGAGTAAATACACTATAATCCATATTTAAATTTGATTCTGTATTCCTGGTTGACTGATTCTGTTTGGATGTATTCTCCTTTGATTAGTTCTGAAATCTCAGCTAAATCCTCATCTGAAATCTTTTCATCATCAGATAACGGCAGGAAGAAAGTAATCTCATCATCTACAATCAAATAGTTTAAAAGCTTAGCTTCCCTTTTCTGGTATTTGCCGATAATCTCTTCAATCTTTTCTTCAATATCATTGTCTAAATTTGCCATTCTATTCACTTTTTATTGATTTTGCAAGTTCAACTCCTTTCTGGAATGCTTTTGCGTAAATGTCTTCATCTGGTACGAACACTGCATCCAATGTATCGAATATTATAAAGCCTGCACTTTCCAAATCTCTTTGGAGTTTAGCAATGGCTCCTCCTCCCCATCCTTTGGATGAAAATACAAGTGCATTCTTTTCGCTGGTTGTGCCCTTGAAGTTTAGGCAGTCAAGCCAGTACATCAGGTTCCCGATTCTTGGGAAAGGCTTATTCATCATTGTCGGAGCACCTAAGGCAATTGCTTTTGAATCAAGAATGTCTGTTACCACTTCTGATTCATAGTCGCTTTCCATATGATACATTACAGCTTCAACGCCTTCACTCATTATTCCTTCGGCTATCTGGTAAGCCAGTTTTTCTGTTGAGTGATGCATTGTATCATAGACAATTGTGATTTTGTCTTCACAAACACCGCTTGCCCAGTTTGAATATGCTTTAACAATCTTTGATGGGTCTTTCCAGATTTGACCGTGACAAGGTGCAATCATTTTAATTTGTTCTACAATTCCTGCATCGGTCAGCTCCTGAAATTTCATCCTGAGCATCGGTGCACCTAAAACCACCAGATTGGCGAAGAATTTTTTAGCAGCTTTCAAAATGAAGTCTTCAGAGTAATCTTCTGCATATCTTTTGGATAAGCACAGGTGCTGTCCGAATGCATCATTTGAGAATAGTATTCCTTCTTCAGCATACATTACAAACATGCTGTCCGGCCAGTGAAGCATAGGTGCTGAAACTATATTCAATGTTTTACCGCCCAAATCAATGCTGTCACCAGTTTTCACAGTTGTAATTTCAACATCAGAGTAAGTGTGGTATTGCTTTTCCAAAAAGTCGGCTCCTTTTGGAGATGCATAAACTTCAGCTTCAGGATATTTGTCAATGGTTTCTTTAAGTCCTATTGAGTGATCAAGTTCTGTGTGGCATTGAATGAATACATCTATTTTGTTTTCACGATTTTCTTTAGCGAATGCATCTTCAATTCTTGCATTCAATTGATTTATCATGCCGTCTGAGTAGACATTGTCAATCAATGCAACTTTTTCATCACCAAATACGAGATAACAGTTGTATGTTGTTCCAGGTATTGCAAAACCGTGGAAACTTCTTGTGTTCCAATGAAGTGCACCAACCCAGTACACGCCATCGGCTATTTTTACGGATTCCGCTTTCATAATATATCACATCATATTTTTCATTTTCATAAATTGTCTTAAAAAATGATCGTTAAAGTTTTTACATATTGCAGAGTACTTGTTGTTTACTCCGATTGCCGTTTGGGGGATGACTGAATTGTATTCACCGTTGAACTGTGCGAAGGTTCCTATAAGTTCCTTTTCATCACTTATTAACATTTTCATCATTGGCAAATCTGTTTTTATGATTTTAAGGTTAGGCAGTTTAGCTTTTTTAAATGTTTCAACGATTTCTATTTTTTCATCCTCCACATAGCAAATTGGGTTTGCAAGGATTTTGATATCAATATTGTTGGGATTATTTCTAATTGCTTTTATCATTGCTTGTGATTCTTCATTAAGAAGAAAACCGGCACGTAATGTTATGGATTTTTGAGTCTTTTTAATAAGGTCCACTTCTTTTTCAATAATCTTTTCAGGAGTATGTATTAGCCATACTGGGGCCTGCACTTCAGCTATCTCGTCAGTGTAAATGTTTTCCAGTTTATTTTCAGTTGTTTCTAACTCTTTGATTAGTTTTTCTTTTTGTTTTTTAAATATCACAGATGGTTCAACTACTGTGTATTTCAAAGGTCTTCCTCTCTTGATTTCAACAAAACCCTTTTCTTCAAGACCTTTTAATATATCATAAATTCTTGAACGGGGTAAATCGGAAACTTTTGCAATTTCATCCGCCTGGCCGGTGATTATTTTGTTCAAACCGATGTAAGCTTGTGATTCATATCTGCTTAAACCTAGCTTTTTGAGAGAATTTATCATTTTTTCCATTTGACGACTTCCATACTAATTAACTATGATTAAAATTTCAAGATTATTTTATTAATAAATTTTGTAACTAATCATACAAATTTAGTGACATTTATTATATGTGCATTAATTCAATAGAAAAATTTCAAAAAGACAAACTGAAGATTAACAATAATACAATATTTCAATAACGTGTTTTTCCATTAACATAATGTTGATAATTCAATAGCTGCTTTTTTAGATTTGATTTAATTGGATGGTTTTGACATTAACGACCAGGATATTGGAAATCATGTCTGGTTTTAAACTACAGTATATATGCAGTTGTTTCAGAATGTAAGTTTTGAACAACTAATGCTGATGTTAATGTTAAAAAGGGAGGTTATGTTTCCATTTGGATTATATGTTATCTGATTCTTAATGTAAAATTTAGATTTTATTATCCTTCAATTTTTTAGAATCAGTTATAATACTTAAAATACATAATATATATTAAAGTGGTTTTTTATGATTGATTTAAATTCAGGCGATGAAAGAATACCTTTCACACCGGTAGCCCTATATATTGATTATATTAGCATTCAATACACCAAGTATTTAAAAGACAATTATCCTGAAATTACTCCTCGTGATTTCACATATTTGAGTACCATTCATCATAATCCCGGTTTAACTCAAAGGGAATTGTCTGAAATATTATTTGTTTCAGAAGCTAACGTTGCTCAAATAATTAAACGGCTTGAGAAAAACGAATTGGTACATCGTGGCAGTGATGAAAATAATAAGTCTAAAAAGATTCTCAATGTTACTGATAAAGCTAAATTAATTATTTCTTCACTATTAAAAGAAATGTATGAATTTGATTCTAAATTTTTTGAGGATTACAGTGATGAAGAGGCAGAAAAATTCAAGAAGATGATTCATGCATATTACGATTGGGCTAACTTATTCGTTAATTTTAAATAGTATAGTTCAGATATTCAATTATGCACTTAAGAATCTTAAGTAATTTAACTAAGGTGAAAATTATGTCTGATAAAGAAAAAACAATTGAAGCACTACAGTTAATTGTAACCGAATTGTCCGCAAATTCATTCGGACACAGGATTCAATCTAAAATATTTGCAGGTCTAGGTTTCCAAGCATTAGGAGACAAATATGCAACTCATGCAACTGAAGAAATGGATTTCGTAGAACAGTTCATGGACCGTATTCTTGATTTAGGTGGAGAAATCAAACAGGAAGCACAGGATGCACAACCAATCTACACTGATATCATAGAGTTCATAGAACATGACTACAATGTATCTGTTGAAGGAATTAAATTATTAAACGAAATGATGGATTCCGGAATATTTGATGCAACAACCTATGACTTAATGAAAGTATATCTCAAGGATGAAGAAGATGATATGGGCTGGAGCGAACAACAATTAGACTTAATTAAAATGATTGGAAAAGAAAATTACTTGACCCAATTATTAATCAATGGCGTATCTGCCGAATAAACACTTAAAGGGATTGCTGAATCCCTCTTTTTATATTATTTCTACAAACTATTTTTCATATTCATGTTTCCAATAGTAATTGAACTATTGTTTACTTATTATCAAAATGTTTTCGTGATTTGTGATTTATATTGTTATTTTGAAATTTGATATGTCGTTATAATTAGTAAATTTATTATTTTTCAGATAACTTTATATTCTCTGAAAATATAATATTAATTAAATGAAATTAAAGGAGTCTGAAGATAATGGATAATATAATTGCAACAACAACTTTATATAAAAATTATCAGTTAGCCATCCCTAAAGCTATACGTAATAAACTAACAGATTTAACTATTGACGATACAATCATTGATTGGTCTATTAATGAGAATAATGAAATTGTAATCAAACCAAGAAAAAAAGTAAGTCTGGATGATGTATTGGGAATTATTGAAGATGATGATCCGAGAGATGCTGTTGAACTAAAAAGGAGTTTATACAAATGAAAAAAATTTTATTGGACTCATCATTCATCATTGCAATATTCAGAAAAAATGATCCTCTACATCAAAGAGCAATAGAAAACAAAGAAGTTCTAGATAATGATTGTTATATCTCAAATGGGATAGTATCTGAAGTAATAACGATATTGGGCCAAAAAACAAAGGATATTACGTTAGTTAGACTAGCATATAACTATATGAAAGATAATTTCACAATAATCGATGAATCCAGCATTAACATGTACAATGATAATGTATTTGCAATTTTTGAAAAATACAATAAAAACAAATTTAAATTGGGATTTATAGATTGTTCGGAAGTTGTCATATATGAATATTATAACTTAGATTATGTTGCAAGCTTTGATGGGGAATTCAAAATATTTGATGAAATTAAATTACTTGACTTAAAATAAGAAAAAATTTAATTATTGGCGGATTTACATAAAATACGATAATCTTATAAATTTAAACTGATATGTTATATGTGAATGGACATGTCTTTTGATTCAAAGAGTGGTAATAATGAATTTTTATTAAAATTTATTCTTTTTTTTATTTGAATTTACCGCCAAAATACTCGTTGTTCTTGTATAAACAATATTATTATTTCCACTTTAAAAACACCAAATATTATTGATAAGATTTATATGGACTGATACTAAATATTATGTTGTAAGAGCGAAAAGTAGTAAATATTTGTATAGTATACGGGCAAAATCCCTTTTAAGAATTTATTTTAAATTTAAATTAATGTTTGGTCAACATAAGATAGATTACGGATAATATGTTTGATTTTGATGGAATAGAAATTGATGAAGGATTACTGGAAAGAACAAATCCTATATTTAACACTGCCAAGATGACTCTTTTTCAATTAGCAGCAGCAGGTAATGATGATGCCAATGATGTAGTTGAAAGGTTGGGCCTTACACTGGAAAATACTCAGAATAGTGATACAGTTAATGTCGATGATGCTGACCTTTTCTGTAACGGCGTTGTTATGGAAGTAAGATATTTTACTAATGGAAAACTCGCAATGGAATCTGGTTTTACAGAGGTTGACTTGCCGTGCGGTTTTACACCTCGAGCCCTTGAATTTGCAAAAAGCGGCAAGAAATTTGTTGGAATGGATCTTCCCGCAACAATTAATGAAGTTGAACCTGTTATCATGTCACTTCTAGAAGAAGATCAAAAAAACCTTGTTAATTTCGAAGGTGTTGATGCAACCAATTATCAATCACTTAAGTCTGCATTTGATAAGATTGAAGGGAAGGTATGTATAACAACAGAAGGACTTCTGATGTATCTTACAGATTCTGAGATGGATGCAATGTGTGACAATATTAAACGGATTCTTGCAGAGCATGGAGGATGCTGGATTACTCTTGACCCTGAGATGTCTCTTCTCTACCTTTTGATAGTGAAAGCATTCTATGGGGAGCGAACAAGAGAGATTATGTGGCAGTCCAAGTATAGAATTGATGATAAATCTGATGTAAATGCCATAGAGAATACAATAACCGTTAGCGTCCGGGGAAACGTTCGGGAAAATATGATGAATGCAATAAATTATATTAAATCCAAGGGATTTAAGTTGGAGAGACTTCCATATGCAGACCATGTACCTGAATTTAAAAGTTTGGATAATGCAGACCCTAAGATTGCAGCTCAGATTAAGGAAGGATTTAAGAAAATATGCATATGGAAAATTACAGTTGATGAATCTATTGATATTTTCGATGCAAAGACAGAGTCATTTAATGCGGATGCATCAATTGATGGCAATAGGCTTAATTTAATCTTGTCCGGAAATTTAGATACATTAAGCGCACCTAAGCTTCTTGCTAATTATGAGAAGATTAAAAAAGATAATGCTGTAAACAGTGTGGTCATTGATTGTTCTAAACTGGAATATGTATCATCTGCAGGGCTACGCGTTCTTCTTATTATGCAAAATGACTGTGATGATGGAGTTATAATGAAGTCATGTAATAAAAAGGTCACTGAAAATTTATCAAATCATGATATAATGATAGTGTAAGAGATAGGTAATAAATATTTTGTATAGTATTTTTAGTATATTGCCATTATATTTGAGTAAATTCTTTGAAAAATTATTTAGAACACATTCATTATCTATTCTATGTTTCCAATTGTATTGCACAATTCCATATTTTGGATATTGGAAAAATTTTTTTATATTTATAAATAAAAAAAGAGAAATCCATTAGGATTTCTTAATTTAAGCAATTATTCACCCAATTTATAAAGCTGCTGGTTGAGTCACCATTTCTTTCAGCTTGAGTGTGGCCTTGTCCCCAAACTGTTGAAAACTCAACATTATCAGAGCCTGCTTTTTGATTCACTGCCAAATAAAGATTCACATCAACACATTGTGAGGTATCTCCCTGTTCAATACCGGTGCTAATTCTCCAGTATTTGGCAACATCAGATGAACCTGCACCGTCATAATAATCACATAAATAAAACATTGGATTGTACATGTCAACCCTTGTTTTCATAGTATTGTTTAAACTGTCTATCTGTGCTAAATCATCCTTGTATTCACTTGCATAATTTGATGAATAGTCGATGTACTTGGAGTATTTATCACTGTTATTGTTAAGCAAGTCAGATAATATTTGATCAAAGTGGGATGAACCGTTGGCATCAAGACCAAATAATCCGTTTTCAGCCTGTGAACGATTCAAGTCATCAAAAGCGGCAACGGATTTTGATGGATTTTTGCAATGTTTCACAAATGCCTCAAGACTTGTAATCTTTGCAGTGTTTGTATTTGAATCATATTCAATCCAGGTATCATTGCCGTTCAGTGAATCAATATAGTCCTGTGCTGTCTGATAAGTTTGTGAGCTATCTGAACTGTCACTGCTTTGAACATCACCGGTTGGCATGGACCCGCTATCGCCAGGTGCTTCACCAGAAGGCATACTTCCAGAATCGCTTGGAGCATCACCGGAAGGCATTGCTCCCATATCTCCGCCGGATGATGGAGTGTATGGGAAAGTTGTATCTGATAGGAAGTTATTCAATGATTCTTCTGTTACTTCCATCATGTAATCATAGTAGCTTCCAGAGGTATAAATGCCTGAATCGCTTTGTTCAAGTTTTAAGGTGTTTCCATTTGGATCTTTCAGGCCCAATTCATTTATGTATGTTGCATATTCTGTTGCAAGGTCATCACTTAACGCACCTGTAAATGTTGAGTTTTCCCGTAAGTATTGTCCCATATTCCATTCATAAGCTTCATCAGCAGTGTCAAGGTTTGTTATAGGACACCAGCACATTGCTCCTTCAATGGCATTTGACAATATGTTTCCATCCTTATCCACCATTGCAGCTCCTATATTTTCTAAATAAGGATTGTATAGTTCGCTGTTTCCTGATGCACCCATTATTGCGGATTGTGCTCCTCCGCCACTATGGCCAAAGGTAAAGACTTTCTCTGCATCTCCAGGTAACACATCTCCGTTAAATTTATAGTAAGTAGTTGCGGCTTTCAAGTCAGTGACTCCATCTGGCGCTTCTGCATTGTCCCTTCCTCTACAGCCGACATCCAGATAAATAAATCCTGCATCAGCATAATCTTTCACTCTATCTCCACTAAAACTGGTTGGCGCAGCACATGAAGAGTAACCAGGAGTATTCACAGGCATTACAATCGGTGCTGAACTTGCAGTGTAATTTCCAATTTTGCCTGCATCATTTATTGTGCAGGTATAAGTTCCATTTGAGTTTTTCTCTCCATTGAAGTACTTTCCAGGAATGTAAATTCCACAGGATTCATAATTTGTATCTTCAGGGTTAGTACAATAAACCAATCCTATTTGATAGTAAATATCATTTGTTTCATCATAATTCCATTTATTCATATTAATTGAGAGTTTTTCAGAAAGTGCTGATTCGTTATATGAAATTCCATCACCTTTTTGTGGGGAATTACTTCCAAACATTAAAAAACCCCCAACAACAATTAAAAGAATTAAAATAATGATGAGAATTTTATGCATATTTTTCATAATATCACCATTATGCATAACATTTATAATTGAAAGTAAATAATGCTTTTTAAAAAATTTCAAAGAGTTGATTTGTATTTGGTATTGATATTTTAATCAAAATAAATTCATTAATTTCATATATTGTGCTGTATTTAAATATCACTACATTAAATATATGCTGTAAGAGCTAAAAGTAGTAAATATTTTGTATAGTATACGGGCAAAATCATTTGTACATAATTTGGGCATTATTTTACTTATTAATCATTTAATATTAAGTTTTTTTATTCATTAACTTAATATAACTTCTTTTATGATTTTGTTAAGTGTAATATGTTTATATTTTTAAAAAATAAGTCTTTTTTTAAGGAATAAATTTTGTCTTTTTTTTTAAAGAGCATTATATTTTATATGCTTTTTTTCAGTATATTGACTTCACATTCTGAGTAAATTCTTTGAAAATTATTTAGAACATCTTCATTAAATATTTCCTGTTTTTATATGATTTAATATACATCAATGTTATGGGATTATAATTTGAGATATGTGGTCGTTAATGTTTTTTAAAAAGTAGTGGGATTATCTTTGTTTTAGATGGCATTGATGCCACATTATCTTTAAATATGAATTTTCATTTAGATTAATCCATGAAAATGAATGTTAATAATGAAACTGTTAGGATGACCACATTTTTGGCCGCTTTGTTTGCCGTATGTTCTGGTCTTGCAATTGGAAATCTGTATTGGGCTCAGCCATTGCTGGTTGAGATTACAAACGCCTTTGGACTTTCACCCGCCAGCGGTGGACTGCTTGTAACAGCAACTCAAATAGGGTATGCATTGGGAATTTTATTTATTGTACCTTTAGGAGATTTTGTTCGAAGAAAAAGACTGATTGCTATCGTAATGGTCTTGTCCATTGTTACTTTGGTTGCATGTGCATTGTCTCCTTCATTTGTAATATTGGCGCTTTCACTGTTCAGCATGGGTATTGTAACAATTTCCGGTCAGGTCATATTGCCTTTGGCAGGTGATTTGAGCAGTCCTGAAGAGCGCGGACATATTGTTGGAATTGTGGCTTCCGGAATAACAACTGGAATTCTCTTTTCAAGATTTGTAAGCGGTATTCTTGCAGGAATGTGGGGCTGGAGATCAGTATATCTGATTGCAGCCATATTGAATTTGATTATGGCTCTTGTGATGATTTATGTTCTGCCGGACATTCCAAGAAAAAACAAGCTGGAATCATACAGTGGTCTTATAGTCAGTGTATTTACAACTTTTAAAAGACATGGCACTTTATATAGGATTTTACTTCACAGCGGATTATTGTTCGGTTTGGTTTTCAACATATTCTGGACTTCACTGACATTTTTATTGTCCGGTGAACCATTCAATTACAATACTTTCCAGATTGGTCTTGTCAGTCTCGCAGGCCTTGTTGCAGCAGTATGCGGACTGTACTTCGGCAAACTGCAGGATAATGGTTTGGGTGTGCCGGCTTTAGGAGTATTTGTAGTCATGATTATCGCAACAATGATTTGCGGTCTGATGTTTTCAGATTCCATAATTGCAATTGTCGTCATTGCAGCTGTATTTTCAATAGGTGTTCAGGGAATAACTGTCCT
>NZ_JAFRKB010000044.1 GCF_017431965.1 Methanobrevibacter sp. | reverse complement strand
TTATTTTAGATATAATATAAAGATTACCTATGAAAAGTTTTAGAAAAGTTTATAAAGTATAATAATACATAAAATTTTTAAGAAAAATAGTGTCAAAAGTAATACTTTTTATTCTTGATAAAAAACTACTATTTCCAAATATAAGCATGATTAATTTAATTAATTTTATAAAAATAAATTTAATTTGCTTTTATCAAATTTTACTAAAAATTAATCTGAATTAGAACAAACCGACAAAAATTAAAAATTAATACTTTTGAGGTTAAAATGTAATAATAATCTTAAAAGTAATACAAAATTTACATTCGCCAAAATCGACTTCACTTATAAATAAAATGAAAATAAAAATATAGAAATATGCAACTTGTAGCGGATGTTGGAGGAATACCTGGAAAAGATTGTAATGGTTTTTGCAAATACTGTTACTTCAGAAAGGTAAAGGAAGTTAAAAGTTTTGGCTGTGCACATTGTTTACCTAACAAGATAGGTTGCGAACGATGCAGTAAAGGAATTAGTGAAACGCAAAGTAAATTTAAAGCCCCGTTTCAAGTGATGAATGAAGTTCAAACTGCTTTAATGATGAATATGGGACGTGGAGACATCAGCGCATACATTAGCGGAGGTGGAGACATAAGTTGTTATCCCTATCTTGAAACATTAACTGCAAATTTAAATCAGTTTTCAATACCGTCAATATTAGGTTACACATGCGGAAAAGGAATTGACAATAGTGAAACAGCTACAAGATTAATCAATAACGGTGTTGAAGAGGTTTCATTTACTATTTTTTCATCAGACCCCCAACTTAGAAAAGAATGGGTAAAAGATCCAAATCCTGAAGAAGCTCTTAAAGCTTGTAAGATATTTTGTGAAAACATTAAATTAACAGGAGCTGCAGTAATAATCCCCGGAGTTAACGACGGAGATGTACTAAGGCAAACCTGCAACACATTAGAAGAATGGGGTGCAAAAGGAATGCTTCTAATGAGATTTGCAAACACATTCAATGAAGGACTGATATTGGGAAATGAACCTATCATCAAAGGAATCGAATCACAGCCTGTTGAAGACTTTGCACAGCTTGTTCGAGAAATAAACAAAGAATACAAATTCAGAGTGAGCGGCACTCCATTATGCGATCCTGAAACTGGCGGTCCGTTTGCGATTGCAAGTGATGAAAATGAAATTTTCCTACAATTTATCAAACCTATAACCGGTGAAGCAACAATAATCACTTCTAAAATCGCAGAACCATTCATATCCAAGATATTTAGTAAATTAGAAACTGGAGACAATGTAAATATTGTTGCAGTAGAAAAAGAAATAGCTTGTTTAATCACTAAAGAAGATCTGGAAAAACTAGATTTAAGTGAAATAAAGCAAGCAGTTATCATTCCCGGAAGGTCCTTTGTCCATCAACTTGATGCTGAGCGAATTTTAAGTGCCGATGGAGTTGAACGAATTGTTGGACGTGGCCCTGATACATTGAGTGTTGATGGAGAGTTAAGTATTGATATGACAGATGAAAATGTCATAGAAAGAGAACTGGAACAATTCAATGATTTAGTAGATGCCATTAATTTCTTCGGAATGAGACTAATACGATAAAAAAAAAGAAAAGTTAGTTTGAATCCTCAACAAGAGAACTCTCACTATTAATTTTTACTAAAATATAATCATACATGAATGATTTTTTAATTTCAGCAATTTCAGATAATTTTTTGCCGTCAATAACTACATTTGCAATATCGCCAGCATATCTATCATAGTTCAATTTTACACGAACACCATCCAGTTGGGAGGTTACTGGAGCTGGAGAAATAATCTCTTTTATTTCCCTAATTTGATTTTCAATTGCATTTTTTACAACAATAGATGGAACTAATGGTGGATCAAGTGCCATTTCACGTTTTCTATCACTTAAAACTTTTTCTATAGTTTCAACTAAAGAGTCAAGTGCACGTATATCCGGGCCTCTTCTGAGCCTTCTTGGAATTCTGCCAAGACCTCCGACATATGCATCAACACCAGGGAGCTCTTCAACAGGAATTTCAGGAGCGCCAGTTACAATAACCGGAATATCTATATTATCATATAAGAATGCTTTTTCTTTAATACAATTTTCAAAACTGCCTAATGCAAATACGGCAATGTCATGTTCTTCAATTAAGCTTCTTTCTTCCTCAGTAATGCCTGAAGTGCCTTTTCCATCACCCCTTGCAAGACCAATCATATTATCTTTAGCACCATATTCCCTTAAATATTCGGAAATATCACAAGCCGCATGAGGCAAATGGTGTCTTGCCAAAGTTGGTGAAATAATAGCTATCTCAGAACCTGCCATAGGAGCAATTGATAACTTACCTAATAATTCTTTTGATTTTGCTTCAATTTTATCAACATCAGCCATTGGAACAGCTACATTTAAAACCAGTTCCATTTGTTGAATACTTTCTTGAAGAATAAATCCTCCCAAATCTTCAATTAATTCCTTAATCTCTTCACTTTTGTGAACTCCGCCATTAAATGTTAATGTTTCATACATATTAACAACTCTCAAAAAATGCAATCATTATATAATAATTCTATATTTTCTAACTATATTAAAGTTTCCAAAATCGAATATCTTGCTTCGATTCGCTCGAATGGATTCAAAGAAACAAAGCTGTGAGAAGGTATTTCAACTAAATTGTCAATTTCGGATACTGTCTCTTTTAAGTAATCCGGATAAATCACATATTGGGGATTATTCTCCACAATATTAAATCCCATATCCAATACAATATCTTTTAAAAATTCAGAATAAACCTTAACATCAATATCCCTTTTAAAATCAGACCCCAAATACTTCCGGCAAAGATTATAATCCTTGAAAAATGATTTTATATCATCATCAGAGAGATTATTTGCAGCAAATTCTGAAACTTTTCTAATGCTTTCAAAAACTTGCATAGGAGTATTGAGTTTGATAGGTAAAGAGTCCATTTTAACTTTGCTTTCAGAAAGTAAAATAGCTAAATCACCTTCTTCTTCATCAGGATATTTATTTACAACATAATCAGAAATTCCTGCAAGTTTTACTATCTCTTCACACATGGGTGTTGTGACAATTTTCATAATAATATTATTATATAATCATTTAATATAAATTACTTCATGAAAGTAACATTGAGTTTTGAAACCACATCAAGCAATGATGTATCAATAATGGTGGATGCGCTTAGGGCCAGTACAACAATAACCCTTGCACTAAATAATTTCAAAAGGATTATTCCATGTTGCACACCCGAAGAAGCTTTTAAATTAAAAGATGAATTCAATGGAGTTATTGCTGGAGAACGTGGAGGAGAAATGATTGAGGGTTTCGATATTGGAAACTCCCCTCAAGAATTAAAAAGCTTCAAGACGGATAAAGATACATTAATACTAACAACCAGCAATGGAACAAGAATATTGGAGAATATGAAATCAACAGTTCTTGTTGGGTGCATGGTTAATGCAGAAGCTGTTGGAAAAGCAAGTATTGAAATAGCCAAAACGCATATTGATGTTGTCATGGCAGGGGTTAAAGGCAACTTTGCGCTTGAGGATTTTCTGGCGTCCGGTGAGATACTTTACTGGATTTGCGAAAACTTGGATGACTGCGAAATAAACGATTATGCGAAAGCGGCGATATTGGCCAGCAGAGATTATGATTCCGTTAAAGATGGATTTCGCAATAGCGCCTCAGGCAAACGTTTGGCCAAACTCAATTATGAAGAAGATATCGAATTTTGTCTTTTAAAGAATATTACCAATAATGTTGCAATCTATAAAAACAGTGAACTGACCCTAATTAAAGATTAACTTTATATATTAATTTTTCATAATAGATAATAATACTAATTTAAAGAAGTGTTTTTTTAATGAAAAGAGAATGTTTAACAATAATAGGTACTGCCCACGTATCTTCCGAAAGTGTTGATGAAGTAAAAGATGCTATTTATCAACAGAATCCTGATGTTGTGGCTATTGAACTTGATGCGGGAAGATACACAAGACTTAAAAAAGAAATGATGGGCATAGAAGAAGATAATACAATATCTGTTACTCAAATCATAAAAGACAATAAAGTAGGATTATTTTTCACAACAACACTTCTCGGATATTTCCAATCCAAAATCGGAGCGGATGTTGACGTTAAACCAGGTTCTGAAATGGTTGGAGCGATAGAAGCATGCGAAGATTTGAACATACCAATAGCTCTTATCGATAGGGAAATCAACACAACACTGCAAAGAGCCTTAAATAAAATGGGCTTTATAGAAAAATCCAAATTTTTATTTGGTCTTCTAACATCAATCTTCGGCTTTGACGATGAAGAGGATGAAATTGACATTGAAGATTTGAAAAATCCTGATAATCTTGATGATTTGATGGAAATGTTTAAAGATGAAGCTCCAAGTGTTTATGAAGTTCTTGTCCGCGAAAGGGATGCTTATCTTGCAGGAAGGATTCTTCAGCTCCCACAAGATCATGTTATTGCAGTTGTTGGAGCAGGGCACAAACCTGGAATTATTAAATATTTAGATAATCCTGAAACATTACCTCCTTTACATGAACTGGAAAAAATAGATAATGATGGTGGAATACCTTGGGTAAAAATAATCCTTGCATTGATTCCTATTACATTTGTGGTGATATTTTTTCTTGCATATATTAATGGGATAAATATAACCGGAAATATATATGATTTTGTCATAATTAGTATGATTATGGGATTCGTCGGATCCATATTATCCGGGTCTAAAATCCAATCAGCAATAGTTGGAGGAGTAGTTGCTCCGTTAACAATTATTCACCCATTACTCGCTGCAGGTTGGTTTTCAGGCCTAACAGAAGCTAAATTCAGGAAGGTAAGGAAAAGAGATATTCAAAGTTTAGCTCATATGGAAAGTTTCAAGGATTTATGGCATAACAATATTTTTAGAATTCTATTGGTAGTTATTGGAACAAATTTAGGAGTGAGCATAGCAACTTTAGTAATTTTACCGTCACAAGTTTTCATACCATTATTTATGAAATTGTTTGGCGGATAATGAATAATTTTATATAATGTATTTCAATATAGTATTAGTACAATTAATTTTAAATGGAAAAATAATCATGTATTTAATATTTCGTTGCGACTGCGGTCGTGCATTATATGCGAAGGAAGGTGTTGCCACCAGAAAATGCGTTTGCGGCAAGACCTTAAAAGTAAAATCAAGGCGAATATTTAAAAAAGCAGAGACAAGAGAAGATGCATCACTGGCAGTTCAAGAAATGCAAGATAAAATATATGGTAACACTGGCTTTATGAAGGCCAGCGAGTTATAACTAGTTTTAATGGTTTGTTAAAAATGATTGGAACGACACTGAAGATAATTATAATATTAATTTTAATAATATTTACAGGATATTTGTCAATGGCCGAATTGGCTGTTGTATCCATAAGAAAAGCGAAAATGCAAAAATATTTAGAAGAAGGAAATAAGAACGCTCAAATTGTTTTTGATTTACTGGAAGACCCGAATGAATTTTTATCAACAGTTCAGATTGGAATTTCACTTATTGGCGTATTGACTGGGGCATTAGGTGGAGTGACTTTAGCTGAACCTCTCAGCAAATATATTTCATTTTTACCTTATAGCGAACCGATAAGTATAGCAATAGTTGTTATTGTAACTACATATTTAACTTTAGTTATTGGGGAGATTGTTCCCAAAGTAATTGCACTAAACGACCCTGAAAAAGTGTCTCTTAAAGTTGCTAAAAGCATGGTGGTTCTTTCAAAAGTTTCAAAGCCTGTAAGTTTTGTTCTTGCAAAATCCAGCAGTTTCCTTTTATGGTTAATGAGAATCGAAAACAGAAACGATGATACTGTTACTGAAGAAGAAATCGAACTCATGATTAAAGAGGGAAGAGAAGACGGGACAATTGAACAGGAAGAGGAAGACATTATTAAAAGAGTTTTCAAACTTGATGACCAAAAAGTTGAATCCATAATGACCCCCCGTAACGAAATCATCTGGATTGACCTGGAAGATGAAAGAGAAGTTAATAAAGTTAAAATCATTGAAAGTAAAAGGTCAATTTTCCCAATTGCATCAGGAGAGCTTGATGATTTCATAGGCGTTGTTCAGGCAAAAGATATCCTCTCAGTAATGTTTAGTGACGAAGAATTTGATGTTCATAAGATTGTAAAAGAACCTTTAGTTGTATCCGAACACCTTGAAACATTAGAATTATTGAAAGAATTTAAAGAAAACCAAGAATATGTTCACATGTCCCTTGTTGTTGATGAATTCGGAAGTGTTGAAGGTTTAATCACATTAAACGATTTGCTTGAAGGTATTGTAGGGGACATTCCTGGAATTGATGAAGAAGATGAACCTAAAGCAATCCAAAGAATCGATGGCACTTGGTTAATAGATGGAAGATACCCTATTGACAAGTTTAAAAAATTATTTGACTTCAAAGAACCTTTGCCTGATGAGGAAGAAGACAACTATACGACATTAGCTGGATTCATCTTAAGTATAAGTGGTACAATACCTGATGAAGAAGACAAATATGATTGCGGCAGGTTTATATTCGAAATCATAGACATTGATGGGCATCAAATCGATAAGGTTCTTGTAACTGATTTGGGACCTCAGGAAGAAATAAAAGAAGGTAAATAAGATGGACTTTTCAATAATTATTCAAGTTGTATTATTGCTTGTTGGATTCGTATTCTTAATTAAAGGATCCGACTTTTTTGTTGATGGAGCAAGCAGTATCGCTTCTCTTTTAAGAATACCAACAATAATTGTTGGACTTACAATCGTTGCATTCGGAACAAGCGCTCCGGAAGCGGCAGTTTCCATTACATCTTCAATTACCGGAAGCAATGCAATGGCCGTAAGTAACGTAATCGGAAGTAACATGTTTAACATTTTAATGGTTATCGGATTATCAGCGCTGCTTGGCGAATTGTTAATGGAAAAAAATACATTGAATAAAGACTTGCCGTTTCTTGTAGGCATTACCATATTATTTGCGGCATTTATCTTGATTGGTTGGAATATAAGCAACATTGAAGGAATAATTTTATTAATCATATTGATTGCATACATAATTTATCTCATATTTACTGCAAGAAAATCAGATGATGCTGATGTTGTTGAAAAACCTAAATTGAGCCTTCCAAAAAGCATTATTTTTATAATAGTCGGTCTTGCAGGAATCGTACTTGGTGGAGATTTGGTTGTAAACAGTGCTTCAGATATAGCAATTGCACTTGGAATGAGTGAAACATTGGTAGGTTTGACCATTGTGGCAATAGGTACATCTTTACCTGAACTTGTAACATCACTTACCGCTTTAAAGAAAGGGGAAAATCAGCTGGTGATAGGGAATGTTATAGGGTCAAACATCTTCAATATTTTATTCGTGCTCGGAGCAAGTAGCGCAATAAGTTCAATACCTTTAGACTCAAGTATGTTAATAGATGTCATATTTATGGTGATTGTAACTGTAATATGCTTCATATTCGGTAAAACACAAGACAAATTTGATAAAAGAGAAGGTGCGATTCTCGTAACATTATTCATTGTGTATATGGCTTTCGCAATTCTCAGAAATTAATTATTAAACTAAAAGGAAGAATCATTTCTTTGCGAATTCACCAAGGTAATTTAATGATTCTCCATTTTTTATTCTATAATAATATTCAGTAGTTGCAGTAAAAAATACATCGCTGGAAGAGTTGAGTGCTGTTTCAAATGAATCCTGAACAACGCTTATTACAAATCCAACTGCAACAACTTGCATGGAAATATCCTGAGAGATACCAAATATTGAACATGCCATAGGTATAAGCAATAATGATCCTCCAACCACACCTGCAGCACCGCATGCCGCTAATGTGGAAATGACACATAAAACGATTGCAAACGGCAGGGAAACTGATATTCCCAGCATGTGACAAGTAACAAGAGTCATGACTGTAATTGTAATAGCTGCACCATCAGTATTAATTGTGGCACCTAATGGAATGCTGATGGAAAATAAATCCCTATCCAATCCAAGTCTTTCACATAATCGCATGTTTATAGGAATGTTGGCCGCAGAACTCCTTGAAAAGAATGCTGTGATAGCACTTTCCCTTAAGCATATCAATAATAACGGGTAAGGGTTACGTCTTAAAAATAAAAATGAAATGAATGGATCAACAATAAAAGCAACAACAAGAATGCATATGACAATTAATAACATCAATTGACCATACTGTGCAAAAATGCTCAGACCGCTTTCAGAAACCGAAGTGAATACCAAACCCATAACCCCTATTGGTGCAAATTGAATAATGATATTGACAACTTCTGTAAAAACTTCAGCAATGTCGTCTATAACATCTTTTGTGGTATCGGTTGCAATCATTCTCAATGCAAGACCGATAATTATTGACCAAAATAAAATTCCTAAATAATTCGCCTCCGATAAAGCGGTTATGGGATTTGAAAATATTCCTAAAATCATGCCATACACTATTTCACCAAACTCCCCTGGAGGAGTGGTGCTACTTATAGAAGACAAATGAATAGATACAGGGTATAAATTGCAAGCAATAACCGCAACCATTGCAGCTACGAAATTAGTTAATAAAAATATTAAGACGATTGTTTTATATTTAGAACCAATTCCTGATTTTGCTTTAGAAATAGCGGATGCTACTAAAATAAAAACTAAAATTGGTGCAATAGCTTTGAGAGCATTTACAAATATCTCTCCAGGAAAACCTATAATAGACCACCCAGGGACAAGAATTCCTAAAATACCACCAATAACCAATCCCATTAAAATTTTCAAAACAAGACTAGATTCTGTCCATTTTTTAATGAAATCCAATTTTATACCACCAATAGTTTAATTTATTGTTTTTGAATTAATTGATTCTTTTAATTCACAGGCCTTGCAAATATCAGATGAAGTTGGCTCACCACAAACACTGCATTCATTAAGGCTTGTGGAAATATCATTTTCAAAAGTCAAAATCTTTTGAAATGATTCCATCACATTGTTTTTAACGCCAGGATACCTATCTTCACTGACATTTAAAAACTCTTTGATTTTAGCCCTCAAAGATAAATGTGAATAAGGGCATTCATCTAGATGAATATCAATATCATTCAAAATAGCCCACATTCCAACTTCTTTTTCCGGAGTGTTCCATAAAGGTTTGATTCTTGGAACCAATTTGGGATGAATAACATCAAGTTCAGGTCCAAATTTGGAGAATTTGATTGTATCCCCTCTCGCAAAACTCATTAAAAATGATTGAATTTCATCATCCAAGTTATGTCCTGTTGCTATCTTTACAGCTCCCAATTCATAAGCGGTTTTATTTAAAATATTTCTCCTAAATACTCCGCAAGGGATACATGCACTTTTAAAATCCTCATATATGTCATCAAGTGCAAATCCCTCTTCCTGTTTGAATGATTTTTGAACAAGTTCAATGCCCAATTCATCGGCATTTTTAATGGCCGAATCCAATCCGTGTTGCCTATAACCTTCAATTCCTTCATCAACACTGATAGCCACCAGATCAAAGTCCAAATAATTCTGATAATTTTTCAAAGCATGCAAAGTCAATATACTGTCTTTTCCACCGGACAATGCAACTGCAATCAGCTCATTTTCCTTGATTAAGTTATAATCAGAAATCAAATTATTAATTCTTGTAAAAATTTTCTCATTAAATTCTTCTTTGTTTAATTTGGCCATTACAAAGTAATTTATAAAAAGATAGATAAATAATTTTACAGTGATATTATGATTACATGTGATTTTGCAATATTGCCTGTCGGAACTGAGACAACAGAATGTAAAGATTATGTAACCGCTGCCGTTCAATCAATTAAAGATTCCGGACTTAACTACCAATTAACCGGAATGGGAACACAGATTGAAGCGGAAAATCTAACTGAATTGTACCAAGCGATTGCTAATGCCCAAGAGGCTATTTTTGAACTTGGAATCGGCAGAGTTTACACCGTGATAAAAATAGATGACAGAAGAGACCTTGAAAACAGAACACTAGACGCTAAAGTTGACACTGTCGAAAAAATGCTAAAATAAAAAAAGAAAAGTTAGTTGAAAACTAACATAATTTTTCAGAGGCGGTTTTAACCGCTTCAATAACCAAATCCAAATCTTCTTTTGTTAAAGAAGGATGTACTGGTAGGGAAATTACATTATCCGCTGCAATTTCTGCATTAGGACAATCACCACCAAAGCATAATGATTTATAGATTGGTTGGTTGTATAATGGAATCGGATAATGA
>NZ_JAFRKB010000043.1 GCF_017431965.1 Methanobrevibacter sp. | reverse complement strand
CTGTAAGATTTTCGGTTGATGGCCAGAAGGGATCCGTTAAAAGTGATGCTGACGGTGAAGCTATTTTTGCCGTTTCCACTTTGGCTCCGGGCACTTACACGGCTGTTGTCTCATACAACGGTAACGGCAAGTATAATCCATCCGCTTCAAGCGTTGATATTGTTGAAAACAGGATAACAACCAGCATTTCACTATGCTATGACAATGCAACCGGAGAATTGGTTGCCAATTTGATAAATGCCGAAACTGGAAATGGCATTACTGGAGCTAATGTAGTATTCACCATAAACGGTGTAAAAACAACAGTAAAAACCAAAAATGGTCAGGCCAGACTTTCAATCGGCGATGCAGATCCAAACAATTTCAATGCATCTATTTCCTATGGGGGAAACAGCAAATACCTGAAATCAACAGCTTCAATAAAAATCGTTGAGGGTAGGATACCAACTGTCATCTCCAATGCATATGACAGGCAAACCCAGGAAATTGTAGCTACATTAACCAACAACCAAACAGGCCAGGCCATTAAAGGCGGTAATGTGGTGTTCACCATAAACGGCGTAAAAACAACTATAAAAACCGATAAATTTGGCCAAGCTAAAATTTCAGTTGCAGATTTAGACATAGGCCAATGGTTAATCAGCAGCTCCTATGGTGGAAACAGCAAATATGACAAATCAACTGCATCAATCACTATTATAAAAGATAACTGATTTTAATTTAAAAAAATAAGTTAATAAGGTTAGTTAACCTTATTTGTTTGCTTTAATTAATTTGCGAGCTGCTCTTAAGTCAGTATTGTAGATATGGCCTGAGGTTGAGTGGTAGTGAACTCCACCGAAGTTTAATTTTTCACCCATGATTTCTTTATTCACTTCTTCTTTCATTTTCAATCCGAGATATGCTATGAAAAACATGTTTGAGTAGAATGCACCGAAAATGTCATTGCTTCTGAATATGCAGTGTATAGTCAATTCGTTGTCACGGACAAGACATTGCAGAAACTGAAGGCATGGAATATCTTCCCTGTCAGCATCCAGTTGAGGGTCGATTGTAACCGCCACTGCTCTGTTTGAGCCTGTTGCAGTCAATATTCTTTCCTTCATGGTGTTGAACTGGTCAATGTCAAAGTGCGCATAGATACGGTTAGGGTAGGTGTAGACGAATCCCTGGTCATCAGGATTTTCCGCTGATTTTACATACTCATATAATGCATCGCTTTTAATGGGACAGCCTTCCATATCGAATTTTCCGGATTTGATGTCTGCCAATAGCATTTCAGGGGTGTAGTGCTGATATTTTGCTCTGAACTTTAAATCGAAGGGATCGTCGATTATATAAAAATTCCCCAAACTTTCAACTAAATGATGATTTGAATCTTTATAAGTTTCTTTTCCTTGCTTTAAGATTTTATCAACGAAATCTAGGTAACATTTATTGATAGTTAACATAAGATAGCTCCTTTAATTATATAATTTTTTATTGCATATGATATAAATAATTTATATTTTGCCGAACTTGGACATTCTTGGTGCATTACCAGTATATTTTGGAGTTTAAAATATATTTTAAAGACAGTTGATGTTATCATTTTACATAATCGCTTAAATATTCAATTGCTTTTAATGTTGAAAATAATTTAATCAACTATCCATTCAAGTATCTGGCAGGTTAATCATCGCCGACTTTTTTGATGAATTTTGCAGGTATGCCTGCGACAATTGTATTTTCATCAACGTCCTTTGTCACTACCGCACCTGCCGCAACAATGGCGCCGCTTTTTATCCTGACTCCTGGAAGGACAGTGACATTTGAACCCAGCCACACTTTGTCTTCAATGTATATTGGTTCCGGATGCATATCTGCCCTTTTATCAGGGTTTTGATCATGATTCAATGTTAAAAGACAGGCGTTATGGCCTATTAAAACGTCATCTCCGATATATATTCCTCCCTGATCCTGCATTTTGCAGCCAGAATTGATGAAGACGTTTTCTCCTATATGTATGTTTTTTCCAAAATCGGTATTGAAAGGAGGTATCAGTCCCAATGTTGGGTTTGGCTCCTGATTGGTCAGTTCTCCAAACAATTGCTGGATTTCTTTGGGAGTGTGATGCTCGGCATTGATTTTATGGGTAATCCTTAAGGCTTCGTTGAGCATCTCATGCATGAAGAGATGCTCAGGTGAACCTGCAGTGATTCTTTTTTTATCATTCACATGATTTAGATAGTCTTCAAGTTCCATTCAAATCCCTAAATGTATTTTGATATTAGATTAAACAGTTCAATCGCCTTGTCGGTTGATGTCTGGTTGGTTATGTCTTCCGGAATTTCGTATACGAATGTAGGATATCCCGCCTGAGCAATAGGTTTTGATACCAGAACTGCAGATGTTGACTTGTAGCTTTCGTTGCCTGTAACAGGATAATAGTTGAAGTCACTTGTCTTGTTGATATCTGTAGCTATTTTCACTGAAGCGTCATCCATTTCAGGGGTTGCAAGATAGAATCCCTGGCCATATCCTGCCATATGTGAATGGCTGATGATGACTGCTCCTGCATCGGATTTTGTAACGTCCGGGTTAACGTAGTCATGCACGAGGCTTTCTCCGTTTGCCCTTCCCGCATTATAGTCTGTTGGCCTGTCGGTTACTGTGACCTTGTAGTGGATTATTTTAACATCATCGTTTTCATATTGCTGAGCCGCCTTTATTTCAGGTTCGATTGAAAGAGGTTCCCTTGGATGGATTCCGGTAATCAATGCAATGCATTTTGGAGCATTTTCATTTCCATAAACGCATTTTTCAACAGTTCCAATACTTGTATTGGCCAATGTCTCGTAAGATGCATCGCTTCCGGATGAGCCCAGATTGGAATAAATCACGCCGGCAATAACTATCAGCCCTATTATAATCAGTATAAGTTTGGTTTTGTTTTTCAATTTTTCACCCTTATTTGATATTTGGTAATCTCAAGTAAATATCTTTTTTGAAAATAATGAATATCTAACATTTTTTTACTTTTATTTTCAATATAATTCAAAAATTTGGCTTATTTTAGGTTATCTTTAAATATCTTATCAAAGATAATTATTAATACTTAAATTGTTTTAAGTGTAAATTCAAAAAAAAATGTGTGAAAAATATGACAAACGAAGACTTTGCAAAAAAGATAAAAGATATCAGAGAAAGACAGAACATGTCTATTGAAGAGCTGTCCGAAAGAAGTGGCGTGAAGCTTGAAGTCCTAGAAGCAATGGAATCAGGTGAAGTTATTCCATCACTCACTCCGTTAACTAAGATGGCAAGGGCTTTAGGCGTAAGGTTAGGTACATTTTTAGATGACACACCAGAACTCGGACCTGTCGTTACAAGAGGCGGCGTGACTGAAAACTCCCTTTATTTCTCAGGAAGGGAAGATGTTACAAATGCTACAAATCTTGAGTTCCACTCATTAGGCGCAGGAAAGATAGACAGAAACATAGACCCTTTCATGATTGACATCAAGTTTGAGGAAGGTGAAAAGGAACTTTCATCACACGAGGGTGAAGAGTTCATCTATGTGCTTGAAGGCGAAATCGAAGTGATTTATGGAAAGGACACTTTCACAATAGGTGAAGGCGACACTATATTTTATGACTCAGCGGTTCCTCACCACTTACATGCAAGCGGTGAAAAAGATGCTAAAATATTAGCTGTGCTTTACACTCCATACTGAGGTGAAAAATATGATTAAAATAACTTTTAAGCCAAAAATAGATAGATTTTACACAGAAACTTTGAATTTGGACTTGGACACATTGCAATTGGGATTGCATTGATGATTTGTATTTTGGTAAAGTTATTTTATTGTTTAAATTAATGAGGTGAAAAGCATGTCTGAATTATTTACAGAGCTTCCGTTAGGGAAGTTTTTCGAATCAATGGTTGAAAAGCAACCAGATCATGAATTTATCGTTTATCCGGATAGAAACTTAAGATTTACATATAAGGAATTTGATGAAAGAATAGACAATCTAGCAAAAGGAATGCTGGCTATTGGAATTGAGAAGGGAGACCATGTTGGAATATGGGCGAAAAACGTGCCTGAATGGCTGACCTACATGTTTGCAACCGCAAAAATCGGAGCAACAATCGTAACGGTCAACACAGCATACCAGTCCCATGAATTGGAGTATGTGTTAAGGCAGTCCGACATGAAGGCGTTGGCCATGACCGACGGTTTCAGGGACACAAGCTACTTTGACATTATAAATGAACTTGTTCCCGAACTTAAAAGCTGTGCAAGGGGTCATCTTGTGGCCGAAAAGTTCCCTCATTTGAAATTCGTCTTCCACGTAGGTCAGGAAAAGCACCGCGGAATGTACAACACCAATGAATTGTTGCTTCTCGGTATGAACTATGACGATGAGGAATATCAGAAGGTCAAGGACTCAGTTACACAGCATGACGTCATCAACATGCAGTATACTTCCGGAACAGAAGGTTTTCCGAAAGGCGTAATGCTTACAAGCCGCAACATTGTAAACGACGGCTACTACATTGGAGAGAACATGAACTACACTCCTGCTGACAGGTTGCTGTTGCAGGTGCCTCTTTTCCACTGTTTCGGAACAGTTTTAGGCGTAATGGCTGTGATTACCCACGGTTCAACCATGGTTGTTCTTGAGGAATATGATCCATTATTGGCAATTTCATCAATCCAAAAGGAAAAGTGCACATCCATTTACGGCGTTCCTACAATGTTTATCGGAATGATGAACCATCCGATGTTTGAGATGTTTGACATGAGCTCACTTCGTACAGGCATCATGGCGGGATCAACTTGTCCTGTCGAAACCATGAAGGACGCAATCGAGAAGATGAACATGAAGGAGATCACCAGCGTTTATGGCCTTACCGAAGCGGCTCCAGGTTTCACACAGACCAATGCCGCCGATTCATTCGAAAAAAAGATTAACACTGTAGGCCGTAAGTTTCCGAACATTGAAGTCAAGATTGTCGATCCTGAAACCGGCGAAGAGGTCGGCGTCGGAGAGCCTGGTGAGATAATGTGTCGTGGTTTCAACGTGATGAAAGGTTACTACAACATGCCTGAAAAGACCGCCGAGACAATCGAGCCTGACGGATGGCTTCACTCAGGAGACCTTGCTACAGTCGATGAGGACGGATACTATTCAATCGTGGGACGTATCAAGGACATGATTATCAGAGGAGGGGAAAACATCTATCCTCGTGAGATTGAGGAATATCTCTTTACCCATGACTGTGTCCGGGACGTTCAGGTGGCAGGAATTCCCGATGAAAAATACGGAGAAATCGTCGGAGCTTTCATAATTAAGGAAGACGGCTTTGAGGATGTAACCGAAGCGGACATTCGTGATTTCTGTATAGGATCCATTGCAAGATATAAGGTTCCTAAGTACGTTTTCTTTGTTGATGAGTTCCCGCTTACCACAAGCGGCAAGATTCAAAAGTACAAGTTAGGCGAAATAGGCCTTAAGCTATTGGATGAAAGACGTGAAAGGGGAGAGTTGTAATCTCTCTTCAACTATTTTTTTATTGATTTTTGTTTGTAAAATTGTTCTCATTTAAAACTGGCTATTTTTTATACTACTTTTTATAAATAATTTATTATACAATTTTATATTATTAAATTAGTATTGTATTATACTTAAAATAGTGTATAGAGTTATTTAAAAAGTTATTTAAATGATTAAGTATAAATTATGCTATATTAAGTCAAATAAGGCGTTATTGTGATAATCATGAATCAAAATTCAACTTTCAATGAAAAGTTCAATGCTCTCGGCGAGTATTATGTTATTGAAAAGCCCAATGAAATAAAAGATTTTCTGAAGGATAATGAGAAAATATTTGTTCTTCTCGAAGAGGTCAAACCATATCTGAATCAGTATTTCATAAATGAGAATTATAATCTTGAAATGGTCTATGATCCTGAATGCGGTGATGAGGACCATTTGGTTTTAAGAATATATGTGTCTCGTGAAAGGTTTCGAAATGGGGTAAGTGAGGACATCGAACATATCCGGGAAATGTTAAGACCTTTTAGAAGAAAATATCAGGTCTTGTCAGAATTTGCGGTTAGGGCAGGTGTGAAGAATGTTTGATTTTGCCGGATTTTATGATGTGGGAGAAAATCTAAAGAGATTCTTGAACAGGTCAGTGCCTTAAGAAATTCACCGCCCTTTCAAATTTAGGAATATTTTTTTTTTAATTAATTAAAAAATTGCATTAAATTAATAAAATTGTTTAGATTTGAAAAATCTATTTTTCATGATAAAATTTAAAGGAAACTGAAATCTTTATTTTTCGCAATTCTGACTTACAATTGACAGATTTATTATATACATTTTATGTGGTTAATATATATTCAATAAATAAAATCATGCTTGCCATATGGGGTATCAAAAATTTATTTCATGATTTGAAAAATTCTTATTATCATGAGCTGTTTTGCTTATAGGGATAGTTGAACTTTCTGATTTTTTAAAGAATTGATTTTTTCTCAGTATATATTAATATTAACTTTTTGACTTTGAATCATTAGAATTAGTTTGCCATAATTATTTTTAAGAATTTTGGCCATCTGTTCAATTTCGGTCATTTTTTTTCTTTGAGACTCACACTTTTGTTAAAAATGTTTTTATAAATTTAACAAAAAGTTGATTTAATTAATATTTTTCAGCTGGATTGCATTTTCATTTAACATTTTGTGCATAATTTTATTACTGTAATGTGTTTTTTACAAATTATTTTGGTCAGTGCAATTTTGTAATATTTATATATATCTTATATTTAATGTATAACTGTAAAAGAAGCGACAAATTTCAGGTGTTTTTGGCCATCAAAAATATCCGATTTTTGCCAAAAAAATATTGCATATGAACGCAACATTTTTTTACATTCTTTTATTCCCCGTTTGGGGAGGTATGCTAAATCTGATTTAGCATATGGGTAAGTAAAAAATTGTATTCTATAGGAGGAGATAATATCAATAAAAAAATAGTAAATCCTATTTTATTTATTTTGATATTATTCTTGTTTATATCTTTATTGGGGGTTGTTAGCGCATCGCAAGATATCGCTATGAATACAACGGCATTACAAAACACGAGTGGTGATGTCGGCGTGCTCACGCTGTCGGGCGATGTTTCGACTGACGAATTACAAGCAAACAATGATGATGAAATATTAACTGCAACAGACCATGATCTGTCCGGTTCTACACTTGATGATATTCAAAATTATTTGACTACCGGTGGTGTAGGAGAAGGAGATACCATTTATCTGGGAACTGGAACATGGACTTCGACATGGGATCAATGGAGTTCAGATGTAGTTAATCTTAACATTGCGAATATAATCATTAGTGGTGGAACCAGCAGCGATCCTAGCGGTTTTGCTACTATAAGTTCCGGAAGTAAGATATTCAGTGTAAGTGCTCCTGGAGTTACCATAAGGAATATCAGATTTACGAATACACAGGGTCCTGCCCTTGCTGTGAATATACAGAGTTCAGACTGTACAATTTCAAATTGTGTTTTTGATCATTGTATTAATCAGAACGGGGGAGCTATTTACAGTTCCTCTGCTGCTTCAAATACAAAAATTGAAAATTGTATATTTACAAACAATGAAGCCATGTATAACTCAAAAGGAGGAGCCATGTATTTGGAAGGCTCCAACACTGAGATAACTGGCTGCAGTTTCAATGGAAATAGTGGTGATGGAGCAATTTACAGCACTGGTTCCATTAACGTGTATGGATGTAATTTCACTTCACATACAAATCGTGCTATTTATATGGTAGGTTCAGGTTCAGTTGTTGACAATTGTATATTTATCAACAATGCTTTAACCGGATGGAACAACGGTGGTGCAATTTTCATTGCCAATTCCAGTTCAAATGTTAAAAACAGCAAGTTTGAAGGAAATAAGGCAAGCGCCGGAGGTGCCATTCATGTTGATACTGCTGCTAAAAATACAAGAATTGAAGGATGTAACTTCACTGAAAACTCCGCTTTAAATCAGAACGGAGGAGCAATTAATTCTGCTTGTGAAGGATTGACTGTAACTGATTGTATTTTTGATGGAAATACAGTTGAAAACAGTAATGGTCATGGAAGTGACATTTACAGTAGTGGTGCCAATGGTCAAATTACTGATTCCGCTTTCAAAGGAACCTGCGCTATAGATGCTGTTAAAGCAAATAATGAATTAATTGTTACTTTAACAGGTGACTTTGGAGATACTATTGCAGGCAGTGCTAGTTTAAGCAATTTATACTATTGGAATGGTAAAAGCAAAGCTCCTGTTGTAATCATTAGTGGAACTCAATTTAATGTAGTGAATGCAAATGTTACTGTGGAAGTTTATGATTCCGCTACATTAATGGATAATTTCAGTGCTTTAACAAATGCTGACGGTCAGATTACATATGACTACAGCAGCATTCCATTCGGAGATTACACCTATAAGGCATATTATACAGATGACGCTTCTGTAATGAAGGAAGGTTATTTATATAATATAGTTGCTGGAGATAAGTTTTCAGACATTGAAAGTGTAATCAGTGAGACTCCTGCCGGAGGAACTGTTTATTTAAGGAATGTCACTTACACCAATGATATACAAAGAAACATTGCTGTTAATAAAGCAATTACTATCATTGGTAAAAACGGCACTGTCTTGGATGCTCAACAATATTCCAGAATATTTGACATTGCCAGCGGTGATGTGAATATAGAAAACATCACATTCATTAACGGTAAAGTTTCAAACATGAACGGTGGTGCCATTAACATAGCTAGTAATTGCAACAATGTACATATTACCGGTTCAACATTCAAAAACAATGCAGTAACCGGATATAATGATGGAGGGGCAATTAACATATATGGTAATAATGCTGAAATCATTAACTGTTCCTTTGAAAGCAATTCCGCAAGTTACGGTGGTGCTATTAATGTTACAGGTAGCAATGCCAAAATTGAAGGATGTAACTTTACCGCAAACAAAGCTACTCAAAATCAGTATCGCAGTGGAGGAGCAATAAGTTCTAGCGGTGCAGGATTGACTGTAAATGAATGTATTTTTGTAGAAAATACTGCCAGCCAGTCTGGTGATGACATTTACAGCAACGGCGCAAATGGCCTTATCGTAAATTCCAGTTTTTCAGGAACATGTGACTTAAGTGATGTAAAAGATGGAGTCAATTTAACACTCACTCTTACAGCAGACTTTGGAAATGCTATTGCAGGCAATGCTCAAAAGATCAATTTAAGCTACTGGGATGGCAAAACCAAAACTCCGGTAGACATTTCAGGAGGATCAAAAGTAAAGTTAATCAACAAAAACATTACTTTAGAAATTTATGATTCAAATGGGCAGCTACTGGAAAACGTCACCAATCCGACTGATGAAAACGGTCAGGTAATATTTGATTACAGCAGATATCCTCTAGGGGACTATACATATAAAGCATACTGCAGTGACGATGAGTCAATCATGAAGGAAGGTACTTTATATAACATAGTTTCCGGAAACACATTCCAGGACATTCAAAACGCAGTAAATGCAGCATCTCCTGGAGAAATCATTTATCTTAGAAATGTCACCTACACCAATGCCAATTCAAACAGCATTCTCATCAATAAGAATGTTACAATCATTGGTGCCGGTGAAAGTGTTTTGGATGCACAGGGCAAGTCAGGAATTATCAGAATTGAGGGCACTCCAAGCGTAGTTCTTGAAAACATTGCCTTTAAGAATGGTAATACAAATCAGGGTGGAGCAATCAACGCCGGCGGGTCAACATTATCCGTCAATGATTGTCACTTTGAAAACAATACTGCAAACCAGGGTAAAGCCATATATACCTGGGCAAATAATGTGAAGGTTTCAAATTCCACCTTTAAGCAAAATAACGATTTGTATGTAAGCGGTCAGGCTTCAGCCTTAAAAATGTCTGTCGCATCCGAATACAGCAATCTTATATTGAACAATGCAACCAAGGAAAACTTGACTTATTGGGACGGTTCATCCTACAAATCAGCAGATGAAATTCCTAATTGGCCAACAATTGATTTGGTTAATCAGACCATAACTGTTGAAATCTATTCCGGCGAAACCTTGATTGACAATGTCACCGGAAAAACAGACAGCAACGGTGAAATGATATATGATTACAGCGATTTGGATAAGACCGTGAGCTATACCTATAAGGTATACTATTATGATGGAGATAACAAACTTCAGAAAGAGGGTACCTTATTCAGTATTGTTGAAGGAAATAAGTTTTCCGATATTCAAAATGCCATAAATGCCGCATCTCCTGGTGAAACCATTTATCTGAAAGGCGTTACCTATACAAATGACGGTGTGATAATGCTCAATAAATCAGTTTCCCTCGTCGGTGTGGACGGCACTGTCTTGGACGGTGAAGGCAAGTCAAGAATACTTACTGTAACCAATGGTGCTGACCATGTGGCTCTTGAAAATATTGAATTCATAAATGGTGCTCAAACAGACCATGGAGGTGCCATTTACATTGACCCGAGCTGTAACAACGGAATTATCAGAAACTGCAGTTTCTCAAATAACTCCGCAACCATCGGTGGTGGAGCTATCAGAAATCAGGGTGGATGGAATTGGGTTATCTCCAATACCACATTCATCAACAACACTGTTTTAACAGGTGATTCCAACGAAATCAATTTCGGTGGAGGAGCTATCTGGTCATGTAATTCTGTAATGGATATACACAACAGCACATTCAAGGAAAACAACGCTACATTCGGTGGTGCTTTAAGAGGACCGTTCAACATATATGATTCTGTGTTTGACAGCAATCTTGCTCGTGACGGTAACGGTGGAGCTATAGATGTAGCAACCGATGCAGGTCTTGCATACGGTCTTGTGCTTGAATTTAGAAATTCAAATTTCACAAACAACGATGCAAAAGGTAAACGTAGCGACGACAGGGCACAAGGTGGTGCAATCCACATCTTTGAGATTCAGGAAGTGGACATGTACAACTGTATTTGTGTCAACAACACCGCAGACAGGGGAGGAGCAGTTGACTACTACAAAATGAACATTACCTATGTGGAAAACTGTACATTTGTAAACAACAACGCTTCTTCAGAAGGTGCCGGTCTAGCTATTTTCTGTCATGACAGTACATTTAAGGATTCAATCATTTCCAATAACAATGCAGGTACCGACGGTGGTGCTATTTGGGTTATAGGAAACAACGCTAAATTCATAAATGTTACATCAAACAATAACACTGCCGCAAGAGGAGGTTCCTCATATATTCGCGGTGATGATATTCTTGTTGTTAACTCAACCTTTAACAACAACAGTGCGATTTATAACGGCTCTGAAGAGTCCGGTCTTGGTGGAGCATTGGACGTTCTCGGTGATAACTGTAGAATCATCAATGTAACAGCTGATTATAACAACGCTTATCGTGGTGGTGCTGCATTCATTCGTGGTGACAATACTTCTGTGAGAGATTCAAAATTCGACGGTAACAATGCTACTGGAAGAGGTGGTGGACTGAACATCGCTGGTGAAGGATGTACAATCATTAATGTTGATGTATCCAATAACAATGCATTCGACGGTAACACTGAAAACTCAGGTCTTGGTGGAGGTATCTATGTGGTAGCCGACGGTACAATTTTCATCAATGTAACAGCCGATAACAACACTGCTAAAAACGGTGGTGGAGCTTATATTAATGGTGACAACATTTATGTTGAAAACTGTACTTTAAATGGTAATAAGGCAATCAATAACGGTACTGAAGACTCAGGTCTCGGTGGAGGATTGGACATTTTAGGTCACGGATGTCAGCTCATCAATGTAACAGCAGATGAAAACACCGCTTATCGTGGTGGTGCCGCATTCATTCGTGGTGACAATACCAGTGTTAAAAACTCAAGTTTCGACGGAAATAACGCTACTGTCAGAGGTGGTGGACTGAACATCGCTGGTGATGGATGTACCTTCGAAAATATAGAAGTTTGTAACAACAATGTTCTAGCAAACAGCAGTGATGAAAACGAAGGTCTTGGTGGAGGTATCTATTTACTTTCAAATGGCATAGTATTTAGAAACATTACCATTGACAACAACACCGCTAAAAACGGTGGTGGAGCTTACATCAAAGGTAACAATACTGTCATTGACAACTGTACATTAAGTAACAATATCGCTTACTTCAATGAAAATGATGTCAACGGATCAGGTCTTGGTGGAGCTCTTGATATTGTAGGTAACGGCTGTAACATGACAAATGTCACTTCACTTAACAACATCGCTTACCGTGGTGGATCAACATTCGTTCGTGGAAACAACACTATTGTAGAGGACTGTAAACTGGACGGTAACAACGCTACCTTGAGAGGTGGTGGATTGAACATTGCCGGTGAAAACTGTACAGTTACTAACGTTGAAGTTTCCAACAACAATGCAGGTCTTATGGGTGGTGGTATTTACGTAGTTTCAGACGGAACCGTATTTACTAACATAACTGCTGATAACAACACTGCTGAACGTGGTGGAGGTGCTTTCATCAACGGTACAGGCATACACGTATTCAATAGTGAGTTTAACAACAACAAGGCTATCTATAATGAGTCTAGGGCTAATGAATCCGGTCTTGGTGGTGGTATGGATATTGCTGGTAATGACTGTTACATTAATAATACTCATTCCAACAATAACACTGCTTACCGTGGCGGATCCACTTTCATTCGTGGAAACAACACTGTTATTGAAAACTGTAACCTGGACGGTAACAACGCTACCTTGAGAGGTGGTGGATTGAACATTGCAGGTGACAATTGTATAGCAACCAATATTAGTGTTTCCAATAACCATGCAGGTACCATGGGTGGTGGTCTTTACATATTATCCAATGGTACTGTAATAACCAATATTACTGCTAATAACAACTATGCTGAGCGTGGAGGATCTGCATTCATCAACGGTACCAATGTCAAAATTTTAAATGGTCAGTTGAATAACAACAAGGCTATTTATAATGAGTCTAGGGCTAATGAATCAGGTCTTGGTGGTGGATTTGATATTGCAGGTGACAATATTCTAGTCGATAATGTTCACTCAAACAATAACACCGCTCACCGTGGAGGGTCAACATTCGTTAGAGGAAGCAACGTAACCATTTCAAACTGTAATTTGGATAACAACTCTGCTACTTTAAGAGGTGGAGCATTGAACATTGGTGGCGGAGACAACTGTTCCGTTATCAATGTCAGCTTGTCCAATAACAGAGCAGGTACCGACGGTGGTGCAGTTTACGTTATTGGTAATAATTCATTTTTCGATAATGTAAATTCAACAAATAACACCGCCCAACGTGGAGGTTCATCATTTATTGGTGGAAACAATGTTACAGTACAAAATTCCAATCTAAACAACAATTCCGCTTCAATTCGCGGTGGTGGTTTGGATGTTGCAGGTAATGACTGTAAGTTCATCAATGTAACTATTTCAGACTGTAAAGCCGGTGAAGATGGTGGTGCTGTTTACGTCAGAGGTGATGATGCATTATTTGACAATGTGACTTCTATAAACAACACTGCACTTCAAGGTGGTTCCAGTTATATTATTGGAGAACGTGCTACCGTTCAGAATTCCACATTCAGGGAAAACACTGCTATAAAAATTGAAGGTGACTATGAAACAGGTAACGGTGGTGCAATCAATATTCAAGGTGATGATTCTACATTTTTAAATAATGACATTTCATTTAACCATGGAAACCTTGGTGGTGGAGTATTTATTTATGGTGGAAACACATTATTCATCAATAACAATTTCACATTCAACAATGTGACAGGATTTAACTCCATGGGTGGTGCTGCAGCCATTGAAGGAGACGGTGCCAATTTCACCCATAACAACTTCATTTCTAACACTGCTGATGATAACGGTGGTGGAGTATTGATAGCTAGTGCGGATGCATATTTCGATGACATCTATGCTTTCAACAACACTGCCGAAAACGGTGGATTTGCAAAAATTTTATTCGGAATGGATTTAATAATTAAGAATTCCACCTTTGAAAGCAATCACGCAACTGGTAATATAGGAAGAGATAGAGGTGAAGGTGGAGCTTTCCATTTAGATTGGGCCTTTGGTGCAGATATTCAAGGAAATTTCTACAACAACACTGCAACAAACGGTTCAGCAATCTATGTACAATGGTCTTCTGATGTAAGGGTGCATGATTCAAGATTCTTTGACAATCAGGCACACACTTACTGTCTGCCTATACTTCCTGGAAACGGTACGGTTTTCTATACAAAAGATAAAAAAATCATAACCATTTCCCATATAGGCGGAGACAATATAATTAATGCTATCCACAGCAGGTATGATCCTGATGAGGAGGAGTATTGCGAAATTGTATTAAACAATGTAACATATTCGTTTTATAATAACGAAAATAGAACAAATAAAACAACCCCAACTGAAGATATTACTCCTGTTATAGGCTATCAAAACAGTGATAATGGTAATAAATTATATCTGGATGATTTAGAAGATGATCAAGTAATATATTATACTGTTACAAAAATAGGTGAAAGGGCATTACCAATTAATGATAATGATAGAACTGATATTTCAGGTAGTATAAGATTAGATTTATCTGATTTGGGTGTTGGAAGATATAGAGTTACCGCACATTATCCTGAAACTTTATATTACACTGAAATCGCTAACGAAACATGGTTCAGAGTAATTGACGTTAGAGATATTAATGTTACTAAAGTTTGGGATGATAATAATAACAGAAGCGGACTCAGACCTAATAACGTAACCGTTGAATTATGGGATGATAATGGCGTAATTGAAACTGTAACATTATCCGAAGACAATAATTGGAACTACACTTTCGAAAATTTACCAGTTTTAGATGATGAAGGTGAAGTAATCAATTATACTGTAAAAGAATTGCCTGTTGCTAATTATACAACAGTAATCACTAATATTACAGATTATGAAAATTACACCTACTGTAATTTCACTATTACAAACACTTATTTAATGGAATATATTAATTTGAATGTTACTAAGGTTTGGAATGATTCTGATAATCAGGATGGTGTACGTCCTGTTAATGTGACTGTTGAGTTGTGGAATGGTACTGCTGTTGTTAATACTACTGTTTTAAGTGAGGCTAATAATTGGACTCATGTTTTCGTTGATTTACCGGTTTATAGTGCTGGTAGTGTGATCAATTACACTATTCGTGAAGTTGATTTACATATTGACGGATATACTACAGTTGTAAATAACAGTACTGCTTATAACTGGACTGTTACTAACACTTACGTTCCAAATGTGACTAGTTTGAATGTTACTAAGGTTTGGAATGATTCTGATAATCAGGATGGTGTACGTCCTGTTAATGTGACTGTTGAGTT
>NZ_JAFRKB010000001.1 GCF_017431965.1 Methanobrevibacter sp. | reverse complement strand
TAATAATATGTAGCTAGAAATTTATAAAAATATCTTCAGTTATATAAACAATAGCCGATTATGGCAATTAAAAATATTTAATTATTATAAATCTTAAAAAAAGTATTGTAGAGATGAAAGTACCACAACTATCGCATGAGTTTTCATAAACTCTCTCTCCAAAATAATTTTAATTAATTAATAATTTAATTTTTAAGTTATATATAATTAATAGCTATTTAATTAATACCCACATATATAATACTTTAGCAATGCAATAACACAAGTCGTTTTTGGAAACCTTAATATCAAAAACTGATAAAATAAACTTATCGAGTTGACTATGGAACTTAATTATGATGGGCAGAAAAATAGTAAAATGTATACTATAATCCAAAACCAATTTTGAAAACGTTAGATATCAAAACTGATAATTATAGACCTCCCTAAAAAATGAAAAAAACATATTACCAACAGACAAGACTCCCACCACCCTAACATGAAAGGCAGATAAACTGGCGTTAATGTGCTTGAAAATGTTGTGTCATGAACTTCAAGGATCAGCTTTGTTGTTTGTGAAATTTTACTTGCAGGAATTCTTGCAAGTATAGCTGCAGCTTGAGATCCATAACTTGGAAGGTAAAGTAACTGACATGAATTTCCATCTTTTGTTTTAATCTTTAGATTTTTCAAGTCATTTCTGAATAAAGTAGCGTAAGAACTATCCATTAAGTTATCCAAGTATAGATAATCATAGTTGGCTGAATAGCTACTGCTTCTTTGAGTGTAATTGCTCATTGCAATATTGATTTGCAATTCTTTTATTAATGTCATAAATAATATTTTATTATCTTATTTATATAAATAATATAATAAAAAAAGTAATATTAACATTAACGGCTGCCATTTGTTAATTGAAATTTGAATTTGAAAAGTAGATGATATATATGCAGAACTTCAAAGAAAATAGATTTTCCATACCTTTGGCGTTAATGTAAAAAACATTGCCTAAAAATAAATGTTATGAAAATTATTTTTATTAAAATGATTGATGATTGAATTATCTTGAAGACAATATTGTGCGGAAAATTAGTTTTAAAAAAAGAGAAGAAAATAAGGAATTAAAATCCTTATTTAAATTATTCCAAGTTTTTTAGCAGTCTTCTCATCAACCTTACCAGTCACCTTAAGACCATTGTCATGCTGGAACTCCTTAACGGACCTGAATGTGCAGCTACCGAACTTACCATCCACTTTCAAGTAATGGCCTTGATAAGTTAAATAGTAACCTTTATTTTTTAAAGCCTGCTGGATTTCCTTAACGGTTGACTTGTCCTTGCTTCCTTTGGACACTGTCTTGAAGGTTACAATAACCTTGATATTGGCTTTTTTAGATACCTTGTTGTAGTACTTGTTTCCTTTATAGGTTATTGTTGCCTTGAAGGTTCCTTTCTTGTTGAGTTTGGTAATCTTGAAGGTAGCCTTACCTTTACTGTTGGTAGTGGCCTTGTAGGTTTTGCCTTTGACTTTCAGGGTGACTTTAGCCTTCTTGATTGCCTTGCCGGTATTGTCCTTTAATGTAATAGTGTACTTTTTGGTTTTGACACTGGTTTTAAAGGTTTTCTTTTTGGCAGTCAGTTTAGGAGTGGCCTTCTTAACGGTGACTTTAATATCCTTAGCGGACTTGTCATAAACGGCATCTCCGTTGAATGCTACCTTGGCAGTGTATGCTTTAGGAGCAAGCCCTTTAGTGGAAACCTTAATCTGACCGTTACTGTCGGTAGTGTAGGTTTTAGCACCGTTCAAGTTAACAGTCACCTTAACGCCGCTTAAAGCCTTGCCGGTACCGTCCTTTAATGTGATTACAAGATATTTGTTCACATTATATGTGGCAGTTATTGCAGATCCAGTTATTTCTGTTTTGATTTTATTTACGACTATAGTTCCATTGCGGACGATTACATTGTATGGTCCGTTGAATAATGCGCTGACCTTGTAAGTGCCGAAATCATCAAATGTGTGCATTGCCCACCAGGTTCCATTACCTGCATAACTTGCGTAGAGTTCTTGACCGTCAACCCTGAAAATCATTTCACCAGACATATACTCTTCAAATATGTCAGATTTTGCAGTTATGTTGACTGTAAAGTCGTTGGTTGTGATATCAGTCATGTTTAAGCTTAACTGCCTGCTTGTGAAAAATGTTTTTCCAGAGAAGTAGTATGAATCCTCATCGTGGCTTACGGTTATATTATACTCTCTGACATTTTCAAGGACTATTTTACCCTCAGCGTCAGTGCTTCTAGTTATATTGACTTCAACACCGTCGACAACACCCCTAACAGTAACGTTCTGGCCGGCTTGTGTATATAACATGACAGGCACAATAGTGGAATCACCAGTGTTCTCAATACCGCTTGCTCCCCAGTAGGTAACGTTTGTGACATTGACATCCCCTTTCAGTCTGGACAATATTGCATTAAAAAGGTTATTGTTACCATGGAAAGCAATTTCAATATTAGTTCCATTGACTGTTAAAGTAAATGGGGCTATAGAATCCATATTTGCCTTATTGTTCAGGAATGTGGAGTGGGAAATGGACCTGACGTGTTTGGATTCGTGGAGATTCCAGAAGTAAATTGCAGAACCTACACCGGCCTCATTGCCTATGAAATCACAATTTACCACAGTGGCATTGCCGTTGATGTAAACAGCACCACCATCACCACTGTATCTCCCATTACTTGCAATGTTGTTGGTGAAATTGGAATTTTCAATATTGCAGGAACCAGTATAGAAAGCACCGCCCTCTACTGATGCACGGTTGGCTGTGAAATTACAATCAGCGATATTAACGGTCCTGTCAGATGAGACAGCTCCACCAAATTCTGCGGAGTTATCTTCAAACCTGCAGTTGGTCACATTACCGGAATTTTCAATTAAGACAGCACCTCCCATACTGCCAACACCGCTTGCCTTGTTGGCTTTGAAAATAGAATTTATAACATTTCCTGCCTCATCAAAGCAAATTGCTCCACCAGAACTTTTCTCACCATTCGCTTCATTGCCGATGAAATTAGAGTTTGAAACTGTACCATCATTATAGAAGTAAACCGCACCACCAGTAACTCCAGCCTCATTATCATAGAAGTTACAATCGCCTAGAGTACCATTATCATAGAAGTGAACCGCTCCACCATCAGTGGATACATGGTTATTGGTGAAATTGGAATATGATACATTGCCTCCCTCATATAAGAGGACTGCTCCGCCCCCAACACCGTCGCCGGTTGCTTTGTTGCCGATGAAATTGGAGAATGTCACATTACCTGGGGAGCCTAAGTAGACTGCACCACCTTCCAATGTTGCAGTGTTGTCAGTGAAATTACACCTTGTCACAGTAGCTTCACCGTTGATTCTGACAGCTCCGCCAATGTGTGCAGTGTTGCCGGTGAAACTGGAATCACTCACAGTACCGTAAATCATCATTAAAGCGCCAGCAAATTCAAAACCAGTGTTATTAATAAAAACACAATCCCTCACTTCACCAGTGCCAAAAATGTAAACCGCACCACCATAGTCTGCAGTGTTGTTAGTGAAATTACAATTCTCAACCACAGCGGATCCTTTGAAATAAACTGCTCCACCCTCATCTTCAGCATGATTGGCCTTGAATGAAACATTCCTGATGATTCCATCTACAGTGGCGATTGCACCACCTTTATCTGCTGAGTTGCCGATGAACTCTCCATTGAATACGACATTCTCGAATGTTTCAAAGAAATTGACTCCTCCGCCGGTAGGGGAAGTGTTGTTTATGAAGTTAGAGTTGAATGTGATGTTGGAAGGACTTTCACGGTAGTTTACGCCTCCACCGTTCAGGTTTGCAGTGTTGTTAATGAAATCACAAGTGAAAATGCTGTTGGTGGATACGTTCTTGAATGTTATTGCCCCTCCGTTTCCGACTGTCGGATCAAGCAGACCTAAAGCACTGTTGTTGATGAAACTGCCTGAGAAGTTGTTTTTATCGGTTGTGAAGTAGAAAAACATTCCCCCACCACAGGATTGGGCAGTGTTGTTTATAAAGTCGCCTTTAATCCTATTGCCGTTTGCATCATTGTAGAAAAACATTCCCGCACCGTAGCCTGCGGTGTTGTCCTTGAAAATGCCATCGAAAGTATTGTTTTCGACTGAATTGCGGAAGAATATTGCTCCACCGCTTTGTCCTGCTTGATTATTATAGAATTGGCCTGAGAAATTGTTGTTGGTTGATTGTGCTCCAACATATATTGCTCCACCAGTTCTGGCTGCCTTGTTGGCTGTGAAGATAGAATTTATCACATTACCTGAATCCATTACGACAGCACCGCCAGAATAAGAATCAGCAGTGTTGCCGGTGAAATTACAATCGGCCACATTACCGTTGTGCATATTGACAGCACCGCCAGAAGAAGAAGCATTGTTGTTAATGAAATTACAGTTCATTATATTGGCAGAATCCTCATCGAAGTAAACAGCACCACCATATTCTGCAGTGTTGGCTGTGAAATTACAGTTTTCCGCAGCACCATTATAGTCAAAGTAAACAGCACCACCATATCCTGCAGTGTTGGCTGTGAAAATAGAATCTGTCACATTTCCGGAATATATTCTCATGGCACCGCCCACCCTAGCAGTGTTATTGGTGAAAATACAATTTGTCACTTCACTATTATCAGCGAAGTAAACTGCACCACCCTCTTCAGAAGCAGTGTTGTTGATAAAATTACAATTTGCCACATTACCTGAACCTAAGTTGACAGCACCACCATGAGAAGCAGAATTATCCGCAAAATTACAATTTGCCACATTACCGATACTCCAGAAGCAAACTGCACCACCATCTACAGAAGCAGTATTGTTAATAAAATTACAATATGTCACATTACCAGTAGCATTTTCATTAAAGAAAACGGCACCACCATCTATAGAAACAGTGTTGTTAGTAAAATTACAATTTATCACTTCACCATTACCAACAAAGTAAACTGCACCACCCAATTCAGAAGCAGTGTTGTTGATAAAATTACAGTTTTTCACAGTGCCTTGATTCTTAAAGAAAACTGCACCACCCCAAGCGTAATTTGCCCTGTTGTTGGTAAAATTACAATTTTCAACAGTGCCGGAACAATTGAAGTAGACTGCACCGCCATCCTCATTTGCGGTGTTGTTTATGAAATTACAATTTTCAACAATACCAGTTCTATTGAAGTAAACTGCGCCTCCGTTTTGTGAGTATCCGTTCGTGAAGCACATGTTTTTAAGTGTAACATTGTCTGCAGTTATATAAAATATTTTTGATAGTTTTCTTGCATCTAATGTTGCATTATTTGTTCCAATTAATGTTAAACTTTTTGTAATTCTGATTGGTATTCCAAAACCATAATATGATCCATCTATAAAGATTGTATCCCCACTATCGGCCTTGTTTATTAAATTTTGAACATGTGTGAAATTATTACTCTGCATAACATCATTAACATCCAAAATATTATTAGACAAAGTAACATTTCCAGTCACTGAATGAATTGCGCCTTCACTTATATAATTATTCCTAAAGTCACAGCCGGAAATGTTGCCTTTACTGATAAAAATTGCATTACCATTTTTTGCAGTGTTGTTTGTGAAATTACAATTTGACACGGCACCATTTTTATAGATGTAAACTGCACCACCATCATTAGAAGCGGTATTATTCACAAAATTACAATTATCCACATTACCTGAACCCAGGTTGACAGCACCATGATCTCCCATGTTGCTTGTGAAATTAGAATTTGATACACTACCTGAACTCATCCTGACAGCACTGCCATAACTTGTTGCATTGTTGGCTGAAAAATTACAATTTTCAACAGTGCCGGAAGTATCGAAGTAAACTGCACCACCATCATATCCTGTGTTGGCTGTGAAAATACTATCAGTCACATTTCCTGAAATCATGGCCATAGCACCGCCATTGTCCTCAGCAGCATTATTGGTGAAAATACAATTTGTCACATTACCACGATGCAAATTGACAGCACCAGCACCATATTCGGCAGCGTTGTCTGTGAAATTACAATCACGCAGATTACCTGACCCCATAGTGAGAGCCCCTGCCCACTTAGATGCAGTGTTGCCGGCGAAACTACAATTTGTCACATTACCTGACAACATGCTGACAGCACCACCGGAAAAAGAAGCGGCATTGTTAATGAAATTACAGTTTTCAATGGTACCCTTTTGTTGAACTAAAACTGCACCACCATAACCGCTATCTTTACCGGTTGCGTTATTATCTATGAAATTACAGTTTTTAATAGTGCTCTCGTTAACAAGGTAAACTGCACCACCATCTGCCTGTGCTGCGTTAGCTTTGAAATTACAGTTTTCCACGCTACCCTTAGCATTAAAGAAAACTGCACCACCAAAGCCATCTACACCGGCTGCAGTGTTGTTGGTGAAAGTGGATCCAACAATATTCACAGTACCATTTGAAAGGATGGCTCCACCATAGCCCTTAACGTATCCGTTTGTGAATATGATATTGTTCAAGACAACATTTGTGCCGTTTTTAATATTTAATATTCTTGACTTGCCCTGTGCGTCTATTGCAAATCCGTTACCGTTGATTGTTAAGTTCTTGCTTATGATTATTCCTTCAGTTATATTGTCTACACCTATAGTGTAGGTGTAATTGCGTTCCAGATTGATTGTGCTTTTGTCTGAAGCGTCATCAATCAGTTTTTGAAGCTCGCCAAATTCCCCTGAGCTTGAGAGCTCATCCTCATCGGTTGATTTCAGCTCAGCTCCATTATCATCTGTTTGTTCAAGCGTTTCGCTTGCCTGTAGTGTATCCTCAACTGTTGAGGACACCTCGATTTGACTTGCATCTTCACTTGCCAGTGTGTCATCCATTTCACTCGCATATGCATTTGCGAGGCTCAATAGAAAAATGACAAGCGTCAGCAAGATTATTCTTTTTTTAATCTTCATATTTAATCTCCATTTTATGAAAAAATATGCTTTTCATGCTTGATAATTATAATGTTCAATTCTAAAGAAAAAATAGTAACATATTTTTCAATAAAATTAAATTAATTATACAATATGATTTTTATCGTCGAAACAATATATATGTATAGTTCACGACACTGAAAATTATAAATACTATGAAACACAATAAATAACATTATGGCAGAACAAAAACTTATTAAAAAATACAATGGAATCATTTCAGAAGTTCAAACTGAAATAAAAAAATTAGAAAACGATACGAGAGTCTTAAATAAATTATATGTGATTTTAGATGTTTTGCATGACGAACCCATATCAGAAATCATAAAAAAACATGACATTAGTCAAGGCACAGCATATAATTGGATAAAACAATGGAATAATGGTGGAATAGAAGGATTAAAAAGAAAAAAAGGTTCTAAAGGTCAATCTAAACTAACGAATGAACAGCTTATTTTATTAGATGAGATAATACAAAAAGAAGAATTGAAAACTGCAAGAGAAGTTAAAGAAAAAATTGAAAAAGAATTTAGCGTTGAATATAGTATTAGAAGTGTAGAAAGGTTAATGAAGAAATTAGACTATTCTTACACAAAACCATATAAAATCTATACTAAAATGCCTGCTGATGCTGAAGAACAGTTAAAAAAAACACCTGACATTTAGATTTAGAAAATTTCACTGTCGTGTTTTTGGATCAAACCTATTGTCAAAATCAGGACAATAGTCAAAGAACATATCATAAAAGAGGTACAAAAAACATTAAAGAACAACCAACAGAGAGAATTTCAATCAATGCCCTTGGAGTTCAATCAATTAATGGAAATTCGTTTGTATCATTCTTAGATAACACTAAAACCTTTGAAATGATGAAATTTATGATCACCATCGTCATCAAAAATATAGAAAACCCAGAATTAGAATCTAAATTAAAAAAATAATCAATAATGAAGAATTATTTCTAGAAAACATATTAGATACCATTAATGAGGAAGATAACTATAATAAATTAGTATTAACATTAAAAGTTTATCTGAAAGAAGCCGAACAATTAAAGAACTATGTCAAAGACTTGAAAGAAATCCACTTAATTTTAATACAAAAAGTCATTCAGTGCTTGAAAATCTTCAAAAAGGAATGTTGTTGGCATTTTTTTCAGATAAGGAATTACAACATGAATTAATCATGGAAAAACCAATAGCAGTTATTTTAGACAATTATAGTGTACATCATGCAATATTTTTCACAGAATTATGCAATGTTCTAAATATGGATTTAATACATTTACCGCCATTTTCTCCAAAATATAATCCAATAGAACAAGTATGGAGAACAATAAAAGCAATAATTTCTAGAAAATACATTTCAAGCATGCCGCAGCTAAAATATTTATTTTTAACAGAGTTTAAAAAAGTAGTTGATAAGTCAAGTTATTGGAAAAATTGGGAGGAGAAATTTTTATAATTTTCAGTGTCGGTGACTATAATGATGGATTGGAATCTGTTCCAAACACTATAAATTAATAAGGTTACGAATTATATCATGCGTTTTATACGAATGAAAATCTTTAATTATTATAAATCTTAAAAAAAGTATTGTAGAGATGAAAGTACCACAACTATCGCATGAGTTTTCATAAAATAACCTCAATCAATTTTAATTAATACTATTTTACATTTTTAAATTATATATAAATAGCTATATCTCCCAATATTTAAAAACTTTAAAGTGTTAATTATATATGCTTTGTAAAAATCCTATTTGATTTTTTGCAAAAATTTTTTAAAAATCAATTCTTATTCCGATTTTTACTTAGAATCTTTTAAAGTAATCTGATTATTATTTATTCAGATTTACACTTGAAATTTCACTTCAATTATAAAAAATAAGCAACCAAATTCAATAAAACCTTTAATTCTGAATAAATCATATAATATTTCTTTCAGGATATGATAAAAAGGTTCTCATTGTTATGTGGCCTCCTTAAGACACAGACAATATTAAATTGATAGATATATTGAAAAATAATCTATATTAATTTTAAAATCTAAACTATTTTCATGAGGAAATTTTTGAAGTTTGCATTGAAATCAATGGAAGACACTACTGATTATTTTAGTTTTAGTAATTCTTCAAACTATTTTCCAAATAGAAATCATTAATCTATTCAGTATCGCTTTAAAAGACCTTAAAAGCCAAAAGATAAATCTGCTTTTTGATGATGGATTATTCATGATAATATATACAATACTTTCCATAATCACAATTTATGCAGTTTCTTTTCTCTCAACCAGAGTTTCATCAAAGGCAGCTTACCTCACCCGTGAGAAGATATTTCATATCCTAATGAACTTGCCTGATGAAGAGATAAACAAATTTAAAATCACAGGTTTGATTTCAAGATCAACCAGAGGAATGTACTCCGAACAGGGATTTATAATGATGATGCTTCAACATTTACTAATAATTCCATTCGTGTTTATAGGAATCACTATTGAAATAGCATTCATCGATAAGATTTTCGCAGCCCTGTTTGCAACATTTACCATTATAGTATCAATAATTTTAATTTTAAGATTAAAGCAAATTACAGAAATATTCTTTAAGGCTAAAAAGACATATGGAAAACTCAACGTGTTATTCGTGTCCAAAATCACAAATTTTACCAATAATATTCCATTTAAAAAACACGAAGCTAGGAATGAGTTTAAAAAAGCATGTGATGACTCCTATGATAAAAACATCAAATATCAATTAAGCCAATATTACCTCGGTCATGTATTATTATTGGTTTTAGATGTTGTCATTGTGATTCTATTGGCAATGATGAGTTCCGGGTTCCATATAGGTTTTGAAGCCAAAAGTGCAATTGATTCAGTGACCATAATACAATATCTATTATACTTTTTAACCACATTAACTGTTGTTCCAACCCTAATTGAGAGATAGCCACGTTCCTATGCTACTTCCGTACGTTTAGAAGAAGTTCTGACTTTAGAAGATAAAATTATAACTCAAAATGCAGATAATTTAAATAAAATAGAAATTATTAAAGAAGACATTGGAAACGATGAGAAAAATATATTTGTTGACAGAAAGGAAATTATCCGAAAATTCAATAAAGTATTAAACCATCACATGAATAAAGTAATAGTCTCAATGATTCTGCTTACCACCTCCACATTGTGCCTTGTCTATGCCCCTAAAGTTGCAGGAAATATAATTAACTTAATTGTAAGCAACACAAACTATTCTCATGATTTGACTATTTTCTTAAATATTGCCTTATTATTCGGATTGTATTTTGTAGGAAATCTGTTAAAATTACCATCTAATCGTTTTATGATTTTTATTGGTGAAAAAATAGCCCATAATTTAAGGATGGAACTGTTTGACAAAATAGATGTTATCGATTCAAAATTCCTTCAGCAAAACTCTAAAGGACACATTTTTTCCAGATTAAACAATGATTTGATGAATATCAGGGAGTTTGTCACAATCCACATTTCAGAAATCTTTGCGCAGTTTCTATCAATAATTTTCGTAATCATACTGATTTTGACAACTGACTGGAGATTAAGCCTGATATATCTGGTAACTTTACCAATTTATATTGCCTGTTTTTATTTGTGTGATGTCAAATCCAAAAAGCCCTATGAGAATCATCAAAAACAATTAGGGCGTATGATGAGCTATTTTGAAAGAAGTCTAAACAATAGAAATCAATATCACGAAAAGGGATTTGAAAAAATCAATGAAATTGTATCTAATCATTTCATCAAATCAAGAAATATTTCTAATGTATTACTGCCAATAACAACATTTTTGACAAATATAAGCAATATTACTGTTTATATTATAGGTTTTTATTTCCTAGTGTCTAATGAAATACAATTGGGTACTTTATTGGCAGTTATTCTTTATGGACAAATGTTAACAAATCCTCTAAAAAAAGTAAGTGCTTCAATAACTTCTCTTGAAACCTCATTTTCAAGCATTAAAAGAATATTTGAAATAATCGAATATCAAGACAATGAATAACAAGAATAAGTTATATAATATATTTCTATTGTCAATAGAATTAGATTCATTGTCGGTATAAAAAAAATATGTGAAAATAACCCTATTATTAAATAAATAGGGCTATTAATCACGTCGAATATTTTGTCATACATTTTTCTTTTATTTGAAAAATCTTTTTTGTGAAAAAAAGAATTATTACAAATAAAAAAGGCATATGTCCCACCCACCTGCCCAAAAATAATGGAATATAATCCATTAAAACTTATTTAAAGCTGATATAATTATTTGAAAATACACATTGTTTCGTCCTTATTCATGTCATGATAAAATTCCGCCTCATTATCGTCGAAATCAATAACCTGCATCATAGAGTATATATTCTCACTTAAATTAGGATTTATATCTTTCAGGATATTAGGATACTCAAATAGCATATCCCGATTGAATTCTATTTTTTTCTCGTTTTCAAATAATGCTCCATAATATATTT
>NZ_JAFRKB010000042.1 GCF_017431965.1 Methanobrevibacter sp. | reverse complement strand
TGGCCTTCAAGATTAGCAGTTTTTTCTGCTAACCTTTCATCGAAAGTTTTACCATCATTTGGGTTGTTTTCATCCCAACATGATTCTATGAGTTTTGTCATGTCTTCGCATGACTCTTTAAATGTCTTCATTTTAACTTGAACCTCCTATAATGTATCCTTCGATAGTGGTCCATGATTGGATTCCATTATCAGTTGGATATGCTTCTTCCATTACTACTTGAGTAATAGGTAATTGATGGTCATCTACTGCTTCTTCGATTGCCTCATGACAATTACCTAATGTGAATTCATCAATAGGTATTCCTTTGCGTTCAATGAATTTACTGGTGGTGTATACATCTGAGATGGAGTCATGGGGTTGGATGTCTCGAATGTCAATACATTTCATTAGTAATCACATCCCGTTTGCTAAAAAATTCCTCATACCTCCACTGTCAACAGCAGCATGGCCTGTGAAGGCAAAGTATAATGATCCACAGATGAACAATGTAAACATTACTGCAAAAATTATTGCAGTTGGGTGTAGTAACACCCAACCACTTAAGTTAAACGGAGAAACATTAATCTCTTGTTGTTTAGCTAATCTTGCGGGTTCTTTCATTTTATCACCTCAAAATCAGCAACATGATCTGCTAGTTCAATGCAGAGGTTGTATGGGAATATTATCCAGGAAATGCTTTTTTTATTTGGATTTTTTCTTTGGATAATTTCAAATCCTTTGTTTTTGATTTGTTCTGCTAATTTATCTGCAATAGTAGTGAAACATTCTAATGCATTGAAATATCCATGTTCACATGGTGCAGTACAAACATTAACAATTTCATATCCTTTTTCATAGAGTGTGTCAGTGATTTCCTCTTCGATTACCCATTTTTCCATTGTGTTTAGTTTACATGCGTCTACAATGGAATGGTAGTTTTTTCTGATTTTTGTTGTGGTTTCATTCATGCTTCCACTCCTTGATGTGTGTAATCTATCATGAATAGGTGATTACGTACTGATTTGCATAATGCTAAATCTCCGACTTTAACTTCTTCGCATTTAGCATTTGCTTTTCTTGCAGGTTCAACTCCACGAATGGTTTTAACAAAAACCATGTTATCTTCGATTCTAATTATTGGCAACCATGAATTGTTAGGTCCTTGAGTGTATTTTTCTTTAAGAAAATTAGGATTTTTTAATACTTCTTCCACTAATGTAATTGTTGTCAGGTGGTTTTGTATTAAGAACTCATTTGCTGCTTTATCACCTAAAGCTCCTAAAAATTCTGTGCATTTTTTTCTTGCAAGATAACGGTCATGTTCATTATTTTGGATTGCTTCTGCTTCTTCAATTTCCCAGAATAGTTCATCGATTTTTGACTCTAATCTGTAGAGTTCATCTCTTAAATGAGTGACTCTTGGGTCATTGAGGTTTAACTGGGATATAACATATGATCCAGTTATACCTAATTTTTCAGCAATTTCTACAGAAACTTTATCTCTCTTTTTGCGTAATGCTCTAAGAGTTGATTTCATTTCTGATAATTCAGAATCTGATACTAAGGAGATCATCATTATTAATCATCTCCTAAGTAACTACCTATTGCAGATACTTGCTCATTTTCAAGTTGTTCTGTTGCAAGTTCTGCTTTTATGAAATCGTTTTCTTCAATAGGGTCCATGGTGTATCCGATGAAGTGCATGTTGTCATCGAATAGTTTAGTGACTTTCATTCCTCCTATTTCTGCTAATGCAGCGATGAAAGTTTCAGAATCTGCAATAGCTTCAGATGGTTTTTCAGTTACCATAAGGCGAGTAAAACCACAGTATGAGTCTTCAAAATCAATTGGAACATTGGAAACAAGTCTTGCTTGTTTAACTGCATCAGGAATTTCGTATGCAGCTCCGATAGATTTTTTGTTTTCATCAATGACGTGGAATTTGCTATCTTCCTTAAAGTCTAAAAAGAGTTTAGAAGAGGTATTCTTTTTCACTTCATCATATAATTCGCCATTTAAATAGATGGGTGCGTTACTTCTTTTTCTTGCTGATGCAACAGCATTGTCAATTTCAGCACCGTCTCCTATGCAAAAACCTTCTTCATCAATTACTTCCCAACGGTTATGTTGTGGGATGTCATCGAATTCTAAAAAGAGTTTGGTTGGTGCGGTCATAGTTATGCACCACCTAATAAAGCTCTGGCTAATGCTCTACCAGCTTTTTCTTGTTCAGCTTCACTTAAATCCCAAATTGAAATATGTTCTAATTTCTCTTTGAGTAAAGTGTTTTCGGTTTTTAATTCTTCAAAAATAGGTTTACATTCATCATACTTGAGTGATTTTTCAAGATGACTAATTATTTTTTCTTCATCGCCGATGACACGGCCATCGATTATTAATTTCTCATTTTCTATTTCTAATGTCAACGCTTTCACGTCTCCCTTTTATTTTTTGAAGATTTTTCATTGTCCGCCAAAACATTGAAAATTCTTCTTGATTATTAATTTATACTAAGTCTTATTTAAAGTTTACTATATTATATTATAATCTTAAAACATTATTTAAGTAAATATAATTAACTTTAAATAATGTTATTAACAAATATAACACATAGAAGTTACTAAAAAAAGTGGAGGAGCTTTAAATGACAACAGTTAGAATGGTATTTGATATTGATGAAGATTTAAGAACTGAAATCAACATCATTGCAAAGAGACAGAAAACAACTGTCAAAGCAATCATGAACCAACTTGTTGAGGATTATGTTCGTGAAAATAAGGAGTAAAATTATTCATGATTTTTAATAATTTTTTCAAAAAATTATCATTGAAAAAATTAGCGATAGCATTCGCTAATGATTTAGAACCTCGCATTTCGTTTGCGACTAATTTAAATTCTTGCATATTTGATTTTGCAAATAAACAAAAATTTAAATAGTATTTTAACCATAAATAATTATTGGTTACAAAGATACTTTCACGTCTCCCGTGGACTATTTTTAGTAACCGGCAGTATGCGATGTGTGAGGTGCGCCAACACCGTCGACCACATCGTCATATTGCGAATGTTACAATTATAATATCTGTTTTTTCAATTATTTATAATCTTGTTTTACAATATATTT
>NZ_JAFRKB010000041.1 GCF_017431965.1 Methanobrevibacter sp. | reverse complement strand
TTGGATGCAACCACAATCAGTACATTATCAATCAGTTTGGAGTTTTCAGGCAAATAGCTTGCATATGTCACGGCGATAGCCTGACCCATACTCAAGGAGAATATGATTTGGGCGAATGCCGCAAGCCAAATGTTGACGTCCAAAAGCATGCCCCAGTTAGGGTTGAGCAATGTATCGATACCGATGCCTGCGCCAGGCAATGTCAAAGCATAAACAACGATTATTCCCATTATGACAAACAGGGCAGGGATGAGAATCTTTGAAACCTTACCTATACCCTCATCGACGTTCTTGTGGGAAATGAACCACAATACGACCCAAAGCAGGAGTACACATATTGTTGTAGGTAGAAGCAAAAAGCTTGCGTTTGAGAGATTGGAGCTTCCACCAACGGTTTTGGTGAAGTAAAGCGCCGCATCAGTTCCCCAACTGAAAGTGAAACTGCTTAAAAGGTATACCAAATCCCAGCTCAGGATTACCATATAATAGATTGTTACTATAAAAACGAAAAGAACCAGTGCCCAGGCGATGTATTCAAATTGAGGTTTGATCTTCTTTAGGATATTTGAAAACGAATCCTTGAAACTGAATCCTACACCATATTCCAATATTAAAAATGGAACACCCATAATAGCGATTGCAGTGAAGTATGGAATGAAAAATGAACCTCCACCGTTGGAATAAAGAACATAACTGAAACGCCAGATGTTTCCAAGACCAACTGCCGCCCCAATCATTGCAAAGATGAACGCTATTGATGAGTCCCACTCAGTTTTCTCAGCCATAATATCATCTATGTATAATATATTAAACTTACATAATATAATATTGTTGTGAAAGAATGAACGTTTTTGATAAATTTATGATGGGCGAAACATCAGGCATAAACTGGTGTTTTGAAAACAGACACTTTCAGGAAAGACTCGCCGAAAATGGTTTAAGCCAGAAATATGTGGTCGACTGCCTGATTGAAGAAGAACCGATAAGCTGGGAACATGTTGAAAATGATTTATATGCAGTAGTCTACAAGGCGCCAAGCTCAAAGGACTATAAGGAAATCAGAATACTTATGGCATGCAGCGGAAATTCAATTGACCTTGTAACCATCATGAGAAACAATGAAACAACAACCAATCGCCAAAAAAGACAATATCAATCAGATAAACAAAAAAATATAGAAAAAAAGAGATTAAAAGCTTTATCCAAAAGGAAATATTAAAGCCCTTACTCTTCTAAAACTTCAGCTTCATCTTCACTTTCGCTGAACAGCTGATCAAGCATCCATTCGGCATCGTATTCCATGATGTCGTCATAGCCCTGACCGACACCTAAAAACATGATTGGCCTTTGAATGACATAACCTATTGAAAGTGAAGCACCTCCTTTGCTGTCGGCATCTGCCTTTGTAAGGATAACTCCGTCAATATCAATGGCTTCATTGAATTTGGAAGCCTGTTCTGTTGCGTCGTTACCTGTCAGAGCATCACCAACAAAGATAACCAAATCAGGATTTGCAACCCTTTTGATTTTCTTCATCTCATCCATAAGGTTCACATTGGTCTGCATTCTTCCTGCAGTATCGATTAAAACCAGTTCTTTTCCTTGGGCTTTTGCATGCTCGACCGCATCGTATGCAACAGCTGCCGGGTCTGAACCTTTCTTGTGCTTGATGATTTTAACACCGACATTATCAGCATGATAGGTGACCTGCTCTATGGCTCCTGCCCTGAATGTATCGGATGCGGCAATAACCGGAGTGTAGCCTTTTTTAAGATAGTAGTTTGCCAATTTTCCGATTGTTGTTGTCTTTCCTGTTCCGTTGATTCCGACAAACATCACGACAAGGGGTTCGCCCTGAGCCTTTTTCTCTTCAATCATTTCAGTCATTGACTTTCCCGGAATATCGATTATGTCTGATACTGCATTTCTCAATGCGAGGTAAGTGTATTCAGTAATGTCATTGCTTCTTTTGATTTTTTTACCGACCAAATCCTCTTTAACACTTTCACAAACTGCAGTGGCCACTTCCATAGCAACATCGCCCTGCAGAAGTTCCATCTCAAGTTCCCATAAGATGTCCTCTACATGCTTTTCTGAAATGGTCTTTTCACGCACAAATGAGAATATTCCTCCGGAAGCTTCACCGTCGGCAGAAATGTCTTCTTTTTTATCCTTGTTTCTGCTCCAGAAGTGAGACTTCTTCTCTTCGACCTCTTCCTCTTCCAAGGATTCCTCATCATCTTCCTCATCAGACTTATCCTTATTCCTTCTCCAGAAGTGAGACTTCTTCTCTTCGACCTCTTCCTCTTCCAAGGATTCCTCATCATCTTCCTCATCAGACTTATCCTTGCTCCTGCTCCAGAAGTGGGACTTCTTCTCTTCGACTTCTTCCTCTTCCAAGGATTCCTCATCATCTTCTTTTTCATCCTCAGATTTTTTCCCAAAACCAAAGAAACCGGATTTTTTTTCTTCGACTTCTTCTTCTATATCCACATCTTCGCTTTCGGCTTCTTCTGTAGCTTCAGGAAGTAAATTAGAATCGTCTTCCTCTTCTTTTTCCTCCTCTTTCTTACGTCCAAATGAAAAAAATGAAAATCTTTGACCTGATTCTTCTTGGAGGTTGTCTTCTTTTTCGGCTTCTTCAATAAGCTCTTCTTCCAATTTTTCACTAGTTCGTGAAAACTTCTTTTTTAAAGATTCAAACAAAATAATCCAACCTATAAAATTATAATATTACTATTTATAATCCTTTTAATATTTAAAAAATAGCTAAAAAATAGAATTGATAATACATTAATTTAAAAAAAAAGAAAAAAAATGGGAAAGTAACTAACCCATTTGAGTCATGTTGCCTTGAGCGGCAGCTGCGATTTGTTCCGCTTGAGCTTGAAGAGAGCCGATAATATCGGTAACTTGCTGCAAGTTAGCCAACATCTTATCTAAACTGTCTTTCAATTCCTCTTTTTGCCCCGCGATTATTTCACGAGCGCCGTCTGCATCTTTTTTGATTGCATAGCCTGACCCGATACTTACAATAATTTCATCAGTACTTTTAAGTTCTCCTTTAATGAAAGAACCAGCACCAACAGGAACGAAAGCTTCAACAGAATCTTTTCCTTCAATGTCATCTAAAGTGTTGGATAATGCATCGACTTCAGCAATTGTAGCTTGAATCAATTCAATCTGTTGCTTGATTAAATCGGATTGCTGTGTGTATGCATTAATTTCATTAATAAGATTGTTCAATCTTTGTTGGTCTTCCATAATTACACCTTACAATGCATCTATAAAATTTCTTTTACAATAGGGTCTAAAACTTCTTCAGGAGTAATTTCAGCAATTTCATCAATTGAAATTTGGTTCCTATTAATACCATGTTTACTTCCGAAACGTTGATAGATTTTTTCTTCAACATCAGATTCGCTAGTAGCTTTGTATTCTTTAGTAAATTCATGATATGAATCGCCCATTACAAAAGTACCTTTAACTCTGTAAATTTTTGTTATCATATTAAATCCCTCATGATTATATTAATTAAAAATCATCCAAAAAGCCTAACGCTTCTTCAACTCTAGCCATTTCAGGACCAGTACTGTCTTTAGCAACAATAGCTCCATTTGAATTGGAAATAGCGCATGCACCAACTAAAGGTATACCTCTTCCGACAGTACCAATATCGCCTTCTACACCAAATACCTCTTGAGCAAAATTGATTTCACTTTTAACAGCTTTACTACTAATTAAAAATCCTTTATTAGTTACGGTAATTAAAGAACCTATTATGTCGCTTCCAACCATTGAAGTGGATTCGACATTAACATCCAAAGTCTCCTCAACTACCTGAATAGCTTCCTCGCCTAAAAATGGGCTTACAATAGCTCCAGTATCATTTGCCGCAATGATGTTTCCGACGGCAGTGTATTGACCCGGAAGTGTAGCAACATTTAAGCCAAGCTTTTCAAACTGTTCAATTTCTCTATCTAAAACATGTGGGGAAACAACGATACCATTTGAATTAGCTACAGCTAAAGATCCAATGAGACTACTACCTGAAATAGAAGATTTGACAACTTCGACTTCCAATGTTTCCTTAACGATTTCAGCTTTTTCATCCAAAAGGGTATAAGGAACAATAGCCAAATCATCAGTTGCTAGAATGAACACTCCTACATTAGGATTTCCTACAATATCTACTCTTCTTAACATATTGTTACCTCACATTAACTCAATAGCATGGTAAAAGGTACTATAGCTATTCTGCTAAAGTAGCTTGTACAACACCATCATCATCTTTGACTGCTTTTACAGTAATTTTAGAAGGTATTTTTTGAATACCTCTTTCCCAAATAGCATGATTAATAGATTCATCAATTTTAACTTCTTCAGCTTTCATGTGTTTGGTTAAAAATATTTTGACTTCTCTGATAGCTCTAGGAGCTCTGATAGTCCTTTTAACATTTTTAACGTTTCTAAGTGGAATTGTGTAAACTCTTTCCATAATAACCCCTCTTATAATTTAAGACTGTTTCTTCTCCAATGTCTAGGTTTTGGTCTGTATCTAAGTTTACGGTTAGTTTTAGCATAAGCCCAGATTGGAATTCTCCTATTTTGTTTGTTTGCTTTTGCCATTCTTAATTTTTT
>NZ_JAFRKB010000040.1 GCF_017431965.1 Methanobrevibacter sp. | reverse complement strand
TTACCAAAAGCCGAGAAAAAACGATATAGAACAGAAGATGGAGTATTTAATCAGATATACAACAGAAAAAACGGCTGGATGAAAAACATAAAATCCCAACTAACAAAATGACAAAGCCGAGAAAAGGGAAAAACAAAAGAATATTCAGGATTAGAGTCAGATTATTTATCTAACAAAAAAGTTGAAAAAACAGAGAGTTTTAGTGGTGGATTTGCTGAAAAATGTAGTTATACCAAACAATTACAAACAGGAGCCTATACGACACCAGAAAATTTCACATATGCTGAGTTTGAAACTGGAGGATATACATATGGAGTTATCATAACCCACAGTGAAAAAACTAATTACGATGATTCTGTTTTTCAAAAAGATATAAGTACAATTATGTCAATATCTAGTTCATTACAAAGAAAATAGATAATATTCGTTAGTGTAAAAAATTTAACTGATGAATATAATTTTATTTTTTCTAAATTTCATTAATTACACCTTAATATGTTATTAAGTTAATATTAAGTTGTTATATTAAAAATAATGATAAATTCAATTGATTTTCCTTTAATTAAATGATATTATTGATTTAATATAATATCACTCTTTTAAGTTACACTGTAAAATATGGCTCATTACTCTTAGAATTATCAATACTCGTTGATAATTTATTGGGTGTTAATATAGTTTATGAATATCAATTTATTGAATTATTGAAGAGTATTTGATTTTTATTTTTAAATTTATAGTTTATAGGAATCTTTAAATTAGATGTAGGCTAATTATTATATATGAAAAGCCAAAATAAAAAGCCTACAGAGATATATTGTGTTGAGGATTTATTTAAATATTACTTATTTGGTTGTGGGAATCTTCTCTACGTTTGCAACACTATTTCGCCTAAAATCGTTGATTTATTCGCAGAAATAATGGATACTGAATTATTTGTGATTTATTTTGATTATAGGGAATATGATCCCGAATTTGCTAAAACGCATGTTAAAAATGGTTTAGTTCCATTTAAATTGAACAAAAAATATGTGATTTATAAGCAAACTTATGAATATAGCTCTAAAAATAAGAAAAAATACATAACAACTATGCTTCCGGAGTATATTGACAAATACTGCAATTATACTCGAGAAATCAAAGAACAGGGATTAATGTGCACAAAAATCACCTACGCGTCATATGGTTCTAAAACTGAAATTGTAAACGAACAATTTGACCTTAAAATCTCAAGACAAAGCATATACTTACATGAAAAAGAATTAGCACCACAATACATCTACAATAAAGAACAAGAAATACTAAAACAAATCAAAAAACTAGATATAAAACCAAGCGGTTACTATAGTTACGATGAGGAATTTATAAAGATTAGTAATAAAATCTACGTCAGATTAGCCTTAATTGATGCCTGTACAAAGATGATAATCAATGACGAGTTAATTCCCAAAAATCAATTCAACAAAGAATACATTGAAAAATTCTTAAAAGAATCCACAGAAGGAATAGAATTAAATACAATTATTACCGATGGGCATCGTTCATATCCAGAAATAATCGAACGATTAGGTGTAAAACACCAACTCTGCACATTCCACATAATGCAAAACCTAATGACACAACTCAATCCATACCTACACAAAAAAGAAAGAAGCATAGAATCCCTAAAAAAATCAAATGAAAAGAAAGAAGCAAAAATAGAAGAATTAAAAAGTAAAATGCCCTTAAAAAGAGGAAGGCCTAAAAAATCTGACAAAAAAGCAATAAACAACATAGAAAAAAGAAAAAAACTAAAAAGAGAAATTGATGAAAATAAAGAAAAAATAAGACAATACAAAGCCCAAATCAAAGAACACATAGAATACAAAGACACAATCAAGAAAATATTCCGTGCCAAAACTTTAAAAACAGCAATGAAATACTTCCATCAGTTATATGACAAATTAGAAGAATTACCTGCAATAATACAAGATTTCATCAAAAAACTCTCTAAAAAAATAGATAAAGCATTAGAATACACAAAAGACAAAAAAATACCAAAAACAACAATCTGGTAGAATTACTGTTCAAAGTAACGTTTCCAGGTAAAATAAAAAGAATCTATCGAACATATGCTGGAGCAACAACACAAATCAAACTCGATGATCTAAAATGGATTGAAAGAAATGTTCTCAGAAAAACAAGATAAAAATAAGAAAATCAGTTAAATTTTTTACACGTTTTATACGAATTGTTCGTATTCTTAGGGGATTTCTTTATATAAAATGAAGAGTTTTAGTTGTAAAAAATCGATAAGCATCTAAACTTTTTTATGTGTTTTTCATGAACTAGTCGTATGTATTAAAATTAAAAAAAGAGATTAAACTAAAATAGTTCAATCATTAGCATGCACATCAAAGGCATTCATTAGCATTTCACCAACACCTGGTGCATCAGGGTCATGTGAACCTTTACCTGTATCTAATGCACGGAGTTTATCCATTTCATCATCAGTTAACTCAAAGTCAAATATTTCCATATTTGATTTGATTCTTTCGGGATTTGTGGATTTTGGAAATACGATAATTCCTTCCTGATTTTCAAATCTCAAAATAACTTGGCCTGCATTTTTACCGTATTTTTCAGCAATTTGCGAAATCACTGGTTCATTTAAAAGATTTGCGTTTCCTCGACTTAACGGTCCCCAAGCCTGTATTTTAACATCCAAAGGTTTTAAAATTTCACTTAACTCCTTTTGCTGGATATATGGATTGAATTCGACCTGATTGACTGAAGGCATTGAATCGAACTGAGAAACCCATTTGTTCCATAGTGCTGGTGTCATATTGCTTACACCAATTGATTTGATTTTACCTTCCTCTTTTGCTTCTTCAAGCGCTTTCCATCCTTCTGTAACTTTTCCGTAAGGCTGGTGAAGCAGGTATAAGTCCATATAATCAGTTCCCAATTTTTCCAAAGATAAGTCAATGGCTTTTTTGGCATCTTCATATGCGTAGTCCTGAAGCCACAATTTGGAGGTAATCCAAACCTCTTCACGTTCCACATCACTGTCGGCTACGGCTTTTCCCACTTCCTGTTCATTGAAGTATGCAACAGCTGTGTCAATGTGCCTTATTCCAAAATCAAGCGCAGTTTTGACTGCTTCATATGTGCTTCCGTCTGCAGGAATCATGAATGTTCCAAATCCGATTGCCGGAATTTCCAAACCGTCATTTAATTTAATGTATTCCATATTATCACCATTATTGTAATTCTAAAGAGTATCTTCCGCTGGCTATTGATGCTATGACTCCACCGTCAACCAACAGGTCAATTCCTGTTATGAATGATGAGTCATCATTCAACAGAAATTCTGCTACCCTTGCGATTTCTTCAGATGTTCCCACCCTTTTTGCGGCTGATGAATTGATCATTTCCTGATAGCCTTCACCTGCAGCTTCAAACTCATCATATGCCAATGGGGTTACAATGATACCTGGTGAAATTGAGTTTATTCTTGCCCCTGCATCTGCCCATGTGGTTGCGGCGGCTGTTCTGACCCTTAAGTGGTTTGCCCTTTTTGCAACGACATATGCAACACCGGAGTTTACTGTTGCATCATTTTTGATGAAGTCCAAGTCTTTCAACTCATCGGTTGGAGTTAGGGCGAGTTGCTGTTCAATTTCAGATGGCAAATCCATCATGTATCCGGTTTGACTTGAAATTATAAGTCCCGCGCCTCCTTTGGCAATGTATTTGGCGAAAATGTCGATTGCAACGGAAGTCGCCACCAAATCCAAGTTAATGATGTGTTCAGGGCTTGCCTGATTTGGTGATGCTCCCGCAGTGTCAATGAAGTATTTTACTTTTCCAAGTGCACTGGCCTTTTTGGCAAACTCTTCAACTGACTCTGAATCCATGTCATCAACTATTTGTGTCTCGACAATATATCCATTGTATCTGAGCTCCTTGGCTCTTGTCTCAAGGTTCTCTTCGCTGATGTCTCCTAGAAATATTATTCTGTTTGTACTTATTCTTTTGATGATTGCTGTTCCCATACTTCCTGCACCAAGCAGTGCAACTACTTCCTTGTCTTCATTCAGGTTGAATTCCATATTTTCATCCCCATAATATTTTAAACAATATTTTTTTTAGGTTTTTTAGTTCTTCATCCGTAATGTTGGATGTGACTTCACTTTCCCAATTTTCAATTGTATCAAGTAATTTGTCTGTCTTTTTGACTCCATCATCAGTGAGCTTTACTAATTTTTGGCGTCTGTTTTCAGGATTTTCCTTTCTTAAGATTAAACCATTATCTTCAAATTTTCTCAATACCTTTGCAATGTATGCTCCGCTTACCTTAAACACATTCACCAAATTATGTTGGGTGGTCACGTCATCCATTCTGATTCTTAAAAGAACGGACAATTCTTTTATGGTGTAATCCTCCTCTTTCATGTTGGAATTGTAATAATCACCATAGCTTGAAATCAGTTCTTCAACGTAATGGTATAGGAATATTTTTTCGGGGTTTTCATTCAATGGCATGATATCACTTATAATTTTATCTCCACTATATCCATTGTTCTACAGTTGACTTTGAGCTGTTCACTTGTGATCCGGTTATTGAAAGTCCATTTTGAATATCTGCACCTTCACAGATTTCTTTCAGCTGTCTTGGAACGCCAGATAAACCTGATCCTTCATGGGTTGTGAATGGCTTGATAATTTTTCCATTGAAATCCAGACCTTTGAGTGCCTGGAATAATTCTTCGGGCATTCCTCCCCAGTATATTGGAGCGCCGATGTATATCACTTCATAATCGGTTATGTCCGGAATTTCCTCCTTAACCGGAGCGTCATGGTTTGCTGTCCTCACTTTTGCCTCTTCAATGCATTCATAGTAATCTGCAGGATATGGGATGGCTGGTTCAACTTTGAAAATATCTGCACCAGTCAATTCCTGTATGAATTCAGCTACAATTTCAGTATTGCCTTTATCAATGCTTTTTATAGTGCCTCCGAAGTAGTTTTCGTCTGCTCTGCTGAAATATATTATTATGCTTTTTTTATCATCCATGGTTTCATCTCCACCAAAATCTTTTGTTGAATATAATTTTAGTGGTCTTGATATAAATAGTTAACCATAGTTAATAGTTAACTATAAATAATAATTGACAATATAATAATTAATATATAGTTAAAAACCAAACTTTTAATAAAGATGAATTACATAATAATAATTATGTCTGGAATTTCTAAAAAGAAAATTAAAAAACACATACCTGTTAAAGATTTAGATAAAAGAATTAAAAAACTGGAAAAGGATGTTA
>NZ_JAFRKB010000039.1 GCF_017431965.1 Methanobrevibacter sp. | reverse complement strand
TCTACAGCACCCATGTATTGGTAAGAATAAATACCATAAGCAGCATCAGGAGCCTCAACAGCAATCACATTATCACTAACAACACCAACAGATGACGGACCATCCACATCAATACCATGAGCAAGATAATTCTCAGTAGTAACAGTAATAATATTACCACTCACATTGAAATTATCAGCACAGACATAAACAGGATAAGTACAAGCATGACCGCTCACATCAATAATGTTATCAGCAATAACAACATTAGCAGACTGAATCTCACCGAAACTATAAGCATCACTTCTCACACTAACAGCATAAATACTGTCATAACCATAAGCACTAGTGAAATCATTATATTTTAAATCCACACGATTATCAACAAACCTAAGACCGTCAACATAATAGAAAACAATACCCTCAGACATAACAGTAGACGCCCAAGTATCAGGATCATAACCAACATCAACAGAAGGAATATCAATCTCAAATAAATTACCTTCAACGGTTATTGATGTAGAAGCGACAGTATTTTCATCATCACCTTCAATACGAACAGCATTGTTAATATCAGTACCATTAGTATTTCCGTTAAAAATTATAGTATTGTTAATAAGATTAAAGTTATCAACAAGATATGCATAAACAGCAAAGGAATTAAAACCCTCTAAAGCAGTGAAATCAATAATGTTATTTGATAAAATTACATTAGACACACCATAAACTGTAAATGCTGAAAGATCATTAGTTTGAGTAACAGTAAATCCATCAACAACCACATCATCCGCATAGATTGCAAAAGAAACCCCTTCAAAAGCAGTACCGTTACCGGTTAACTTTATTGAGTTACCAATTGTTAAATAAGATATTCCCAAATTACTGAAATCCCCCTCAAAGATTAACTCATCAGAAGTAACATTATCTAATAAAGTACCATCTTCAGAAAAATAATTCAGGAAAGTATCTTCAGTTACAATACTTGAAGATGAATTATCGGCTTCAACAGTCTCAGTATCTACAGCAATGTTTAAAACATCGCCTCCAGCAGCAATTTCATTAGATGCTTCATTTAATGCAATATCATCCGCAGCAAATGTTGCACTTGCAGACAACATTACTAAACAAAGCATTATTAATGAAAATACTAAATACTTTCGTTTAATATTTACACCTCAGTTTAAATAAATTTATTTAAATAATAGTTCAATATAATTGATAAAAAAATATAATAAATTGACTATAATTAAAATTAGTATTTAAATATATTTAAAAGTTTTTAAAGTAAAATTGAAAAAAAAGTAAAATAAAGGTTAAAACCTTTATTTGATTTGAATTATATTTTTAATGGTGGATCCACAATACTCTGAATAAATAGCATATTTTCCTATATCCAAATTAGTAAATGATATAGTAGCAATGCCATTTTTATCAGATAAAGCAGAATAGAATATTCCATTTAATTTAAATAAAACTTCCTCATTTGCCAAAGCTTCACCAGTTGCTGAGTTCACTATTTTAACTGAAAAGTTAGTGACCTTAGCCTTATTCTGATGGATATCATTTCCAATAATTATTGATTTAACAATAATCATGTTTGAAACTTTATCTCCGTTAAATTCACAAGAAACCTCGTAGGATCCTGTTGAATTAAATTTAAGAGATTTGGAAACATAACCGTTTTTATCGGTGGAAAGTTCATAAGAGGCATCACCAACATTCAAGATGACCTTCTTATTAGCACCAACATATTTTCCATCAGATCCGACTACACGAACTTTGTAATCAACAGAACCGCCCTGATAAACTGAATAATCATCATTATCCACAATTGCAGGTATTACAGTAGCTGAATATGATATTTTTTTCGCTTTATAAATATCATCACCAGCAAATACAATATTTATTATGTATCTGCCATGCCCAATATTCGGCATTCTGATATTACCATTTGAATCAGTTGTTGCATTATATTCTATATCGCCAACCTTGACCATGATTTCTCTATCAGAAAGAGGGTTACCATTAGTATCCATTAATTTAGCTAACACACCATTTGAATAAACATTTGAGTATAATTTAATGCTTATTTGAGCTGCACTAACTTTTAGGTTAGCTTGTTTACTTATAGAGTCAATTACATTTCCAGATACATTAGCAGAAATTACATAATCTCCAACATCATATGAAATGTTATCGATTACCAAACTGGCAACACCATTTTCATCACTTAAAGCACTGCCAATAAGTTCATTGGCTTTATAAAATTTAACATTCAATCCGGAAACTCCATCATTATGCGCATCACTAACAGTAGCTGTGAAAGTTACCTTAGATAATCTGTTTGCTGAAACATCATCAAACATCAATTTAATGCCCGCATTATTAATGATTAAATTAGCTTTTTTATTTATGGAATTGAATTTTTTAATTTTACCAGTATCAGATACATTGGCAGAAATTACATAATCCCCAAGGCCATAAGCAAGATCAGTCACACTTGTAGCAACACCTGTTCCATCTGTAGTAGTAGAAACCAAAGGAACATACATTCCTTCAGAATATATGTAAAATTTAACATCCAAACCAGAAACTCCTTCTCCCAAACTATTCTTAACAGTAGCTGTGAAAGTGCCTTTACCCTCATTATATGCGACAGATACATCCTCAAACAATACATCAAGATTTCCTTTATTAATTACCAAATTAGATTTTATTTCTTTTTCTTGATAATTCTTTTTAGAAGCAATAGCTTTAATAGTATATTTTGTAGGAGTTAGAGATTCATCTAATTTATAATTTAAGGTAGCTTTACCATTTACGGAGGTTGCAGTTCCAATTTCATTATCGCCTATAAAAAATTTAACAACTGTGCCACTATCAATTGTCATGGAAATAGTTAAAGTTTCCAGATAATTACTTGTAAACTTAGTATCGATGCGAGATTTAAAAGTATATTTCCAGTTGCCTTCAATGAAGTTATCTTCTGTGTTATTGATGGCATCATCACCGACACCCTTTTCTGAGTCCAACTTATTTTTAATAATTCTATTATTAATAGCTTCATCATCAACAATGATTGCATATCCTTTTAATGATGTTATTGTATTTTCTTCAATAAGATTGCCTGTTGAAACGGATTTAAGGAAAATTCCTGCATTTCCGGCAGGTATTGAATCAAGATTAATGCCAATTTGCTCGCCAGTACCTTTGGTTGAAATTGTATTCTTATATATAGTATTGTTATTTGAATTAGAAAATATGAAACCATATGTCTGTTTTCCATTTGCCTCAAACTTGTTATTTGTTATAGTATTCTGATCAGATGAGAAAGCCTCAATACCATAAACCGCATCGGAATTTAATGTGAGAGTATTTTTATCTATTGTTGATTTTTGAGACATCTCTAAGTTAATAGCATATGCAACATTACTTGATTTTATATTAACCTTATTGTTTGAAATGATTGTATCTTTAGATGAAGATCCAATGACAATTCCCTGAACAAAGTAAGTTCCTTCAAGGACAATATTGTTATTGATAAACTGATTATTAATTGCACCTTGACCTTCAGGAGCATCATGCCCAGTAGTATAACCCAATACGCCCATACCATAAATATAATTGTCATTTGCTTTTACATAAACATCATTCTCTGAAAAATTGTTGTTTTGACAATTGAAATATGAATCAATTCCAACAATGGAGTTTGTGGAATTGAACGGAGAAACCGTCCTATTTAATTTGGATGTAACATTAACTTTGTTTTTTGAAACAACATTATCACTGGAATATGCCATTAAAATACCATAAGTTCTGTACACTTCTGATAAAACATGATTTCCATCGGCAATAGTGTTTCCATCAAGGCAAGATGCATCACCATCAAGACAACTAGAACCTCCATCAAGACATGCACTATCACCATCCAAACAAGCAGAATCACCATCAAGACATGCACTATCACCATCCAAACAAGCAGAATCACCATCAAGACATGCACTATCACCATCCAAACAAGCAGAATCACCATCAAGACATGCACTATCACCATCTAAACAGGAAGAATCAATATTGTGTCCACTTTCAAACTTATGTACCTGGCCTGTACCAACAGTGTAAATTGTATTGTTTGTAAAGTTACAATCTTCAACACCATATGCAAGCAGGGTATAAGTTAAATAGTTACCGGATGAGAAGAGTTTGTTATTTAATACATCCACATCAGTTGATTCCACAACATAAATTGCATAAGCCGCATTAGGGTCATACACTTCAATATCACAATTGGCTATTGTAGCACCAGATATCCTAAAGACATGAACTCCCCATGCATTAAGCCTATCAGCCTTATTATTTTTAATGGTTATATTCTCAATCCAAACACCATCACTGATTATCCTGAATGTAGTATTATAAAATATTGGATTGTTACCAGTGATTTTAATAGCCGAATTGATAAATATTATATGTTTGTTTATGAATTCACCGGTGAAGTTCAATATGTCCCCATCTTTAATATCGGAACTTAATCCGCCATTATCATTAATATATTCTCCATAATTTTCAGGAGTGATGTTGTGTACAGTACCGTTAAATATGTAAGCTGGTTTTGATGGATCATATGAACCTTCAGGAGTTCTTATAGCTCCTTTACCCTTTTCAACAATATTGCCTTCAATCACATTTACTGAACTGGCATTTGCTTCTGCAGCATCAATTGCATATTTATTGGATGTTGCAAGATAATTGCCCACAATAGTTAAGAATCCCGGCATTTTTTTGTTACTTACTTTTTCAATTAAAACACATACCCCACTTTGGGATGTGATATTATTATTTAATATATACAAGTAATTAGCGTAGGTGTTGTATAATATTCCAGAACCGGATGCAGTGATTATTGTGTTATTCTTAATTGTAATGTTTGAACCTTGCGGATGTACACCTTTACCTTGAAGGGAAACTTCAATATAATTGTTTTCAACGACTGAATTGTCTAATGCAGTAATTCCCGCACCGGTTGAAATGATTTTAGCATTAATAATGGAATTGTTTCTCACAATGGAATTATATGAAGCAACAATACCTATTTCTCCTCCGCTTTCATAACCCAAATTATTGTAATCCGCACCTGTCAGATTAATGATTTGATTATCTATTATAATGTTTCCAGGCTGTTGGGTACATATTCCCCTATAGGAACCAATGACCTTGTTTGATTTGATTGTATTGTATCCACCCATTACCTGAATACCATAACTCCATGAAGTAGGCAAGACATTGTATTTTATTGTATTGTTGTAAATCAGATTATAAGTAGATAATCCACCTTTTAGTGGCCCTCCTTCAAAACTGGATAAATAAATTGCATTTGCATCATCACAAGTAATGTAATTGTTTGCTAAATAATTGTAATGAGCTCCGCAAAGAAGTACAGGTGATGTGGATCTGGTTCCATGGCCATATGTCTCACCATAAGCATTTAAAGTATTATCAGTTACATTATTATTTCTTGCATCATTTGCTACACAAATACAGTATGAAGATTGTCCAGTGTTGCTGATATAACAGTTGCTTACTACACAATTTGTCACATTATTTAAAAAGATACCGTAATTGTAGTCAAGAGTGTTTGCAATTTTTAAATTGGATACTGTACTTCCAGAAGCTCCAGAACCGAAACTAAATACACAATTTTTCAGATTAACTGAACTTGAACCTACAACATTTACAGGAGTTGAAAATGAAAAAGTTAACTTTTCAAAAGTACCGTCAAAAACAAGGGTATCCCCTTCATTAATGGAAGAAGGAATAAAAGACCCAGTACGGGAAAAATAATCTCCATAATTAGATTTAGTTACAGTATGTGAAACGGAAGTCAACACCCCTTCGTCAACTACATCAACATTTGCAGATAAACTATCATCCATTTGTGACGTAGTTATATCATAGATAGTTTCATTATTACTTGCAATAGTTGTATTTAAGTCTTCACTAGCGCTAACAGCACCAATAGATAATAAAAGTAATAATAAAACTAAAAAAATGTTAATTTTTTTAATCATAATATACCTCACATTAAATTTTTAGATATTTTAAAGTTAGTTTATAAGTAAACTTTAAAAATTATCAAATATATTATTATTTCTGTCAGTAAAGTATATTTAAAAATTTCTAAAATAAAAAAAATTGATGATTAGATTAATAATCATCATAGTCATCTTTTTGATTTCTTACATATCCAACTAAAAATATTGCGATTAAGACAATAATTGCAATAATAACAAATATTGACATGTTTGACTCTTCAGAACTGACTGATTTGGATGCAGATTGAGACAATTCATATGCTTTAGCACCAGCATCTCCAGCGCTTGAAGATGATTGGCTGGAACTTTGTGATTCTGAAGCAGATTTTGCATCTCCCGGTGTGGACGGATCAAGTCCTGCAGAAGTCCTTCCACCAGACAAATCAGATTCTGTTTGAGTTGTTCCGTTAACCAATTCATGAGCACTGGAAGCATCATCAGATTGAGTTCCATCACTGCTAGAAGGATTATCATTTTCATCCATTTGATATAACGGTTCAGTTTTAGTGGCTTGAGCCAATATATCCGCATATTGTTGTTTCATTGCAGGAGACAGGGAACTTGCCTGAATAATTTTCATGTTGAATTCCAAGTTCTTACAAGTGTGGTGACAACATGCAACACCATATTGGATAACTTGGTTCATATATTCATTAGCAATTGCTTCCATTTTACTGGAATCAGCATCCCATGTTCCTTGATCAGCTAAATAGAACATGTGTGCAAGAGATGATTGTAAACCGACTGATGTGGTTTCATCACCCACTGAGCCCGCAATATTCAATAATGAATCGGTCAATTGATTTCCTAACTCTTTTTGCAATTTATTGTTAGCAACAGTCAATGTACCAAACATGTTTTGGTATCTTGCAGCTATGGAATTCATACCTGCAGCATTGCCTATAAGCGGTGCAAGATATTTCGGATTCAGAAGTGTGGTCCTTATCTCAAATTCCAATTCTGCCTCATAAGTTTTAGCAACATATCTGTTTTTATCCCTAATATCCACGAAAGAAGTGTCAGGCCTTTCTTGACCGGATTGTTCTTTCAATAAAGAAGCTGCATTGTACAAACCACCAAACCAATCATAGTAATCATCGGAGTCCAATACCCTCCAGGTACTGTCAAGGTTTTGAGTGATCAAGTCAGTTTTATTGAGCAGATATACAAATGTGTCTTTCTCTTTATTGATGACAATGTTTCCGTCATCATCAAGATTCCATGCAAAAGACACACTTTCAAGATAAATTGACATCGCTTTTTCGTTGACTGTTTCGATGTCCCAATCGGCAGTGTTTGGAATAAGGGTACTCATACCTGTTCCTTCCAAAATGTTACCTGGAAGACCGAATAATCTGTCAAGAGTTGGATTTTCAGCATAATGTTTTTTAACGAAATTATCCTCATAAGACTCGCCATCAGCAGATGCAGCTAGATTAACACCTTTTACCATCCAAGTAATCCAGTCCTTATTGCTTGTAACCAAACTTGCAAATACGTCCACTCTAGGCCTATTAACAACAGTTCCGTTATTCAATGTTACGGTTAAATCTTCTAAAGGAATACGTTCAACACCAATAACTTTGCCGTTTTCTGACCATACCGGTTTACAGCCTAGCAAGTATAGGAATTCTGCAATACCAATACCTTCAGTTCTTGATATTTCAGTTCCCCATAGAATCAATGCTGTTAATTCAGGCCAACTGCCATGTTGTTCATAATAATTTGCAAGCAACAGATTTACAATTTTAACTGAAGATTCATATGCCGCTTCAGATGGCATTCTTGTAGAGTCAGATGCATAACCGTCATAACCTGTAGGGATGGAATCACCGTAAGCCGGATCTGCAAACAATCCTGCCGGGACATAACCTCCTTCCAATGCTGTAAGAATTGCATTCCATTCATTGTTGTTTTGGATATTGACAATAACGCTAGCAGCATATTTGGTTGAATTATATAAGGAACTGTTTACCTCAATGCCGTAGATTTGGGATAATTCATCGACTGAAGAACCGTTGACTAAACGACCGATATATTCACTTAAAAATTCCTTAATCGCATGATGCTCATCAAGATATCCTAAATCGTTTTGAATATCATTATAGTAATCCTTACCTTTTAGTTCAGGATATAAGAACTCCATGATATGATTGTAGATTTTTGTTTGTGAAGTTGTTACGGTAATTACTTCTTCAGCTAGTTCCTCATCGGCCAATATTTTACCCAAAGTATGCAAACCGTAGGTCATGAAATCATCACCCATGCCTTCTAGGTAAAGGTGCAAATCATCAAGCCAATCATCAAAGGATTCGTTAGTTGTATAATTTCTAAAACCTAATTGTGGAGCCAAATCTATGATTTTTTCCTTATAGACATCTGCATTGGATGTGACATTAAGCTTAATCTGGTCCTTATAATATGTAATGTAATTATTCAATACAGTATAATTACCATACAAGCCAGATGAAACCATAGCTGGAGTCATATGTGTAATCAACATTGAAGCACTTCTATCCCTTGCAACCATTGCTTCACCAGGGTTGGATACAATATAAGGATATAATGTCGGAGTCAATGTCAATTCAAATGACCAGTCCCCTGAACCGACACCGATATTTTTACCAGGAAGCCATTCCAAAGTTCCGTGAGTTCCCATACTGACGATTGCATTGGCATGAGTAATCTTGTCCATCCATTCATAAAATGCAACATACTGTTGATGAGGAGGCAATTTTAAATCATGGTAATTTTGAATGACTTCCTCAATATCCGCTTCTTCCCATCCTCTACTTGGTTGGAAAGTGACGAAAATATTGCCTAGCCAGAATCCAGGAATTACAAGATATTTTTTGTTGTTGTCATCAGTGTCTGTGTAAACCATGGATTTACCTAAACCGGCACCCCACTGGTTTGCCATCTCAAAACGTAAGTCTTCAGGCAAATCTTTAACTAGCTTATTAAAATCATCGATTGAAATCAATTGATGATGCTTAATCAGTTCTTCCTTATTGTCTTGGACAAATTGGTCAAGCAAACCGCCTGCCCAGGATCCCTTATTACCGCTGTTGAAGATTAACCTTGCAAATTCTGTGATGTTCATCACTTCACTGATATTGCAGACGGTGTATCCCTCTTCATATAATTTAAGAATCAAATCATAGGTACTTTGGATTACGTCCAAATAGGATGCACCGATTTCAGCCTTACCTGGAGGATAATTGTAAAGAACAATTGCTATTGTTTTATCAGAATTATTCATGTCTTTTAAATCAGCCCATCCGCAACTTAATTTAACCATCTTATCTACACCGGTTTGGATTACCTGAACCTTGTTTTCCTCATCAAGATAAGATAGGATAACCGGGCCGAATACACCTTCAAAACTTGGATATGTTACTGCATATGTCCACTCTATTTGCGGACCCAATTCACTCTCATAACTATATTTTGAAATCTCATTAACACCTTTAAGAACTTCCAAATCTATTTCGGATAAATCAGGTTCTGCAGAACCGTTAGCATAACTTAAAGACCAACTATATAATGAAGTAATAGCGGAAATTCCAACTTTTGAAACTTTATTGATTCTATTTATTATAGATGACATGGAAGGGTCTGTAGAGAATTTAAAAATGTTAAATGCAGGCCTTCCATATGCCTCATAGCCTCTAATTAATGAATCTACCACATCTCCACCACAATAGTAAGTAGCGATAGCTATGAACTTTTTATCAGGATTAAATTTGGCTGTGAAATTGTCTTCAAACTGTTTAAATAATGTAGTCGGATCCAAAATGTCATTGAACCATCTTGAATAGTCTTGAATCATCCAATTCAAACTTCCGATTCCGTCACAGTCATAACCGGGATTATTTAAAATCCATTTATTGATTAAATCCCCTTCCGGATAAATGGTGAAAATACCTAAATCCGGATGGTAAAATCCAGATTCCGGACCCATCTGCGGAGCATTAGACACATTGAGAGTCGGATTTTCATATTCAGATGGATTAATCAAATAGTAAATATATTTCAGATAATTTTTCATGTTATTGATTAATACATCAGATGCCTCTATATCCTCAGCCTGGAAATAAGAACCGACATAAGTATTTTCTATAGTATGATAAGTGTTATTATTTGGATTTGCACCAACAATATGTATTCCAATATTTTCCTTTATACTCTCACTATAAACTCCAAAAGTATATGCGACATTATAATTGTAATTAGCCGGAGAGTCCTTTAATAGTTTTCTCAATTTATCAGCAGTAAAAACTGAATAAGATCCCTCTGCAAACATATCAATATGAATAAACCTCGCATATTCCGCCAACCATTCGCGTGATTCGTCATAGTCCATAGTGCTTATAAATGCAACACGTTTAGATAAGTTCATCAAAACTCCAAGTTTTTCCTTGTGAGACCCATAGTCTACCAAGAGAAAAATATCCGGAATAAAATCAAATTGGCCGCTGAAAGTGCCTGAATCCTGAGTGAAATCTAAAATTTCAGATTTTTGAGGTTCAAAATCAGCATATCGAGCTACAACATAATATTTACCCGGATTTAAATTATCAATTACGACCTCACCCCACTCATCTGTTTTATGAGTTGAAATAAGATTATCATCTGAGTCATAAAGCTCAATGGTAGCGTTAGGTAACTCATAACCATCTTCGTCCCAAGTATTAGCTGTCTCATCGTAGTGATGAATAACATTAATTTCGATTGCATTATTCGTTGCGGATAATAAGGATTCCTTTGCTTGAGAAGATTGAAGTAAAGACACATTCTGAAGCATGACTGCATCTGCAGAGCTAGTCATATTGCTTGATACTGCCCCACTATCCTCAGCAAAAGCTGTGCTTAATGAAAACATAATTAATATCGATAAAATCAATACAATTAACAACCTTTTATCTAACTTTTTCGTATTTTCACCTCCTTTTCATGTTGTTATAATAAACAGGAGAATTTATTATATGATTTAAATTAAACTTGACTACATATAAAATTAACTAAATTTAACAGAAATTTATTAAATTTCAATTATTTAAAGGATAACTTTAAATACTAAATCGGATAAATAAAGTGTGCTATTATAAAGAGGTGATAATATGCGTAAGACAACTATTGGTATAGTTATTTTATCCATAATCATGATAGGTATGGTTATACCAGCAGGTTTTTCAGGTGAAGCCAATTCAGTTGTAATAACCTATGGTGAGACAACTCATGCGAATTCAAACTACAAAGCTGATGTTGATTCATTTTTCAAAAGTCAAAGCAACTTGGATTTAAGCTCTGCGACCGAAAAAATAATCACAGCTAATGACGTTAATAAAATTTCAAGTTCAATAACTGGAAAAACTTACTCTTCAAGTCAAATATTTTCATCAGCACTTGTTGACTTAAACGATAACAGCAAGCTTCAAGTAAGTGTTGACAAATCAAAAATTACCACCATAACTGGAGACATGTACATATCTGCATTGAAATCCGTTGGAATTACCAGCGGACACGTATATGTAACAAGCCCTGTATCAGCTACCGGAGAATCAGCTCTTGCAGGAATCATGAACTGTTACGAAGTGGCAACAAATGTTGAAATCCCTGAAACAGTAAAAGAAGCCGCTAACAATGAAATCTATACACAGGCAGAAATTGTTGAAAACTCAAACGTTAGCGCTGATGAACTATCCAAATTGGTAGATGATGTAAAAGAAGTAGTTAAAGAAAACAATACTACAGATCACCAAGTCATTGTAAACATCATTTACAACTATACTGTAAACAACAACATCAATTTGACAAACAATGATATTGAAAACCTTGCAACCAGTATAGAGCAAATTCAAAACGTTCAAGGCGATGTCAACAATTATGAAACTAAAGTTTCCGGAGTTTTAAACAACACAACCGGAAGCGACTCTTTGAAAAATTTACTCAATGGAATATTCAATAAATAATATTCCTACTTTTTTTATTTTTCCTTGCGAAATTACTTTAATTAATTTTATAATATAATATATTATATCAGATAAGTGATTTTATGAAATGGAAAATTGGCGATGTTGAAATAGACAATCAAGTTGTTTTAGCACCAATGGCAGGAATATGCGATTCCCCATTTAGAACAATTGCTAAATCAATGGGGTGTGGACTCATTGAAACCGAAATGGTTTCGGATAGAGGCATCATATATGACAATACTCGAACTCAGGACATGCTGGAGATGACAGACTATGAAAGGCCAATTTCCCAACAGATTTTTGGATCAACTGCCGAAACAATGAGCCGGGCAGCCATTTATATTTATGAGAATATGAAACCGGACATCATCGACATAAATATGGGATGTCCCGTGCGGAAAGTGGCAATAAAAGGCCAAGCTGGAAGTGCCCTTTTAAAAGACCCAGATAAGGCATATGATATCGTGTGCGAAGTTGTGGACTCCGTCCCAATACCTGTTACAGTCAAAATCAGAAGCGGATGGGATAATGATAACATTAATGCTTTAGAGATTGCAAAGCTTATTGAGGATGCAGGGGCATCAGCCATAACCGTACACCCCCGCACCAAAGAGCAGAGCTACTGCGTTGATGCGGACTGGTCGATAATTCGGGATGTGAAAAATGAAGTTTCAATACCAGTCATAGGAAACGGAGACATCAGAACATGTTATGATGCAGAAAGGATGCTTGATGAAACATCATGTGATGCGGTGATGATCGGCAGGGCAACCTTAGGCAATCCCTGGCTGATAAAGCAATGCGTTGAGTATTTGGAAGATGGAACAACACCACAAAAAGTAACAAAAGAAGAACGACTTGAAATGATAAAAAAACACACGGAACTGCTTTTTGAAAAAAAGCCTGAAAAGGTGGCAATCTCCAAGATGAGAGTTCATGCCGCATATTACTTAAAGGGATTGTACAGAAGCGTTGAAATCAAACCTAAACTATTCAAAACCACTACAAAAGAAGAGCTATACGATTTAATTGAAGATTATTTGAAAATATTGAATTACTAGTTTTAAATTAGAAAATAGCTACCTGTAAAAATTGAAATTAAAATAACCATCAGGGCCAATATTGAATTGCACGTTGCATCATTATCAATGGAACTTGACACCTATATAATTTTTAATAAAACACCAAATAAACAATAATTTTTAAATAAGGTTTATAGATAAATAAAAATAACAATAAATTTTGTTGAATTTTTTAAAATAACCGAAGGAGGTTGAAAATGAAGAAATTGCTTTTAGTCTTAATCATTTCTACACTTTTGATTGGTTCTGCTTATGCAGCCAATTTAGATGATTTTAAGGTAGATGATAAATTATACAACTCAACTTTCAACAATACTGACTGTAAAGTCTATTTTGACAATGCAAAAGCATCAGGTATCGGTATTTTCAAATATCTTGATGCAGTTGATGATGAAAATGATGATGCAATAGACGGAATTATTATGGATGACGGCAATGATTATCTGGTTGCTGATGATGATTATCAGATAAACAAGAATTCAGACAATACCGCCAATTTCACAGATTCCGACCATGGCAGCTACGGTGTTGTGGAAGTTGTTGAAGTTGACAATGAAAAGTTTGTTATTGTTTTCTGGAGTAAAAACAGCAATGACACCAGCAAATTGATGTCACAATTAACTGAATTTAACAAAGACAATAATCTAACCGCAATTGCATTCTAATGGGGGTTGAATCCATTAAAAATAGAACTGTTCTAATTCTATTGATTGCGTTTATTTTCATCTCATCAATGGGCGCCATTAACGCTCAGGAAATTGATGATGGAGAGATAAATACATTGGAATTGGAAATTGCAACACCTGCAGATCAACAAGAAGTATTGTCTGCATCCGATTCTGCAGAACCTGCTTCAGACAGTAACGCAAGCCAAAACTCAACAGGCGCTTTTCTTGTGCTGGACAACGACGCCGATAAGGAAAACATCTATGTTGGCGATTACGTTACCTGGATTTTAGAAGCAGTGAACTACGGTCCTGACGAGGCAAAGAACGTTAAAATCCACGATAAATTGCCGGATGGTTTGAAATACATCAAACACACCGCCACAAAAGGAACATTCGATCCGAATACTGGCATCTGGGATATCGGCAATCTGACCATTGAAAACGGCATTGTGAAGTTATTTATAACCACACAGGCATTGACTGTAGGTGAAAAGGTAAACGAGGCTTATATTACTAGCGATACTACAAATCTCAACAATGAAACATTTGAAGAGGAAGAGATTGACGTATTGGATAGAGATTCGGATGAATCTGGATTTGAAAAACCTATGCATGAAACAGGAAATCCTATTCTTTTGATTTTAGCTTCCCTATTAACATTAAGCATTCCGATTATCAGACGATAATTGGATTTTTTCTTCTTTTTTTCTGTATAATATATACTAAAAAATATTTTCAATTATAATATTTAAATAGTTTACAAGTAAACAATATATTATATAACAAATTTTCAGAATGGTGAATATATGGTGAAAGCGACTGTTGATGCGGGCTTCTGTGTATCCTGCGGATGCTGCCTTAAGGTATGTCCAAAAGGTGCCATTGAAGTTAAAAATGGAATGTATGCAATAATTGATGAGAAATTATGCGCAGAATGTGGAAAATGCGTTATAGAATGTCCATCATCAGTTATTGAAGGAAATCATGCTAAAAAAGAAAATAAGATAAAATTCAAAAAATGGTATGACTACCTTTGGATTTTTACAATCGTATACTTCACACTCGGATTTTTCAACATCATATTCGCATGGCTGGGAATGATCTGCTTTATAACACCACTGCTATTTGCCATCATCAAAGGAAACAAAGGATTTTGCAATCGCTATTGTGACAGAGGCCAGCTTTTGGGATTGCTCGGTGGTCGCTTAGGCCTATCCAGAAAAAGGGACGTTCCAAAATGGATGTATTCTAAAGCCTTCAGATATGGATTTCTGATATTCTTCTTTGCAATGTTTTTTGTAATGCTTTGGAACACATATCTTGTATTTGCAGGTGCCAAATCACTCACACAGGCGATTACTCTTTTATGGACCGTTAATGTGCCTTGGAACTGGGCATATCATGGAAATGTAATAGCTCCATGGGTTTCACAATTCGCGTTTGGATTTTACAGCGTCATGCTAACCTCAACAATATTGGGATTGCTGACCATGCTTCTCTTCAAGCCAAGATCATGGTGTGTGTATTGTCCTATGGGAACAATGACACAGGCAATGTGTAAAATAGAAAATAAGATTAAAAATGAGTAAAAAAAAATTTTAAATGCCTAATGAAAATAAAATTAATTAGAAAAAAATTTTGGTGGTTAAAATCTATCAAATTGATGGAATTAATATTTCAGAATTGAATCCGGACAGAGTTTGTCTTAATTGTGTGCATTGGCAAGCCAATATACAATTAAAAGGTGCTGCAGAGGGAGTCATTTGTCGTTTAGGTAATGGGCACACTAATCCAACGGATAGCTGCAGCCGATTTGAACCTGCAAGAACTTCTGATTGCTTACAAAATCCGAATAGTTGCCACGATAAATCACAAAAATTACAAGTTTTTAAAAGATTTTAAAAAAATAATTAATATTCATGGCCTGTTAAGAGTAACCCACCTTCTGTTTAACAGGTTAGTAAGTGATTAATTGTTTATATGATAATTTTTAGCATATTAAGATACTGTTAATCAGCCAATATGATAATAAAAAAATAGAACCAATTGAATATTATATTTTTTCCATCATCAGTTATAACGGCAAATCTTTCCTTTCAAACCATACAATTCCAATAACATATAATATTATGCCTATTGCAGCCATTATCATAAATTCCTGACAATATCCGCTGTTATTCAATATATTAACCGGATCAAACAATGAATTTAATGTAAAATATTCAAGAAACTCCAAAGAGTCTGAAAGCTTCATCAATAAACTGATTACAAAAAACATCAGAGGTAACCCACCACCTATCAACAGTGAATTTTTAGAGGTGTTGAATATGCAGGAGGAACAGAAGCAAATTGAACTTATAGCAAAATGATATAAAAAAACACCCACATTAAGCATTAAAAATGTATCCACATCCAATGCATCCGGCTGAAAAGTATTGGCCGCCATAATACCAACTATTGATGCAATCCCCCACATTACAATTAAAGATAAAATCAGATATACTGCACTTGTAACAGTAATTGTATTCCGACTCACCGGAGTGGATAAAAAACTCGCCATACTTCCGGAATCTACCTTTTCCGCTATCATCCTATTGGCAACGAAAATGGAATAAACCATTGGGAAAAAAATTGCCATAAGGGCATAGAATGAATTTGACAGGAAATTGACCAAGGACCCATTGCCTGTTAAAATATTTGAAGCAATTGTTCCTTTTGTGGTGTCGCTTATTCCGCTAATTGTCTCTGGTGTGAAAACATTGCATATTACAATTAAAAAGGCGCAAAGCACAAAAGTAAATGCCAATAGGAATTTGAAATTAGATTTAATCAAGTGATTGAAATATGTTAAGCTAAACATTTTCATCATCCTCATAAAATTTCATGAAATATTCCTCCAAAGTATGTTTTTCTTCCTTAAGAAAGCGTATGTCGCAGGAAGATAAGTCTGATATGAGGTCATTAATTTCATTATCAGTAATTGAAATAATAACTTGTTTTTCAGTTGTTTTAAGTTTTGCACTAGGATATTTTTCTTTTATTTTAGTGAAATCATTCTCATTTTTAAATTCAATCTTATACGTTTTATTTTCCGAATGCTTTAAATCCTCCATTACCACTTCTTTAATTAACTTACCTTTTTTAATGATCCCGACCCTATCGCACAATTTACTTATTTCCTCAAAGATGTGGGAGGATAGAATAATTGTTTTGCCTTTTTGCTTTTCGCTATTAATCAATTTAATAAATTTTTCTTGCATTAACGGATCAAGACCACTAGTAGGCTCATCTAAAAGAAGTATATCCGGATCATGCATGAAAGCCATTATAATTGCAATTTTCTGCTTCATGCCTTTACTCATTTTTTTAATTTTCATACTGGAATCTATTTCAAAATATTCTATCAACTCATTAGCATAACTTAAATCATTGGTCTTTCTGAGCTTATCAATCAACTTCAAATATCCAATTCCAGTCATGTCCTCAGGCAATGCTATTTCACCAGGCAAATAACCAATGTCTTTTTTGATAATGGTTTTATCGTTCCAGCAATCCAAATCATTTATTGATAATGTTCCGCAATCAGGCTTGCTAAAACCCATCAAATGCCTTAAAGTCGTTGATTTTCCGGCTCCGTTAGGTCCCAAATATCCATACACTTCACCTTTTTCAATGTGAAATGATATGTCAAATACTCCCTTTTTATTACCGTAATCCTTAGTGAAATTTTCAATAGCAATTATATGCATTAAATCACTTCCATAACCCATATCTTTAAAAAAAAAATGAATATTAATAATTTTTAATAACACCATAAACCAAAATCAATGTTAATTATTGTTCACAAAATAGATATATTTTTTGATTTGGTAATTAAAATAATATTATAAGATTTTCCAAAAAAAGTAAAAATTAATATTCATGGCCTGTTAAGAGTAACCCACCTTCTGTTTAACAGCATTCATCTTAGCGTGCTACCTTGCCTCAAACAGGTTGTCATAGGCACCTTTGCTCTTGCATCCTATGGAATGGCCGTTTCACCGATTCTTTTTAATGTCCTCAATTAATTATCATTGTCATCCATTAAAAGACGTGTCGTTTCTGCTCCAGAGTCATACCTCTCAGTATACGTTTTTCAACGCCATAGTTCTGTATGATGGGCGGAGTTTCCTTAGTTTAAAAAAACCAGCAGCTGTCTTTAACTTGCCATGAAAATATTAATTAAAAGTAGCAGGGCCTAGATTTGAACTAGGGATCTCGGGGTTATGAGCCCCGCGGGATCACCAGACTACCCCACCCTGCTATACAAACAAAAAATAGTATAAAACTATATTATAATTTTAGTAAAGATTATATATAAACTTTTCTATATTTCCAGTTAAAATTGAAAAAAATAAGAAAATAAAATTATTTATTTTCCAATGTCTCAATTCTTTTATCTAAATCCTCCAATTTTTCTTCAGCAACTTTCTGGAACTCTTCGGATGATTTTTTAAACTCATCGAAAGATTTTTCCAAACTGTCAACATGGTTAGTAGTTTCGCTGAATTTGGATTCAAGCTCTTCCAAATCATTGGTGGTTGCCAAAGACCAGTCTTTAATCAATTGATCGCTTTTTTCATCTAGAAATGCGTCAATTTTGTGAGAAAATGCGTCAGTGTTTAAACTGGACATGTCAATGTCGCTGAGTTTAACCTTGATTCTTTTGCTCATTGAACCAGATTCATCAACATCCCCTTCAACCGGCATTTCTTCTTTAGATAAATCTGCATAACTGGAGTCTTTACCTAATACCTCATCCAAATGCGCATCAGCAGTTTTTGGTACAAAACTGCGTAATTTATCTGCAGTTTCAGGACTGTTCAATAGGTAATAATATATTAAAATTATAATTGCTATAATTAATATTAAAATAGCTACAACTTCAATAGCTTCCATAATAACACCTATTTATCCATTTTACTGAGTTTAGCTTCTTTAGCTTCAATTTCCTTAAGCATTTTTTCCAATTTCTTTTGCTCGGTTTGAGCTTCCAATCTAGCTAACCTTTCATTGATTTCGCTGTGCAAGTAACCGACTTCACTTCTTACGTCAGTTGTGGATTGCCTTATTGCAGATAAGCTATCCTGTTTATCCTGCGGCAATGGAATAGGATTATCCATTAATCTTTTAGATTCTATGTCTTTTTCTACCATGGACATCTTTTTAAGTTCAATTTCCTTTTCAAGTATTAAAATTGAATTTTTAGATTCTGCAACTTTTCTCCATTGGAAAACAATGATTAAAAGCACAAATACTACAATAATTAAAACGATTAATAAGAATATTTGATCAGGTATTGTAGGAATATCCATTTTATTTTACCTCCAACATGTTAATACAATACAATATTATATAAACTTTATCAATTATATAATTAATTATTTAATGGTGAAGGTAATTGACTATGATTGAATCTTATATAAAAGCCGGGAAAATTGTTTCAGACATTCGCAGTGAAGCTTCAAAAATGATTAAAGACGGAACTTTAGTCATTGATTTGGTGGAGTACGTAGAAAGTGAAATTCTAAAAACAGGAGCTGAAATTGCATTTCCGTGTAATGTTTCCTTAAATGAATTTGCAGCACACTATACATCACCGGCAAATGACGAAACCCTAATCCATGCCGGAGATATGGTGAAATTGGACTTAGGCGCCATGGTTGATGGGTATATTGCGGATTCCGCAGTAACAATAATAGCCAACGGAAACATTTCCGAAAATTTTACACAGGATGAGATTAATCTACATGAGGAAATTGTCGAAGCCTCAGCGGCAGGCCTTGAAGCTGCAATCGCAACAGTCAGGGCAGGCGTTGAATTATCAAAAGTCGGCGCTGCAGTTCATGAAGCAATATCAGAATACAAACTAAACCCTATCTTTAACTTAACCGGACACAGTCTGGAGCAATATAATTTACATGCAGGCATTTCAATTCCAAATTACGATAACCACGACGGATACACTTTAGAAGAAGGTCAGGCAATAGCGATTGAACCCTTTGCAACTAATGGGGAAGGCATTGTAAACGATGCTCCCGGCCACTACATCTATTCGTATATGGCCAATAAGCCATTCAGAATGAAAAGCACACAGAAAGTGTTGAAATATATACAGACAAACAACCCCTATGTTCCATTTTCCGGAAGGTGGATTACAGACAAATTTGGTGAAAGGCGTGGAAATACGGCTTTAAAGCAGCTAGCAGATGCAATGGCAATTTATCCGTATGCTCCACTAAGGGAAAAGAAAGACTGCTTTGTAAGTCAAAAGGAACATACCGTAATCGTTGAAAAAGAAGGTTGTATCGTTACAACTATCTAGAAGAGATTTCTCTTCTAACTATTTTTTTAATTTTAAAACAAGAATATACTAATCTCAAAAAAATAATTAATTTTAAAAAAAAGAAAAAAAGAAAGAGAGATTAGTATTCCACAGGAAGTGGTAATCCCATTTTAGCTCTTTTCTCTCTTTCTTTACCGTTTTTGTCTTTTTTACCTTTAGCTAATTTTTCAAGTAAAGGAAGACCAGGTTTTACATCGTCCATTGGTTTTGTTTCAATTAAACCAGCTTCGACAGCGCCTTTAAATACGCTTTCACCATCGTCGGTTCTGGTTAATACAGTGGACCAACCGTCAGGGGATCCTACTGAACCGGTGGATACATCTGCCCATTCAGCAACATAGTCCATACAAATGTTACATCCTGCTTGTTCATATCCGTGGGTTTCTTTGATAGCTAAACCAGAGTCTTCACCATCTTTGGTTAACCAGAATTTTCCTTTACCAATGTCCATTTTTGTTGCATCTTGTAAACTGTCAAATCCTAATTTTGCAGTAGCAAAGGTATCAAGAGAGCCCATAGGGAAGTTTTCCATACAGTAGATACCGACAATTAATTTAATTTTATCAGCTACAAATCTAGCGAATGGATAAGCTTGTGCTTTTCTTAAACCTTGAACTTGACATGGAGTTGCTACAATACCAACTTTTTCTAATCCGTATTGACGTGTTGCTTCTTTAATTGCGGATAAAGTTGGGGACATTGAATATTTGGTTCCTGCTGCAGCAATAACTTCATCAGAGGAAGTTACTACAGTAGGAATAGGTCTCCAATCATCGTCAGGAGTTCCAGCTACAACTGCACCTTCAATGATTCCTTCATCGAGTGCGTAGCAGAGTAATGCTGAAACAATTCCTCCGTCTTGTGATACATCTAGAATTTTTTGTTCTGTAGATCTAGCAGAGAGTGCTTCTTTATAAGTACCTAATACCATATCCATTCCTCCTAAAGTCCTGTGTCCTCTTTAATTCTACTTACAGGTAACCAAGCTCTTGGACACATTGTGTAACAAGTTCCACATTTAATACATCTGTCTCTGTCACAGCTAGGTCTACCTTCAGAAAAGCCCATAGCTCTTGTTGGACAAGCTAGAGCACAAGTTCCACAACCGGAACATAATCCGTTACGGATAATACCGGTTAATACATCACATCCACAACCTTTGTCACATGCAGCTTTATCTAAAGCAGGTTGTAAGTATTCCATGTCTCCGTTGCATAATGCTACAACAGTTTTTGCAATCATTTCAGGAGCAACAGGACAACCAGGAAGTGCTAAGTCTACTTTAACTAATGAGCTTACAGGTACGAAAGATTCGTGTTTAGGTTGTGCTTGTTGACCACCACGAGCGAAAGTGGTGAAACAACCGGTCATTGCACAGGAACCGAATGCTGCAATGTATGTGGATTTTTTCCTTGCTTCTTGAATTTCGTGTAAACTGTGTTCATCTTGTAAACATACAGAACCTTCAATTAAACATAAATCCATTTCTGGCATTTCTTCAGCATAAGTACCGTGAATCCATTTATCTACTAAAGTTTGTCCATATACAATATCAATCATATCAGTTAAAACAGTAGATAAAATGTCATAATTTTCAGTTAAAGACATTGCGTCTCCAGTACAACCACTTAAGTGTATGTAACCAACACGTGGTTTTGATGAAGCAGCTTTTGGTGCTTCTGGTGCTTGGGTTTCAGGAGCAGCAGCTTCGACTTTTTCTTCTACTTTTGGTGCTTCTGGTTCTGATGAACCGCCAAAAGCTTTTTTCAATTTATCAAACATTATTTTACCCCGATTTCTTTTAATATAATATCTATAGTTTTTGGAATCGCCCTTTCTACAGGTTCTGTTAAACCCATATCAATGTCCGGAGTTGGTATTTCTGCAGGTTTGCACCCAACAATTACGACTTCACATTTTTCAGAAATTTCGCGAAGAGGATCCTCGACTGTCATTCCATGAGGATTGTCATATTTTCCTTGTTGCATAACACTTGGATCAAAGATATCCACAGTTCCAGGCTCAGCATTGAATTCAACAACATCAACAACGATAAGTTTTTTCCAGTCATAGTCAGTATATAACGGGAAGAAATTGGTTGGAGCTGCTGTTCCGCCGTCAACAAACTGAACGCCTTCAGGCAATGTTATGCCTTCAACACTTTCCTCAATCTGTTTTAAAATTTCCTTATCAAATTCATTATCTACAAAGTCAGTAACTGCCGGATCATAATAGTCTTGTTTGTCATTAAGAACTTTCTGTAAGATATTAATAACTATAGGACCGTATCCATCATCTTTGAATAATACATTCCCGCATCCAATAACAATTATATCCGAATCATAAGGCATTAATAAATCCTCCCAAATACCTAGATTCTCACCATTTCATTTTTGAGAATGGATTTATCTTCATCGTCAACTACCATTACATGAGTAGCACAGGATAAACATGGATCGTAAGCTCTGATTACATGTGGACCTAACTCATGGTGGAATCCTTCAGTTGCAGGACCCATGGTTGGAATGTTCCAGGTTGTTGGTACAATTGCAGAGTAGAATTTGGTTTTTCCTTCCACAACTTGTGCCATGTGTACATCAGTTCCTCTAGGACCTTCGATAACACCGAATCCAAGTTCACCAGTTCCTCTTTTATCGTATGATACGTTTGCAGGTGCTGCAGGATCAATTGCATCTAATGCTTCAATACAAGCGTCATAGTTTTTCAACATTTCGTCTGCACGTGCAACGTGTTGAGCTACTACACCTTTGTCTTTGAATCCTGCGAATTTTTCCATTCTTGCTCTAGGACCAGTTTCAACATTGGTGCCTTCCCATAAAGGAATTACTGAGCATGCTTTTTTACCGATTTCTGGGTCATCATACCATGCTTCAGGTAAACATTCAGAGAATTTGTCCATATCGAAATCGTTGGTACCATAAGTTGCATCGGTTGCCATTAATGGTTGGTTAACTACACCTAAATCAGCAGGTAAACCAGCTTCGAGTACACAGTTTTTGATGAATTCAACGTGTGCTTCGAGTTTTGGTTTGAATGCTGTCATTCTTTCCATTAATCTTTCTTTGGTGAATGGTGTAATGTTTCTTGCCATTCCTCCAACTCTGATATCGGATGGGTGAATACCTTCTCCAGCAATCATGTCTACAACGTATTGAACAGTTTTTCTTACTTCACTGACACTGTTAACTGCATCTACGAATTTGTCCTCAGGGACAACGTCAGGTGCAACTAAGAAGTGGTGAATTGCTGCACTGTTAATACCATGTGCTGCTGCGACAGCTTTTCTTAACAATTTACCTGCTTCAGGAATTTCAATTCCTAATGCCATGTCCATTGCTTCAGCAGAAGCTAAGGTGTGTGGAATTGGACATACTCCACAAATTCTTTGACATAAAACAGGTGCTGTTTCAGGAGCTTTGTTAAGAACCATCTTTTCTAAACCCCTAACAGGAGTTATACTTAAATACATCCCTTTTGTAACAATCCCTTCATCATCAACTTCCATGACGAGTTCGGCATGGCCTTCTTGACGAGTTGTAGGGGATATAACTACTCTATCTTTCAAATTTGTCACCTCAATTTTAAAACTTAGAAACTAACATTATACTATTTATCCTAACATACTTATAAATTAATCCCAAAAATATTGATAGAAATATATATTAAATATAAAAAACTTATTTATTCATAGTATCTAAAATATTAAATTAAAAATATACGGAGGGATAATATTGGATAAAGAAAACATAATAATTTCTATAATTATCGTATTATGTATTGCGGCAGCCGTTGCGGCTTATGGACTAACCAATAGTAATAATCCTATATTCTCCGATTTATCCAGTATGGCCGGTGGTGATTCATCCGGACATGGACTCGGCAATAATTCCACTGCAAAAACTGGAAGCGGATCATCTGTTGCTACTACTACTACCAGTAGTGGAGGTAGTGGAACTGGTTCTGGTGGATCTGGAAGTGGCTCCGGAGGGTCTGGAAGTGGTTCTGGTGGTGGCGGATCAGGATCAAATACACGTTTAAGTTATTCTGAAGCAACAAGTATTGCAAATAGTGCTATTCAAGTAGAAGGAGCATATGCGGTATATCAAGGATTTTCTGATGGAATGTGGATTTTTAGAATTTATGATTCCGAGGGGAATGTTGTTGATGGTATAGGCGTTGTTGATGCAACAGGCATGACTGAAAGAGTATAAAAAATTTATTTTTTATGCTTTTTTATTTTTTGTATGAAATATAGATAAATATATATAATAAAAAAAATAGAATTATTATTGTTATATTAAAGGGCCCGTAGCCTAGCTGGATAGGGCGTCGGACTTCTAATCCGAAGACCCCGGGTTCAAATCCCGGCGGGTCCGCTCTTTGATTTACTTTTTTTAAAATAGTTTCAAATAATTTTAATTAAATGTTTTTGGGCTTGTAGCCTAGTCTGGAAGGGCGTAAGACTCCTAATCTTAAGATCGAGGGTTCAAATCCCTCCAAGTCCGTTTTTAAAAATTATCCAAAGTAGTTATTTTAGCTACTTTTCTTTTTTTAACTTCTTTATTTAATAAAATCTGACCATATTGACCCCCACCACCAGGAATAACATCAATGGACTTCTCTCTAAATCCTTTAATGGCAGGAGCAATGTTTGAATCAACCTTTTCGATTTCATCTAAAGAAACATTAATTAAAACATCTATTTCAGTCTGAAAACTGTCAATCAATTTCTGCCATTTGCCCTGAACTGTCTTTGTTGTAACTCCCTTGTCATAAACCGTAGAAATCAGTTCTGCAAGAGGCATTAAATGAATATAATCAGGCCTGAAATCCGGATGTTTAGGTTCACTATAGTCTGCGATTTCGGATATTCTATAGTCAACTCCCTTTTTAATAATTCCACCACAGCTGCACCTCATCTTGTTTTCACGAGCACTTGCAGGATCAACAATTTTAAAGCATTTGGTACATGCAGTCATGTGGTATTTTCCAAGGTTTGGTATCAGACCATAATTTGCCTTGATTTTCCTGTGTTTTATTGCATTTTTTATTGAAGTGAATGAAATATCTTCAAGCTCCATTGCATTAAACTCCCTACCCAACCTATGTGGCCATGGGGAATGTGCATCCGAATTTGATAAGAACGGGAAATCCTTAAGTTCACTAACGGTATCGGCCATGAAAGTATCTGCAGACAGTCCCAACTCAACGAAGTCAGGTTTTTTATCATAACATTCATAGATGCTGTCATATGACTTATACATCCCAGTCCATGGAGTGAATGCATGTGCCGGACCAATCAAACAGTCATACTGCCTGACCAATTCCAAAAGCTCTGCACCGGTATAAGCTGTTCTGGGCCTTCCATCAACATTTTTATTTTTTGATATCAGCTTGTCCGATAATTCCCGGGCAGCTTCAATGTTTGGAATTATGATTAAATGGTGAACTCTGTTTTTTCCTTCAACTTCAGTTGTCAAGACAAAATCCATATCCCCTGAAGTATAAATTCCATCCCCTGAATATTCCGTGCTTTCCTCTATTATATCAAGCCATCCAGGATGAAACGCATCGCCAGTGCCTAAAAGCTGCAAACCTTTCAATTTAGATTTCGGAGCCATATTTTCAATCAGCATGTCTTTTGATGATGCTGATGAAAAACAGCTGTGAACATGAAAATCCGCATTTACCAACATGATTAAAAATTAATCATTAATGTTATATTAAATTATTTAATATCCTCTTTAAATCATTGACCGGATATTTATGTTGTTTTTTGACCAAATCCACAGTTAAGTCATCATCATTGACATTTTCAGAATTGTAATTTAAATTTTTTAAAAATAAGTCTGTTCTATTGATTAAATCGATGATTTGACTTCGGCTTGTAGGATAAGCAAGTTTCAATGTAGGAATACCCAAATCATGTATCATTTTTACTGTCAGACTATGGGCATTATTGCAGGCATTTCCACCGAACAGAATTATATCATTCAATACGTCATACATTTTTGTGTAATTTTTAGGGCGTTTGCCTATGATTATTGCCGCATCGGCATTAGGCAATACCTTAGATAGCAAAAAAAGCCTTCCCTTTACGCCTGAAGGAATTTCACTTGACGAATATGTTGTTATCAAATTATCATAAGTCAAATTACCTTCACAAATGTCCATATTGTCATATCTGGAAAAATTAACCGGAGATAAATATGTATGGCCATTCTTTTCAATCAATGGTATGACAATCATTGCGGCATCGGGAACGACTACAACATTCATAATCAAAAAAAAGTTAAAAATAGATATATTGATTTATCCAATATACCTTAAATCATCTGCATTTCCTGCATTAGCTTTATTAATTAAATCTTGTTCCATTTGCTGAGCTCTAGCAATCATTTGTCTAGTCTCTTCAGCCCTTTCCTCTAATTTATCAACATTAATTTCAAAATTAAGTAAAAATGACAATTTATTTAAAATCGCTTCAGCAGATTCAGCATCAATGAAATATCCTGGAGTTTCACCCATAAGGCAAGATCCATGAAGCCCTTGGCGAACAGCCAGACCTAAAAACAATCCGGAAGCACCGACAATGCCCCCATCATTAGACCTGATTTCAATTTCTGCTTCTTTTAATAATTCAACATCCTCTTCATGAGTGGCAGCTCCAAAAACCTTTGGACTTTCAATAGGCTGTCCGGTTGCCATTCCACCTAAAGTAAAAATTCTACTAATGTCAAATTGCTTAACATATTCCAAAATATCCTTACATATTAGGTATTGGCCTTCTGGAGATAGAGCCTGAGTGTTACCTACAAGAATTATCAAATCCAAATTGTCTTCACCTACATCCTTTAGGTAATATAATTCATTAAGCATGTTTGCAATTACGCCCTCATCCTTTACAAGAACTTGAGGAGGAAAAGCAGGAGAATAAATTTCTGCAAATTTGGTTGCCCCAAATTCATCAATCATATGGTCTGCAGCCAATTTACCAACATGCCCAATTCCAGGCAATGCCTCTATAAAAATAGGATTATTTAATTCGATTTCTTCTAAAACAGTTATTTCTGAGATTTCCATATCCTACTGCTCCTTCATTGATTCTTTTTTTAATATACGACGATATTTTCCGTATTTATCCTCAACTGAGAATTTTGGAGGATAAATAACTTTAAGTTGCCCGCCGCATTTAGGGCAAGCATCTTTTAAAGTATAAATTCCGCATTCGGGACATTTATTCATTTTCATATTCATAAGAATCTAATTATCTAACTCTCTTAAGAAAGAACCGTTTCCTTCAGATTCTTCAACAACTGCTATACATCTATCAGCAGCAGCTTTAAGAGCTTTTTCCGCTAATATATAATCAGTAGATTTGACAGTGATTCTATATCTTGGTGCACCAACACATTGGACCTTGATTTCTTCCTCATCATCTCCATTATCTTCTGCAGCCTTGAGGGCGGCAACGATAATTTCAACACCGTTCGGCACAAAAGTTTCAATATCAACATAACCGCTAATGTGAACTTCCGGAGGAGTGATATTCTTTTTGGCTATTTCAGTAATAGCATCAGCCCAATCCTGAGGGATTCCTTCTTCAACGAGAGATTCAGCACCTTCATCAGAAGCTGTTTCAAAAGCACCATAGACATCCCCAAAGATGTCCATAAGTTCATAACCCACTTCATCATATGCTTCATCCAAGGTTTTATCTAAAGATTTAGCAGATAATTCTAAAAATTTTTCAGCTTTTTGTTCAATTTTCCAATGTTGGATTTTTTTAGTTCTTTGATCTTCACGGATTCTTTTTAAAGAAGCATCAACATGCCCCTTTTTAGGATTAACTCTGAGAACACGACAAACGATTTTCTGGTTTTCCCTTACGTGATCTCTGATGTTTTTTACCCAACCAGAAGATACTTCAGAAATATGAATAAAAGCTTCTTTGCCCTGATATTCTTCCAATTTAGCAAAAGCCCCATAATTAAGAACTTTGTAAACAGTACCGACAATAAGTTCCCCTTCATCAGGCCATTCTTGACTTTTTCTTACCATACTCTCACCAACATTAATAAAAATTATAAAAAATAGTAAAAAATAAGTTTAAAACTAGAAATCTAGTTTAAAACTTTTTCAATGTGTGCGGTAATTTTAGCTTTAGCACCACGAGATTTGACAAGAGTTTTACCACAAATAATACATTTTACGTCAGAAGCTGCACGATCAAAGATTACTTGTTCATTGTCACAATCTAAACATTTAACTTTTAAAAAGTTTCCTCTTCCTTTACTAACCATGTTAACCACCTATTTAGCTACGAATTCAGGTTTTCCTGTTCTGAAAGATTGTTTAATGTGAGATTTACCACATTCTTTACATTTAAGTCTTAAGTCTAATTTTTTAACAGGTTTGTTTCCGGCAGGTAAAGGCCTTGGATAACCTCTGTAACCAGCGGTTACACGTCTGAATTGTCTTTGTCCCCAAGTTAATTCACTAGCTTTTCTTTTTTTAGCAGTGTGTACCTCATGCATTGTGTGTCTTTTACAATGAGGACAGTATGTTCTTTTTTCTTTTGGTATTTTCATTTTTTCACCGTAATTAATAAGTCATTATAAATCTATCAGCGAATTTATCTAAACTCAAATTTTATTAAAAAACGTTAGAGATTAAAACTGCATTGTAACGCATCAAGTCTACAGACAGCAAAAATCCAAATTATATAAAATATAATTTTTTATTATCACAAATAGATACATTCATAATATCTATTTATTAAGCTATTTAAAGTTAATGGCAATGTGTTAAATTTTAACTTGACGACCCTTTCTATTTTTGAAAAATACTTTCGCATTTATCAAAGGCAATGTGACCAGATCCTGTGGTCTGAACGGACCATAAATCCTTTCATCAACACCTACAATCGGTTCTATATCATCAAAAACCAACATTGTGACCAGTTCAGTGTCCTTGGCTATTCTTTTAGACTCAAAATCATAAAATTCTTCATTTTCATCAAAAGCATTAGGGTTTTGCTCGATGTTTTTGTTTTGAGGTTTGGCTACAGCATCAATTTTTGAAGCGTCATCCTGCTTTTCTTTAGGTTCTGCTTTTTTATCCTCGGCAGGTTTTGATTTGGAAATTTCATCATGCCTGTCAAGTACTTTATCATCCTTTTCATCAGGCTTTGGAGAAATCAATGTATTTGACTGGGTTTCTTTTGGTTTTATAACTTTCTTATCAGGGATTTCATCTCCGTCAGATAATTTTTCAAGTGAAATGTTTCCCCTATGGTTTCTTAAAGTGTCAATCAATGAAAAGTAGAATTTTTCCTCTTCGGGGGTTAAATTCAATGGAGTGGTATCCACCAAATCAAACTGAGGCTTTCCTGTAAACAAATGATAGGACCTATGTATATTTACAACAGCTGCATCGGTAATCTTATGTTCCCTTCTTTCGCAGATTTCAGTAGCTATCCTTTGAGCTTCATGTAAAATTTGGGGTATATTTGAAAATGGATCGCGGATAGCCTGTTGTTTCAAATCATCCAAATACTCGTGAATTTTACTGTAAAAATCCTCTTCGACACGAGCCAATGTAGCGTTATTACGTTCCTTCTTTTGGATTGTTCGCAATTCCTTGTAAAACTGATCCACTTAATACCATCTCTAAAAATTAATTAAAATAAAAAAAGATAAACAAATGAAATTATTCATCTGTTTCTAATCTAGGAGCAAGCAAGAAACTAAGTTTGCCGTCACCAGTGACCATATTAAGAGTTAAACTTAATGGCATGTCAGTACCTAAACTAATTTCAGCTTCCTCTGAAAATTTATCTGCTTTAAGCATTTCTCTAATCTTATCCAATGAGAATAAGGCTTTTGCATGTTCAGAAATATTTTCGCCGTGAAGATATTTGATGCTTGCATCACCGAATTCACCGTCAGCTGATGCTATAAAGTAATCTTCATCAACCTGAAGTGCAATTTTATCTGAAAATATATCAATATCGTTGATACAGTCTTTCAATATAGAGAAGCGAACCTTAAAGTTAGTAGGATGTTCAATATTCGGTGGAACAGGATTATCATATTCCATATCTATTAATCTTATTTTAAAAGTTCTTGTTGCATCTCCTTCAAAAGTAATGATAAAATTACCTTCATCTACTGACATTAAAACTCTATCCTGTGATTTGGCACGTTTGAGAACTCTCATGAATTCGTCAGTATCGATGTTGATTTTTTCAGGAACATCACAAATGTATTCGTCGAATAAGGTAGATTTTAACTCCAAATGTACGAAAGTTATGTGACTGCGGTCTAAGGCATCTAATCTCATGCCTTCACTATCAGTTTGAATTTGTACTTCATCAACGATTGAAGAAATAGCATCAAAACTGGTTTTTAATATATTAGAATCACTTAATTCTGCTTTAAACATAAATAATCCTCTAAATTGAATGTTCAAAAATTACAAATTATAAATATATTTTTGTCTCAATATTTATATAAATATTTTCATTATAACCAAATTACTCATTAGACGCTTTTTTCATGCTTGAAACATATTCCTTTAATGGATTTGTAGCATTTTCCCCATATTCTTCAATGATTTTTACTATTGCACTGCCAACAATTACCCCATCGGCGATTTGACCTATGTTTCTAGCTTGCTCAGGAGTATTTATACCAAATCCAACAGCAAGAGGCAAATCAGTCACATCCCGGATATCTGAAATAATAGCATTTAAATCCGTTTTGATTTCACTGCGCATTCCAGTAACGCCTAATGATGATACAATGTAAATAAATCCAGTTGCATCAGCGGCAATTTTTTGAATTCTTTCCTTTGAAGTTGGGGCAATCAATGAAATCACGTCAACATCGTTCTTACGTGCAATTTCTGCAATTTCACCTTTTTCTTCATATGGCAAATCCGGAGATATTATCCCATCAATGCCTAACTCATTACATTTTTTAAAGAACTTTTCATAACCGTAAAAGAAAACAGGATTGATATAAGTTAAAAACACAAGAGGAACATCAGTCTTGGCACGTACAGCCTTAACGATTTCAAATACATCATCAGTTGTTGTGTTGTGTTTTAAAGCACGTACATTAGCTTCCTGAATTACAACTCCTTCAGCCATAGGATCGGAAAACGGAATGCCAATCTCAATCAAGTCACATCCTGCCTCCTCCATTGCCAAAATATATTCAACTGTTTTTTCAATTGTCGGATCACCTGCAGTCAAAAAGCCGATGAAGGCTTTTCCATTTTTAAATGCATTGGCTATTTTACTCATTTAAATCAACTCCCCTATACTCAGCAATTGATCTTACATCCTTATCTCCTCTTCCGGAAAGACAAATCATGATTATATCATCCTTATCCATTTTTGGAGCAATTTCCATTGCATATGCAACCGCATGAGCACTTTCAATAGCTGGAATGATTCCTTCCATTCTTGACAAATATTCAAATGCATTAACTGCCTCTTCATCCGTGACCGGAACGTATTCTGCTCCGCCCGTATCTCTTAAATATGCATGTTCCGGACCAACACCAGGATAGTCCAGACCTGCTGAGACGGAATACACCGGTGCAATTTGGCCGTAATCCCCCTGGTTGAAAATAGATTTCATGCCATGAAATATTCCTATTTTACCGTTAGTTAATGCCGCTGCATTATACGGAGTGTCTATCCCTTTTCCACCAGCTTCACAACCAATTAATTTAACTTCTTTATCATCAATGAAGTTATAAAATGCTCCCATCGCATTGCTTCCGCCCCCAACACATGCAATAACTGCATTTGGAAGTTTTCCTTCTATTTCAAGGAATTGTTCACGGGCTTCAGAACTGATTACTGCTTGAAAATCCCTTACAATCATTGGAAATGGATGTGGTCCCATTGTTGAACCGATTACATAGTTAGTATCATGAACACGTGCAATCCAATCTCTGAATGCATCGTTTACAGCATCCTTCAGAGTTTTGGTTCCAGATTTTACTGAATGCACCTTTGCACCCAACAATTCCATACGGTAAACGTTCAATGCCTGCCTTTTAGTATCCACTTCACCCATGAAAACTTCACATTCCATATCAAGCAAAGCGGCTGCAGTTGCAGTAGCCACACCATGTTGACCGGCACCGGTTTCAGCGATGACTCTTGTTTTGCCCATTTTTTTCGCAAGCAGCACCTGTCCCAATACATTATTGATCTTGTGAGCGCCAGTGTGGTTTAAATCCTCACGTTTCAAATAAATTTTAGCGCCGCCCAAGTCTTCCGTCATCCTTTTAGCATGATATAATAAGGAAGGTCTTCCAGCATATTCCTTTAATAAAGTATTAAGTTCTTCTACAAACTCGGGGTCCTTCATATAATGATAATATTGCTCTTCCAAATAAAGCAGCTCATTCATCAATGTTTCAGATATGTATTGTCCACCATATTCACCATATCTTCCATTATTCAATTTATAGCCTCCATAATTTCTTTAATTTTACTTTCATCTTTAAATCCATCAGTTTCAAGACTAGAACTTAAATCAATTGCATAAGGGTCAATTTCATTAATGGCCTTAGAGATATTTGAAATATCAATTCCTCCCGCTAAAAAGAATTCCTTATTCAAATCTTTCCTAATTAAATTCCAGTCAAAAGTCTTTCCACTGCCTTTTCCACTATCAAGCAGTAAAAAGTCTGCAATTGAACTTTCATGACCTAATAAATCCTCATCATCATCCATTTCAATTGCATTGATTATTTTTATTTTACCGTCAGTTCTTTCCTTTAAACTGCCAATATACTCTTCATTTTCCTGACCATGAAGTTGAGCAACTTCGATGACACCTCTATTGAAGAGGTCGATTATCTCGTCAATTTCTGCATCAACAAAAACTCCTACAGAGATTATATCTGAGGACAAATTCCTTTTCATTTCAGATGCAAGTTCATGAGATACTTTTCTTTTAGAATCTGCAAAGACAAATCCGATATAATCAGGTTTATACTTATTAACTATGTCTATATCCTCCAATCGTTTAAGTCCGCAGATTTTAATTTTAACCATTTTTCAACTCCAAAATCAATGATTTCTTATCATCACTTTTCATTAAAGTTTCGCCAATTAAAACTGCATCAACATTATTTTCCTTTAATTTGGCGACATCTTCCTTTGTTTTAATGCCACTTTCAGAAACAAATATGATATTGTCACTTACACATCTACGTAGACTGATAGTGTTTTCAATATCAACAGTAAAATCCGCTAAATTCCTATTGTTCACACCAATGATTTCGGCACCAACATTTGTAGCTGTTCTGATTTCATCACCATCATGGGTTTCAACAATTGCAGATAGACCCAAATCATGGGCCAAATCTAAAAATTTCTTTAATTGAACAATATCCAATATTGAAACGATTAAAAGCACTGCAGAAGCGCCAAGCAACTTGGCTTCCCAAATCATATATTCATCAATGATAAAATCCTTCCTTAAAATTGGAATGGAAACTTCTTCAGCAATCTCTTTTAAATAAACATTTGAACCCTGGAAAAAATAAGGCTCTGTCAAAACTGAAATGGCTGAAGCGCCCGCTTCTTCGTATTCTTTTGCAATTTCAATATAATCAAAATCCTCGACAATCAGCCCTTTTGAAGGAGAAGCCTTTTTAACTTCACTGATGATTGCAATTTGAGGATCTTTTAAAGCTTCCTTAAAAGGGAAATCCTTATTAATTTCCAATTTGGACACTTCATCTTTAAGTTCTTCCAAAGATTTATTCTTTTTAGCTTCAATTAACCTTTCTTCTGTTTTAGCAACAATCTTATCCAACATAATAATCATCTATTTGTAACTTCAATAAATTTTTCAAGCTGTTCAAGCGCCTTACCTGAATCTATAATTTCTTCAGCCAACTTCACACCCTCATCAATAGATTCAACCTTGCCGGCGGAATACAGGCCGGCAGCCGAATTTAAAAGAACTGCATTCCTTTTAGGTCCTTTTTCCCGGCCTTCCAAAATTGATAAAGTAATCTGAGCATTTTCCTTTGCATCCCCGCCTGTCAAATCTTCTTTAGATGCAATCTTCATACCGAAGTCTTCAGGAGAAATTTCATAAGACCTTGTTTCGCCGTTTTTAAGTTCACAAACGAAAGTTTTATCGCTCGCCGAAATTTCGTCCATTCCATCTAAACCGTAAACAGACAATGCGGATTTAACCCCCAAATTTTTAAGAACTTCACTGAGAGGCTCGACTAGCTCCTTTTCATAAACTCCCAAAACTTGCATTGTAGCCCCTGCGGGATTGGTTAATGGGCCTAAAATGTTAAATATTGTCCTTATAGACAATTCCTTACGGACATTGGCAACATATTTCATTGCCAAATGATAATTTTGGGCAAACAAGAAACATAAATTGATTTCTTTTAGACATTGTAAACTTTTTTCTGGTTCAATATAAATATTTACGCCCAATTCTTCTAAGACATCAGCCGCCCCACATTTACTGGATGCAGATCTGTTACCATGCTTAGCTACGGGAACCCCCGTTGCGGAAATAACAATTGAAGATGTAGTGGATATGTTAAATGTATTTGAACCATCACCGCCAGTTCCAACTATTTCCAAAACCTCTTCATCATTCAACAATCGTACACAATGAGCCCTCATCGCTTCGGCGGATGCTGTAATCTCATCAATTGTTTCGCCTTTCATTGACATTGCTGTTAAATAAGCACTCATTTGAACTTCACTTGCTTCACCACTCATGATTTCATCCATGGTAGCATAAGCCTCTTCATAAGTTAAATCTTCATGACGTGACACTTTTAATATTGATTCTTTAATCATAAAATACCTCTTTCAACTTTTTCAATAAAATTAGTTATAATAATTAATCCATCCGGTGTTAATATTGATTCCGGGTGAAACTGAAGACCATAAACATTGAATTCATTATGCCTTATCGCCATTATTTCACCATCATCCTTTGCTTTTGAAATTATTTCAAGACATTTCGGAAGGGTGTCTTCAACCAAGCTTAACGAATGATATCTTCCAACGCTTATTTCAGTTGGCAAACCCTTAAAGATGAAATCATAATCAAGGGATATCATTGAAGATTTTCCATGCATCAATCTACTTGCATAAGATATTTTACCCCCAAATGCTTCACAAATAGCTTGATGACCCAAGCAAACCCCCAAAATTGGAATTTTATCATAAAATTCTTTTACCAAATCAATGCAAATTCCTGCATCTTGAGGTCTTCCAGGCCCCGGAGATAAAATGATTGCATCAGGATTTAAATCTTCTATCTCTTCAAGAGATATTTTGTCATTTCTATAAACTAAAATATCTGAGTCTACCGCCCCAATCAATTGGAATAAATTATATGAAAAACTATCATAATTGTCAATCAAAAGAATCATTCTAATCCCCCATCTGCAATTTTCAAGGCATTTATTACGGCAGCGGCTTTATTTAAACATTCATCAAATTCCTTATCGGGCACGCTATCTGCAACAATGCCCGCACCAGAGCGAATAAAGACCTTATCATTGCGTGCAAAAGCGATTCTAATTGAAATGCAAGTGTCAACATTGCCGCTTAAATCCACATAACCGATTGCTCCACCATAAATTCCCCTTTTATTATCTTCAAGCTCATTTATGATTTCACAAGCCCTTATTTTTGGAGCTCCGGACAATGTTCCGGCAGGCAAAATCGAATCGATTGCAGCAAGAGAATCCAAATCGCTCCTTAATGTTCCGGTAACTGTAGAGCCTATATGCATCACATGTGAAAACCTCTCAATGGACAAATACTTGTCAACGCTGACAGAACCTATTTCAGATATTCTACCAATATCGTTACGGCCTAAATCAACTAACATATTATGCTCGGCCAGTTCCTTCTCATCAGCCAATAACTCTTCTTCCAGATTTAAGTCCTCTTTGTCATCCTTACCTCGAGGCCTGGTTCCGGCAAGCGGGAAAGTATATAATTTTCTGCCGTCCAATTTGACTAATGTTTCAGGAGATGCACCGGCAATCTCAATATCATTGCTTGAAAAATAAAACATGTATGGGGAAGGGTTTGTAGTCCTCAACACCCTGTATGTATCAAACAAACTTCCGGAAATATCCGCTTCAATCCTATTTGAAAGGACAACCTGAAAAATATCCCCTTCTTTGATATAATTTTTAGCCCTATCAACCATGTCACAATATCTTTCACGTGAAAATACTGGGGTAAAATCGGATTTCAATTCCAATGGCTGTATTTCAGTTTTTCTACCATTTTTAATTAAGTCAGCTATTTCCTTCAAATCGCTGCAAGCTTGATTGTAGTTACTTTCCAAATCATCAGTTTTAATGTTTGCAATAATGATGATTTTTTGTTTGAAATTATCGAAGGCGATGACCTTATCGAACAGCATCAAATCAATGTCCTTGAATTGATCCTGATTTTCAGCATCCAAATTAAGGGAAGGTTCACAATACTTAATATAATCATAAGCGAAATAACCAACGAAACCGCCAGTGAATGGAGGCAAATACTCCAGTTTTGGAGATTTGTTTTTACAAACCAACTCCCTTATAATATCACCTGGATTATCTGTTTTGATTGTGGCCAAATCATCGTTGAATTCCTTGAAATCCTTATCCCCTTTGATTTGAACGACACCATTTTGACATGTGAATTCTAAAAGAGGGTCAAAACCTAAAAAACTGTATCTTCCCCATTTTTGTGCATCCTCTATACTTTCCAACATGTAACAATGATTGCTGATGCCTTTTAAAATTCTTAAAACTTCTATAGGAGTAGCTATATCCGAAAACAATTCATAAGATACGGGAATACGCTTATACTCCTCATTTTTTGCTATTTCTTTTACTTCTTCAATACTTGGGGAAAACATTCTATCACTATTATAAACTTAGTATAATGTACTATTTAAAACCTTGTTGTAACTTTTTGTACATTTGAGGAGAACATCAAAAAAATTATTGCATCTTATCCTGTTCCCTGCTGAATTCTATTACAATCTTTTTGATTTCCCTGCTTTCCAAATAAGGAATATTTTCACCTATTTCCCTCTCCAAATCCTTATTTAGCTGAATTCTTTTTTGAACATACTCATCGCCGGAATATTGGCTACGATATTGTTTATTCAAATTTGAATATTTTGTGATTAACGGTTGAAGAATATTTCCAATATCCTCTTCAAGCTTGTCATTGATAATTTTTCTTTTTCTTATTTCATCGACAAAACCAACAACAGTTATGAAAAATCCCAAAACAGTGACGGTCAAAGCAGGAACAAATATTTTATCATCACCAATGAAAACAACAGTGATGACAATTCCAATGAAAATCAAAGCTATTCCAATTTTTCTTAAATCCATATTAAAATATCTTTATCTTTGAATTATTTAAATATTTTTCATGCTTGAATTAATGAATATTAAAATAAAAATGAATGAGACAATAGCTAAGATAGACATTGCAACCATCACAATGCTGTTTGTGAACAAGACTTTAGCCTGGTCAATATGATAAACGCTCTCGCCAATAAAGTTATTCAAAAAATGCCCAATAATGGGCACAAAAATATTTTCACTTTTAAGATACAGTATCGCCATGCATACCGCAAATATAAATGCTGAAAAGATGCTTCCAAAGCTATGAAGTGAAGCAAAAAGCAGTGATGAAATCAGTATTGCGAAGGCTGTCGGAACTACTAACATAAGTTTGTTTAAGAAAATTCCCCTAAAAATCAATTCCTCGGCAATAGGAGAAACTAGAATTATGGAAATGAAACTTAAAATGCCGAAGAATCCCAAGTAGATGCTTTTTACTGGAATGAAAAACGATAGAAAACTATTAGGTGGAATTACATGGATTATGAGATTAGACAAATAAAGCATGCCGTAAGAAAAGCAAATGTTGGCCAATACAATAAATAAGATATGCTTAAATGAAATTTTTGAAAAAATATCTGAAATTTCAGCCAAAAATTCGGATGTATAATTTCTTAATTTGAAAATAAAATAAAGAATTATAATCAGATTGGTCAATTCCACGCCCCCACCTATATTTAAAAATTTCAAAGGAAAAATTACAAAATAAGCAAGTATAATGACAATCAGCACTTCCTTAATCGGAATACCTTTAAGTTTTTCATTGAACGACATAATATCAAAAAAAAATAATAATGGAAAAACTCCATCTTTAATTAAATTTTAATAATCTATAATGATTTAATGAAACAAAGATTAACTGTAATGCCTATTTAACCATTATAAATCAAACATAAGCATTGCTAATACCATTAAGATTTTTCCAAATCCAAATCTCCTCATCCCGCAGATAACTGTTAAATAGTATGAAAAACCATCTAGTTTTGGTATTTAATCAACATTATCGAAGATAAAAACATCTTCTATATAATCTTTTCCCAGTTTCTTAGTAATTTTATAGGCCAACAATAAGGAAGGGTTATAGCGAGCATTTTCCAAAGCATTTACTGTTTGACGAGTTACGCCAACGGAATCGGCAAGTTCTTGTTGCGTAATGCCTAATTTCTGGCGAAACTGTCTGATTCTAGTTTCCAAATAATCACCTATTTATATGTCATATAAATGGTTGATAGTATTTCTTTTATAGAACCTATATAAATGTGTTGTAAAAAAAATATAATACATACAAAGTAACAAAATAATTAATAGAATTTTAAATAATTCATTTTAATGAGATGATATAATGGCTATACACCCAATCGAATTTAGATATGGTACTCCCGAAATGAAAAAAATTTGGGAGGAAGAGAATAAATTACAGAGAATGTTAGATGTCGAATCTGCGTTGGCTCAAGCCGAAGGAAAACTAGGAATTATTCCGCAAGAGGTTGCAGATGAAATTGCCGCAAAGGCCACAACCGAATTTGTTAAATTAGAACGAGTAAAAGCTATTGAAGCTGAAACCAACCACGACATTGCCGCATTATCAAAGGGAATTACAGAAGTTTGCGAAAACGGTGCCGGTGAATATGTTCACTTCGGTGCGACCTCCAATGATATTGTAGACAGTTCAAATTCATTGCTTATCAGAGATTCAATTGCTGTTTTAAAAGAAAAACTCGAAAGATTAACTAAAATAATGCTCAAATTAGCTGAAGAAAACAAAATGAAAGTTTGCATTGGACGTACACACGGCCAGCATGCACTTCCAACCACATATGGTATGAAATTTGGTATTTGGGCTGATGAACTCCACAGGCAATATGTAAGATTAGAAAATGCTGAATCAAATGTCTGTATTGGAATGATGGACGGAGCAGTTGGAACCACTGCCGCTTTAGGAGAACAAGGTTGGGAAATTCACAAAAGCGTGGCTGAAATATTAGGACTTCCCGCAGCCACAATCACAAACCAAGTAGTTCAAAGAGACAACCATGTTGAATTCATAAGTGTTTTAGCAAATATTGCAAGTACATTAGACAAGATTGGATTAGAAATAAGAAGCCTGCAAAGAACTGAGCTAATGGAAGTCGGCGAATACTTCGACCCTGAAAAGCAAGTTGGAAGTAGCACCATGCCGCATAAAATGAATCCGATTACTGCTGAGAGAATCTGTGGTGTTGCAAGAATCATCAAATCATATGTCAATGCCGCTTTGGACAATAACCCTCTTTGGCATGAAAGAGACTTGACCAACTCTTCATGCGAAAGGATAATGTTTCCGGAAAGTTGTATTTTAACTGACTACATCCTAAACTTAACCATTAAATTGATGAGCAATCTAGTATTTTACGATGAAAACATCGAAAGAAACCTAAACTTGACCAACGGTTTAATAATGGCTGAAAGATTAATGGCCGAACTTACCCGTGCTGGAATGGGAAAACAGACCGCTTACGGAATTGTTAGAAAAAATGCAATCAAAGCAAACAAAGAAAAATTATTGCTCGGTGAGTTAATCCTAGAAGATGAAGACGTCCAAAAATACTTGACCGAAGCAGATGTTGAAAAGATTATGGATCCTCATACCTACATAGGATCCGTAGCGATAATTATCGACGAACTGCTTGAAAAATCCAAAGAATGGTTTTAGGTGTTTATAATGATTAGCGTGAAAGAATTGCAAGAAATTGATTTAACATCCTACACTATAATCTTTACAGCGATATCCGTATTGTTCGCAGTTATATTTTCTATAGTCATAACCCTATTATTTGGAATTTTGGCTCCGGGAAATATTGGAATTGCACTTTATCTAATACCAACCCTTGTAGTTGGCGCATTTATGATTGGAATCTATCGCTACTTTTCAGAAGGCCTATTTTTCAATTTACTTGCAAAAAAATTAAAAAACATTAAAATTGCATTAAATGATGGAGAAATCGTTAAGATTTCACCTACTGAAACCGCAACCATTTTGGCAACTATTGCAACAATTCAAGCAATATTGCTTTATTTGATTTCAGTTATAATTTTGCCTTTAATGATTAATACAGCAATTCAAACATTTATGCTTTCAGGCCAACAATTAATTGCTATGGAACTTTATCAGATAATGATGATTATTAGTCAACCGATGACAATAATAATGTTTATTTTTGGTACTTTCATTATAACATTCATTTCCATATTAATTGGAGCATATATCTATAATATTCTCGCATCTAAAGGAAGGGGCGTTGAATTAGAATTATCTGAAGAAAATGGGATGACCGTTATTGAATCAATAGACATGATGAAGTTTGCAATCGCGGCTGCAATAATTGGCGGAATATTAAACTTGATTTTTGGAATAATTATGTTAATTAGTGGTGGAAATATAGTAACCCTCATCAGCAATGTGATTACCGGTTTTGTAGGTGGATTTATATCCGCTGCGCTTATTGCTATCTTCTATAACTTTTTAGCTCCAAAACTTGGAAAATTAAAAATTAAATTAACTATTTAAAAAAATAGTTAATTTTTACTTTCTCTTTTTATCTCAGGAACATACCTTTTAAGCATCAAAGATAATGTAATCACTGTTACGGAACTCATTGCCATTGCAAGACCCGCCAAAGCAGGTTCGAATGTTATGCCGAAGGTTGGATATAACACTCCAGCGGCAACCGGAATCAATATTGAGTTATATGCAAATGCCCAAAATATATTCTCCTTAATTCTTCTCATTACTTTTTTAGAAAACTGTACTGCTGCAACGACATTTTCCAAATCGCCTTCCATGACAACAATGTCTCCACTTTCCATAGCTATATCAGTTCCATTACCCATAGCTACACCAATGTCCGCTTGTGTTAAAGCAGGTGCATCGTTAATGCCGTCTCCAACAAATAAAACCTTTTTGGTGTTGTTTGCTTGAGTTTCCTTTACAATATCAAGTTTGTTTTCCGGAAGGATTCCTGCCTTTACATTATCAATTCCAACTTCATTTGCAACGGTTAGTGCTGTAGATTCATTGTCTCCTGTCAGCATGTATGTTTCAACACCCATCTTATGCAGTTCTTCAATTGTTCTTTTAGAGTTATCTTTAATCTTATCTGATAGGCTTAAAATACCTTTAACGGATTTATCTTGAGCTAAAAAGATAATTGTTTTGCTTTGTCTTTCAAGTTCATGATATTTATCAATCAAATCATTTGAAACTTCAACACCACTAGATTCCATCAAAGCCAAATTTCCAGCAAGAACCTCACTTTCGTTGAGAACTGCCTTAAGTCCCTTGCCTGTTACATTTTCAAATTCGGATGTTTGATCTAACTCCAGATTCAATTCTTTGGATTTGTTTACAATAGCTTTGGCAATCGGATGGGTGGAATTTTGCTCCACACTTGCAACGAGCCTTATCAGTTCCTCATCGGAAATTCCATAACCGATTATATCATCAACTTCAGGCTTTCCTTCCGTGATTGTTCCGGTTTTATCAAATGCGGCAACATCAATTTGACCTGCATTTTCTAAAGTATCCCCATTTTTAATTAAAATACCGAATTCCGCCGCTCTTCCAACACCGACAGTGACTGCAGTTGGAGTGGCTAAACCCAATGCACATGGGCATGCTACAACCAATATTGAAATCAGACAAGTGAGTGAGAACAATAACGGAGCTCCCAAGACGACATACCATATTAAAAATACCGCAATAGCTATTGTTAAAATAACTGGAATGAAGTATGTTACGATTGTATTTGCGAACTTTTGGACTGGAGGTCTTGAGGATTGAGCTTTTTCCACTAAACGAATGATGTTTGACAATACTGTCTCTTTTCCGATTTTTTTAGCTTTGATGTATAAAACTCCATCCTGGTTAATAGTTCCTGCAAATACCTCTTCACCATCTTTTTTAACTTTAGGAATCGGTTCACCATTAATCATTGATTCATCCACATACGATTCACCGCCGACAACATCACCATCAACAGGGATTTTTTCACCCGGTTTAACAAGCAATAAGTCATCAAGAACGATGTCTGATATTGAAACTTCCTTTTGAGAGGTTATTTCGCCGTTTTCATCTATTTCGATTGCAGTCGCTACAGTCGGTTGAAGACCTATCAATTCCCTTATGGAATCGGATGTCCTCTTTTTGGCTCTTGCCTCCAAATACCTTCCAATCATTAAAAATGATGGAAGCATTACGGCTGAATCATAAAACATGAATGAATGGTCAAGCACTATGTGGAATGTTCCTAAAATACTTGAAACATATGCAACCACAATACCCATTGAATACATTACATCCATATTGAGATTCTTATGCATCAGACCGTTGACTCCCGCTTTTAAAATAGGTAAGGATACATATAAAAATGGAGCAATACTTGCGATTAATGATAAAAGTCCCATTGAGGATATATCAATGCCAACGGCTTGCTTAATTGAATGAGTTACTCCCATTAACGGATCCCATCCGCTAAACATTAAAATCATTAAAATAGCTGAAAAAATAAGACCTACAATAATTCTGTTACGTTTTTCTCTTAAGTCCTTTTGATAAATAGCTTCTTCGTCAATTTCGCTTTGACCTTCAATTCCTAAAAGCTCAAATCCTAATGATTCAATTGTTTTTTCAATTTCATCCATATCGATTTTTGATGCATCATATCTGATTTTTGCTGATTGTGAAGTCAAATCTGCCTTTACATCAAAAATTCCATCCAATCTTATTAAGAAATTTTCTACATTCATGGTGCAGGAAGCACAATGCATACCTTGGATTCTTAATGTCATTTCATCGGAGTGCAGTTCAAAACCTAAGTTTTTTACCAGCCTTTCCATCTCTTCATAGGAAATTTTTTTAGGGTTTACTGTTATATGCAGTTTATTTGCGGCTAAATCCGCATCCACTTCTTCTACACCATCTATTTTTTCAAATGTTTTATTAACGCTTAAAACACATGATGCACAATGCATTCCTTCAATCGGCAAATCCATACTTTTAAGCTTTGCCATGATTTCTCCCCCCAAAGTTATAACAATAGTTTTATTTTTAATACAATAAAAAAGTTTAGGTAATACTAAATTATTTGAATGTCACCTTAATTTCTTTGTGAGGAATAGTCCTTCTAAACCTCTTTTTTGGATATCCTATGATAAAAGACGAGTACATATGCTTATCCCGATTAATTTCCGGGAAAAATTCCATCAGTTTTTCATGGTCGATTTCATCTGCCTTTAATATAAACAATGAATAAAATCCTCCAAGACCTAATGAGTAAGCAAGCAATTCCAGACGGGTATTAGCTATTACCGCACTGGTTTTATCGGTTGAAAATGTCAATATCAATTGACTACCCTCCCAAAGCAAGGGATGGAATTCTTTTGTAGAGTTATCCCTTAAATAATCTCCAAATTCCTTAATTCTGAAAAACTCATCTTCCTTGACTTTGATTATATCATATACAAGTTCCATGAATTCATCCAATTTTTCATCCAAAACTACAAATTCCACATCCTGCTGGTTTTGAGCAGAGGGCGAGTAATAAGCACCTTCAAATAATTTAAAAAAAGTTTCTTTATCTATTTTCTTGTTTTTAAACCAACGGATAGATCTTCTCTGCTTTAAGAATTGGAGCAAATCTTCATACCCCACCGGTATTTCACGAGGATTATAATCCACTATCCTATCCTCATGGCCTAAAAATGATTTGAGGGTAATTGCTCCTTCCTTGCAGATGGCCATGCAATGGCCGCATTCAAAACAGTTGCTTCCTGTTTCAATTGCAAAATCTTTTACAATAATATTATCACGAATACAAACCTGTTGGCACAATTTGCATGCTTTACACAATTCTTTATCAATCAGTAGCTTCATTTAACTATCCTGCCATCTTGCATAACATTCAATATATTGTCATTATCGCTTAAAATGGAAACATCATCCAAAGGATTTGAATTGACTAAAATCAAGTCGGCAATGTAATTTTCCTTTACCAAACCCAAATTATCCTGATTTAAATATTGTGCTGCTTTTATTGTTCCGCTGGCAATGGCTTCATCAGCAGACATTCCAATATCAGTTAGATGAATCAATTCTTCCAAGTTGTGTCCATGCGGAATCACTCCGCTATCGGTTCCCATCAATATATTTACACCTTCTTCATAGGCGATTGAAATATTTTCCTTGTGAACTTTGACAATTTCTTTTAATTTCTGGGTTTTTTCTTCAGCATAGCTGTCCCATGCAGGAAAACCGTTTTTGTATAAAAATTGATGAACCAGAAGTGTTGGAACCAAACTTACATTCTTTTTAACCATTTTACAAGCTGTCTTTTTATCGATGAATGTAGCATGTTCAATTGATGAAAATCCTGCATCAATACAGTTGTTCATTCCTTTTAGGCTATGGCAGTGCGCTGAAACCTTCATGTCATTAGCACTTGCTTCCTTAACAATGGTTTTAAGTTCCTTTTTATTGAACTGAGCAAATTCGGGAGAAGTGTTTGTAGTCAAAACCCCTCCACTTGCCATTACCTTTATAAAATCAGCGCCCGCTCTTTTCACTTCTCGAGTCTTTTTTAAGACTTCTTCTATACCATCACATCTTCCTTTTGGAAATCCAGGATACATTATCTCCATATCAAAGCCGGAAGGCAATAGCAAATCAAAATGCCCTCCAGTCATGACTAACGGAGTGATTGATAAATAGATTTTAGGAGCGGTAAACAAATTTCTTTGCTGAGCCAATTTAAAACTCAAATCAGCAGATCCGCAATCCCTAATTGATGTAACTCCTGCATTGATAGTCTGCAATGAGTGGGGAACAGCATTGTAAAAATGAATTCCTAACGGATTTGCCATATTTTCCTCTTTATGAAATCCTTTAGCAAAAATATGGCAATGACAATCAATAAATCCGCTCAATAAATAATTATCATTACCATCAAGGACATTGACATTATTTTTAGCGGCAATTTTATCTGAAGAAATTTCCTTAATTAGATTATCCTCTATTAAAACATTCTGATTAGTTTTTACTTCTTCAAAAGGGTTGATTATATTAACATTTTCAATTAGAGTTTGCATACTTCACCTACAAAATTTCGATTGTTCCGTTATCGCCGTCAACTTCAACCAAAGTTCCGTCAGTCAGTTCTTTAGTCTCAGCAGGTGAGTCGACCATCGGAATATCAGACATTATTGCGCCAGTAGCAATAATCGGTTCGGCATTAAGACAAATAATTGCTTTAGGAGCAGTATTGTTTTTCATCATCTGAAAAATCACGTAAGACCCAACAGTGGAACCTTTTCCCCCTGGAATGAACAATACCTTATCCTTAATTATTTCTCCTTTAAGTTCATGATTCGGATCAATAATTTGGCCGTTTTGAGGATTCACCCCTCCAAGAAAACTGATTGGTTCTGAGGAGGTAATTAACTCCCCCTTAGCTTTTCCTTTTGCAATACTTCTACATTCAATCATTAAATCACATCTATTTAGAATAATTTATCTTCAACATATTCTCCATTGTTAATGGCTTCAGTGGTTTTGATTGCATCGAATAACGCCCAAATCCACACTATGAAAATTAAAATAAAACCAATTAGAAGAAATATTAGGATTGCTGATACTATATATGCAATAATAAAGCTAACTCCCTTTCTAGTTAATCCATTGTATAGGTGACCTAAACCAGGGAACAAGAAACTTAATATCGCAGCCACAGCAACACTTTTTTCCTGACTTAAAGGTGCAGGTGCAACTCTTACACCACAATGAGGACAAATTTCTGCATTTATATTGATTTTTTTACCGCAACTTTGACAGAATTTTGTCTGAGGCACTTCCTCTTGATTAAGTTTGAAACCACATTGCGGGCAAAATGCAGTATTCTCAGTGATTTCAGCACCGCAATTTGCACAGAACTTGGACTTTTTAACTATATTTGTTTCAATTGGTTCCTCATCAGCTTGATTGCTGGCTGTTTTAACTTCGATAGTTTCCTCTCCAACAACATCTTCAGGAACAACTTCTTCTACAACTTCATTATCAATCATTTCATTAGCACTTTCATCTGCAACTTCCTCAACAGGCTCTTCAGCTTTATGAAGAACCGCGCCACAATTTGAACAAAATTTTGCATCTTTTACATCTTTTCCACAATCAGGACATACAACCATTCTATCACCTAAACAACATCTTTTTTCATCACTTCTCTTAAAACTGCAGTAGCATAAGATCCCTTATTAATTGAAAATTCGCATAAAACACCATCATCAGTCGGAATGGCAGACGCATCCCACACCTGAAAACGCATGGAACGCCTTAAGCCATGACTTCCCAAACGGGGCATCTTTGGAACTTCAAAATCTGATTTTTCCAAATCATATTTTTTTAAGACATTCTCTTCCATCTCACCAACTTCCCCACCGGCAAATGGAACTTTTGTACCATATAACGGGCAAGTCGGACTTGCTTTGAAGTTATCGATTAACTCCTGGAATTCATCAGGAGTTTTGTCACGAACAATATGTTCTTCCTCATCAATAATAATATCTCCTTCAACATATTTGTTTATTCCCATAGCCACCCTATTACTTACCGCTTCATTAAACAGATAGGATTGATAAGCATGTACGAACATTCTCTGAAGGGGTTTTGGAAGGGCATGCAATGCATTCATATATGACCTATCAGTCAATTCCCCCTTCTTAGAGTCTTTAATAAGCTCCTTTATCATCATTTTCTCATAACGCATTCCTTTACCCATCAGATTAAGAGATTCTTCAAGGTTACCGTCATCAAATGCCTGTCTCGCCATTTGATTTTCCTGGCTTTCCTCTTCTGACGGGTTACCAATATATCTTCCGACAGCCTTGGCCAAATCGTTTTCAACCAAAGCTTCGCCCACCAAATGAGTATTTGTTCTTGGTTTTCCAAATCTCTGCCATCCAAAGTAATTAGGAACACCTGTTACCTCCAATTGCTTTAAAACATTATTTGCAACATCGGCACTGCCTTCAATATCATCCAAATCCCTAATTAGAATTTTAAATTTGTTTCCCTTAAGCTGTCCCATTCTGAGCTTTTTTCGACCACGGACTATCTTTAAAAAATCAGTCTTATATATTGTACCGTCTAAAGCCTTAACCTGATTAAACTGCTCTTCAGAATCCATATTTGAAATACAAATCCACTGGCGAGTCAAAGCTTTCTTGTCCTTCATTCCGGCAAAGCCCATTCTTTTTCTGGAAATGTGTAAATCACGGGCAATATCCAAAACAACATCCAAAGTTGTCCTTCCCAATTTTTCAATCCAGATATATACATTCGGACCTTCGCCTGTCGGAATTACTTCCGGAATTTCTTCAACGTAAAAATCCTCATATCGGTTTCTGATTGTTCCACCAATACCTTTTTCATCGGTTACATAAGAATTAGCATTTAACATAATAATCACGAGAAATAAATGCCCTGACCGGGATTTGAACCCGGGGAATGGGATCCGCAGTCCCATGTGTTATCCAAACTACACCATCAGGGCAAAACAAAATAAGATAACATATACTTATAAGAATTTTATAGTATATAATGATTACCATACTGATAATGTATAAGAATAATCACCATAAGTTCTCATAGCAACTGAAACATTCTTTGCTTTTGATATATCTCCTTTGCTTGCTAAAGGCTCATCATCCAAAACATTCGTTTCACTGAACCTGTAATTTTTAAGATTCAAACTTTTTAATTTGTCTTTGCATAATTTAGATACTTTATCAACCGATTCTTTTGAATTGTCATTTTCCTTTAAAATTTCTGAAATGTCACCAATGAAAGTCCTATCCGTGAAATTGATTTTCCCACTTAAAATCTCCATAGTATCCTGTGCAGTTTTTGAATTTTTTATTTCGCCAGAATATGTTGGATTTGGAATAGAAACAGTATAATTAAAAATTAAAAACAAGAATAAAAGTAAAATAATAGCGAATATCGCTTCGATTACAAATAAATTTCCCTTTTCATCTAACATGAATTGAAATTGGCTTTTAGAATTAATAAAAAAAGTGGAAGTGTGAAAAAATTAATTTTCACGGATGTGTTTTATCACTTTTTCTTTTTTAGCGATTGCAGCATCTGATGCTTCCTGAACTTTTCTTTTCATTTCCTCAAAGTCTTCAGGAGTTGTTTCGCCAACCAATTTTTTAATTTTAGTGTAAGCGGCTTCCCTAAAGAGCGGAACTAATTTTTCCTGAGAACCATCCTCCTTCATCAAAATCGGTTCGCCGGAATTGTTTACCTCACCAATCTCAGAGATTGCAACATCATATTTGGCAACTGCCTTTTTAATGTCACCGACAATTTCAGGCGGTGCAATTAACATCAATGAATCAGTTGAAACGCCCAATGGATCAATGTTTAATGTTTCAAGCATGTTCAACACATTAGGAGCCACCATTCCTCTGATTTCTTTTTCATAAAACTCCAATCCAACACCTGTAGTATTGGATATCTCATGTGCATCCCCTCTAAGACCGCCATTGGTCACATCAGTCATTGCGTGAATGTCTTTAACCAAATCAGCTTCAAATAGTGCATGTGATGCTTGAACAAAATTAACATTCATTGTATCCCATACAACATCGAAAAATCCATTATAAATAGCGGTAGTAGTAATTGTTCCTCCACCTGAGCCTTCAGTTAAAAGGATAATGTCGCCTTCGGTTGCTCCCTTTCTTGCAGTTGGAGGATAAGGTGACACTCCAACACTTCCAACGGCAGAAACAAATCTATCTCCTAAAACCATATCTCCGCCGACACGAAGAGTACTTCCTGCAACGATTGGAACATCAACGAGTTCTGATACTGCTGCAACACCTGCTGTAAAGTCAAATATTTTAGCAACATCCCCATCATCCGCAAGGTGAACATCACTTAAAATAGCTACCGGGTCTGCTCCCATTACACAAACATCCCTTAATGTTGCACGGGTTACATGAAAACCACCTAAAAATGGATATTCGCTTAAACGGGAGTGAATTCCATCGACAGCTGTTGTAATATAAACTTCATCATTATTGACTGGTGCCTTGACAACACCTCCATCGTCCTGTTCTGACGGATTTACTAAAGAAGCTGTGTTTGTTGAGGATACTATTTCAGCGATTTTTCTGTGAACAAAAAAGTCTCCGGCTCCACGAGATCCTACTCCCATCTCACCCATCAAAACATCAGCCTTATTAACACTAGCTATTTCTTTTAAAAATTCATCATCACTTTCATTTAATTTTAGAGTAGTTGAAACTTCATCGATTACAGCTTTGGCCATTTCAATAGAATTTTCTTCTGAAATTTTTTTATATTCCCTAATTCTTACGGCCAAAATATCAGCCAATTCATCATAATCGTAATCATCGATTCTTGCTCTTACAAATCCTTCAATATCCATAATCAAATCTCCAAGTTTGTGAAATTTTTTAAAATCTTAAGTCCAGCCTTACCGCTTTTTTCTGGGTGAAACTGTGTTGAAAACAAATTATTTTGACTTAGTGAAGCTACAACTTCACCGCCATACTCACAAGTTCCGGCAATAATACTTTCATCATCAGGAATGACGTGATAAGAGTGTACAAAGTAAAAGAACTCTCCATCTATTCCATCTAAAATCGGTGAACTATTTACAACATCCAATTTATTCCAACCCATATGAGGGATTTTAACACCTTCCGGCAATATTTCGACATTGCCTTTAAACAAATCCAAACCTTTAACGCCAGGTGATTCTTCACTAGAGCTCATCAGGACCTGTTGGCCAAGGCAAATCCCTAAAAAGGGCTTATCATCGGCCACATGCTCATGAATTACATCTTCAAATGGTTTTAAATTATCCATTGCACTTCCAAATGCTCCGACACCCGGCAAAACCAAATAGTCACTATCGGCAATGATTTGTTTATCATCAGTTATTTGATAATCACAACCAATTTTTTTAAAGCCGTTTGATATGCTTTTTAAGTTTCCACTTTTATAATCAATAATTGTAATCATTCGTTTAACCACCCAATAGCTGATCTAATCATTCCGCCAAAGTCAGAAAATACTATTTCATCTACACCCAAAGTTTTTGAATGTGCATCAAGCTCAGCAACAACATGAGTGTAGCCCAAATCCCTTAAAGGTTCGACTAAACGAGGCCCATCAGTTACTGCAATGGATTGTGTGTCAAACTCTTCAATTGGAAATGCATGCGGAACCCCAAACACAACAATTAAATCCAAATCCTTATCCTTAAGATACTCTGCTGCCCTGTTTGCAGTAATAGAATACTCATCAAGACCCCCTGTAATAAATTCAGGCTCAATATCCAATTGATTTTTAATATTTACTGCATGTTGCCTGATTCTTGGAAGGCCAATGTTTTCATCCAAATTAGCTACAAAAATAGGTTTATTATCAGGGTTGATTTTCCTATAATCAAAGTTAATAATATCTGAAAATAAATATGATGTTTCCTTTTTAACGTTTAGGACAAATGCCACTTTTTTATTGTCTTTTAATGCTTTAACAACAGTTTTTGCAACAGCTTCTTTTGAATCACCGAAATTAGGTTTGATGTATTTGCCTTGTGCCATTCCACGGGTTTTTTCAACTTCCGTTGCCTTTTCAAGCATTTCGATTTGTCTATCAGATTCCTCTCTTGAAATCACCCCTGCTTCGACTGCTGCATCTAGTGCCATTATTGCACCAACAGTGTTGTCACCTTCACCAGATCCCCCATGAGATTCAACAGGAATAACAGTGCACGGCAAATCTGCAGTTGCAATTGCCTCTTTTAAATCTTCACCGATAATCATACTTGCGCAAGTGCCCGCAATACCCATTAGTTTAGGATGAAACATATCATAAGCCTCAATCAATGTATCGACTAACTTTTCGCCAGCACCCAATATAAAATCATTTTCAGACATTCCAGTAGTTACGACACGAACGCCATCACCTTCTAAAAGTCTGGCTGTCCTAAAACAGCATCCGGTAGGCCCATGCATAATAATAACGTCAACATTCATATCCCTTAATGTGTAGAGGGTAGCGGCTATTGGACTTGGTCTAGGATGTATAATTTTTATCACCTAAATAATTTTAACAAATAAATATTTTAAATTCTTAATTTAAATAATTAATTAACAAATTCAGGAGATTGTATTATGAAGCTTGATGAGAAAATTTTAGAGGAAAAGATTAGGGAATACAGAAAATCCAAAAGCTGTTCCGAATCAACCTTAATGGGCCTTTGTGAAACTGCCGAAGCGAATATTTCAAGTGATGAGATGACAAAGCTGGCTTGCGGATTTGCAGGAGGAATGGGTGGAACATTTGATGAAGGAACCTGCGGAGCAGTAACCGGCGCATTAATGGCAAACGGCATTATTTTAGATGACACCGGGAAAATCAAAGCCAATGCAAAAGAGATTTTTAACACTTTCAAAGAGGAATACGGCACTGTACGTTGTGATAAAATAACCAATCACGGGAAAGATAAGTCTCCATGTGTTGACTGCTGCGTATTCATTGCAAAAAAAGTTGCTGATTTGTTGGATGAATAAAATAAGAGGAAATTAATATGGCGTCAAGCAAAGAGTATCTAGACTACATATTGGAGCAGCTATCGGATTTGGATGACATCTCCTATCGGGCAATGATGGGAGAATACATAATTTACTATCGTGAAAAGATTGTTGGAGGCATTTACGATGACCGTTTTCTTGTAAAACCAGTAAACGCTGCTAAATCAATGATTCCTGATGCAAATATGGAAAAGCCATATGAAGGTGCAAAGGAAATGTTGCTCGTTGATGAGGTGGAAAACCGGGAGTTTCTAAGAGACCTTTTGGAAGCAATGTATGAAGAGCTTCCAGCCCCCAAGAAGAAAAAAAAGTAAATTCTAATTTTATTTCAATGTGCGAAAGTGACAATATTTGGATGCATTAACAGTGATAACAACGATATGGTGATGAGTGCGGGTATATAATAGATGTTGAAGATGATTATGATTTGGATTTACTTGATGAATGACGCCAATATCCAAAACTAAGTTAAAATATAAACGCCAAACAAAATTATCAATAAAATAACATTCAAAACAGTAAATGTCACCAAATATTTAATTTTAAATTCATCAAACTCACGAACAAGAATCTTATAGGAAATAAGATTTGCCATAGATGCAATGAGAGTTCCAAATCCTCCAATATTAATTCCCACAATAATTGCTTCGTAGTTGGTGCTGAAACCGCTTAAAAGAATTGCTGCCGGAACATTGGAAATTACCTGGGATGCAATTACACCCCAAAGAACCTCATTACCCACTATCCATCTTGTAAACAGTGAATTGAAGAATGGAATATTTTCCAGATTACCAATTAAAACGAATAATGCGATGAATGTTAAAAGCAAATAGTAATCAACACCTAAAAAAACCCTTTTAAAGAAATTTTTCCTGTCAATGACTATTTTACTCATTTTAGGCATAGTAATTTGATCTCTTGAAACAAACAACAGCAATACAACTAAAAATAGCACAGATACTAAAATATAAGGTAATAACAATAGGAAAAACGATGCAAAGGAGATATTGGATACTGTATACATTACAATATTGTGAGGGGCACCAATGGGAAGAACCATGCAACCAACATTGGCGGCAATGGTCTGTAGACAAACAGTAAATATTATTAAATCAACCCTTTCAACTTTTTTCAAGGCCAATATGGCAAATGGAACAAAAATAATCAGAGAAACATCATTCGTAATGAATATTGAACTGGAAAAGCAGATGAAAACCAATACCAGAACAAGCCCGCGGGCATTGCCTATTTTAGCCAATAATTTTCGAACCAAAATCTCAAAAATAGCCAAATTCTTTAAAATCTCAACAATAAGCATTATCACAAAAAGCAATATGATTGTTTCCCAATTGATATAATTGATATAATTAAAACTTGGTTTGACAAAAAAACAGGAAATAATAGCTAAAACTAATGATATTGAAAATATTATTTCTTTTTTAAAAAATTCAAAAGCTTCAACTAATTTAGGCATATTATCAATTTATGATTAATCTGCTTTTTCATCTAAAGTTTCCAAAAGAAAGCTGACTGGCCTAAAACCATCATTGCATGAAATCATTGCGGATTTCTTATTTTTCATCCAGCCATCATAAAAGTCTTCAACACCATTAGCCAAAGCCAATACAAATGGGGAAAGGCTTTCCCATGCACTGTCACAAAAATTTTCTGGTTTTTCCCATCCATTGGCAATGAAAACCTGGTTGATTTCCACATCACACTCATGTTCTAGAGGATTTTCATATTTTTCGATTAAATCGTCATGCCTGACTTTCTTGACAACTGTGATTTTTACCTTTTGCAAACTAATCACCTAGATTAATATTAGGGGTCATTGTTAAAATAATTTAACTTTTGAATATGGACATGAATTGAAAAGAATTATCTCTTATGCATGTAGATTCATTATTAATCAAAACCATTAACTTAATTTTCAGTGTAATTAACAATGAAAAATTTAGAAATTTGTAAACAATACAGAAAAAATAGAAATTTTAAGAATTGAATAAGGATAAATTTGTACTAGACAAATTTCGACACATCCTCATCCAAATACTAAAAACATAGGCTGCAATATGCAGTCCAACATCATTTGATGCTATAAATTATTATAAACATCAAAATATATAAACATTTCTACAATCTTCATTACAAATATAAACCAATATTTAATTTTAAAAACAATTTTACATATTGAATATAACATTTATTTTTAAAATAAACAAATTATATATTGTTTTAATTTAAAACAATAATTTCTAAAACACTAATACAAGTCTACTAAAAACATTGGTGTTTTTATGAATGGAAAAGAGCATTATATTAAAAACACTCCAAAAAAATCGGAGAACATGAAATATGCTAGTCGAAAATTTAGTACTTGCCATCTCTTACATTTTCATGGCTAGTTACTACATTTTGTTGGCAGTTAACTTGTTAATGTGCTAACAAACTGTGATGTCGAAAGGAAGCCTAGTTGGATTAATCCAAAAATTTTCTAATTTGATAAACCGACAATTTATATGATGATTAGCTTTAATGTGTGTTTTATAGCTTCCTTTTTACACATGGTCCAGTTATAATACTTTAAATTTTAAGGTTATTTAAAAATAAAAAAAGTAGAGGAATTATCCTCTTGTAACAATACTGATAATGTCGCCATCCTGCAGCTCATAGTCACTGGCCACACGCATGTTTTTTCTTGCATCAACTGCATGCATGAACTTATCACCAATGTCTGTGTGAACAATATAAGCCAATTCACGTGGAGTTGTTCCTCTTGGAACCAAGAATCCGTCTGGCAAGACATTACCTTTTTGATCTGTGTATTTATGTTCGTCCTGAACCGGATAGACAACTATATGGTCCAATAGCTCAAAAATGCCATAATTTAGGGCATCCTGAATTCCAGTACTTCCATAAACATCCAAAATATTAGTTTGAATATACTCAAGAGCCTTTATCTGATTTGCATTCAGCTTATCCTTTTCAAGAATCTCAAAGTGGTCATCACCGGAAACATAACTAATCAACCCTGCTTCATTAGCTCTTACAAGGGCAATTTCAGACTCGGCGGATGTCGGAATTACATTTGGATATTTTTCCTTGATTCTTTCGATATTTGCTTGAGAAGTTGGCAAATCTGCCTTGTTTGCAATAATCATCATCGGTTTTGCAATATGGAGGATATTTCTTGTAAGCTCAATCAAATCCTCTTCTTCCCACTTATTAAAATCAGGATCAACAGTTCTTTTCGCTTCGATAATATCTTCAATAGCTATTCCGGTACCGGACAATTGGTCAAACAATACTTTAGCGACATCCAAATGTTCAGCACCAATTTTTCTTACAAGCCTAACCCAATTTTTTGATAATATTCCATACATCCACATGACAATCTCATTTTCTAAAAACTCTAAATCATCAAGAGGATCATGGCTTCCAGGATCGACTGGGTTTCCTTCCAAATCAGTAGAACCTGAAGCATCAATAACATTAATAAATACTTTAGCCTGCATTAAATCATCTAAAAACTTATTACCTAATCCTTTTCCTTCATGAGCGCCAGGAACTAACCCCGCCACATCAATCAATTCGATTGGAAGCAATCTTTTTCCATCTATACAGATTGAATTGTGAGGATTGCAGGTAACACCTAATTCTTTACATGGACAATCCTTAATTACATGAGCAACTGCCTTATTGGCATCAATTGTTGTAAATGGATAATTAGCCATTTCAACACTAGAAGCGGTTGCTGAATTGAAAAATGAGGATTTTCCAACATTTGGTTTTCCACAAACTGCAATTTGAAGCATAATAATCACATTAAAATTAATAACAACTTAATATTTGCCTTTTAAAATATAAATAGTTTCAGAAAGCATATAATAAATTACATGAAAGATGAAGATATTGACCGTCCACAGGCAATGAAAATTCGCCAGGGAATACAGGATGCAATGACAAATTCCCTACCTGAAAAAAAGTTTAGTGAAGATGATATTGATTTAGTAGAAATCGATATTGAAATAGACAACTTGGGTTGGAATTTTCACAATTACCGGATTTTAAACCTAACTGACATACATTTGGGCCAATGGATAAATCCTGAATATTTAGATGACCTTGTGGATTATGTCAATACGTTGAATTATGATTTGGCTACCCTAACCGGAGACTATTTCTCATATGTTATGGATGAATATGAAGAATCTCTAAAAAAGTCATTTAAAAAATTAAAAGCTAAAGACGGGAAATTTGGCGTTTTGGGAAATCATGACCATTGGATGAATCCGGAAAAAATTAGAAAAATCTTTAAAGGCTCAAACATTACTGATTTAAGTAATGACGTTTATACCCTTGAAAAAGATGGAGAATTCTTGAATTTGGCAGGCATTGACAGTTGCACAGTTTGTGCGGATAATATGGATAAAGTATTGGAAAAACTTCCTAAAAACATTCCGAGCATTTTGCTTGCCCATGAGCCGGATTTTGCAAAAGAATCATCCCAAACCAAAAGATTTGACTTGCAGATATCGGGACACTCTCATGGAGGGCAGTTTATAATTCCCAAATTTGAGACAACCCCATTTAGAGGGCCAAATTCAACAAAATATCCAGTAGGACTTTATAAAGTTGGAAATATGCTTCAGTATACAAGCAAAGGTCTTGGAACAAACTCATTTAGAATACGAATTAACTGCAAACCTGAAATTACAATAATAACTTTAAAAAATAAAAACAAAAGAAAAATACCGATAGAATGATTAATAAATTTATTTCATATTCCAAAACATTAATAACAACTACATTGTTAATAATGGCAAATTTATTGGCCATTTATGGAGTAGATTATATCAGCACCGATTTTACGGTTGGCCCTTGGTATAATGCCATAATCATTGTAATAGCTCTTGCTATTGCAAATTCACTGCTGTGGCCAATTTTTCAAAAGTTCTTTATGAAAATTATCATATTTACATTTGGAATTGGAGCAATTTTAATTAATTCACTGATATTTTATATTTCATCCTATGCCATCCCCGGAGTTCATGTTGGAATATATGGGGCTTTCCAGGTCCCGATAGTTATGGCAATATTTACAGTATTTATTACTAACCTTACGAACACCAGTTATTTCGACAGTTACCTTAAAAACATTTTGAAATATGCTGAAAAAAGAAAAACACGGTATAAAAAAAGATATCCTGGAGTCATAATGCTTGAAATTGATGGCCTGTCCATCAATACATTAAAAAAAGCGATTGATAAAGGTTTTATGCCAAATTTAAAGGGATGGCTTGATGAAAAATCCCACACACTCAAGGAATGGGAAACTGATTTATCCTCACAAACCGGTGCAAGCCAAGCGGGAATCCTGCATGGAAACAACAAGAATATTGTTGCATACAGATGGGTTGAAAAGGAAAATAACAACCAAATTTTGGTTTCCGGAAAATTAAGTGACGCTCCTAAAATTGAAGAAAGAATCAGTAATGGAAACGGATTGCTTGTTGATGGAATCAGCATAGCGAACATGTTTTCAGGAGACAGTAAAATTTCCCCATTAACTTCATCCAAACTAGAAGGTTTAGCGAAGATATATGATAAGACCTTGCATACCATATTTTTAGATGCCAATAACTTCCAAAGAATATTTGTTTTATTTTTATGGGATATCCTATTAGAGCTAAAATCACAATTAGTTCATAATTTAAAAAATATACGGCCAAGACTTAGAAGAACAATTGTTTATGCAGCCGTAAGAGCCGGAGCTAATGTCGTTTTAAGAGAAGCAGCAACCGAAATTTTAACAGGAGAAATATTGACTGGGGATATTGACACTGCATATTCAACATTTATGGGTTATGATGAAGTAGCTCACCATTCCGGAGTAGAGGATGACGACGTATGGGGAGTTCTAAAACAGATTGACCAGCAATTTCAAAGTTTAAAAACCGCCATTGAACTGAGTGAAAGAGACTATAAATTAGTTGTTTTATCTGACCATGGGCAAAGTAAAGGGGCGACATTTAAACAAAGATATGGAATTACACTTGGCGATTATGTAAGAAGATTGCTTCCAGATGACTTGAAAGTGTTTGAGAAAAAATACAATATCGATCACTTTAGAGATGCAGTTATTCCTGAAAATAAACAGATAAGAAATTTTAAAGAAAGAGTTGGAAACATACGTGATGTTTTTGATGAAGTCGAAACAATTCAAAACATTAAAGAAGGAATTGACAATAGAAAACCTGAAATAATATTTGAAAATGAACAGTATTTGAATCTGAGAGAGAAATACTCAAACAGCTTAGACTACATCAGAGGCTATGAAAGTCACGAACAGAGCACTAAAAAAGCAGAAAATTCCGAATTGATTGTTTTAGGTTCCGGTAATTTAGGATTAATCTATTTAACGCAATGGAAACAGCGATTGACTTATGAAGAAATTGTAATGTTATTCCCAGATTTGATTCCGGGTCTTGTCAAACATACAGGAATCGGATTCATAATGGTAAATTCCATAAACAATGGTGCAATGGCAATAGGGCAGAATGGAATTAACTATATTGACAATGAAAAGATTGTTGGTGAAGATCCTCTTGAAGGTTTTGGTAAAAATGCTTCAAGACACCTTAAAAGACAAAATACCTTTGACAACATGCCAGACATACTGGTAAACAGCTTTTATGACTCAAAAACCGACGAAGTTTGTGCATTTGAAGAGCTGATAGGAAGTCACGGAGGCCTTGGAGGAAATCAGACAAAACCGTTTATTGTCTATCCGTCCGAATGGAACGACCCCGGTGAATTGATTGGTGCTGAATCAATATATAGATTCTTGAAAAGCGAAATAGAGAATTTAAAAAATACTTAAATTCTCCCGCACCAGTAATCAAATATCTCAGATAAATCCTCATCAAAACTAATTGTCTTATCCTTATTTTCTGGAATTGCTTGTGAATGACTCCTGTTTAATCTAATCAAACTTACATTAGGATTATTATAAGTCATTTGCTCAAACGGATACCTGATAATTACTGGAGTGTTAAAGCCAACCCCCAATTCCAAAAGCACCAGCTTATCCTCTTCATTGATTTTACCTAAAAATCGGGAGTAGTTTTCAGCCATTTCATGCCATTTTTCATTTTCAACAAAGAAATTATCCTTTCTGACATTTATTTCCATATTGCCCCCACAAACTGGACATACAGGAACTAATTCACTTGGAATTTTGCAATCATCAGTGCTTTCAATAGCTTTAAAAACCAATTCCTCATTGGAATACAATTTATCATGACAGGCTTTTGCACACTGCATCATGCCATAATCCCCCTGAGTTGCAAAAATTCTTTCATCTTCAAAGCCGTTTATCCAGAATTGATGCTCGACATTGGTTGTCAAGACAAAATAGTCCTTATCTTTAACTAAATCAAGCAACTGCCCATATAACTTTGTTTTTCCAACAGAATACCTATTAACATAAACATGGCGTGCCCAATGAGCCCATTTTTCCTCTTGGGTTTCATATGGATAAAATGTTGCAGAATACATGTCTTTAACACCATATTTCTTAATGAAATCCTGAAAGTTATCATCGAAACGTTTACCAGAATATTCAATTCCCGCCGCAGCGGAAAAACCTGCTCCTGCCCCAATAAGTATATAATCAGCATCCCTGATTTCATTGATAGCCTTATCTAATCTTAAAACAAACTTATCCATTACATATCACCAAATAATAAATCTTTATAAATCAAATAGCTTCTGTCTGAAAATACATCGAAAATAACCTTTTCTAATGTGGTCTCATTTTCATTTAAATATTCTTCAACCGTTTTAATTGCGATTTTAGCGGCAATATCTTGAGGAAAATTAAAAACACCAGTGGAAATACTGCAAAATGCTATGGATTTAAGTTCATTGGCATCAGCAATTTCCAAACAAGACCTATAACACCCCGCTAGTTTTTCACAATCCTCCCCTGAAGGTTCAAACCCCTGAGGGATTGATGGACCCACAGTATGGATTACATACTTGGAAGGCAAATTATAGGCACTTGTAATTTTTGCCTTTCCAACTTCCTCATCCCTTCCCTGAGTTTGCATTATCTTATTGCATTCCTCCCTTAGCTGAATACCTGCTGAAGAGTGAATGATATTGTCAATGCAATTATGCATTGGAATAAAACAGCCAAGCAATTTTGAATTGGCTGCATTTACAATAGCATCGACTTTCAATGTAACAATATCACCCTGCCACAGAGCTAATTTTCCTTTTACTTCATAAATTTCATCGACTGAAGTTAATTTTTTGTTTAAAGTTTCATTGGTTAAAAATTCATCTTGAACCTGTAAAAATTCATTTGACACCTCTCTTGGAGGTCTGACATTCATCAGGGATCTAAATAATGTTTTTTTATCATTTAAACTATTTGGAATATCTATTCTTTCATTACGTTCATCAATCAAATACTCAATCAAAAAATCCAATTGTTCTTGTGCTTTTATTTTAATCCCCCCATATATCTTTAATTATTAATAGAATTTAGATATTTAAATGATTTTTGTAACTAAAAGGGAACTTTGTTACTTGAAAGTAACTAAAAAACATATATAACAATTAAGCAAATTATTAAATATGGAAAGTAAAAATATTGCATGCCCCGTCGACAAAACATTGAATTTGATAAATAAAAAATGGAGCATACAAATCATCAGAGATTTATTTTTCGGTAAAAAACATTTTAAAGAATTTAAAGAAGATAAACCTAAATTAAGCAATAAAGTATTATCCAACTGTTTAAAAGAATTAGAGGAAAATGGCTTAATTAGAAAAGAAGTGTTGAATACCACCCCAGTTACTACTGAATATTACTTAACCGATTACGGCAAATCAATGAATAGAATTGTCTATGAACTTGCAATGTTTACATTGCATGATAAAAATGACAATAGCTATTCCGATGAGACTCGTGACGAATTGAAAAATGCATTTAAAGAAAAATTAGAGATTAATGATTAAAATGACTGGTAAAATTTATATTGTTGGAATAGGTCCCGGATCCAGTGAATTTTTAACAAAAAAGGCAATCGATACCGTTAAAAATAGCGATTACACTGTTGGAAGTACAAGAGCTATAGAACTGTTCGATGATGTCAACAACAAGATTGCCTTTAATGTCAAGGAGTTATTGGATAAACTCAAAGAAGGCGTTGAACTAGCAATTAAAGGAAATACCGTATCCATATTGTCAACAGGAGACCCCGGATTTTCAGGAGTATTGAATACTGTTTTGAGAATATCTGCCGAGAAAGGATTTGACAAACAAAACATTGAAGTCATTCCGGGAATCAGTTCACTTCAGCTGGCTGCTGCAAGAACCCAAATACAATGGGACAACGCTAACGTGATGACATTTCACGGAAGGGAGAATATTGAAGACATCCTGCCGGTCATAAACAATGGAAAAACAACAATAGCCCTTCCTTCAAGAAAAGTGAAGGACATGGCTCAATTTTTACTAGACAATGGCGTTGAGGAAGAAAGGAAAGTTGTTGTCTGTGAAAGGTTGAGTTACCCTGATGAGAGAATTGTTGAGTCTACTTTAAAGGAAATTGCTGAAAGCGAATTCACTTATATGTGCATAATGGTCATTTACTAGCATAATTGAGCTTAAAAAACCATTATATTAATTATTTACTATTTAATTTTAAAATCAAAGCTTATATAATCCGATTTATATAGTTCAATTGTTGATTTTAACTAAAAATTGACATAAGGTAGATACTATGAATCGGAAAATAAACACCCTGTGTTTCATTTTCTTATTTCTATTTTTAATTTCTGCCGTATCCGCAGCAGATTTAGAAAATGAGACACCAAAAACCATATCCAAAAGCAATTCAGATGAAGATAACATCTACAATGCAAGTAACGAAGAGACAATTGATTTTGAAAATGATAAACTAGAGCAAAGTTACTGCGAAAACACTAGCTCTGCAAATGAAAATAAAAAGGAAGTAATCTTAATAGCGCCAAACGTGACAATGTATTTCAATAAAGGACATAAGTTTATTGTCAGTTTAAAAAGCAAAAATGAAAGACCCCTCAGCAATGCAATAATTAAAATAAATATTGCCGGGCATTCCTATTATCCAATTACAAATAGGAATGGGGTTGCAACTCTTGATTTGAATTTAAAAAGTGGAACCTATACTGTCATCAGCACTTTTTATGGAACAGACATGTACAAAAAGCAAAGCGTAAAAAGTACAGTGAAAATTAAAAGCACAATCAAATGTTATAGTCTTACAAAGTATTACAGGAGTATTTCATCATTTTGTGTAAAATTTTACGATGAAAATGGATATTCCCTCAAAAATTCCATCGTTAAATTTAAAATAAATGAGAAGACATACATCGCAAAAACGAACAATATCGGAATTGCAAAGATAACTTTTAAATTAAACCCTGGAAAATATCTCATAACCTCCGTAAATTCAAAAACCGGCGAATCCCTCACCAGGATAATGCATATCATATCTCCCATTAAAACGGAAGATCTAACAATGAAATATGGGGAAATTGGTGAATTTGAAGTAAAAATACTTAACTATTGTGAAAAAGCAGATTCCAATAAAAATGTAACTTTAAAAGTCAATGGAGCAACTTACATTAAAAAATTGGATGAAAACGGTAAAACTACTTTACCTATTAATTTAGATGCTGGAGAATACACAATAACAACAGAATACAATAATCTAAAAGCGAATAACAGAATTATTGTAAATAAATTAACTCCATCTCCCTTTAAACATATGACGATTATTCCAAACTATGTTAATGTAACACTCCCCCAAGTATTTCCAAATGAGGAGTACTCCCTTAAAGTTGGCATTAACGGAACAGTAAAAATGCCAAAAATAGAAATTTTTACCGTGCAGGTAGGCTCTAAAACATACCAGTTTGCAACCGGGAAAACAGGCAATGGAGATGCTGTTATAATGGGGCAAAAAAATTATTTAGTACCATTCAACGGAGGTGCCGTACTGTGTTGTTCAAATAAGGAAAACTTAGTTGAAGATGGAATAATGATTACAAGGTTTTACAACTATACCAAAATTGAATATAGAAGCAAAACTAATGATTCCATAGAATTATTCGGATTTTATGCTGATAAAGGTTTGGAAAATAGTGAAATTTTGACATACACTCAAAACGATAAAATCGTATGTAAAGTTTCAATTCAAACACAATATTTTGACGAAACAGGTGTAAAATATAGTTTAGCCAAACTCTATAACAGAGTAAATACCGATTTTGCCTACTATGAAATTACAAATCATGTATCCGATCCAGTCATATTCACGAATACAGGCAAAGCTGTGACATATTCCTATTTTGGAAATAGTATTGTAGGTTACTGTTCTAAAGAGGAAATAACAACAAAATTCATCATCAATGGAAAGGAAGAGCTTGAAAAAAGAGAGACAATAAGCTATGGTCTTGGTGAGAAATACAGAAGGGGATTCGGCTTTGAAGTGCTTCAAGCATACAGCATAATTGCTGAGAAAGTATCTAAAACAACATTGGAAAATTGGATTTCATCAAATTCCAATTATTTAAATAGATACGGCATTATGAACCTATATGGAATGCATTTAGCATCACTTGAAACAACTTGGCTTGCCGATGAACTAGCAGACAAATATGCAAACGAATTTAATGTGAATTGGATGAGAGGAAACACACTTACGATTTTAGGAGGAATCAATCTGGAGGATACCTACTTAAACATTTTAAATGCAGATATGGGGATGACAGTCAAAGGAAAAGAAAAGAATGTAATCTTATTTAGATTGCTAAACTCATTGAATCTTCCAAATGTCGAGGATTATGTGCTTTTACCAGTCAGTAAAAGATATATGGACAACACAACAAACTCTTTAGACAACATTTTTCTAGCAATCAGTGAAAATAGATTTAGCATTACTCAATTAGGAGACATAATATATGTATTTTCAGAAGATAACTCCGCAATAATACTGAATACCACAAGTGGCGTTGCAAGTGTCATTCATTCGAAAAACGATTCCACATATAAAGGTTCAAGCATAGCCACAAGTCGAGACTGCTGCGGTGTTGGAATAATTCCCAAAGACATAATAGCAGGAATAAGAAATTCGATAGGAACATTTGCACCAGGAATTTATTTATTCTCAGATGAATTGAATAAAACACATCCCTTATCAGTTTTAGGATATATGGGCATAAAATTTCTCCTGGAAAAAACATTAAAAGGTGGTTCGGCTGCTTGCATTGGACTACTCTCAACAATGACCCTTATTCAAACTGGAGGAACAATGTATAGGGACAATATAGTAAATGAAAATGAATGGCACAAAGTAATGGATACACTGACATTTACACGCCCAGGATATCTGCAAGCAAAGAAAGTATATAACATTCCAAACAAAAACGGAGGATGCGATTATATTGAAGTGAAAATCAATGATGACTTAACTTTGGACAGGAATAATGCGGTATACATTAGTGATGGTAAAACAAAACAACTAACCAGACAAGAAACATACCAATATTTCTGCGATGAATACTGGACACCATTCAGCATGCCTGAAAAATATTGGGATGAAAGTTGGGTGGGAAAATGAGCATGATTGATAAATTTAGAAAACAGCACATTTTAGTTCAGATATTGGATGTAATCTTTATTATAGTTTTAATTTATGGACTAATTACGATGCAGATTTCGCCCATATTATGGATAATGCTATTTTTAATCGTATTCATCCCATTTTGCCAATGGTTTTTAAAAAAAGAAGAATAATGAAGTTAAAATAAATTTTTTATTTTAACTTATTTTTTTTAAAGCTGAATAGCTTCTTGAGTCACTTCATCGTTGTCTTCATCATCATATAAGATGTGAGCTAATTTTAACAGTTTTTCCTGGCCCTTTACCTCATCCTTGAATAAAGGAACTTCAGCAATGTGCTGGTCAGGGAACTTTTGGTCAATTAAAGCCAAACGTTTTTGCTGCAATTTGTGTCTTGAATGGCAGAAATCACAATCGCAAATGTCAGGCATTACCTGATTTACAATAACGCTGTCAACAGTAATGTCATATTTTCCGAGTGCCTCCAAAGCCCTTTCGGATTCATAAATTGACATCTCTTCAGGAATGACAACCATCTTAAATGTGGTTCTGTCCGGATCAGATAAAACTGCTTTTGCCTTGTCAATTTCCTCTTTGGTTCTTTTTAGCTCTTCGGAAGTTTGCGGGTCATCAACCGCCTCCATGAAAGGCATTATTTTTTTAAGCGCATTTGTTGCAGTTCCCAATTTGGCCTTTGCCAACATCAATTTTCCTACCCAAGAGTCCATCACTTCAGGGAAGGACAATAATCTTAAGGTGTGTCCTGTCGGTGCGGTATCAAATACAACCACATCATATTCATCTGAATTCATTACTGCCATAAACATTTCAAATGCAGCCGCTTCATCAGCACCCGGAGAAGAGGAAGCCATATCTAACTGGTCTGATAAAAAGTCCATTCCCAATAAACCTCCATCCTCTGAAGGGTTGTTTTGTTTTTGAAGTTCAAGGGCAGCTTGTTTTTGTGCCATAGCTTCATCAGGGTCGATTTCAACAGCAAATAAATTTGTTTTAATTTCACGTGGATAGCTTCCAATCGGTACTTCAAGTGAATCTGCTAAAGAGTGAGCAGGGTCGGTTGAAACAATTAAAGTTTTTTTACCTTGTTCAGCCAACCATAATGCAGTAGCAGATGAAACGGAAGTTTTTCCAACTCCTCCTTTACCACCTACAAAAATGAATGTTGTTTTATCTTTATTAAATCTAAAATAATCTTTAAATGCCAAATAAATTACCTCCTCAGATAAACTTACTTTTAGTTACTAAATGTTATTTTAATTTTTTATAGTATATAAAGTTTGGCTAAGAATATTTTGAAAATTTGCAATAATAGAAAATAATTAACTTCCACATAATATACTATTGTGTTAATAAGATTCTCTCTTTATTTTTCATCCAACAATTTAGGATTTTTAGAATTATTACTACTCACAACTTTTTTTCCAGTTCTCTGTTCTAACTCTCTGCGAGCATTACCTGCAATACTTCCACCATCATGAGCAACAATTTTACTTTCCTCAAAACCATCAGGATTTTCGGATTTGCTAATTTCAGTAGTGGCCAACTCACCCAACATATTAATTACCAATTCAGCATTAGTCATATTATCACGCAAGTTTTCTTTTTTCAAACCTTTGACTTTCTTATGCTGGCCAGTTGTTATTCCAAATGATGCTTTACTAATTTCATTAGTCAATATTGCATATTCTTCTCCTTGTTTAACACCTGACCTATTCCATTCTGCTGTTAAATCTTTTCTAATTTCAATGCTTCTTATTCTTTGAGTAATCCATTCTTCACTGTATCCCTTTTCACGATAAGTAATGATTGCTCTTTCAATTGCAATTTCAGGGTCTGTTATTTCATCAAGTCTTTCACTGCCTACTTGAGCCAACCATTGTTTTAAAGGTTCTGCATTTGGTGAAGGCACTGATTGGATTATACGCAATAACTGTTTTCTAGTTGCAACATCAGTTTCACGTAATTTACCATCACGAGCGGGCATTTTCAACCGTCGACAATTTGTCGACAGATCAATTCCATTTTCCAATTCACGTTTTTTCAAACGATACCAATAATCCCTTGGCTTTTTACTTTCAGTCAAAATTGCTATGACATCGATTACTGAAAAATAGTGCTCTTCTATTTCTTCATCCCATTTTGTCCTTATTTCCTGGTTTTGAAATAATTTTATATCTGTTTCTTCGGTCATTGTTTACACTCCAGTTCACATTATGTTTTATCTTTTGTTTCAATCATTTCAAATGCTTTTCCAAGCATAATCATAAAATAACCTGCTTATTTTTTTGAGTATTAAAATAAGACCCCATTTAAAATCTCCAACTTATTTAGTATTATGCTCAAAATCATATTATTTAAAATTTAATGAGATTTACATAATACTTTATCAAAATATTTATAACCAATTATTCCAAGAGCACATGCAAAGTATTATGCTTAACATTACTTTAAAGTTACTTATTTAAATAATTTATCTTCTAAATGAAATCAATTTTAAATATCCAGATAATTTATGCTTTAAATATGAAAATAAAGAATATGCCTCTCAATATAACAAAATAAAGTATGATAGTAAAATTCAAAGGACACAAATCCTCTTCACAAATGCCAAAATAAACAAAACAATACCCGATAATTACACTGACCAATGTGAAAAATCATTATTTAGTCAAAGATTAATTTAAATAAAATTAATTAAAATCTGATAATGAAAAACCTAATAATCTTTATTATAGATAATTAAAATATAGTATTTTATAAGTTATCCATGGAAAAGTGGTAAATAATCAAAATTCCAATTACATACTTTTAGTTACTAAATGTTATTTTAATTCATCATAGTATATAAACTTAGTTATTATCTTTAGATATTTTTATAGAATTATTGCATTAAATTCATTGAAACAACAATTATTTAAATAATAAGAAACATAGGAAATGTATAAATTTAAGAGGTGATAAACATGGCAAAACCAATTGGAGATACTCCTACATTATACGGTAAAGAAGCATCTGATTTTTTAAATAGAATGGTTGAACCTCTTACAAAAAAGGATAAAGAATTTAAAAAGAAGTATGATGCGGCTAGAAAAGTATCATTCTAGAACTCTTAAATCCAAATATAAATAGAATGTTTGCTCCGGATCTCGTTCTATTATGATATCTAATTTTTCCTTTATTTTATCATCATCTTTTTTCATGTTAATGAAGTTATGATTTATATAAAAGCCATATGCACTTGCATAACCTTCTACAGTGACGAATCTTAATCCAACATTATTTTCAGCAATATTTTTAACATTGAATAATATACTCATCAAAATCTCAGAACCTAATCCCTTATGAGCATATTTCTCATCTATAGCTAATCTTCCAATTTTAATTGCTGGCAATTTTCTCTTTTTGGAAGTAATATCCAATTAATCTTTAATATCCTGTTTAATGTCTTCATCACGAATATCTTTTAATGGTATTGTGTCTGTTAGTAGAGAAACATAACCAATTCAGTAGTTAATCTAATACCGAATTAGAAAAATGGTTTAAACCTTATAAATTTATAAGATTTTCATTTTTTCTTTAATTTAAAGATACTTTTCCTTTACTGTATGTTTTGCCTTTAACTTATTTTCGATGAAAATTGTATATTATTTTGTAAAAAACGCACCAACTTACAAGAGATGGCAATTCAAAACCATGCACTATAAACAATTATAGTTATATTTTTATCCAGTGAAGACATAATTTTAATCATGAAATATTGTGGAGAATGCGGTTTTGAAAATAATAATGAAGCAAAATTTTGCACAAATTGTGGTAAAATGCTCAATGAAACAAATCAGGAAGTATTTTATAAAAATGGGGAAAAAATTATTATTGTTAATAAAAATAACGATTCTCCCGTTCATGATATATATATATAGAACTGAGAAAAATGCCGGCCTGGCTAAATGGGGCAAATCTAAAATAACCAAAATTTCATTATTTAATTCAATACTGATATTTGTTATTATGTTTCTATATGCATTTTCTATCGTGCCCCATCCCAATAATCCCCCATTACCAATTTTAGTAATCGCAGCAATACTTTTTGCATTGGTGTTTGCCCTTCCAGTATTTGCAGCCGGATACTTTATCGGATGGATTGTAGAAAGAATTTTAAAAAATACAAAGTAAGTTTCACCGAAATCCATATAACTTTTTGCCACACCATTCAGTTTATACATTCAGATTTGATTAATTCTTTCCCTGAATCATCATCCTATGACCAACGGATTGATTTCTAGACTATTAAATAATCTTTCAGAAAAATCTCTCAATTATGATGATGTATATCCTATCTGCAGATAAACATCTCCCACCACCATTTTCCATGCTATTTAAATCTGTCCTGCAAAGAGTAAACTGCTTTGAATATTTCCTTAGTGAGATAAAATACAATAAATTTTTATATTTTATTTGATAAAGTTATATTGTATATTTATTATGTTTAATTGAGTAATTGGAGATTTTTCAGTTGATTTATAAATATTTTTTTATTGTCCTTGTGTTTTTTTTTAAGTATTTCATGTTGTTTCGCTGTTTCTAATGACAGTTATGTTAATGACGATGCTTTAAACAGCAGCGATGACTACATTTTTGATGATAGTGCTCTCGTGGATGAAAATATTAGTTCTGTTGATTATATGGGAAATGGTTTATATAAAGGTAGATTAGCTACACCTTTAGAAGAAAATAATACGATTGATAATAAAGCGCCATTAGTATGGAGCAATTATTTATCTGATTTATATGATTCACCATTTTATGTTAATTTATCTAGTTGGGACAATGTTGATGAAAATCCGTTAATTTATTATACTCTTGATGGCTCTAATCCAAAAGATAATGGAATTTTATATCAAAATCCAATTCTTATATCCAATACAACTACATTAAAATATTATTCTAAAGATTCAACTAACCATAGCACTAACCTTTCTGTATGCAATTATATCTTTGAGTGTGTCGGAAATCTAAATACTGGAAAAGGATATGTCACTATACAATCCGCAATTGATGATTTGACTACTGTAAATGGAGATATTATATTAGTTAAGTCGGGTATTTACAATGTCAACATAATTCTCAACAAATCTTTAAATTTGATTGGTAAAAATGCAACTTTAACTGCATTAATAACCTCTTATTCAGTTATTGATGTTGATATTAATGGAAGTGGAAGTTTAATTAGTGGATTCAATATTATTAACTCAGAACAGGGAATCAACATTAATGGAGCATCGAATGTATCGATAATTAATAATTCTTTTTGCAATGTATTAAATTCAATTAATGTTAATTTGGACAATAATACTGTTATTGCAGAGAATATTATCAATGATGTTAATTATTACAATACAAAGTCTAATGTCGGCATAAAAGTCAATAAATCTAAAAACTTACTAATAACAAAAAATTCGATTACACTAAACTCCAATTCTGGCTATGCAATTAGAATAATCAATGATAACTGTAAAAATGCTTACATTGTAAATAATACATTAAGGAATAAAAAAAATTGTAAAGGATATGGAATATCTGTTAGAGGATCAGGAAACGAAATTGCTTCAAACCATATTTCTAATTTTAGAGGTGGAATCTATGAATTAGCCAGACAATCCATTTTCTATAATAATATCATTACATCCAACAAATATGGAATAAATATGGCAAAATCAATAAATAATACCTATAAATCCAATAATTTTTATAATAATATATATGGTGTTTTTTTAAGTTCGACATCAGTTTCTGATAATGATTCCTTTTATTTAAATAGATTATGTAATAATTCATATTATGACTTCTGCTCTGAAGCTAATTGCTCATATATTGTTAATGATAATTGGTGGGGCGAATATCCGCCAAAAATTAGTACAAATACAAGCATATACGCCAATATCTATAATGGAACTGGGAGTTTCGTTTTAAATTCATGGATAGTGATGAAACTTGGCGCATGTTCTTATAAGATTGGTGATAATGCTTTAATTGAAAGAGCAAAATTTTATGTTGATATGACTTATAACAACAAAGGCGAATGTTTATCATATAAAGGTTTTCTTCCAGATGGTTTAGAAGTTTTTATTGCATGTTTTAATAGTAATTGGAACTCCATATATAACCTTTCATATTTGAAAAACGGTCAAGCTTTTGTTGATTTTGATTTAAGTGATTTATTTAATAACGTTGATTTTATTTATGTTCATGCTAGAATGGACTATAGCAATCTAACTTACACTTTTAATAAAAAAGCTAGCATCAATATTGCAGTTTCATCTTCATCATGGGATATTGATACGAATTATTTCGTGAATTACTATACGAATATTAATTTTACGGAAGATACATATTGGATTACAGTAAGTTGGTCTGAAACTGGATTATACACTGGCGTAATAAATATAATCATTAATGGGGAGATTATTGAATCAATTAACATCACCAATTACTATTACCAATCTTTAAAAAATAGTCATAGCAGTGCCTTCTTTGAGGGTATGAAATTTTATAATGAAGTTTTTGCCAGTACTCGTCAAGGAGTTTGGGAACCTAATTATTACTACTTCAGTTTTGCAAATACATTTAATCTGGACTTTTATAACCCTAGTCAAGTATCTGAAGTCCTATTATGGTATATTCAAATAGTATATAATTTGACTGATAATGAAACAAATTTAATTAGAACATACCATAATTTATTTGTTGATTTTGTTGAAATTGGTATTGATTATCATGGCGATATGGCGCCCAATATTAATTTTAATTATAATGGAGAGCATAGATATCTGGATTTGCCATCAGAGTGCGTTCATCGTTTGAGCAATATTTATTATAGCAATATTGAAGATGAATACGGCGCCAGTATTGGTTATGAGGGCATGCGAAGTTTTGCTATAACAAAATCTAAATTGACTAATATTAGTTTATCTTATTGGCTAAGCCAGAAAAGTTTATATCCTCAGGGTTTGATGAAAGCAGCTTATGGTACTTTTTTAACTGCTTTTTTAGTTATTTGGGAAAATGACTGCGTGGCTAATGATGCTGCTTTAAGGTTTAATGTTACTTGGTCTCGAATCTGTCCTGTTTGCGTGTCTTTGTGTAATGATTATAATTGTCTCTACATTACTGGCGAGTCTGATCATGGGATGGGTCGGGAAGCAATTGGTAATGTCACTAATATTTGGAAGTTTAATTTTGCAACTTCATACAGTTTTAGTTTAATAGAGCAGCTAGTGGGAAATAATGTTTGGAATGATACAACAATTGGTAGCGTGACATTAGGTTTGATTCAAAGTTATCTGAATAATGAAACTTTGGAGATTTTCACTTCTAATGGTTATATTTTTATTAAAAGATTAAACGATAATTCTACATTGCTGTTTCTAGATACTACGTCTGGCATTGTTCGTGATGAATTCAGTTATTATGGACTGCTTGGAACAATGCCATGCTACCATGACAATATAACCGAAATGGCCTGGAGATATGGAAATGGCTTATTGAATCCGAATAGTAAGGAATTTAAAGATTTGATGAATATTTCTACGGCAGCTACTAATAATTTGATTCTTAATAAATTTACTGAGATATTTGCATTTTTATTCCCAGATTGTGATTCGACCGAATTTATAGATAATTTAATAATTGGAATTTTGGGAAGTGAGATAGTATCTGTAAGTGTAGTAGTTTTTACCATAGCAGTTTCTTCAACAAATCCCGAGTTAATTGCCACAGCATTTATTACTTATTTAATAGGCGAACTCTTTATTGCTTATTCTGATGGTATGTTTAATAATCCAAATATTATTGATTGTGGATTTTTCATTGTTGATTCGACATTAGCAATGATAGCTCCATTTTCAAACGGTGGTTTAAAAGTAGGTTCACAAACATTAAAAGTTATTATTGAGAAAACAACTTTAAAAATGGGAAATTATGAATTTCATAGTTCTCGTATTATTTTTAATTTGGATTATGTTGAATGGGATTTAGGCAAAATTATTTTTGAAAATGTTTTTAATAAACCGGCAAATAAGTATATTCTAGATTTTATTAATGATTTAGGTTTATCCTATTTGCATGAAGTATTTTCAAACATCTTTGATAATTATGTGGAGGCTTAAAATGGAATTTAAAGGATGGGGCGAGGCAGATGAACATGAACTGAAATTAATAGCCTTGAGATGTTTCATAATACTAGGTTTATTTGGTTCATTTGTTATTTCTGCAATAATGTATTTTCTTATGAAAAACATTGCTGCTGCTGAAATTGCTTTTGCAGGAGTGTTTTTAGCATCAATTTATTTTACTGTTATCCTACTTAAACGTGATTGGTTGGATGAAAAAATAGGTTTATTCGACCCAGTTTTGCATGGTGTTTCTTATCAAGGCATGGTAGTATTATTGTGTACTGTAAGTATTGGTCTATCAATTATATTTTTTGCTATGGCCTGGGACATGGGTGGTATTTATTCAGGTATTGCTCATGGTTTATGTGTTAATTTTGCATCAATTTTTATGTTGTTGAAATTGGATGTTTATAACAGTGAAAGTAAGTTAATGTATTTGGGTAAAAAAGATGGACACCCCTATTTTGAATATATGTATGGTTATAATCCTACTTATTATTATCTTTTAGGCCTTCACCACGGGTGGGGTCCATTGGGCGTGTCTTTTAGAAGGGTTCTTGAGTGCATATTTTTAAATAATGGCTCATTAGTGTATACTTTGTTGTGCTTTATTTTATGTTTGCTTGTGGGCTGTTTTATTTTATCACCCGATATTGCAAATAACATATTTCCCTTTGAGATAAGAACTTTTGATGGATTTAGAAAATTTTTAGCAATTGGATTACTTTTAATGGGACTCTCTTTAATCCCATTAATAGTCTTGTAGAAACCCTCATTTAATACATGAATTGTTTCTTAAATGAATATGAATCCTGTTAATTAGAATTAATATTTCCAATAATTTTTATCGGAGATATAGAGAATCATAAAGTATAAAAAACTAATATTTAAAAGAGTCGAAACAATGCCCATATTAGCCACAAGCAAAATTCAAAGTAATTATCAAACCACAATTCCCCAGGAAATAAGGAAAAAATTATGATATTAACAATACTGCATTCTATAAATTGTCCACACAAGTGGTAAATCTGCGAATAAACTTTAGTTACTAAATATTATTTAATTTCTTTAGTATACAAAATAGTTATTATATCATTTTTCAATCAGGAATCTCATATTTTAAACAAAATAATTAAACATTTAACGTTTTTCATTGAATAATCCTAAACGTATGTCTCCCTCACTATCAACCGTCTTAACTAAATTAGGTATAATAAATACAAAAACTAATAACAAGAGCAAAATTGAAAAAATTACCACCATTACAATAGTTTTCCAAAAGTTTTGAAGGATATCGAAAATTCCGCTAAACACCATAAAATAAAGTATAATTGCAGAGGATGAAAAAATTATCAAAAAAACTTTAGTTGTTTCATAACCCTCAGTTTTAAAAATATATCCAAAAAATACAATAAATCCAACAGCAAAACTAATTACTGCAATCGTATTGCTTTTTAAATTAGTGAATGCTATTAATAACAATAAGCTCAATCCAAAAGGAACATACATAATAAGACGATATTTATTATACCTACCACGTAAACTAATTATATCCTCTCCAGTTAATCATAGTTAAAGTTTATTATTAAATTATATAAAGTTTTTTTGAATATTCATTTATTCTATCAGAACATTTAAATTAATATAATTATATGTCCTTTATGAAAGTCTATTCTTTCAAATATTCATTAAATACTCAAAAATGAAGTTTCAATAGAAATTATCTTTAAAATAAATATTTCTGTCGAAAAACACATCAAACTTAAATATTTATAAAAAAAATATATCATCATGACTTTCATGAACAATAATGCAAATATAAAACAGTTCCAGTTAATTAAATTCATTAATGATAACTGCAATGATGATCATGTGATATCAAAAATTACAATAGTGCTCCGCCGGGACAAAATAGAGGCCCCTTATTATATGATTACCAAAATCAAACTGTCTTCATGCATTGATATGCCGGATAATGGACTTATCCATGCAATGGATATATTGAACCATGCAAGAAGATATAATCTAACAGAAGAGGCGTACAATGAAATTAAATCATTAATTGCTGATAACGAATATGAATCCGAACAGGTGAAAATCTCCAAAACGGATGAACAGCTTAAGATGATTTTAATGTCCAAAAATGATGACGAAATCAGAAATCTTTTTAAAGACTATCAGAAACTTTTCGATAGAATAGACAATCTGATTGATTAAAAAAAATTCATCATAATTTAAACTTCAGTTATCCCACTTGGTGAAATACCATTCACCATCGATTTTTTCAAAATCAACTGTAGTGTCCAATGTCCATTTACCGTTTATTCCATAGACCTTTGCTGTCAATGTTACATCAGCAATCAAAGTGGCCCTTTCATTATCATCCCACAGGATTGTAGGTTCAATAATCTCAGACTTGTAATAATTTAAAGTGCCGTCCATAATTTCGCCGATGAACTCTTCTTTACTTTGCTTTTTACCGGACATGTGGACCAATTCATATTTTTCAGTCAGAATTTCATTTAATTTGCTTTCATCCTTATCAATCAATGCTTGTTGAAACTCCATGAACCTATCAATTATCTCATTATCGCTATCACTGAATGATTTTTCACAAATAAGTTCTACATCACACATACAATATTATATAAATTAATAAATACATATTATTTACTAATGAATGATAAGTTGGTGAAACCATTAGTAAAATTCCAGAATTAGACTGCGAACAAACAAAGAATGACATTGTTGAGTTTATCAAATCAAAAGTCTCAGAATCAAAAACCGACGGAATTGTAGTTGGATTAAGCGGAGGAATTGACTCAACATTGATTGCATATCTTGCATGTGAAGCAGTTGGAAAAGACAATGTCTTTGGAATTGTAATGCCATCGGCTACAACACCAAATGAAGACAACCTTCATAGCATTGAAATAGCTCAAAGATTAGGCATTGATTATAAGAAAATATGCATTGATGGTATTTTAAATGAATATTTATCTGTAAGCCAACTTGAAGATAATAATTTAGCTATTGGAAATCTCAAAGCTAGAATTAGAATGTCAATCATTTATTATTTTGCGAATCATAAGAATTATCTCGTCAGCGGAACAGGTAACAAAAGTGAAATCCTGATTGGTTACTTTACCAAACACGGAGATGGTGCGTGTGATATGGAACCTATTGGAGATTTATACAAAACCGATGTTTATAAATTAAGTGAATTTATGGATGTTCCCAAAGGGATTATTGAAAAACCCCCACGTGCGGGTTTATGGAATAATCAAACCGACGAGGATGAAATTGGAATGTCTTATGCCTTGCTTGATCAAATCCTTTATCTTTACGTTGAAGGTATGAAAAATACTGAAATAGCTGAAAAACTTGACATTTCAGTAGATGATGTTGATATGATTATTAATAAAGTAAACAGGAACGAACACAAAAGTAAAGTTCCTGAAATCCCAGAAAAAACAATCTTATAATGGTGATTTGGTGAGTGAAAATATAGAAAAGAAATGGCAGAAAAAATGGGCTGATGCAAAACTCTTTGAATCAAACCCAGATGAAAGGGAAAAACTATACCTTACAGTAGCTTTTCCATATCCTAGTGGAGCAATGCACATAGGTCACGGACGTACATACACCGTTCCGGATGTTTATGCTAGATTTAAAAGAATGGAAGGTTATAATGTATTATTCCCAATGGCATGGCACGTAACCGGTGCTCCGGTTATTGGAATAGCAGACAGGATTAAAAGAAAAGATCCGTGGACTTTAGATTTATATGAAAGGGTTCATGGCGTTCCAAAAGAAACATTGCCTAAATTGGAAGACCCTGAATTTATTGTTAAATACTTCTCCACAGAATATCATGAAGTAATGGAAGAAATGGGATATTCAATCGACTGGAGAAGAGAATTCAGGACAATCGATCCAACCTACAAAAAGTTCATAGAATGGCAAATCACAAACTTGCATGAAAAGGGACTTGTCGCTAAAGGTGAACACCCTGTTAAATACTGTCCTAACTGTGACAACCCTGTCGGAGACCACGATCTGCTTGAAGGTGAAGGTGTTGGAGTAAACGAACTAACACTTTTAAAATTCAAAATTGATGACAAGGTTTTGGTAACTGCAACATTAAGACCTGAAACCATCGTTGGAGCGACCAACATCTGGTTAAACCCTGATGTCGAATACGTATTGGTTGATGCTGAAGGAGAAAACTGGGTAATTACAAAAGAAGCTCACTACAACTTACAACACCAAATCAAAGATTTAAAAATCATATCTGAAATTGATCCTAATGATTTAATTGGTAAAATGGCTACAAACCCATTTACAGGTGATGAATTGCCAATTTTCCCTGCAAGCTTTGTAAGCGCATCCTATGGAAGTGGAGTCGTTTTCTCAGAACCTGCGGATGCACCTGCAGACTACATTGCACTTCAGGACTTGAAGAAAAACGATGAGCTAATAGCCAAATATCATTTGGAAGGCATTATTGACAAGGTAGTTCCAATTCCTGTTTGTACCCTTAAGGGATATGGTGAAATTCCTGCTGCAGACATTATCGAAAGGCTTGGAATTACCGACCAAAACGATGAAAAGTTACATGAAGCTACCAATGAACTATACAAACAGCAACACAGTAAAGGTACCATAATCGAATCCATTCCAGGATTTGGTGGTAAAAAAGTCAGATTTGCCCGTGAAGAATTGAAAGAGGAATTGATTTCCAAAAACATGGCTACAATCATGTATGACTTTGCAGAAAGGCCAGTTGTATGCAGATGCGGCAACAACTGTGTTGTCAAAATCATGGATGACCAATGGTTCATGAAATACGGTAATGAAGAATGGACAGAAAAAACCTTAAAAGTTCTTGAAGGCGAAACAATCATTCCTAAAGAATTAAAGAACAACTTTGATTATTACATTAACTGGTTGGATGACTGGGCTTGTTCCAGAAAAGTAGGTCTTGGAACAAGACTTCCTTGGGACAACCAATGGTTAATCGAACCATTAACCGACTCTACAATTTACATGTCCTATTACACAATTGCCAAATACCTAAAAGACATGAATCCGGATGATTTGAACCTTGCTTTCTTCGATAAAGTGTTATTGAATAAGGATTCAGGTGAAATTACCGTCCCTGAAGAAAAGGTTAAGGAAATCCAGGATGAATTCAACTACTGGTATCCGCTTGACTGGAGATTATCCGCAAAAGATTTGGTTGGAAATCACTTAAGCTTTTTGATGTTTGCCCACAGTGCAATTTATCCGGAAGACAAATGGCCTAAGGGAACCGTAGTATTCGGAATGGGTCTTTTGGAAGGAAATAAAATGTCCTCATCAAAAGGAAATGTAATTCTTTTGAAGGACGCTATTAATGATTACACTGCAGATGTCGTAAGGCTCTTCCTGATGGCTTCAGCCGAACCATGGCAAGACTTTGACTGGAGAGAAAAAGAAGTTTTAGGTACCAAAAGAAGACTTGAATGGTTCAGGGAATTTGCAGCCAAAATCGAAGAAATCAAAGGCTCTGATTTAGATTTAAGCAATATTGAAAAAGTTGAACTGACCCGTACCATTGACTTATGGATGATCAGCCAACTTAATCAGCACATCAAAAAATCAACTGAAGCTTTAGAAGTATTCCAAACAAGACAGGCTTTACAGGAATCATTATTCTTGCTTAAAAAGGATGTCGACCACTACCTGTATAGGGTAAAACACTTGCTTGATTCACAAGACCCTGCTGTTGTCTATGTCTTATCAACAGTGCTTGAGGCATGGATCAGGCTTCTTGCACCATTTACACCACATACCTCTGAAGAGCTATGGTCCGAATATGGTGGAGAAGGCTTTGTAAGCCAAGCAAGTTGGCCCGAGTATGATGAATCATTAGTAAGTCCTGAAATTGAAAAATCAGAAGAATTGGTGGAAAACATCATTAAGGATATCGCACACATCAAACAGATGGTTGGAGATGAAGTGGAAAAAATCCACATCTACCTTGCTCCTGATTGGAAATGGGACTTATACAAAATAGCTGACGAAGTCGGAAAACCTGACATTGGCCAAATTATGGGTCGGGCCATTGGAGCCAACATCTATGATGATAAAAAAGAAATAGCTATGGTGGCTAAAAAAATCGGTAAGGAAATTACCAAAACAAGATATATCGGCAAAATTAACGAAGAAGAAATACTTACCGATGCCCTTGACTACATCAAAGAGGAATGCGGCAATGAGGTTATCATCCATACCGATGATTCATATGACCCTCAAAACAAGGCAAGAAATGCAATGCCTTACAAACCGGCTATTTTCATGGAATAATTAATTTTATTCCTATTTTTAATTTTTTCAATTAATTACCCTAATTTTTAAAACACTTAAATATTACATCTAAACAATAATTTAATTAATTATACATAGGTGTTTGAAATATGAACAAAAAAATATTTGCAATAATATTGGTCTCAATTTTTTTACTATCTGCCATTAGTTTTGTTTCAGCAGAAGAAACCTCAGATAGTGGAAATGATACATCTCACTCAATTACTGTGAAAATTAACTGGAACGATAATGGCAAGACAGATGCAAGACCCGACTCTGTCACAATAACACTCATGAAAGATGGCGAAGTTATTGGTAACAAAACATTGAACGAAAGCAACTCCTGGAAAACTACCTTTAATGTTACAGAAGATGGAAATTACTCAGTTAAACAAATAACTAACCTTTCAAATTATTCCGTATCAATAGATAATAGCTCAAAGGATGAAATTGTAATTACAAATACACTTAACGACAGTGCTTCAGGCGAACCCCAAGAAAACGATTCATCTGAAAATGCAAATAAATTGGCTGCAGTCGTGATAGAGGAAAGTGCGGCAAGTGATAATAACAGCAGTTCTAATGAAACTAACCCTACAAACAATACTACAGACAATAATTCCACCAACAATATCACAAATAACACTACTACAAACAATACCACAAACAACACAGCAAATAACACTGCAAACAATACAAGCAACGATACTGCCAACAATACGACTGTAAATAAAGATACTCCAAAACCAGTTCCTAAAAAAGAAGATAATAGACCAACCGAACTGATGAAAGTTGGTATTCCAATTATTATTTTGCTGATAGCTATATTCGTAGCTGTTATACTTAAACGTTAAAAGCAATTAAGTGGATGATTTATCATCCACCAATTCTATTTTTTTAATATTATAGTTTTCTTGCAAACAAAAGGTATCCGCTATGGCCCACCATGCGAGTCTTTGGCCTTACGCCTTGCTGTCTGACTTCCAAACCGCGTTCTAAAAGTTCAATAATTTCAATGTCATAAAATCCAAGCTTTTTTGCAACCCTATAAGAAGTTTCGGCTTGATCAATGTATGGAGCATAAACCGCCAACCATCCGCCGACATTCAATGACTCCAATACATCCTCAAATATCTCAAATGGTTTTGGCAAATCTAAAAAGATTAAATCGATGTTGTCTTCTTCAATGCCCTCTTTGATGTTTTGATTTTTAACTTCAATATTGGTGATTCCAAAATTGTCAATATTCTTCTTTGCGACTTCGGCAAAATCCTCACGAATTTCATAAGTAAAGACCTGGCCCTCAGGACCGACAACATTTCCAAAATTAAGCGCAATAGCTCCGGCACCAGTTCCGGCATCAACCACCCTTGAGCCTGCACCCAAACCAGTGTGAGCCAAAACCTGCCCAATATCTTTCTTAATAAGAATTGAACACCTGCGGTCCATCAAATCAATGAAATCATTGATGTTAGGTTTTACGATTTTAAATGTGTGGTCAAGATGACTTTTAACTTCATCACCAATTTGAGCATCATCCAAAACATCAGCCTTAATTATTCCCAAATCACTCTGAAATTCCTCACCGGGTTTTAAAATATACTTTTTACCACGTTCATCTAAAATCATTTTCATATCTAACACCTAATTTTCAAGTTCCGCCAATCTTTTTACTCTTTTTAATGAATCAGGGTGAGTTGATAACAGTTCCATGATTCCGTTTTTAGAAGAAATTTTAACTTCAGAATTTGCAAGTCTTCTTAACTCCTCATCGGAAATGCGTCCGTCTCCATCAAAGTCAATTTGCTGGAAATCAGTAACGTCATTTTTTGCATTATTGATATCATTTACAAAAAATGCACGATTTGAATTAAGATCAGCAATTGTTTCTTTGTTGCATCTTGCAGCACCATAAGATAGCTTATAAAGTGCAGAAACCAAAGCTGCAGGACGATTGCCGAACTCAACACTTGCTTCATCGGCATAGTATTCCCTTGTTCTTGAAATGAACAATACCAATAGCTGACCTATCAAATAAAATACATAGCCTAAAATACCAATGATGATACCAGAGCCGTTTCTGCTGTCGCCTGAAAACATGAAAGACAATGCAATATAATAGCAAATCATTGGAATTACGCTTACAGCAGCAGTTACAATCATATCATTATGTTTGATGTGACCCATTTCATGGCCAATTACAGCCCTTAGCTCATCACGGTCAAGCAATCCCAATATAGGACGGGTGACTGCAATATGGCCGCTTCTGCTGGATCTTCCATAAGCAAATGCATTTGGAATGTTGATTTCAGACAAACCGATTTCAGGTTTTGGAATGCCTGCCGCATCAGCCAATTCCTGAACCATCTGGTGAATATGGGGTGCTTCAGCTTCAGACAATGGCCTTACATTCATTGAACGTTTGACAAGACTTGGTCCAAACCAATATTGTAAAAATACAATAACTATGCTCGCACCAGCATATAATCTCCAACTGCTTATGCCCAAATACCATCCAACAATCATGATAAGGAAATAAACAATTGTAAACATTAAAACGGATGTGAGAATCATCCTTAACTTAAGTCTCCATGTACCTCTCATTTTTAACACCTTCATATTAGTAATCAAATGCTCTTTAATTGTATGTATATATAACTTTTCAATATATAAAAACATTAAGCAAAACTTAATTATTAACAAAAAACATATCATTTTACAGTAAAATATTGGTGATTTAATGACTGGACCATGGGTAGAAAAATATAGACCGCAAAACTTAGAAGACATTGTAGGACAAAAACAAATTATTTCAAGGCTTGAAAAATATGTAGGCGAAGGAAGCATGCCTAACCTAATGTTTACAGGTCCTGCAGGTGTTGGAAAAACAACCACAGCATTAGCTTTAGTAAAATCAATCCTTGGAGAATACTGGAGACAAAACTTTTTAGAGTTAAATGCATCCGATGCAAGGGGAATTGATACAGTAAGAGACCGAATTAAAAATTTCTGCAGATTAAAGCCAGTCGGTGCCCCATTCAGAATAATATTTTTGGACGAAGTGGACAACATGACAAAAGATGCACAGCACGCTCTTCGTCGTGAAATGGAAATGTATACAAAAACCGCTTCATTCATACTTTCATGTAACTATTCTTCCAAAATTATAGACCCAATCCAGTCAAGATGTGCAATCTTTAGATTTGCACCGATAAAAGGTGAAGATATTGCTGAAAGATTAAGATTCATCTGTGAAAAGGAAGGATTTGAAGCAGATGACAAAGGTCTTGAAACAATAGTCTACTTTGCTGAAGGAGATATGCGTAAAGCCGTCAATGTCCTGCAGGCGGCTGCAAGTGAAGGAGAAGCCATCACAGAAGAATCCGTTTATGAAGTAGTCTCTAAAGCGAAACCTCAAGACATTGGAAACATGATAAATAAAGCGCTGATGGGTGACTTTTTAGGCGCAAGAAACATTTTAAGAGAAACCATGGTTTTACAGGGCACAAGCGGAGAAGATATGGTCAGCCAGATTTACTCAGATGTTTCCAAAAGAGTTGTCGATGGAAAAATGGAACCTGATTTTTATATTGATTTGATTGAAGCAATAGCAGATTGCGATTTTAGAATAAGAGAAGGAGCAAACCCAAGAATTCAGCTTGAAGCTCTATTAACCAAATTCATTTAAGGTATGGAAATGTTATGGACTGATAAATATCGCCCACAAACCTTAGATGAAGTGGTCGGTAACAATAAAGAGAAGAAAATAATCCAGGATTGGGTTGAAAACTGGAAAAATGGTAATCCGCAGCAGCCTCTGCTTTTAGTTGGCCCTCCGGGAATTGGAAAAACCACACTTGCACTTGTTATCGCTAGAGAATTTTCAGAATCAATAGAGCTTAATGCAAGTGATAAGCGTTCCCAAGACATTATTAAAAGTACAATCGGTGAATCATCTTCCTCCAGATCTCTTTTTGGAGATGAATACAAGCTAATCATAATGGATGAAGTGGACGGAATCCATGGTACCAATGACCGTGGAGGGGTAAAAGCAATTGGTGATATTATAAAAAATTCCAAACATCCAATGATTTTGATAGCAAATGATTTTTATTCTAAACGTTTACAGTCCCTTAAACCAAAATGTACCGTTATCAAAATGGCTAAAGTAAGAAGTCCGAGCATCAGAAAAGCTTTAAGAGAAATATCACAAAAAGAAGAAATTAAAGTTAATCCAAAAGCTCTTGAATTGATTGCTAAAAAATCAAATGGAGATATGCGCTCAGCAATCAATACATTGCAAGCCTTGGCTGATAAAAATGAAGTCCTAGAGCCTGCTGACGTTGAAAACTTAAGAACAAAGGATGACAGGTCAGATATTTTCAATGCAATTACCGGCGTTTTAAAAAGTAAAAATCCGCAACATGTAAGGGAAGCTTTAAGAGTCGATGAAGACCCAACACTCGTCATGGAATACATTGCAGAAAATATCCCAAGGGAATATTCCAAAAAGAATGAAATTAAAAAAGCTTATGAAAACATAGCGAAAGCTGATTTATACTTTGGAAGAGCACAGCAAAGCAGAAATTATGGTTATTGGAAATATGCAAGCGATTTTATGGGAATTGGAGTAAGCAGCTCCAAAAAAGAAACCTATAAAAAATTCTCAAAAATCCAAACTCCAACAATATTCACATTGATGGGGAGAAATAGAGGCAAAAGAAACCTAAGAGATGGAATTGCTGAGAAAATGTCTGATAAAATGCACATTTCACATGCCATTGCAATATCAATGTTTCCTTATCTCGAAATAATGTTTAAAAATGACGAACTTGCTTGGGAAATCTCCGACTTTTTGGAACTTGAGGAAAATGAAATAAAAAGATTCAGATCTAAAAAGATTCCTAAAAAAGTCATAACAAAAATGGAAAAAAGGAAAGCTCAAATGAGAGTTGAAGAGCGTGACAGAAGGTTTGAAGAACTTCAAAATCAAATGTTGAATGCTCCTGAAGAAATTGAAATGGTTGAAGAGACAACCGAAAGCGAACTTCCATTTGAGATTGAAGGCTTGGACATTGAAGAAGAGCCTCCGCAAGTTGAAGTTCCTAAGGAAGATGCTAAAGAAGAACCTAAAGAAGAAAAACCTAAAAAGAAAACTGATAAGCAAGTTTCACTCTTTAGTTTCTAATTTTTTTTTCAATATACTCTGATGCCTTTAAAACGTTTTCACGATATTGTGGAGCCACATCTTCCAAAAATTCCATAAAAGAAGTGGCCAATTCATCACTATTTTCATTTTTAATTATTTTTCTACCATCCATTTCTAAAAAAGAGTTGATCCAATCAAGTGGAACATTTATTAGCGGATAAATTTCATTGGATTTTTTTGTAAAGTTTAATCCTTCACCACTGAAAATTGTTGAAAATATGCCGTTTACCTCATCATCAAGAATTGTAGGATTTACAATCAAGTCATAATCCCCTTCATGGACCAATTTAACGCCATATTTCCGGGTATACGGCTCCATCAATACATCAATGATAAAATTGTCCTCAGGCATTAAAATTACAGAATTGGGCTTGATTTCTAAAGCAAGAACTTTAGATGATTTGGAACAAATTTTTTGAAACAGGCTGCTTCTCACTACTTCAATTTCAGGATATTGATTGTTAAAGGTATCTTCACGTTTCCTTGAAAACTTTGAAAATCTTAAGTTGTTAATGTAAATTTTTTCAGGAGTGTATGAAATAAAACGGGTATCGACACCGATTATCTTTAGAAATTTCAATACATCCCTTTTGGATGTTGAAAATTCCTCCTTTTCATTTACATTTGACAAATTAAACATTAAATCCATAATATCATTCTAAGTTAAGTGTTTGTTTCAATGCTTTTTCCATCTCCTCAACTGGAGCTTTCCTGCCTGTCCAGATTTCAAAACTTTCTGCGCCCTGATACAATAGCATCTTAATTCCATAAACCGGTTTTGCGCCTGCTTTAATAGCCTCTTTTAAAAGAACTGTTTCATTCGGATTGTAAACCGCGTCAAAAACAACCAACTCCTCCTGCATATTTTCAGCTGTAGCTATCGGTTCATCATCAATATGGGGATCCATTCCCAAAGGAGTAGTATCAATTAAAATGTCTGCATCTTTTAAGTAAGCATTAATTTCAGAAATTGAATCTGATTTGACATCACTGATTAAATCGGAACTCAACACATCCCTGGCCAAGTTTTGAGCTTTGGATTCGTTTCTATTAAGTATTGTTAAACTTTGAGCGTCATATTTAGCAATGTAAAAGGATATTGCCCTTGATGCGCCACCTGCACCCACAACAACTACATTTTTACCTTTAATACTGGTTACCTCTTCAATGGCTTTAATGGCACCAATACCATCAGTATTGTAACCTTTCAAGTTTTTAAAATCAATAGTGTTTACGGCACCTATCAGCTCGGCCACTTCATCCAATTCATCCAAATATTCCATTACATTAACCTTATGAGGAATGGTTACATTAAATCCCTTAACATTTAATGCCTTTGCACCTTCGATAGCTGATTTTAAATCTTCAGGTTCAACATCAAAAGCGACATAAGCATAATCCATCCCCAATGCTTTAAATGCAGCATTGTGCATTGGCGGTGAAAAACTATGTTCAACAGGATGGCCTATCAAACCCACAATATTTGTACTACCTTTAATATTCATATAATAATAATTAATTTAAAAAAATATAAAAAGATTGATGTTAAACCAGGTATCTTCTGGTTTCCTCATCAAACTTATTATAATCGGACTTGAACAACCTGTCCTGAACCGGCTTGAATTTCTCAAATTCAATTTCAACAAATTCATCAACGGCTTCCCGGCTAATTTTTCCCTTGTCTTTTAAAACTGCATATTCATAGAACTCCAAAAATTTATCCAATCTTTCAGCCCAGTCTTTCATAGACATTGGAATTTGCCTTTCAGCCCTATCTTCAGCATAATCCAAATACATGCTTACAACACGGTTTAATGTTTTCAATTCTTTTTCGCTCAAGTAATTTTTAGCAATTTTTGCATCCCTCAGCAATACCTTTCCATCCGGTGCCCTTGACCATGTGGTCAATCCCATGTGTTCTTTCTTACTGTCAGCTCTCTCGTATATGATTTCAGGAGCAGTCAGACCAACAACGGCATAATGAAGTTTGTTTTGAACTTTGGCATAGAACTCCCTTGTTATTTCAGCATTTTTGTTATAATCATAAGAAGTTGCAAACAAGTCCGTTACTTTTTCATACACCCTTCGCTCGGAAGATCTGATTTCGCGAATTACATCAACAAGTTCTTCAAAATATTCTTCAGTGAATTTTCCGCCTTTCATCAAAAGCTCTTTGTTGATTACAAAACCTTTTCTCATATATTGCTTCAAAATATCTCTAGACCATATACGAAACTGTGTAGCCTTTTTTGAATTGATTCTATATCCTATTGATATGATTGCGTCAAGATTATACCATATCTGAGGTCTACCTCGATTATTAGAATTTTGCAAGAATTTCTTTCTAAATTCTAAATCATCTTTAAATAGTTCTTTAGAACTTATACTAACTTCATTTTCTTCAAGTTCACCTTCTCGAACAATATTCCTGAAATGATCAGAAATATTTTGTCCAGTAGTTCCAAAAATCTCAGAAACAGTCTTTCTACTTGCCCACAGAGTATCATCACCAATGATGAATTTTCCTTCAACAGCACCTTCTTCCGTCTGATACAGTAATGTATCCACCAACTTATATTTTACCATGATATCACTCACAGAGTTTATTTAATAATTTACTGCATTTACTAACAGTTAAAACTATTTTAACTGCAAAAATGTGTAAAAACACAGTTGTGCCTTTATGTAAAATCACAACACAAAAACCTATTTAAAAATAAAAAACTCAATTAACTAACAGCTTGCCTAAGAGCATCAGAAAAGTAAGCTTAACAAAAGATTATATAACTTCAAAAATACAAATTTTAATTATAATATATTATATTCATAGGAGAGCAAAAATGGAATTTACAAGACCAAGAGGTACTAGAGATTTCTTATTTGATGAAATGAGACAGAGAAAAAAGGCAGAAAGTACCTTAAGAAATATTTTTGAAAATTATGGTTATCAAGAAATCAAAACACCATTATTTGAAGAATTAAAGTTATTTACAACAAAATCTGGAGAAGAAATTGTTGACCAATTATACAACTTTAAGGATAAATCAGACAGGGAATTAACTTTAAGACCGGAAATAACCGCTCCTGTTGCAAGATTATACCTGAACGAACTTGAAAAAACTGCAACAAAACCAATTAAATTATATTACTATGGAAGCTGTTTTAGATATGAAAGACCTCAAAAGGGAAGATTCAGACAGTTCTGGCAATTCGGCTGCGAATTGATTGGTGCTAAAACACCTCAGGGAGAAGCTGAAGTCATTGCCCTTTGTACAGATTCCATCAACGCCTTAGGAATAACCACCGCAGATGTCAATATCAACCACTTGGGAATTATTAGAGGACTGTTTAAACACTTTGAAATTTCAACTGAAACCCAAAGGGAAATAATGGTCGTCATTGATAAAGGAGACAAAGATTTATTAATAGAATCGTTAAGCGGTGAAAGTCCAGTTATTGACAATGATGAACTGAATCAAATTTTATTAAAATTGATTGATTTGGTTGGAGATAAATCCATACTAAGTGATGTCGAAGAATTGATTGCACCTTATGATGAGCCAAAAGAAGCACTAGAAGAGTTAAAGGAATTAATTTCATTGCTTGAAAGCTTCGATGTTGAAAACTATACCTTAAACCTAGGTGTTGCAAGGGGACTTGACTACTATACCGGAATCGTGTTTGAAATCTATGTTCCGGAACTAGGTGCCCAAAAACAGATCTGTGGCGGAGGGTCATACAGTCTCGTTAAAGTGTTTGGAGGCCAGGAAGTCGAATCAACAGGCTTTGCATTAGGTTTTGACAGACTGATGAATGCAATCGAAGAGTTGACAGAAGCTGAAGAATTGCCTTCACACTTAGACATCTATGTAGCTCCGATTTCAGATGATGTGCGCGACAAGGCCTATGAAATAACCCAAATTTTAAGAAGAAATGACATTAAGGCGGATGTTGACTTAAACGGTAAAAAGTTCAAAAAACTAATGAATCATGCCGATAAAATCAAAGTTGGTAAAATAGCAATTATAGGCGCTAAGGATTTGGAGCAAGGCAAAATTACAATCAAGGATATGGTTAGCGGCAATCAGGAATTAATCGACATCGACAATATTGTAGAATACATAAAAGGTGAATAAATATGGAAATCAACTTCAGACATGAAATTAATGGACAAAAAGTCATTACCGCTGTTGCTCAGGACGCTGATACAAACCAAATTCTGATGCTGGCAAATATGAACAAAGATGCTCTCCAAAAAACAATTGAAACAGGCAAGGCCCATTACTGGAGCACTTCAAGAAATAAAATCTGGCTAAAGGGAGAAAGTTCAGGGCACTTTCAAGAAGTTAAGGAAATTCTTGTTGACTGTGACATGGATGCGATTGTTTTGAAAATTAAGCAAACAGGAGCCGCATGCCACGAAGGTTATCTTTCATGCTTTTTTAGAAAATTAAATACTGAAGATGTTGATATTTGTGATTTAAAGGATGATGATTTAGAAGTTATTTTAGAAAGACTTGTAAACCCAGATGATGTGTATTAAAATGAAACGTATAATTCCAGACACCAGTGCCGTCATAATAGGTGCAGTAAGTGAAATAATCGAAAAAGAAGATCTGGACTATCCGGAGATTATTGTGCCTGAAGCCGTTGTATGTGAACTTGAACATCAGGCAAATGCAAACAGAAATGAAGGCAGAAAAGGTTTAAAAGAGCTTCAGAAACTACAGCATCTGCAATATGAAGGTGAACTTGCAATCAGCTTTAAAGGAAAAAGACCTACCAATTATGATATCAAATATGCAAAAAGCGGTGAAATCGACAGCATTATCCGTGACCTTGCAAGATCAGAAATGGGAACATTACTTACAAGCGACAAGGTACAAGCCGAAACCGCAAAAGCACAGGGAATCCCTGTTTACTACTTCGAACAGAAATATGTTGAAAAAGCTCTCTCAATTGAAAAATTCTTTGATGAAAATACAATGTCCGTGCATTTAAAGGAAAATGTTTGTCCAATGGCCAAGAAAGGAACTCCCGGACATATTGACTTTGTTAAACTTGAAGATGAACCTTATTCATACTCACAAATTCATGAAATCGTTGATGAAATTCTTGATAAGGCAAATAGCGATTCAAGAACATATTTGGAATCCGATAAAGAAGGGTCATTCGTAGTGCAATCACGAGAATACAGGATTTCAATAGCTTACCCTCCATTTTCTGAAGGATTGGAAGTTACTGCTGTCAAACCAGTTGCCAACATTAATTTAGATGAATATCGCTTATCTGATAAATTGCTTGAAAGAATAAGAACCAATGCAGAAGGAATATTGATTTCAGGTTCTCCAGGTGCAGGTAAATCCACATTCGTACAGGCCATCGCAAAATACTACTCATCAAAACTAAATAAAATTGTAAAAACAATGGAATCCCCAAGAGATTTACAATTGCCTGATGAAATAACACAATACAGCCCACTAGAAGGAAGTATGGAAAATACTGCAGATGTATTGCTGCTTGTAAGACCTGATTATACAATTTATGATGAGCTTAGGAAAAATACCGACTTTAACATTTTTGCAGATATGCGTCTTGCTGGCGTTGGAATGATTGGTGTTGTGCATGCAACAAGACCTATTGATGCGATTCAAAGAATAGCTTCAAGAGTAGAACTTGGAGTTATACCTTCAATTGTTGACACAAGCATTTACATTGAAGATGGTAAGGTTACAAGCGTTTATGAAACAAAAATGACCGTTAAAGTGCCTACTGGAATGAAAGAGGCGGATCTTGCAAGACCCGTGATTGAAGTTCGTGATTTTGAAACCGGCGAACTTAAAAATGAAATTTATACATATGGTGAGCAGACCATCGTAATGGATATGGATTTGGTGAATGGAACCGACAGCACTGAGAGATACAAATCTTCCGTTGACAAAATTGCCGAGAAGGAAATCTTAAGAAAAATCAAAAAGATTCTCCCTAAAAAATCAAAGGTAGATGTTGAAGTAATATCCCCTGAGCGAGCCAATATTTATATCCCTGAGCAATACATTCCGAAAATCATTGGTAAAAATGGAAAGAGGATAGCTGAAATTGAAGATGAAATTGGAATAAGTCTTGGGGTGGAAATAATCGAAGAAAAGCCAAAGAATAAAACTCCATTTGAAGTTGATATCATCCATACAAGAAAACAGCTGATTTTAGACCTTGGAAGAGACAATGGAAGACAAAATTTTGATGTTTATATTGAAGGAGAATATTTGCTTACCGCAACCACTTCAAAAAAAGGTGAAATAAAAATCAAAAACGGAATTGAACTATCTGATTTGATTATTGAAGCTATTGAAATGGGATTGGAAATAACTGCAGCGAAAAAATAGTGATAATATGAAAATAGGCGCATCCACATTAGCAGGACTACATGAGAATTTAGAAGATATTTTAGGCTTTATTGAAAGCTTAGGATTGGAATATGCGGAATTGGTTCATCAATTCCCTTACGAAAAAATTGATAGTGAACTTTTAGAAAGCTATAACTTAAAATATTCCATTCATTCACCATTCATGGACGTGAATATTGCATCCCTTCAGGAAAAAAGCAGGTTAAATTCAATATCACAAATCAAATCATCGATAGATTTGGCCAATAGAATTGACGCCGAAACCGTAGTTGTTCATCCGGGATTGATGCCGTTTTTAGCAAGACCATTTGAAGATAAAGTCTATAAAATCGCCAATGAATCAATTAAGGAACTTGGAGATTACGGTAAAGACCTAGGCGTGAATGCCGCAATAGAAAATATGCCTACCTTCGAGGGAATGATTTACCAAAATCTGGAAAAATTGGACGAGTTTCTTAGAGAAAATGAAATGTTTATGACACTAGACATCGGCCATGCAAATCATGTAGGATATCCTGCAGACGAGATGTATTTTGATTCGATTAAACACATACATGCCCATGATAATTTTGGTGATGATGACTCACACCTTGCATTAGGTGAAGGCTCTATTGATTTAAAACATATCATCAATAAATTCGAGTCTAAAAATTATGATGGCATCTACATCATAGAAGTAAATGATGAAGATTCTATTAAAAAAAGTTATGAATATATAAAGAAAAACTTCTAGAGAAGTTTTTTCTCTTTAATCTCTTTTTTGAAATACAAATATTTTGAGTCAACTACTTTTTTAATTGATTCTGCTGTTTTTTTACCAATTCCTTCAACTTCCTGAAGTTCCTTTTCAGAAGCATTGATAACATTTGAAACAGAGCCGAAATGTTCCAATAAATTTTTTGCATTGACCGGACCTATGCTAGGCAGTGATTCGACAATAAACAGTTGTTGTTCCAATAGGCTAAGTGGTTTTTTATCTGTTCTTATCTGAACTGGTGTTCTTTCACCATTCTGTTCTCTGATAGCTATTCTTTTAATCATTGCAGCAGTATCCTGTGCATTTCTTGTAGGAATAATGCTGATTCCAAAATCAAGAGCAATTGAAGCGATGGATCCCCTAATCGCATTTGCATTTACCATGCCTGCGTATAAGTCATCCCCTTCAAGAATTAAAATAGGCTTTTTAAACTCTTCAGACAACTCTCTGGCTTGTTTAAATAATCTTTTATCAATTATTGAGTCGACAAAGTCTTTTGCAGTTTTCCTCTCGATAGCTACCTCATCACTTACCTGATAATCTGCAACAGCCATCGATTGAATTTTAACATCCATTTCCATCTCAGTCAAATGTCTGATTACCTTTGAATTTCCTTCGCGGGAGTCGGCATAAACTATTGGAAAATTATTTTCCTTTTTAGGCTTTTCAAGGACTTTGACCTTTTTCTCGTTTTCCATTCTTAAGGCTGCAGAAGCATTAAGCTCCTCTAAAACGTCAGGGTCAATTAATTGATTTTTCATACTAACTTCCTTATTAACTGAAGACCAGTAATATCCTTCATCTCTTGTTCCGTTAGTGATTAAAACCTTTACACGGCCAGTTCTTTTACGGCCGGTTCTGCCTCTTCTCTGAATCATTCTGACTTCAGATGGGACCGGTTCATATAGTATAACCAAATCAACTGCAGGAATGTCAATTCCCTCTTCTGCAACACTTGTTGATAAAAGCACGTCATATTCGCCCATCCTAAATGATTTGATGATAGCCTTTTGTTGTTTTTGAGTTAAACCTTTTTCACCATCTTTAGACGCCTGCCCAAAGAACTTTGCAGATTTGATTCCCTCTTTTTCAAGCTTTTGATGAATCATCTCCAATGTATCCCGATATTGGGTGAATACAATAATCTTAGATGATGCTTCATCTTCATTATCAGTGAATCTTGTTGATTGAAGTTTTGTCTGACCGTCACCAGAACCAAGTTCCTTTTTAAGAATTTTAGTAAGCTCCCTTAATTTTGGATGTTCCCATCCATGCTTTTCGGCTTCTTTAGCAAGTTTCATAGCGCGACTAAAATTATCATCCCACATCAATGATTTTGCAGCTTTGGTGTTCTTTTTTCGAAGCCTGGCAACATATTTGTTGAAAGTGGAAACACCCTGAGTTTCGATTAACTCCTGAGCATGCTGAAGATTGATGACAGCACTTAAAATTGAAACGGCTTGGAACAGGTCTTTATTAGGATTGGTTGTTCTTGCAATCTCACCCTGCACTCTTCCCCTAGCTTTTAAAATATCACTTTTGCCAACAGAAACCGTTTTAATAATGCCCATATTCTTTAAAGCTTTTAATCTAATCTTTAAAGCTTTATCAACATTGGTTTTAATCTTTTCTAATGCTTCACTCATTTTAACTCTAACCCATTCTATTTCAACTGGATTAAAGTAAGGCCTTACATCGGAATCATCTTCCGTTTTAACAACAATGCTTTGAATGTATAAATTCTGGCAAACCTCTTTGATTTTTAACTTATCTGAACCGGGCGAAGCGGTCAAACCTAAAATTAAATTGAATTTAGACTCCTGAACATATCTTGATGCAAGATAAACATAGGAATAAGATCCAACACCATGATGGCATTCATCAAAAACGACTAATGAAACACTGCTCAAATCATAGCGTCCATTAAGCAAGTCTGATTCGACAGTTTGCGGAGTTGCAGAAATGATTCTGGACTCTTCCCATCTTTTAACCCGTTCATCTGTTTTAACAGCACCTGTTATTGAAGTGCATGGAAGGTTTATGAATTCCTTAAAGCTAGCTTCATGCTGAATTGCCAAAGGTTTGGACGGGGCTAAAACAAGCACTTTAGAATTTTTTACTTTATATAACCTATCGGCAGCAACCAAAATAGCTATAATTGTTTTACCTAATGCTGTTGGTGCAACAATCATAGTATTTCCATTTTTTAGTACATCACCGGCGAGAATTTGTTGATAAAGTCTTGACTCTATTGAATTCTCCTTAATGAGTGGATGATTAATATAGCTAGCCATGATAAAAATATTGTATTTATATATTTATAAAGGTTTTAAAAGAGCATTTGAAAAGTAATATAGAAAATATGCTCGAATTTTGCTTAAGCATTTCGGTGAATTGATATAGTTACCACTGCTGTCGTGGCAAATAAATCATTGAAATTCAAATTTTAACTATTAACATAACCTTAAAAAAACATTTGAAACTAATCTTCTATATTTTTCCCTTGTTTATGTCAATGGCCCTTGATGTTAATTCTTTAAATGTTTCTAAAAAGCTAGAATCAATATCAGATAATCCTAATTCATTTTCCCATTTTTCATTAATTTCGCCCATTATTGGAATGAGCTTTTCGCCTTGCTCTGTTAAATTTAATACAAAATAACGTTTATCTTCCGGTGATTTCTCACGTGCGATATATCCATTAGATTCCAATTTCGTAATGGCTTTGGTAATAGCTCCTTTAGTTAAATATAAATCTTTAGCCAAATCTTTTTGGCTTATTCCTTTATTACCATATATTTTTATAATGCAAGATGCTTGAATTAAACTAATATTATACTTAGCAAGTTCATGATTTAGAAAGTCCTTATGGTTTTTATGGAAAACAAATAATGTATCCGCAAAATAATTTGACTCTAAAAAATTGTCCTTTTCTGATGTCATGAATATAATTTTTAGTTCAAGTATTAAAAGATTTTCGGGAAACCATTATGCCCATAATGATTGGTATAACTGCCTTTGAATTAATGACCCGAACTGATGGATTTGCCAAGGAATGTTTTATTAAGTTACTTTGAAGTAACCTGATAACTTTAAAGTTACAAAAACGATTTATATAGGCTTAATTAAACTATTACTATCAAAATAAAGGAGATATCAAAATGAGCGATGTTATAAAATTTTTAACTGAAAACCCATTAATATATTTAGCAACTAGCGGACTTGACGGAAATGCAAAAGTAAGACCAATATTATTTTACTTCGAAGAGGATGGAAAACCATACTTCTGTACTGCAAACAACAAACCAATGTATAAGGAATTAGATGCAAATCCTAATTGTGAAATCGTTACTGCAACACCTGAATTCGTATGGTTAAGAATTTCCGGTGAAGTTGAATTTACAGACAGCGTGGAACTTAAACAAAAAGTAATTGATTCAAATGACCTTGTAAAAGCTTTATACGAAACCGGTGAAAACCCAGTTTTTGAAGTATTCACCATCAACGGGAAAGCTACAATTGCAGACTTTTCAGGTGAACCGCCAAAAACCTACGAATTATAACTCGTTAACAACTGATTTGAATTTGGTAGCGGCTTCGCCAATAGCCACTATCATTTCACAATCTAAATTCAAAGCTTTTTTAATTCCCTCTCGGACATCATTTTTATTGGCTCCAAGAGTTCCTTCTTTTTCAAAATCGCTAATGTGATTTAAAAATATCCTATCATTTAATCTTGAATTTTCCTTTAATTTTTCAAGAGCTACTTTTTGGGATGCGCGAGATGCAGGAACAATGAACTTTGAAAATTTCAATACGCTATTGAAAATCTCAAGATCGCCCACATCCCCTGACTCGGATGAAACTGTAATTACAGTGGTAAAGTCTCCAAATAGCTTTTGGAATTCCTTTAATACAGTTTGAACGCCTGCAGGATTATGGGCATAATCTACAAAAACAGTTTTACCATTGATTTTCCCCACTCTTTCCATTCTTCCCTCAACACCTGTGAAAGTGGAAATGCTTTCTAAAATCTTATCATACGGCAATTTCAAAAATTCATGAGCCGCTATTATTACTCCAGTTACATTATAAACATTGTGAATTCCATCGATTGCCATTTTAACATCCAGTTTTCCTTCAGGAGTATATAAATCAAAAGTCCTATTAGCCAAATCCACGTTTGTTGCGATATAGTCCACCTGTGGAGTTGTAATGCCGCATTTACAGAAGTAGTAGCCGCAGCCTGAAATAATTTCCTTAACGGTGATTTCATTTCCGCATACACATTCTTTAATGCCAATTGAATCCGGTGTTTCATCAACTCCGAATGTAATTACCTCACCGTCATAGTTCAGCTCTCTTAAAAGACCCATGATTGTAGGGTCATGACCATTGACAATTAGTTTTTTATGATTTAATTCTTTGATGAATTCGCCTTTAACATTAGCATAATCCATGAAGCTTCCCAAATCATTTAAATGATCGGGAGTGATGTTGGTAATTAAACCGCCAGACATGTTAGTGTTTTTAGCAATTCTTCCGACAGTTCCCGGTACACCAAATGTTCCCACTTCCAAAATTCCAATATCTCCATCCAATCTTGACTGTAAAATAGGAATGAATTCTGCATTGCCTTGCATTCCTTCCAATTTATGTTCACATGGTTCAATTCCATTGTCTGAAGCAATCCTTTTAAGTAAAGTGGTGGAAGTGGTTTTACCATTGGTTCCGGTAATTCCAAATACCTCTTTTTCCGGTTGGAATATCTCTATAATATCATTTAATTCTAAAATAGGCTTATTGATTCTTTTATACATTTCAGAATCCTTAGGCAAGCTTGCAGGAGGAATTATATAATCACTTCTATTGAAAAATGCATCAGGTGTCCTGCCATAGAATACATCGAAATCATAATCTTCCAGAACGCTTGCAAACCTGCATTCACTTTTTTGTGACAAATCAGTCCCAATAACATTAAATCCTCTTTCTTTAAGTATTCTCGCTATTAAATTGCCATTAGCACCACAAACACCGATTACTCCAAATGTGGTACCTTTTTTAAAGTCGGATTCATTCATACTTTCTACTTCCTTCTTCAAGCCCTTTCATAATTTTATCTACAGTAGTCAATCTGTCGTATGCTATAAGCGGACCCATATGTAAAATAATATCTCCAGGTACGGAATATTTAAATGTAAGTTCCGCAGCCTTTTCAATTGTTTCGACAGCAACCTTTTCAATATTCGGATTGTCAATGGCATCCAATATCTCCTGTGCCGCATGCATTTCAACTTCTTGTGTGACTTCGTTAAATCCACTGGCAATAACAGCTTTCAAATCATATTGCCCAACTAATTGACCTACTTCCGATTTATCCCTTACAGATAATGTATCAAAATGATCCAAGAATAAAACAACACTGTCATCCTTAAAGTAATCCAAGGTGATTTTCATTCCATCATATAAGAATGCAGAGTCTAAAATTACCTTTCTGCCATTATATGTTCCCACATCATCCATATGAGCAGGGAGTCCTTTGAAATCAGATAATGCCTTAATGATTTCTTCTTTTTTGACTCCGTATGTGATTGCTACTGCACTGGCTGCAACTGAATTTTCAAAAAAGTAGCTCATCATATGAAATGGAGTGGTAAAAGAATCATCGGCATATTCGACAGTTAATGATTCATCACCAATGCTTCCCTTAAAATCAACATCCTCATCTAAAGCATAATATATTGCATCGCTTCTGTGAGGATTAATTATATCAAAGCATGAGCGGTTTGCAATAAATGTTTCGCTCATCTTTTCCAAAATCAGTTTTCTTTGCTGATATTTTTCAAGAGAACCCCCGAATTCGGACAAGTGGTCTTCAGCAATGTTGGTCAAAAGACCAATTTTAACGTTTAATTTATTTAAAAGACCAATTGTTCCATGAGGAAGTTCAAAAATAGCAATATCACAATTTTTAGATTTTTCAGTGACTATTCCATCAATAATAGCTTCAGATACTAAATTATTAACTAAAGATGAGCAGGACCATACATTATATCCCGCAGATTTGAAAATACTTGTTGTGATGAATGTGGTTGTAGTTTTACCCATTGTTCCAGTAATCCCAATAATATCTACCGGAATCAAATCTTGAACAATTTTGGAAAATTCTTCATTTGTGAGAATCTTAACATCAGAATCATTGATTAACTTGGCTATGGGCGCAGAATCAGGTAAAGTCGGAGGTTTATAAACAGCTTCAATGCCATCCAAACTAGGATTTTGATTATTTAAATCTAAAATAACCCCTTCACTTTCCATTTGTTTTAAACTTCTTTGAAATTCTATTTTAAAAGATGATAAATCTTTTAAATCAGTGACAATAACTTTATGGCCCAGATAATTTAACAATCTTGCAACAGGCCTACTAGCATTTCCAGCGCCAACTACCAAATAATTCATCAACAATTCCTCACAAATCCTATCAGTATAATATCTAGATTTTATTCAATTTAAAGTTTTAATTTTTTAAAAAAAAGAAATAAAGAAATCCTATTCAAACTGAATAAGATTTTCCACATCATTATAAACAACATCCAGTCCACACATTGATGGAACATAGTTAGCCGCTTTTGCTGAATTTACACCAATAACCTCAAAGCCCATGTCTTCGATAGGAGCTACAACCATACAGGTATCGCAGACAACGTTACCGCCTGCACGTTCAATAATTTCAGTATAGCCCATCCTATCGGCTGTTGCTTTTACACTTACTGATGTGCAAATCCATAATTTATTTTTAATAGTTTTGCCTTGAACAACGTTAGCCACTTTTTTAATTTCTTCAAGAGATGCATGAGGACAACCTAGACAGATTAAATCAGGTTCCCTATCGGTTGTAGACAATTCTTCACGGGTTTTTAAAATTTCTTTTTCGGAAATAAACATTATGTCCTCAACTTCTTCAACATCCACTTGTTTATGCTCAGGAGTGACATTTTCCATATGATAAAGAGCAACTGAACCTGATGAAGCTAAAGCCGCACCTAAAGTTTTTAAATCATTATTATCAGGAGTATTTTTAAGCTTGAAGTATGGAACTCCACTGCCTACAACTTTTCCAATGATATAACCCAATGCGCCGAAATCCGCTCCGTTAAGCTCGCAATTGACATTTACAACCAAGTCTGCATTTCTATTCTGATCCAAATGGAATCCATATAAAGGAGTTTTTCCCACTATTGCAGCCGCAAGCGCTGCAGGACCTCCTTCACGATTGGTTCTAGCACCAATTACAGAATTGACATATGCTACGGCAGATGATTCTGACCAGGATACATGATCGGCAAATCTTGGAACATTTCCCACCAAATAAGGGGTGCATGTACAGGTTTTAGAAATTCCCAATTTTCCATAAGCATCAACAATCTTATTTTGTTTAATGGAAAACTCTTCTGGAAAACCTAATTCTTTCCAATTATCCAAATCAGTTCCCGGAGGGTTTAAGGATGCGTTTACACTTGCAACGCCCAAACCGTCACCGGCCAAATCTTCAAGATATTCCAATCCGGCCTCTCCGATAGTTTTATAAGAAACACCGGATACCTGTGCTGAGGTGATGTCAACCAATTTAGAAGCGCCATAAATATCCCCTAATGCAACCAAGATATCCATGCTTTTCCTAATGGTTTCTCCGAACTCCCCATTGCACATTTGCTCTTCTTTTTTAGTCAAAAACATATTAATCATTACTTAATTGATATTCAACCATCTCATTAACAAGGTGTAAGAAATTATCCTTGCTTTCATAAGGAATCATGGCTCCAGCAGCAATATCGTGTCCACCACCTTGGCCTCCGAAATTGTTAGATGAATCCTGCAGGGCACGACCTAGATTTACACCTCTTGCAACCATTTCCCTTGTAGTTCTACCGGAAACCTTAATATCATTGTGAAGTCTAGATAGTCCGATTACAGGTTTGGAATTATCCAATAATTCCACAGATAGACCAATACTAGCTATTGTTCCCATTACAGATTTTAATACTTTGTCTTCAGAGTATAAATATTGAATATCGGAAAGCTGAACTGCACCTTCACGCTTAATCCATTCCAGGCCCTTAACAATTTGGTCACGGTATTGCCTTTGTAATTTTAAAGCGGCATCAAGAGCTTGGTCTTTTTCGCCAAGGGCGATGCTTAAACCTAACCCCTGCTTTTTGTTTTTACCGCATGCATCAAGAATGTAGGAATACTCCTCCAAATCGCGTAGCATTGGAACTTCTTTTGGAACTGTATAACAATCACCGAAAATATCCGGATTAATATTCATGAGTGCATCTTTTAAAAGATCCTTTTCCTCATCTTCCAAATCTGTGAACTTAATTCCGTAAGACAAATTCATTCTTTCCAAAAATTCTTGGGCACCTTCAAAATCTCCACTAATTCCCGGAAGAGGCGGTGAAAATGTATAAGCAAGAGATTTGAAAATAGGTTCGGAAGATTTTGATACAATTTTTAAATCTTCATGAATCTCCAAAACTCCGCTTTCCAAGGCATCATCAAGAATCAACTTATTTACACCGGTGAATCCGCCTTGACCTTGCATATCACCAAATGCACCAACTAAAGCAAAGTAAGCCAAATGCTTTTTCCCAAGTTCGCGAATAGCCAAATAGCTTGAACCCGCACCACATAAATCTTTACTGCCATCTATTCCAAATAGATGTGGATTTATATGAACAACGTTGCTTTCCGCTTCAGTGTCGTTAGGCTGATGGTGATCAGCGATAATCACATCATGCTTATAAGTATTGAACTCATTGACAAATGTACTGCCCATGTCTGAAAATATAAATAAATCATATTTTTCATGTCTTAGCTGATTTACAATATCTTCTTTAAGACGTGGAATAATAGTAGTGTGGAATTGAACATTTTCTTCAGCTAAAGCATTAGCTATAACTGCTGCGGATGAAATTCCATCAGCATCGTTATGAGAAATTATTCTAATAACACTGTCCTTTTCTATGTGCTCACGAAGCACATTAGTAGCTTCCTCAGCCCTATTTAACAAGGAGTGCTGCTTCTTTTGGATTGTATCTCCAACCTTCTGGTAATTTTCCTTCACTTACATAGTAAGAAGCTAATTTTCTGATTCTTGATTCGATAATAGTTAAACCTCTTTTGGAGTGTAAGTCTTTAGGATTTTCTTCCAAGTGGTCTCTGATATTAACAGCTCTTCTAATTAAGTTTAATAAGTCTTCTGGGTATTCTCCAGTTTGTCCATTTCTTTCTAAGATTTCAGTGATTCTTTCACCGGTCACATCTTTTACAGATGGAATTCCGTATTGATCTCTTAATACAATACCAATTTCAGAAGTACTTTTTCCTTCTTTGTTAAATTTTAAAATCATTTCTTCAATTTCTGCGTCAGTATAAGTTACCCATTCTGGTCTTGCCATAATATAACCTCTTTTATAAATTTTTAAATAAGTATGAAATAGCTATTCTTGATTAGAATACCATTCAATAAATTTTTTTAATGAATTTTTTCTATGTGAAAATTGGTTTTTCTCATCAGTTGTAAGTTCACCAAATGTTTTACCTTCACTAGGAACATAAAATAATGGATCGAAAGCGAATCCTAAATCTCCTCTTTCTTCAACTGCGATTTCACCTGATACCTTGCCTAAAAAAGTCTTGGGCTCAGAATTGGGGGCACAGTACCCAATAACTGACCTGAATTCGGCATAACGGTCATCAGTGTCTGCTAATAACTTCAAAATTCCCTGATTTCCTATAGTATCTTGAACAAAATGTGAATAGACTCCAGGAAAATCATTTAAAGCTTTAATGAATAAACCAGCATCTTCAACAATCACAGGTCTTCCAAGTTTACGACAAGCATATTTTGCGCCTGATATGGCCACTTCCTCAAGAGTTCCTTGAGGTTCTGTGTAACCTAAATCAATATGCTCTAACTTAATGTCATAATCTTTGAAAATATTCTCTGCTTCTTTAACTTTATGTTCGTTACCAGTTATAAATGTTATCATAAAAATAGTTTGAATAAAATTTTTTATATAGTTAACTAATGAGTATACCTGCCGCGTGATTCAATCTCAGATATCTTATTGGCGACCACATCATTATCATATCCTTTTAAAACAGCATCAAAATACTTTAATGCCAAATTATAGTCAATGCTTTGAAGTGATTTCTTTAAAACAAGCAAATCAACTGCCTTATCTTCATCCAAATCAGAATACCTGCCGAGACCGAAATCAAGGAAAACCAGCTTATCGTCCTGAAGCATTATATTTGAAGAGGTAATGTCACCATGAATAATGCCTGCACTATGAAGCCTTGAAATTTGTGAACCTATCTCAAAGGATAATTTCTCGTCGATTACATCCTTGACCATCTTACCATCAATTTCTTCCATCAATATTGACTTGTTTTCCAAATCGACATCATAAAGCACAGGTGTTTTAACCCCTGCCCTTTTGGCATCGGACAATAATTTCGCTTCCTCTTTAGTTCTTGCTTTTCTAATCTTATTGTCAATTTCAGGTGCCCTATAGTTTTTTGAAATCCTATCTTTTAGGACGGCCTTTTGGCCCAAATAGCTTGACTTTACGATATTTGACTCCGCACCCTTGGCGATCAAATCATCACTTAATTTCAGATAGGATTTGGTATTGTCAATCCATGGAATATCAACTTCGTCGGTTCTAAACTTTTGTATGATTCCGGTTTGGGACAGATCCATAGGCCCAAATTCATTATACATCAGAAGACCCAGCCATGCAATCATGACCCCATTATCACCGCACAATTTCATCTCCGGCATGTAAAATTTGGCACCGTGCTCCTCTGACATTGTCTTAAGCATTTCACGTAATCGGGAATTGGCTGAAACACCACCGCACAACATCACTTCATCCTTTTGAGTGTGAGACAATGCACGTTCAGTTACTTCAACAAGCATGGCAAAAGCTGTTTCCTGAAGTGAAAAGCAGATATCTTCCATTGGAGTGCCTTTTTGAGCCTCCCTTAAAGCGGCTGAAAGCAATCCTGAAAATGAAAAGTCCATTCCCTTTACAACATAAGGCAAATCAATATACGAACCTTTTTTGGCCAATTTTTCAACAACCGGCCCGCCAGGATGGCCAAGTCCAGTTTCACGACCGAAATGGTCAAGGCAATTTCCAATAGCTATGTCCAAAGTTTCTCCAAAAATCCTATATCTCCCACTTTCATAAGCAATTACCTGACTGTTTCCGCCACTTACATAAAGTGAAACGGGATTTACAGCTCCAGTATCAAGTTTTCCAACTTCAACATGTCCAATACAATGATTTACACCGATTATTGGTTTATCTAAAGATAAAGCCAAACTTCTGGCTGAAGTTGCAACAATTCTTAAGGCCGGACCCAACCCCGGACCCTGTGAAAATGAAACCAAATCAATGTCAGAGTAGGAAAGGCCGGACTCCTCAATAGCTTGAGGAATGAGTTTAGGAATCCAATGGGCATGATGCTCCGCAGCAATCCTCGGATGTATCCCTCCCTCTTCAGGAAACAATTGCTTTCCAGCCATGGCTATTATATTCCCATCACTGTCAACAATGCCTACACCGGTCTTTTCCGCAGTTCCTTCAATACCCAGACTTATCAAAATTATCAACTGAAAAATTTAATTAATTAGTATTTATTACTTAAAAATATAAAAATATTTTTTAAATTTAAAAAACATAAGTGAAAGTATGGGATTTTATAGTGCAAACACTCCAGAACAAAAAAGAGTTAAAAAGTTAACTGGAGACGTTAATATAAGTGATATGTTTAAAAAGGAATGTCAAACACGTGGAATTGCAATTTACAATGCATATAACATTCAAAAAAGGTTAGTCCACGAAGTAGAACAGGAACAATTAGTTGGCATAGACCAAGTGGATGAAAGATTGATGGAACTTCTAGAAGAAAGGGGAAAAGTTGAAGTACCCTACAGATACGTCGATTTGATAAGTAATGAAGACAGTGCTTCAAAGGGAGTAATACCACCAATGCCTAAAAATGAATCACTTCCTCCAAAAGACCAAATTAAAATCCCCCCAAGGGCTAGAGATGGTCAGACTTTCCCTAGCGACAATGAATTGCCTGAAAGGGAAATGCTAATCAAAATAATGAATCAGAATAAAAAAATTATTAATCAAAATAAGATTATCATAGAACAATTAAAAAAATTAGGTGACAAAGATGATTGATGGAGTTACAACATACGGATCTGATGAATTAACTAAAAAATTACAGGAATGTGATGACCCTGTATTTTTACTTACAATTGGTACAACTGAAACTTCATTGATACCTGGTCTTTCCGGTGCAGGCCCTTCAGCGGATTTAACTGAATATACTCCTGCTTCAGATGCGGAATTTATGGTTTTGGGCGATGTAAGATGCTGTGAAGCTCCAGCTGAAACCGTTGTAGGTGATGCTGCCGCACCAACTCCAGCAAGACTTACAAAAGCAGCACTCCAACTTGCAAATATCCCATTTGTTATTGTTGATGCCGGTTCTAAAATTAAGCCAGATGTCAAATATGTTAATTTAGGAAAAGAATATGGCAGAGACATCAGAACTGGAAAAGGTGTTTTAAACCCATTAGAAATATTTGAAAATGCAAAGGATTTAGGTTCCGAGTTATCAAGAAGACATGAAATGCTTATAATTGGCGAAAGTATTGCTGCCGGAACTACAACCGCTTTGGGAGTACTGAGAGCTTTGGGTTATGATGCCAATGAAAAAGTTAGTGGAAGCATGCCCCATAATCCCCATGACATGAAAACAAAAATTGTAGATGAAGGATTAAAAAATGCAGGCCTCGACCCGGAAAAAGAGGATATTGATGCAATTCAAGCCATAGCTGCAGTAGGCGACCCTACACTTCCTGCAATAGCCGGAATTGTTTTAGGTTCAGATATCCCTATCATCTTGGCAGGAGGAACCCAAATGGCTGCGGCTTGTGCGATTATAAAATCTGTGCAACCTAATTTTGATTTTTCAAGAATTAACCTCGCCACTACAGTGTTTGTTGCAGGTGATGAAACTGCAGACCTATTCGGAATTTTAAAACAAATCGATGATAACATTACCGTTAATGTTGTAGATCCCGAATTTGGGAAATCAGAACACGAAGGGCTGAAAAATTACTTGAAAGGATTTGTTAAAGAAGGTGCCGGAGCCGGAGGAGCCATGTATACAGCACTTGTTTTAGGAAATTCCGTTGAAAAACTTAGAAAAAAAATAGAAAAAGTATGTAAATAGAGATTAAACAATCTCTATAATATTATTTTTAAAATATGTGGGCAATTGAACCCATAAATACGACTATACCTACTATCCAACAGTAGTAAGCGAATATATCCAAACTTCTTTTTTGAATCAATTCAAGCATCCATTTGATGGCCGCATAACCTGCGATGAAAGCAGCAACAAAACCTAAAAATATCGGCAAAAAGTTAACATCCATTGCAGAGCCTATGTCCTTTAACTGCACCAAAAAAGCACCAAGAATAGCCGGAATGGATAATATGAAACTGAATTTTGCTGCAAATTCCTTATCCAACCCTATTACAAGACCTGCCGCTATTGTTGTACCAGAACGTGAAAGTCCAGGTAAAATCGCACATGCCTGACCTAAACCCATAAACAATGCTTCTTTTGCACCGATATTATTAAAATTAACTTCACCACTAGTCATTCTTTGAGACAAGTACAAGATAGTACCAGTTACAAACAAAAAGAATGCAGGAACATAAAGAGCACCAGCAAATAATGCTTCTACTGAATCTTCAAAAAACACTCCAACAAAACCTACAGGAATGGTTGCCAAAATCACATACCATGCAAGTCTCTTATAAGGGTCATCAATAAAACCTTGCTTAAATCTTCCCTGAAGCAAATCTCCAATGCTCAACCACCATGACTTAAGCATTTTGATAATGTCCCCACGGAAGAACCATAAAACTGCAAGCAATGATCCTAAATGAAGGAAGGTGTCAAAAGCAAGTGAGCTTTCAACCCCTAAAATATTTTGAATAAACACTAAGTGTGCTGAACTACTGACTGGTAAAAATTCAGTTAATCCTTGAACAATACCAATAATAATTCCTTGGATAATATCCATAGACTACCTCGCTTAAATGTAAGATAACCAACCGTATTTGTCTTCAACTTTTGCTTCTACAATATCAAAGAAAGCAGATTGTAATTTTTCAGAAATTGGTCCTCTTTTACCTATACCAATGGTTCTGTGGTCAATGGAACGAATCGGAGTAACTTCTGCAGCGGTTCCAGTGAAGAATACTTCATTAGCAGCGTATAGTCTTTCTCTGGAAATAACCTCTTCAACAACCTCATAACCTAAATCACGAGCAACGGTCATGATGGAATCTCTTGTAATACCTTTAAGGTTTGATGAAGACATTGCAGGAGTGAATAATTTTTCACCTTCCACAATGAAGATGTTTTCTCCACTACCCTCAGATACATGGCCTTCGTAATCAAGCATGATTGCCTCATCAAATCCATTATCAATAGCTTCCAATTTTGCTAATTGAGAGTTCATGTAATTTGCACCACATTTAGCAAGAGCAGGGAAAGTGTCCGGTGCAGGTTTTCTCCATGAGGAAACACCAATATCCACACCATTAGCCATTCCTTCTTCTCCTAAATATGATCCCCATTCCCAAGCAGCAATAACTACATTAACAGGACAGTTTAATGGGTTTACACCAAGTTCACCATATCCTCTAAACACGATTGGGCGTATGTAGCAACCATCTAAATCATTTACACGAACAGTCTCTAAAATCGCTTCTTCAATTTCTTCTTGAGTATAAGGAATATCAATCTTATAAATTTTTGCAGAATCAAATAAACGTTGTACATGTTCTTTTAGGCGAAATACTGCTACGCCTTTTTCGTTTTTATATGCACGAATTCCTTCAAAAACACTTGTACCATAATGGACAACATGAGAAAGTACATGAATGTTTGCATCTTTCCAATCTACCATGTTTCCATCTATCCATATTTTACCAGCTTTGTCATCCCAAGCCATTTTATCACTTCAATTTTTTTATTGTAATATTAATTATATATTTATTAATTAATTAACTTTACCCATAAAAATTGGAAATACCGAAATGCTTATATAATAATAAAACCATAATAATATTTGTTGGTTCCGTGGTCTAGTGGTATGATACCTCCCTTACAAGGAGGGGATCACGAGTTCGAATCTCGTCGGAACCACTCATTCTATTTTTCAAAATTTTTTAACAATAGTCAACTTTTTCATTGATTTTTTTGGGATATTTTTCATGAAAATTACCAAATTTTACATTTATTTCATTAAAGAAAATTATAGATATCCAAATGAATGTATAAACAATGTGAAATAATTTAAAATAATGAATAATGTCAATTAAAATTATTAACTGAATGATTAAAAATAATAAATAATAAAATTTAAATAGTTTTTGAATTAAAATTATAAATATCGAAAAAGGAGACTTAATTATGGTAGTTAAAATTGCTATTATTAAAAGTGGTAATATTGGTACTTCACCAGTAATTGACCTATTGTTAGACGAAAGAGCAGACAGACCAAATATCGATGTAAGAACATTTGGATCTGGAGCAAAAATGAACCCAGAACAAGTAGAAGACGTTGTTCCTAAAATAGACGCTTTCGAACCTGATTTCGCAATTTTCATTAGCCCAAACCCAGGTGCTCCTGGACCAGCTAAAGCAAGAGAATTATTATCTGAAAAAGATGTTCCTGCTATTATCATTGGTGACGCACCAGGTAAAGGTAAGAAAGATGAAATGGACGAACAAGGATTAGGTTACATTATTGTAATGTCCGACCCAATGATTGGTGCAAAAAGAGAATGGTTAGACCCAACTGAAATGGCAATCTTCAACTCCGACATCTTAAAAGTATTAGCAGAAACCGGAGCATTAAGATTAGTACAAAAAACCATTGATGCTGTAATTGCACAAGCAGACGCAGGCGAAGAAATCGAATTACCTAAACTCATTATTACTGCTGAAAAAGCTGCAGAAGCTGGTGGATTCGCAAACCCATACGCAAAAGCAAAAGCTATTGCTGCATACGAAATGGCTGGATCCGTTGCAAACTTAGACATGAAAGGTTGTTTCATGACCAAAGGTTTCGAAAACTTCATCCCATTAGTAGCTGCTGCTCACGAAATTGCTGCATGTGCTGCTAAATTAGCACAAGAAGCAAGAGAAATCGAAAAAGCAAACGACACTGTTTTAAGAACCCCTCACATGAAAGAAGGAAACCCAGGTTGTAAAACAGAGTTAATCTCAAAACCACAATAAGTAGCTTAACGCTACTTTTATTTTTTTCTTTTTTTTAACGTTTTTCAAAAACCAGCTATTTTTCCAATCCATTACTAAATTAGAAATTTAAATTTTAAAAATTAAATAAAAAAAAGATAGCTAAATTAATAGCTATAATACTCCTTTTGTAGAAGGAATTTCATCATGTTCTATTTTAATAGCTTCTTTTAAAGATTTAGCAAATGCCTTAAAGACAGCTTCAGCTTTGTGGTGGTCATTTACCCCATCAACAGTTCCATAAATATTTAATTTGGCTGAACTTGCAAATGACTCGAAAAAGTGGATTATAATATCAGAAGTCATGTCTCCGATTTTTTCATTTTTAAAATCAAGATCCATATTGCAGTAGCTGCGTCCGCTAATATCAATCGCAACGGTTGCAACAGATTCATCCATTGGAACAATAGCATGTGCCATTCTTTTAATGCCTCTCTTATCACCAATTGCTTGCAAGAAAGCTTCACCTAGCAATATTCCAACATCCTCAATGGTGTGGTGGTCATCAATTTCAATATCGCCGGAAGCAATCACATCCAAATCAATCATGCTATGCTTAGAAAATGATTCCAACATGTGATTAAAGAAATTAACACCAGTTGAGATATCATATTTACCTGTACCATCAAGATTCATCTTAATGATAATATCTGTCTCGGAAGTTTTTCTTGAAACGTTTGAATTTCTACTCATAATCTAACCCACAAAATAATTAATTTAAGCTTTAAGCATTTACACCTCTTCGCCAGGACGTATGATTTTAATGCAATCTGTAGGACATTCCATAGCGCATAGTGTGCAAACATGACAATATCTCAAATCCAATATATGTGCAACGCTGTCAACTTTCCAAATTTTAGCTGCTTTAGGACAAATATCAAAACAGTTGCCACAACCTATGCATTCCTCTTCATCAACTAAAATTTGTAACATACATTCACCTTGAAACTATAACTTTAAAGTAGCAACGGACATTGCCTTAAATCCTACATAGATTTCTTTACCTATATTAAGGTTTAATTCCTTCTCAGCAGATAAGGTAATGTCTGAATATATATTAATGCCGCCAACATCAATCCTTACACGAATAACTTCATTTTCAAGTTTCATTTCAACAATTTGACCTTTTAAGATATTGCGTATACTGGATGTCTGAGGTTCCAGCATTAAGAAAATATTATCGTAACTTATTAAAGCTAATAGTTTATCTCCGATTTCATAATTCCTATTTAATGGAGCATTAATTTCAAAGTCATTCATCTTGATTGTCATGACTCCTCTGGCTTCATTAATGTCAACGATTTCTGATTCAATCTCATTAACATCCTTATGAAGCTCCATAATAGCATTAATTTTTTTACATTCTTTCAAAATAGAATATCCTTCTTCGGTAAGTGAAGTCCCACCTCCACCACCTTTTCCCCCTTTAGTAGTATTCACAATTTTAACATTTAGTGCTGATTCAATTTTTTCAATATAATTTAATGCAGTCCTGTAAGATACCTTGATTGATTTCGCAGCTGCGGTAAGTGATCCTGTATCCAGAATATTTTCTAACAGTTGGAATTTCTTACTGTCCAACAGGAAAGAGTTTCCATCAATATTGATTTTATACTCAACACCCGCTTTTACATCGGTCATATTATAATCCCCCAATTATAATTAATAAAGTTTATATCTTTCTTATATTAATAAGTTTCTTATTTATTTCTAAATTCCACTTTTTCAACAAAGTCTAATAATTTATTAACTATTTTAGATAAAGGACCCAGTTTAGATGAATATTCTCTTAAAGTCTCAATATCTTCTTTTGTGAAAAACTTAACCAAAATCAATGCAAAGAAATAAACAATCATACAAACGATAATTCCAGGGAATAGCCATAATGCTGTTTTTGGAATAAGTAACCCGAATAAACCCATAATACCTGTTGCAGCCAATATTTTTAAAACGGGCAATTTAGGGGCTTTGGTTTCAGTTAATTTAAATACAAAGTAAATGCATGGAATCATCATTAAAAAACAAGCAATTGTTGTAGCGGCCGCACCCCCGGCAATGCCTAAAATTGGAGCAAATATCCAGCAAAGAACTGCAGTAGTGATAGAACCAAATATTAAAATATACATTGGAATTCTAGGGTTTCCAATACCTTGGATGATACTGGTTGATATTGCAAATATTGAATAAAAAGTCATACCAATAGACAGTATTGCCAAAGCAGGAGCACCGGCAACATAAGCGGGAATTTTGAAATAAAGCAACCTTAAGATAGGTGCTGAAAATAAAGCAAGGCCAACACACATCGGAACTACAAATAACAATGAAATTTTATAGGATTCTCCAACATACTTTTGAAGTGATGAAATATCTTTAAGTTTAAAAGCCTCAGATGAAGCGGGCAAAATTGTAGTCGCTACTGAAATAGAAATCATTAAAGGCAATCTAGCAATAGGATCCGCCGCTGTGAAAAATCCAATATCTGCCAATGTTAGAAATCTGCCCATAATAAGAGTACAAATGTTATAAATAAGCATTTCGGCAATTGCAGTTATGATTACAGGAATTGAAAATCTAACCAGCACGATTCCTAATTTAAGCTCATCACGCAATGAAAATTCAAAATCGCCGGTAGGTTGAGGAATATATTTCGGCATGAAAAATTTGAATATTAAAACAGAAGAAACTGCAGCAAGCGCATAACCGATGACTGTACCCCATAGAGCCCCAATAACAGAAAATCCTATTAAAACAAATGCTGTTGCAAATAAGATCATTCCCAATTGCTCAATTGCACGGGTATAAACAATATATTCCATCTTATAAACTCCCTGAAATGCGCCTCTAAATGCTCCTAAAACGACACTAAAAGGGGTAATCAAACCAATGATTTGTAACGGAACCATGACTTGAGGTTTATGCATGAAATTATTAGCCAATATTGGAGCTATGAAAAAAATCATTAAAAATCCCAATAACAATCCCAGGAAAACCATAATCTTTAATGCAGTATAAATAGTTTGCCTAGCCATGTTATGGTCATCAACGGCCTCATATTCGGCAATATATTTAGAAATAGCTGGAGGAAGACCCCCAGAAGCTAGAGTTTGAAAAATTCCTTGAACAGACATTGTTGTTCCTAAAATACCATTATTTACCGGCCCAAGCAATGTAGCCATTAAAAAACGATACAGATAACCGCCTATACGGAAAATAATGTTACCTATAAAAATTATCAAACTGCCTCTCACTAACTTATTTGCCATGATATACCTTTAAAAAATCAGTTATTATAAATATAATATTATTTTTACTATTTAAATATACTTATTTAGGAAATTTTCAAATTCAGTTAAAGTTCTATCCAAAGACTCCATTCCATATGTATCATTTTTGATATCATCTAATGAATCATTTGACCAAAATGAAGCTCCTAAATTGGAACCGAATGGCCCGCCACTTACTGGAATAATGCCATGTATCATAAAATAAGTGATATTTTTTAAGTGTGCAAAATCCTGACCGCCGGTCCTGTCTCCGCCGACTGCAATACTCATTCCAATTTTACCTCTTAACAGATTATAATCGATAGCTTCCAAAGCACGTGTCCTATCCATTATGGCTGATAAATTAGAACTTATGCCTCCGCTTTGAATCGGAGTGGCCAATATTATTCCATCCGAGTTTTGAAGACCTTCATAGACATGTTTCATATCATCATCAATAATGCATTTCTTATTTTCCAAACAATAATCACAATGCATGCATGGTTTAATGTCCTTTCCGCTGCATGTGAAAATCTCAGTTTCAAAATTGTGCTCGTTTAACTTGGATAAAGCATTTTTTAAAACATATTCTGTTGTATTGTTTCTTGGACTGGCACAAATACCAAAAACTTTCATGTTATCAAAACCTTCACTGTTGATATTAATTTATAGAATTTTAAATAAAAATATTTTAAGTTAATGATTTTTAAGAAATATTAAGATAAACTCAAAAAATGACAATATTCTAAAAATATTTATACTTTCATACACAGATATATAAATCGTTGGGATATGTTATGAAGATGGGTAAAGGTATTGTAAAAAAATATTCTAGAGAATATCACAGGACACTGAAAAATGGTGAGAGAAAAAAATACACCACAGAACAAATTCAAATAACAGTTCCTAAAAACGAAGATATATACAATAACCAGGAAGAAGTATTAATTATCCCTCACGATGAGATTGAAAATCTTAAAAGCATGGAAGAGGTAAATGAATCTTTAAAAATAGCTAATTATTTACTTGTAGAGGAAGTGAAGGTATTGAAAGAGCAGCTTAAAAATAATAATAATCCATCCACTTTAGAATATGAAAAACAAATTGAAGCACTGAAAGCTGAACTGGCTGAAAAAAATAATGCTTTAAGTAAAATTGAAGATAAATATACTTCTCTGCATGAAAATAATCTCGATAACTTGAAAAAAGAAAACGAAAACATTAAAGACAAACATTCCAAGCTAATTATCGAAAATGAAAATCTCAAAACAAAATTCGTCAACATCAAAGAGGAAAATGAAAACCTCAAAACCAAATATTCAAGCATTAAAGAAGAAAACAAAAACCTTAAAACAAAATGCTCAACCTTAAAAGAAGAACACGAAAATATTAAGGACAGTTATGCTCAAATTACTGATAAATATGACCAGCTAAAACATGAAAATCTCTCTACAAGGACTAGTTATGCGGAGATTTATGAGCTTAATGAAGGTCTAGAAAAGGACTATGATACCCTGCGCCTTGAATACAATGATTTAGTTGACAAATATAATGACCTACAAGAAGAAATCTACAATATCAAATCTACTAAAAGCCATGATGAGTTCATAGCCAACAAAGTAAAAGAATTTATCTTAAAAAGTAGAAGTTAAAGAGTTTTATAATCATCCTGGAATTCCGGATTCCATCTTTTTAATCCTGGAATGAACATTGCTGTAATGCCGGTTGCCTGAGTTTCTGGCAATCTAGGATTTTTTTCCATCATTTCTTTTGTTTTTCTTACAATCATCTCATTTAGAGTTATATCCGGTTCTGTATATTCACCGTTTTGAAAGCAGTCAATACAAAATTCATCATTTGGACTTCCATCTTTGTTTGTCCCGTAATCTTCTTTTACAATTGGTCTACCACATGAATTACAAAATCCCATAATAAAAACTCCTTTAAAAAAAATAGAAAATAAATTAGAAATTAATCTAATTTACTTGTTCGTCTTCATCCATCGCAAGTCTCATATTATCTGGATCAGGTGGGAAATGTGCTAAGAAGTCTTGAGCAGATCTTCTTACATCTCTAGAACCGATAATATATCTTCCTGCAATAATAATGTCTGCACCTTTGTCGATAGCTTCTTCAACATTATCAGGTTTAATACCACCAGCAACTGCAATTAAGCCGCCACCAATGATTTCTTTAATCTTTTTGATGTTACCCCATTCAGTCATTTCACTGGTATCTTCACCTTTTTCAGCTTTATAAGTTTCTAAATCGACATTTCTGTGTAATAATACTATATCCGGTTTTAAATCATCAGGTATTTGAGATAATTTTTCTTCGAAGTCTTTAACATTCATCATGTCAAGGATGGAGTAAATACCTTGTTTTTGAGTTTCATGTATTGCTTTTTTAATTGATTCGATAGTACCAAGACCAGAAATAGCAACTGCATCAGCAGTTTCGTCTGCAGCCATTTTGATTTCTACACGACCAACATCTAAAGTTTTTAAATCAGCAATAATAAATGCATCCGGACGTAATTCTCTGATTTTTCCAACAACTCCAACACCGAATTTTTTAACGAGTGGAGTTCCAGCTTCGAGAAGCACTCTTTCTTTGTCAGGCAAATCCTCAATGATTTTAGCCATAACATCCAAGTTGTCAAGGTCAAGTGCAACTTGTAAATATGGTGGAGACCAAAGTTTTTGTACTCTGAATCCCATAATTGGGTGAGTTCCACGATCTTTTTCTGCAAGTACTTTGTCCATAGATGGGTAACCTTCCATTGCTCTTCTAATAGCCAATTTTGTAGCTCCGTAATTGTATTGATATATTTTTCTGAAATCCTTTGCAGAAGGGTCGATAAATACACTTACATTAATAACAATGTCTTCGACAATGTCTTTTGGAATATATCCATCTTCCACTGCATCAGCTACTGCCCTTGCAACGGCAGTTTGTGCAGGTCCAAATATTTTACTAGCATCATCTAAATCTCCAACAGTTACTTTAGGAATAATTAAAGTAGCTGGTTTAGTCATTAAGTTTGGTCTGATTACACTTGTTAAAGGAGTGTGTCCAACAGATAAATTGGATAATCCATTAGCAAAAGCTTGACCAACAGGCCCGAATTTATCACCAATCAATAAATCAACGTGAGCTAATTCAGGTCCATCTCCAATAAGAGCTTCTCCTATTCTGTACATTGGGTCCATTAAATTTCCTCCGTAATATAATAACATTTAATAATTTATTTTTATTGATAAATATAATTATTGGAAGTTAATCCTTCTTGAAATATCCTTAGGCAAAGGCAATCTTCTGAAAGGTTTTCCTTCACATTTTTCTTTAATTTCAGCTATTAATTCATCAACAGTCATTTCAACCTTTTCACCGGTTTCACGAACAGTCACTTGGAATTTGCCTGATTCCATTTCATTGTCACCTACAACAAAAATATATGGAATCCATTCCTGAGATGCATTTCTGATTTTTTTACCAACACTTTCATCTCTATCATCAATGTCAACACGAATGTTAGAAGCATTGATTTTATCATAAAGTTCACTGGCAAACTCTTTGTGTGATTCTCCAACTGTTAAAATTCTTGCTTGAATTGGGCTTAGCCAAGTTGGCAACATCGGTGCTCTTTCATTTATTTCCAGTGCAGTTTTTTCAAGCATTGCGCATAAAACCCTTTCAATACTTCCAGTTGGGGAAGTGTGCAGGATTGTTGGATTGTGCTGCTCTCCATCCTCACCTAAGTATGTAATTCCAAATCTTTTTCCGCTTTCAACATCTATCTGAACAGTCGGATTTTCAATTGGACGGCCTAAAGCATCAATATTTGCAAGATCGATTTTGCATATCCAATAATGGTGTCTTTCAGGCAAGATTTCTAAAAGGATAGGTTTTTTGAATTTGCGAGCAATTTCATACATCCATTCCTCGTTTTCCTCAAAGAAGTCTTGGGTTGCTCTGAAAATCACTTCAAAGTCCAAATTCAAATCTTTACCTGTTTGCATACACATGTCAGTTTGAGCGGAAAACTCATCTAAAGATGAAGGTACATCACAACAGAATGAGTGGCAATCAGGCATGGTAAATGCCCTTAATCTTTTAAGACCAACAACTTCACCTTTTTTCTCATAACGGAAACTGTATCTGGTCAATTCGAAAATTTTTGCAGGGAAATTCTTCCAGGTTAAGTATGAATCGCTCATTAATCTAAATGCACCGAAACAAGCTGCAAACCTAAGCATTAATTTCTTTTTAGTGTCAGTACGGTATTGCCTTTCACCGAATTTGTAAGCATGTTCGTAAATAGCCTGATTATCCAAATCATAGAAAATTGGAGTTTCAACAGGCATTGCTCCACGACTTACAGTTAAATCGTAAACATAATCAGATAACAAATCTCTGATTAACTTTCCTTTAGGATACCATCTGAGGTTTCCAACATCGGATGCCGGTTCATAATCGCAGATTTCTTTTTCTCTCATTAATTTAACGTGTGGAGGTTCACCTTCATCAGATGCCCCTTGTCCGAGTTCATAATCAACGAGTTGTTTAAAAGCTTTATTTTCAAATTTAAAGTCATCAATTTGAGTGATCTTATCTCCTTCAAGAATTTGCCAGGTTGAAGGTTTCCTTTCAACCTTTTCTTCCTCAGCATCTGCAGTGATTGTTCTTGAAAGTTCACTTAATGGATGACCCTTACATGAAATCTCGAATGCCTTATACCATCCGAAAGGTACTCTTATAACATTTAAATCTTCAGCAAGCAAAGCTTCTTCTGTGTCTTTTAAAATTTGAATAGCTATTTTTGGAGAACCTAATGATGAAGATAAGTGAGCATATGGATACAATACAATATTTTCAGCTTTAACTTGTTCATTGGTCTTTTTAACTTCACTGACTAAATTTTTAACAATACCTTCTGGATTATCTTCGTCTTCTTTTTCAACACTTGTAAACACTACTAAAGAGTCATCGAAAGCTCCTTGCATTTTAGCCTCGTCAATTTCTTCAGCAACAGGTGTTTTGTTCTTTACAGTATAATTTAAATAATCAGAATGAATTAGTAAAATTCTCATTTAACCACCATATATTATGATTTAATTTATATGTTTAATATTATTTAAAATGATTTAATGATACAAAAATTGTTATATAACAAGATGCAAATTACTAAATATGAGAATAATTTTAGCAGGAACCGGTAGTGCAGTTGGAAAAACAACAATATCTACCGGGATCATGAAAGCCTTAAGTGAAAAATACAACGTTCAGCCATTCAAAGTTGGACCCGACTACATTGACCCGTCTTACCACACCTTAGCTACCAATAATGTGTCAAGAAACTTAGATTCATTTTTTATGGAATCCGGACAAGTTAGAGACTCCTATCTAAAAGCTATGGATGGAAAAGATATAGCTGTAATTGAAGGTGTTCGTGGACTTTATGAAGGAATCGACTCTGTAAATGATATTGGAAGTACTGCTTCAATAGCCAAATCATTGCAGGCACCGGTTATTTTAATTATAAATTCCCGAAGTTTAGTTAAAAGTGCCGCCGCTTTAGTTTTGGGTTTTAAAGCGCTTGATCCTGAAATAAACATTGCAGGAGTTATTTTAAACAAAGTCAAAAATAAAGCCCATTATGAAAAAACCAAAAGGTCTATAGAAGAAATAACAAAAACAGAGGTTATCGGTGGAATAATACGTGACGATTCTATATCAATAGAAGAAAGGCATTTAGGCCTTGTTCCTGCTCGTGAAAAAGAAAATTCTCTAAAATACATTGATATCTGGTCTGAAGTAATAAAAAATTCAATCGATTTGGACAGATTAGTAGAGATTGCCCGTGAAGCTCCAAAAATCACCTCAGACATTATTCCAATTTGGAATAAATTAAACAAACAGCCGGTTAAAATTGGAATAGCTTATGATGAAGTATTTAATTTCTACTATAAAGAAAATATTGAATCTCTAGAAGCAAACAATGCAAAAATTGAATACTTCTCACCGTTAAACGATGAAGAATTGCCTGATGTAGACGGACTATACATCGGCGGAGGATATCCAGAACTCTTTTCAAAACAACTTAGTGAAAATGAAAGAATGCTTAATGATATTAAGACTTTCCACCAGGAAGATAGGCCCATTTTTGCCGAATGTGGTGGTTTAATGTATCTCATGAATTCCATCCATGAAGACAAAGTTGTCAATATATATCCTTACAAAGCAATCCTAACAGATAGAGTGCAAGCTCTGAAATACACAATTGCAGAAGTGAAAGAAGACAACATCATATCCAAAAAAGGTGAAAGATTCCATGGACATGAATTCCACTATTCAAAAGTGCTGGTTGACGATGCAAACATCAAACATAAACTAGCATTTGATATTCTAAGAGGAAAAGGTTCCTATAATAATCAAGACGGTTTTATTGAAGGCAACACACTTGCAAGTTATGTTCATACCCATGTGGCGGCAATGCCTAATTTTGGAGGAAACCTGGCTATTTCTTCATATGAGCTTGGAGGATAAAAAATGAACATAGAAAAGATTGATTTCTTTCAGCCATTATTGGTTGTAGTTGCAATAATTGCATTTTTGGCTATGGGCTATGTTGGATCATTCAACTACAGATTTGAAGATTCTCTTAAGCTAGAAGTGATTTTGACAATTCTTTTTTCATGCATAATCTTTTCTGTTGGAGCAATAGCTATCAAATACAAAATAAATGTTGAAAAAACAAAAGAACTCAATTTTTTATCTGAAAGGCTATTGCTGGTTCTTGTCATTATAGCTTTAATACTGCAAACTCTAAATATGGTGTTACTTGGAGGAATTCCTCTTTTCAACAGCGTTTTAAAATCCAGTGCGACTACAAATATCTGGAGAATAGCATATCCCCTATTTTTAATAATGATTAACTTGCTGCTTGCAAAGCATTATGATAAAAAGTACTTACTGTTAGTCGTTGCCGGAGCTTTGATTTTTGGATTGAACGGATACAGAACCTCAGTTATCGGTATTTTAGGAAGTTCATTTATAACTCTTTATTATCTCAAAAAAATATCAAGAAAATTTGCTGTTGTTTTTATAGCCATAATGGTTATTGGAATGCTCGCTGTAGGATATATCGCATCTCAATCAATAGCCAATCAACACTGGACATTGAATCCCATTGAACTTATCTTTTATAGAGCAGCATTCACATTAGAAGTATTTGAAAAAATAATTCCATTAGGCGGAACAACACATGGCCATATTTTAAGTATGATTTTTTCATCAGGAAGTCCTAGAACCTTCATTGGGCAATATGTTCTTCACTACACTGTATGTTTAACATCAACACTATTTGGGCCAGTATACCTTGATTTCGGATTGCCCGGCCTAACTATACAAATGCTATTTATGGGAGCATTCTTGCAATTAGTCCACAAACTAAAAAAAGGAATAGGAGTAGCGATTTACTCCGTTATTTTAACACACACATTAATTTGGATAGAAACTGGACCAACCGATATAATGATTTGGTTCTTATATCTTTTAGGATTAATTTTAATAATAATTAATTTTAATCATATTAAATTAAACAAAAATTAATATGATTAAGATTACTAATGAAATGAAAAATACAAATGTTCCTTTTACAATGAAATCTCCATTTCTTTCTGTATATAATGACAGACCATATGATAAAATCAAGGCTGCAACCATCTCTATCAATCCTGTGATTCCTGCATCCATTTTTAAGATATTTCCTCCAAAGAATGCAAGGAAATAAGAAACTGCTACAACTAAAATAATCAAAACAATCGGATTGCTAATTAACTTAAACAATAACGGATTAGGGCTGGATTGCTGTTGATTGTAGTTATATAAATTAGTAGATGATCTGCCGCTGCTTATTGGAGAATTAACCCTATTCAATAGAGATGACAATCCTCTAGGCCTATCTTCTTCAACCTGTCTATACAATGAACTTTTATAAACGTGAGGGTTTTGATCCCGTCTTTGCATCAAATATTCCATGTCAGATGCATCATATTGATATTCAGGATATTCTTCATCAATATAAGCTGATGCCCCACCATCATAAGGAGTATTATCCAAAGTAGTTTGAGAAGTTCTATCCTGATATTTTTTAGCAAGCTCAATTAAATTATTCCTGTCCACTAGCTTAATGTTTTTTCTAAGTGCATAATTAGTTGCTTGGCTTGAAAAATAAGAGGAAGAAACAATAGTTACTTTAGACGCCTTTAAGCTTTCTCCAACTTCTTCCATCTCTTTTAAAACATCAACCCCAATTTCAAAATTCTTATCATAGTTTTTACATGCTACAACAACCCCAAAATCCCCAATTGTTGTCGGCAATATAGCATATATGTCTATAATCTTCTGTGAAGTTTTAAAATTCTTATAAACTTTGAAACCAGAGTCCTCCATCACTTTAGCTATAAAATTAATAAGTTGTGGTTTTTCCAATTTTCCACCCGCATGTGTTTTTTCTAAAAAAAATTACTAATATATTTTATACATTAAATTATTATTAAAGTTTATCATATCTATGCAAAAATATAAAATTATTTTAAGATGGTAATACCTTAATAAATATATGAAAGCATTAATAAGTAATGATGATGGAATAACTGCTTCAGGAATCCTAGCTGCTAAAAAAGCGGTGGAAAATTTATGTGATACATGTGTAATAGCACCTGAAACACAACAGAGCGGTATTGGACATGCATTAACACTTTATGAACCGTTAAGAGTGAATAAATATACTTTAAAGGATGGAAGTTTTGGGTATGGTGTAAGCGGAACTCCGACCGATGCCGTGACTATCGGACTATTTCAACTGCTTGATGAAAAACCGGACATCATGATTTCCGGAATAAATACCGGTTTTAATTTGGGACAAGCAGAACTGACAACATCAGGAACACTTGGAGCAGCCATTGAAGCGGCAAGTTTTGGAATACCTACAATAGCCATTTCACAAGAAGTGATTAGGGACGACATTAAATTTGAAAACGGTGAAATAGAAATAGATTTTGATTTTGCAGGAAAAATGCTCAATAAAATATCCAAAATTGTATTAAAGAAAGGATTGCCTGAAGGAATCGACTTATTAAATGTTAATATACCTGAAAACCCTGTAAATGAAGAATTTGAAGTGGTAAAATTAGGAAAAAGGATGTATACTCCAATAATGCACAAACGCCTTGATCCACGTGGAAAACCATATTACTGGATTGGAGGCGAACCATACGATTCAGATGTACCTGGAAGTGATGGTTATGAATTACGTAAAGCACATAAAACTACTGTAACACCTTTAAAAATAGATTTGACAAGTGATATGACTTTATTAAAAGAATGGTTAAAATAAAATACTTATAAGTTTAAATCTTTGAGTATTTTGTCTCTTTGTTCGCGAAGATCATTTAAAATCTTTTCATCGCTGCATCCATCTTTTTTTAACTGTTCAATTGTCCTTGTAATAGCTTCTAAATTTTCTTCTAATTGATTAATTGCCATGGTATAATATTAAAACATTAAAGTATATAAATATAGAATATAAACTATAATATACGATTAAAGGATTGAAAATCATGACTGACAAAGACCAAGTAAATAAACTATTCAGACAATTTAAAAATAAAAATGTGATTGTAGAATTAAGAGACAATAATCAGGCTGAAGGAAAAATAATAGCTATTGATAATTACTTAAATATCGTTTTAGAAAATGATAATGGCATTGAAACCTTAAAAGGCGGAAATATTGTATATATTAGCCTAAATGAATAACTTCACCCACAAACACCACATAACCATACGAAATACTATTTTTCTCATACACTCCTTATTAAACGGCATCAGGAGTGGCTCTGATTCTAATGACAACAAATGGAATTGCCAAAATCATCATAATTACAGATCCAAAGAAAATGTATAAAATACTGATATTGTCTATAATCAATCCACCAACCATTGTTCCGATAAATATACCTAAATTACACATCAATAAAAATATTCCATTTGCAAATTCAGGAGATTCGCTAACGGATGAAGTAACCCAATATTGTGAAACCGTATATGCAGACCCATCAAATATTCCAAAAATCAACAGGACAAAAAATTCTGTGAATGGATATTTAACGAATAATCCCAATATAAACATTATAACAGAAAACCCAATAGGATAAAAAAGAACAGTTAAACTACCCTTTTTTTCAAGTAAGTATCCGCATAAAACTGTTCCAAACATGGATGTTAAGCCCATTAAAAATAAAGTAACAAATAACATTTCACCGCTGATTTTAGTTACTTGATTTAAGAATGTTGGAATATAATTATAAGTGATACTTATACCTACAACCATGCAAAAAACATAAATTATCGAAAGTAAAAACGATTTAGATTTTGCATGACTAATCTGCAACATTATAGGCTCTTTATTACCTTCAAAATTAGGAATGAAGATTGCAGTTAAAATTAATGACACGACATTAATCAGAACAAACCACAGCATTGTAATCTGAAATCCATGAGTAAACCCCAAATAAGAAGTAATGGAAAGGCCCAATATGCTTCCAGCAGAAACCCCTAAAACTACCCTGTTTGTATAATGCGGAGCAATTTTGCCAACAATTGTTAAAGCGGAACTAACAGCAATCGGATAGAAAAATGCAGGAATTATTCTAAAAATAAGCCCAATATAATAATCTGTGACTAACAGTTCCATTGAATTAGCTATTATCGTGATTATCAATATAATGATTATGAGTCTCTTTTTCTCAAATCTTGAAAAAACTGCAGGCATTACCAAACTTGAAAATCCCAATGTTCCGGCAAATATACTTGCATACAAACTAGCATAATAAATAGAAACATTGAAATAAATCTGAATAACTGAAATAATTCCAACCATACTTAACAGCGTGGACAGCGAAAAACAAACACATGCCAACGCCCATACAGTTCTGTTTACCATCAATGATATTATGTTAAAAAAATAATATAAAGTTAATGATAACCCAAAAGAACTGAATTTTAAATATAATTAACTAAAAAAATATGGTTAGGAGGGCTTTCAATTAACATTTCGGAAAAGAAAATACTTCTTATAGTTGCCGCAACCTCACAATTAATCATGCAATTGATTGCTAATATGACCGTTGTAGCACTTCCAGACATAGCTATAGCTTTAAATTTTTCAGCTGAAGGACTACTATGGGTTAATTTAATTTATTTAATGAGTTTTGTATCTTTCAGTCTGCCCTTTGCTAAAATTATCTCGCAATATGGAATTAAAAAAAGCACTAAACTGAGTATTATTCTACTGTTCATATCAATCATGGTATCATTTCTATCCGTGAATGAATACATGTTTCTTTTATCAAGATTGCTTCAGGGGTTAACATCCGCCTCACTGGCAATCAGTATTTATGTAATAATTGTTGAAGAGTTTCAAGAGCATGAAATGGGTTCTGCATTGGGTATGGTTTCCTCAGCGGGTTATGTCGGAATGTTAATGGCTCCATCTTTTATGGGTTTTGTGATTTACTTTGCAGATTGGAAATTTGCATTTTTAATATTGATTCCTATACTTCTTGTTTTATTATATTTACTAAATAATGTTACAAAAGAATGGACTGGTGAGAAAAAACCGATTGATAATAAGGGTTCATTTTTCTATATTGTCATAATGGCTTTATTTACATATGGTCTCACAGAATTAGACGTATATGGTGCGATATTTTTAGTAATAAGCCTAATCATATTGGCAATATTTATTAAAATTGAAAAGAAAGTTGAAGAACCGATATTGAACTTTAATTTAATTAATAACACAAGATATGTAATCGGAAATTATGCAGCTATGGTAACTTATTTCACCACAACAATTGCCATTACCGCATTGTCTTTCCATTTACAATATATTTTAAATTTTGAGGAATATGTTGTCTCGATGATTCTTATTATTTCCCCTATCATAACGATTGGAATGTCAAATATTGGAGGTATGCTTTCAAACAAATTTGATCCGAGACTAATTTCCGCTACTGCAATGATATTTCTGGCCATTTCCATGGCAATATATTTCTTCGTAGACCATATACCATTTGAAATAATACTTGTCGGATGTGCTTTTCAGGGAATAGGTAACGGATTATTCTCAGCCCCAAATAACAAATATACTTTGACAATTGTGGATGAAGAGGACTTGGCTGATGCGAGTTCAATTCTATCATCAAATAAAGAATTTGGAAAAATTTTAAGTACCGGAATTTATACCTTAATCCTATCAATATTTTTCGGAAATCAAACTTTAGGACCAGAAGATTTAGATTATTTATTAGTACAATCCTCAAATCTTATGATGTTTATATGTATGATACTTTCAGTTTCTGCCGTCATACTGCTTCTTTATAGTTTCATGAAATATGAAAAAGGAATTAATAAAGGCACTGTAGAATTTTTCAAGTCAATTGCCCCAAAAAGAGTTTTGAAAAAGATAAAATATCTAATTTATTTAAGCTGAAAGAAGCATTACAGTTCAGCTTCAATTCCCAAAATATTATCTTCACCGTCATAGACGGCCTTGGCTATTTGAGCGGCACCGATTGATCCGGACTCTTTAGAAATTACTTTCAATTCATATTTATTCTTGAAATATCTATTGATTTCATCTTCAAAGTTAAAAGGTTCTGTTGCACTTCCAATTGAACCTGTTAAAACGATTCCTTCAATATCATTTTCACAAACTACATCCAGTCCAGCTATTTCCATTGCCACGGTCATGATTAAAGTATCAATAGCCAATTTCGCTTTTTCATCACCATTTTCATAGTTTTTTAAAAGTTGATCTTTCATATTGGCCACTTTGCCGTCGATTCCAGCTATTTTAATTGCACCCGCATGTGAAAAACATTCATTTGCAGTTTTTCTGCCTTCATCAATGTCACGTATCATTTCCAAATCGATTGGCCCATGCACTATGCCCATAGCACCAATGCATGCATCCATGGCCCCTTTAATCTTAGAATCTTCTATCAATATGTCAACACTGTTAGAGGATATATCCGCAACAATGAAATTTTGCCAGCCGGTTTCCTTAAGCGCATTATATGAAATGCTTACCTTCTCAGGACTGGCCTGATGAGAATAAGCTGCATTAAACAGCTCGTTTAATGAAGTAGAATTCTTGTGAAGACCAGGTATCATGATAGTTGGAATATCAGAATTTTCCAACTCTGAGAATACGGAAGTTCCTCCACCGGTAACCTTACCTGCACCATTGATTGATAAAATTCCTCTATCTTCAACCTTATCAATCGGTAAAATCTTATTGAAGCCGTCACCCATTGCATAAGTAATAGCCATCAATTTAACAGAGCTTAAATCAACACGTTTAGATAATTCCTCAATGGCCGATATCTTGCCGCTTTTAGAATCTTCCCTATCAATCTTAAAGATATCAATTATTTCTCCATTATGAGACATTATACAAAAAGAGATACCAGTAGTTCCATGGTCCATGCCAATAAATACCATGCTTACCACACTATAAAATTAATAAAAAAAGTAAAAAGGATAAAAAGACTTAATCGTCTTTTTGTAATCCACAAGCTTTTCTTAATCTTTCACCAACAATTTCAATTTCTTTTTGACCTTCAGCAGCTCTCATTTCTTTTAAGTTAGCTCCGTCAGTAGCGTTTTCATCAGCCCATTGTTTTTTGAAGGTGCCATCTTGGATTTCTTTTAAAACTGCTTTCATGCCGTCTTTAGCTTCTTGAGTAATAATTCTATTACCTCTGGTTAAACCACCATATTCAGCAGTGTTACTTACATCAGTCCACATTCCGGCAAAACCTTTTTCGTAGATTAAATCGACAATGAGTTTTACTTCGTGACAGGTTTCAAAGTAAGCGATTTCAGGTTGGTATCCAGCTTCAACTAAAGTAGTGAAACCAGCATTGATTAATTCAGTGATACCCCCGCATAAAACGGTTTGTTCGCCGAATAAGTCAGTTTCAGTTTCTTCTTGGAAAGTAGTTTCTAAAACGCCCGCTTTGGTTAAACCGCAAGCTTTTGCCATGCCCAATGCAAGTTGCAATGCATCACCGGTTGCATCTTGCTCGACTGCCACTAAACCAGGAATACCGAATCCTTCTTCATAAGTTCTTCTTACCATGGATCCAGGTCCTTTTGGTGCAAACATTACGATGTTTACATCTTCATCAGGTTTGATTAAACCAAAGTGGATGTTGTAACCGTGAGAGAATGAAATGGTGTTTCCGGATTCAACATACTCTGAAATTTGTGTGTTGTAGACTTTTTCTTGAATTTCATCAGGAAGCAAAATGTGAATGATATCAGCTTCTTTTGCTGCATCTTCAATAGTTTTTACAGTCATTCCATCTTCTTTTGCTAGGTTCCATGAGCTACCGTTTTCTCTTAATCCAACAATTACGTTAGCTCCACTGTCAGCCATATTTCTAGATTGTGCTCTACCTTGTGAACCATAACCGATTACGGCAATGGTTTTACCTTCTAAAGCATCTGTATTTACATCGTCGTCGTAATACATTTTCATAATAATCACTCGTAAAAATTAAGATATAATAAAATATCACATAATAGGTTTGAATTTCACCATTTATAAAAGTAACCTAATTTCAAATTTTCGCCAAATTATTTGAAACCATGAGTTTTTAGTACTCAATTGTCCATATTATATGCATCCCAATATATGATTTCAATATCATCTACAAATTTTTTAAAATCAGGCGTGTGAAAATATCAAACAGATGATAAAATAAAAAAAATAGAAATAGATGATTAGTAACCATCTACTAAAACTTTTAGCTCACCAGTTACAATATCGATTATAAGACCATGTACCGGCACATCCGGAATTAACGGGTGGTTTTTAATTTTTTCAACAACGTTTTTGACATTTTCTTCCTCATCATCAAATCCACCAATCCATTCAGCCAAATCATATTTGGCAATGTCTTCTTCTGAAATGCCTCTTGCAATCATTTTTTCCTTTAAGGCATCAGCATCGGCTCCTGCCATACCACATTCAGTGTGACCTACAACCAATACTTCTTCACAGCCTAAATTGTAAAGGGCTGCTCCAATGGATCTGATTGCATCTTCACCAACAATTGAGTTTCCGGCATTTCTAACTATTTTTGCATCGCCCCTTTCAAGTCCTAATGCAGGTTCAAAAAAGTCTATTAGTCTGCAGTCCATGCAAGTTAAAATAGCTAACTTCTTTTGAGCATGGTGAGACATTTCTTCACCTTCAAAGTTTTCAACAAATTTCTTATTATCTTCCAAAACATTTTCTAATATAGTCATTTTATACTCCCCTTGCCATGGCCGTAAGGCCAGTGCGTGAAATCTTTTTGATTCCGTAACCTTTTAATAAAGATATAAATGCATCAATTTTTTCTTTATCCCCAGTTAACTCAATTATTAACGTTTCTTCAGTAACATCAACAATTTTTGCTCTGAAAATATTAGAATATTGCATTATTTCTGCTCTTGCTTTTTCATTAGGGATATTGACTTTAACAAGACATAATTCCCTTTTAACAGCATTTTTAGTAATATCTTTAATCTTGATAACATCAACTAACTTATTTAATTGTTTTGTGACTTGTTCCAAACCCTTTTTATCGGCATGAACTGAAATTACCATACGGGATAATCCTTCAACTTCAGATTCCCCTACAGTAATACTGTCAATATTGAATCCTCTCCTATTGAATAAGCCAGCAACTTTTTGTAAAACCCCCGGTCTGTCTTCAACTAATGTGGAAATAACATGATACTCAAATGTCACTTAAATCACATCCTTCTCAAGTTTGTATTCACCAATCATCTCATTAATTCCCGCTCCAGGCGGAAGCATCGGCAGGGCTTCCTCGGAATCGATTACAATATCTAATAAAATTGATTCGTTATCTTTAATCGCTGAAGTTAATACCTCTTTAGTTTCACCAGGCTTTGTAATCCTTTCAGCATTTATCTTGAAACTTTCAGCCAATTTAACAAAGTCAGGACTGTCCTTAAACTCTGTTTGTGAATGCCTACTATTATATAATAATGTTTGCCATTGATATACCATTCCTAAAGTCCTATTTTCCAATACAACAGCAATAACCGGCAAATCATAATCATGAACAGTAGCCAATTCCTGACAGACCATTAAAAATCCGCCATCCCCATTTATGGAAACAACAGGATCATCCGGACATGCTACCTTAGCGCCAATAGCTGACGGGAATCCGAATCCCATGGTTCCAAGTCCACCGGAAGATATGAATTTGCGTGGCTTTTGGGTATCATAGAAATGAGCCGCCCACATTTGATTTTGACCTACATCTGTTGTTAAAATTGATTCCGGTGTTAATACCTCAGCAATCTCTTTTATAACTGTTTGCGGCTTTAACGGAACATCACTATAAGTGACTCTTGGAAGCAATTCCTGTTTTTTCTCCTTAATCATATTTGCCCAAGATTTAACATCACCGGATACTTCATGACCTTTTAAGGATTTGTTAAGAGATGACAATACATTTTTAGCATCCCCTGCAATCGGCAAATCGACATCCACATTTTTACCTATTTCCGCTGGATCTATATCAATATGAATAACTTTGGTATCCGGAACAAAACTGTCCAGTCTTCCGGTTGTCCTATCTGAAAATCTAATTCCGATAGCTATCAACAAATCGGATTCATTAATATAATCATTTGAAACTTTTCTTCCATGCATACCAAGCATTCCTAATGCCAAATCACTGGTTTCATCAATAGCTCCCTTACCTAAAAGTGAAGTCATTACAGGAGCATTAATGGTGTCTGAAAGTTCCTTTAACTCACAGCATGCATTAGATATAATTACACCAGCGCCTGCCAATATCATAGGCTTTTTAGCTTGCTTTATTAAATCACAGGCTTTTTTAATTTGTCTAATATTACCTTTAGTATTTGGATTATAACCCGGAGTACTAATTAAAGAATCATCAAATTTTGTCAGTTCACCTTCTTGAACTTCCTTTGGAACATCAATCACGATAGGACCTGGTCTTCCGCTTGCAGCTATTTCAAAAGAAGATTTAATCATTGAAGGTATTAAATCAGGGTCTTTTGGTTGAAAACTATGTTTGGTAATTGGCATTGTAATTCCAATAATGTCAGCTTCTTGAAATGCATCATTACCTATTAAATGAGTAGGAACTTGTCCAGTAATAGCAATTATTGGAGAGGAATCCATATATGCAGTAGCAATACCAGTTACAAGATTGGTTGCTCCCGGACCTGAAGTTGCCAAACACACACCCACTTTACCAGAAGCTCTTGCATATCCATCCGCTGCATGAGCTGCGCATTGTTCGTGTCTAACTAATATATGTTCCATGTCTGAATCATATAACATGTCGTAAAATGGTATGGTCTGTCCGCCAGGATAACCAAATATTGTTTTAACCCCCATATTTTTGAGGGATTCAATTATCGCTTCTCCGCCTCTCATTGTAAAAACCTTTTTATTTATTATACCACTAAATTTGTATGAAAAAATATATATAATTATCTTAAAAAAAATTAATGTTAATAGCTAATGTTTAAAAGTGAAGAAAAATGAATTATTTAAATTTAATTTGTCATAGAAAACCTGAAAGAAGCTTTTTCATTAAAGGACATCAATTTCCAGTCTGTGCAAGGTGTACTGGATTTTATACAGGGTTATTAATTTTTCTATTGTATACTTTTTTTTCTACAATAGAATATACATCCACCCTATTAATTCTTTCAATAATTCTTTTAATACCTGTTTCAATTGATGGATTTACACAATTTTTTGGTTTAAGGCAAAGCAATAATACATTACGCTTTATAACAGGTTTTATTGGTGGAATTGGTTTAATAATCTTTTTAAAAATAGTAATTAAGTGGTGCTTAACATTAATTTTTTAAAAAAAATGATTAAAGATTAATCATCTTTTAAATAATAATACAATACAGCCTTTTGAGCATGCATTCTGTTTTCGGCTTCATCATATATTACAGATTGCGGTCCGTCAATGACATCTGAAGTTACTTCCTGACCTCTAATTGCAGGCAGGCAATGCATAAAAATAGCTCCATCATTAGCTATACTCATTAAATCAGAATTTACTTGGAAAGGAGCCAAATCAATTTCTCTTTGTTTTGCTTCAGCTTCATCACCCATACTTACCCAGACGTCAGTATATACCACATCAACATTATCCAATGCAACATTAATATCATCACTAACAGTTATTTCAGTATTGTTTTCATTGGCATATTCTTGAGCAGTTTTTAAAATTTCTTCATTTGGTTCATAACCTTTAGGACATGCAACGGACATATCCATGCCTAAAAGAGGAGCAATTAATAAAAGGGAATTGCAAACATTGTTTCCATCACCGGCAAAGCAGATCTTTTTACCTTCCCAATTGCCTAAATGTTCTTTGATTGTTAACATATCTGCAAGCGCCTGGCAAGGGTGTTCTAAATTGGTCAATCCACTTATAACCGGGACATCTGAGTATTTAGCTAGTTCAATCACATCGTCATGTTCAATGGCGCGAATCATTATTCCGTCAACGAAACGGCTTAAAACTTTCGCAGTATCAGAAATAGGTTCACCTCTTCCCATCTGTAAATCATTGGAAGACAAGAAAATTGCTCTTCCACCTAACTGATACATTCCAACATCAAAAGAAACTCTGGTTCTTGTAGAAGACTTTTGAAAAATCATCGCTAATGTTTTACCTTCAAGAGGTTTATCTTCTACATCCCCTGCTTTAATTTTACTAGCCAAATCAAGAATATATTTTACATCCTCTTTAATATCACAAACAGATAATAAACTACCCATTTTAATTCCCCTTCCTATTATAAAAAAGAATATATGTAAAAGATATATATTAAATGTTTCTATACTGCACTATATCCCTGATTGTTGTTATAACAGGTACGAGTAAGAATAAATAAATGAAATTGCCCGAAACATTAAAGTCTAAGAGATTTACAATAACTGTGAATCCCATAATAATGATAAATGTATTAATTACATACCTCTTTTCCTTTTTAGACGGTTTTTTTTCAAGGAAGTTTTTACTATCCGCATAAAGGTAGACTAGCAAAAAGGTTAGTATTGTTAAAAAAATATTCACCCCAAATAAATTTTCAGCCAAAAAGAAATGGGAGTAATGTCCGATTAAGGAAGTTGTAAACGGAATGAATGAAATACAAATTAAGAAAAATATATTCAACCATAAATACGGCATATTCAAAGTTTTAATTTTTATGAATTCATGGTGATATATCCAGAAAGAACTAATAAACACAAAACTAACAATTGTCACTCCTACTGTAGGGAGTAACGTTGTAATAAATGATATGAAATCAGCGTAAGTGGCTATCTGTAATTCTGGAAGGGCAATACCGAAAACCAATAATGTCATTACCATTCCAAAAATACCATCCGTCAATCCCAACAATCTGCCGGGATCAATATCCAAATCCCTTTCCAAACCTTCTAAAAAACGTTCATAAAAGGTTAACTTTTTATCTAATTTTTTTAGCTCTTTTCTTTCTTTTCTAGTGTCTTTAAACTCATTGGTTTTATGCAACTCATCAGATAACTGATTAATTTTTTTGATATATTCATCATCGGAAGAATGCTCTTTTAAAACTTCCAATTTATTATGAATATCCTCTCTTAACTCTTCGACTTCTTCCGAACTGTATTTTTTAATTTAAATCACCTGAAAAGAAAAAAAAGAAATTTAATTTAAAATTTCCTTCATATGTTCCACACGTTTGTTAACAAGCTCAGTTGTACCTACATCCCTTCTGTGGTAAACATTACCTTTAACAAAATCACATGCCTTTTCAGCTATTTTTTCAGCTTCTTCTATGGATTCGCCACTGGCTACAATACCCAATGCCCTAGAACCGGACAAGTGAATTCCATCATCTTCCTGTGATACGGCAGCATAGAATACTTTAGCGCCCATATCTTCAATGGTTTCCTCATCGACTTCGATTAGTTCACCGGCATGTTCTGTTTCAGGATATCCGTCAGGTACAATATATTTGCATACACTGGCCTTGTCTTCAAATTCTGCCTTATCCAATGTTCCGTCAACAATAGCTTGACAGATATCAGCTAATGGAGTTTTTAAAAGCGGCAACACATTCATTGCTTCCGGATCACCGAATCTTGCATTGTATTCAATGAGTCTTGGTCCGTCTGCAGTCAACATGAATTGACCATATAAGATTCCTTTGTATGGTTCGGCCTCCTCAGCAATAGCTTTTAAAGTAGCTTGCATAATTTCTACGGCCTTATCATAATCATCCTGAGTCAAGAACGGTAATAATCCCCCAACATCAGAATATGATCCCATACCACCAGTTATTGCACCGACATCCCCTTCAAATGCGTGAGGATGGTCCTGTGCTGCAGGCATTGGGGCCAAGTGCTCTCCATCACAGAATGCCTGGATAGTGAATTCCTCACCAATCAATCTTTCTTCAATAATTACTTGAGCAAATCCACCCATTACATTATCGATGACTTCACAGGAGTATTCTTTAGCCTCTTCATTATCCTTTAAGTGGTCACCTACAATTTTAACCCCTTTACCGCCTGTTAAACCTACCGGCTTAACAACAACATCACGGTCAAACTCATCCAAGAATTTGGAAACGTCTTCAGAGTTATCAAACACTTTGTAGACAAGTGATCCTTCGATTTCATAGTCTTCAAATAGCTTTCTCATAAATGATTTGTCAGTTTCAATTCTAGCAGCGCTTTGGGTTGGTCCGACACATTTGATTCCATTCTTTTGAAGCTCATCCACAATTCCTTTTCCAAGTGGAGCTTCAGGACCAATGAATGCAATGTCTATATCATTTTCAACTGCATATTCAGCTACTTTTTCAACTTCCCCTTCATCACCTTGCTTGAACTCAGCAATTTTACTCATTCCAGGGTTTATTTTACTCATATAACAATATAATTCCACATCATCTTTAAGTGCATCAGCAATAGCATGTTCACGAGCACCAGTACCAACAACTAAAACTTTCATGATTGATTCTCCTATTAGTTAAAACTATATTCTTAAGAATATTTAACATTAACTTTAAATACTAACACTTGCATATACAAGAGTACAGTTGCATATGCAAGAGAGGTAAATTATGGAAAAAAATTCAAATATAGAAATGATTACAGGAGACCCAAAAACTGCTATTAACAAATTAGCACTCCCCATCATAGGAAGTATGTTCTTAATTTTTGCAAATAACATTATAGACAGTATTTGGGTTGCCGGACTTGGGGCAGAGCCATTGGCTGCACTCGGATACATCACACCATTATTCATGATTCTGGTAGGATTCGGGAACGGAATCGGAGCTGGTGGTAATTCACTTATTTCACGTTATATCGGTGCTGAAGATAGAAATTCTGCAAACAATGCAGCAATACACAACCTTATCTTAAGTTTTATTATTTCGATTATAATTTCAGTGATATTTCTTACATTCATGGAACCTATGCTCAATATGATGGGCGCAAGCAGTGTTATAAACTATGCAATGGACTACGGTTTTATCATTTTTGCATGGACATTTGCACTATTGATGCCTCCAATTGTAGGTGGAGCATTTAGATCAGAGGGAGACATAAAAAGAGCAACACTGCCGATAGCATTAGCCGCAATAATCAACATGGTTTTAGACCCAATTTTCATCTACACATTGAATTTAGGAATCAAAGGGGCAGCTTGGGCAACAGTTTTAGGACCGCTGATAAGCTTATTTTTAATGTTTTACTGGATATTTGTCAAAAAGGACACATACCTCTCATACAACTTTAAGGATTTCCACAACGATTTTGGAATGTATAAAGACATTCTGGTAGTCGGTATCCCTGCCAGTTTAGAACAGCTAGTACTCTCAGTTTTAACAATATTTATAAATTTCATGCTTACATTAGTATCCGGACCGGTAGCTGTAGCCGTTTATACTGCTGGTTGGAGAATAGTAAACATTGGAATGCTTCCGGCAATTGGTGTTGGAACAGCGGCAATATCAGTTGCAGGAGTGGCATACGGAGCACGCAAATATGAAAACCTTAGGGTTACAGCAAGGTATGCTGTTAAGATAGCTTTGATAGCTTCCATTATTGTGTGTATAATTTTGAATGTATTTGCCAATCAAATCGCATTTATTTTCTCATATTCAGAAAACAGCGCGCAATTAGAACCATTGATTGCTAGCTTCCTGCAGATAATGTGCTTATTTATATTATATGTTCCATTTGGAGCAAGCGCTGGAAATGTGTTCCAAGGGGTTGGAAAAGGAACAATATCCTTTGTTTTGACAACCTTCAGGGAATTCATTTTAGTCTTAATCTTTGCATACCTTTTAGGTTTCACATTCCATATGGGAGAATTCGGAATATACTGCGGAATGCTTCTGGGTGGTGGAATAGGTTCTTTAATATGTTATGCATGTATCGAATGGTATATCAGCAGATTGATAAGGAGTAATCAAAATGTTTGATGAAAATATTCCAACTGTTCCATTTATCTCTATACTCTACAGGGAACATGCAAAATACTTGAATGAAAAAGTTAAGGATGAAGATTTGAGTTTTGGACTTTATCCCTTGCTGATTAAAATATACAATAATGAAGGAATAATTCAAGAGCAACTAGCTCAAAACTTTCATTTAAATGAAAGTACAATAACAAGAAACCTTAAAAAGCTTGAAGATAAAGGATTTATTGAAAGAATTCCTGAAAAAAGAACTAAAAGAATTGAAATTACTGACAAAGGAGCAGAAACTGCTCAAAAGGTAATGGATTACGATGAGGAATGGGATAGCAAAATCAAGGAAATCATCGGTCCAAAAGAATATGATAATTTCAAAAATGCCCTTAGAAAAATTTCAGAGGAGTTAATATGAACCAGACAATACATGATTTAAAAACAAGAAGAAGCATTAGAAAATTCAAAAATGAACAGATTTCAGATGAAGATTTAAAAACAATTCTGGAAACCGGAACATATGCCCCAACAGGCAGAGGCGCGCAATCCCCAAAGATTGTTGTAATTCAGGATGAAGAAAAAATCAAAGAATTGTCTGCATGGAACAGAAGCTTTTTCCCAGTGCCTGTTCCTGAAGATATGGATCCATTCTATGGTGCTAAGACTCTTTTAATTGTATTGGCCGACAGTGAAATGCCTACTTGGGTGGAAGATGGCGCTAGTGTATTAGCGGTTTTAGTTAATGCGGCACATGCCGTCGGTGTTGGAAGCTGCTGGATTCACCGTGCAAGAGATGAATTTGCCTCCCCTGAAGGAAAAGCATTATTAAAAGAATGGGGAATACCAGAAAGATATGAAGGAATCGGCCATGTAGTTTTAGGCTATCCCGATATGGACGCGCCGGAACCATTGCCTAGAAAAGAAGACTACATCCATTTTGTGGATTAAAAAAAGAAATTAAAGATGAGTTAAACTTACTCATCTACATTTTTTCAGGTGCGCTAACACCTAAAATATCCAAAGCGTTTTTAATGGTTGTTTTAGCTCTATCAACTAAAATAAGTCTTGTATCTTCAACATCAGAACCAATAACCTGTTCTGATTTGTAGAACTTATTGAATGAACTGGCTAAATCCTGTGAGTATTGTGTAATATTGTGAACTCTCTTTTTATTGGCACAATCTTCAACAACCTGTGGGAATTTAGCAATTTGTCTTACCAAATCCTGTTCAGCTTCATCGGGAACCCAATCATCACTGACAGTTAATGAGCTAATGTCCTTGCCTGATTTGGCAAGCAATTTACATGCTCTTGCATGTGCATATTGGATTGAAGCGCAGCCTCTCTCAAAGCTCAATGCCTCATCCCATTTGAATGTCAAGTGTTTTTCAGGTGATAACTTAGCAATGAAGAATCTTACAGCCCCTATACCTATTTCTTCAGCCATTGGAGCAATTTCCTCTTCAGATAAATCAGGATTTCTTGATTTTATTTCATCATGTGCCCTCAATACTGCTTCATCAATCAATTCATCGACAGATACGAATTTACCCCTTCTTGTAGACATTGACCCTTCAGGAAGAGTGATGAATTCATAAAATATTACTTCAGGAGCTTTTTGCCTTAATATTTCTTCAAAAATAACCTTGATCTGTTTGGCTGCCAATTTATGGTCTGAACCTAAAATGTCAAGTACAGTATCTCCCAAAGTGGCTTTGTACTTGTGATAGGCCAAATCCCTTGTTGAATAAAGTGAAGTTCCATTTGACCTTCTTAAAACAAACTCTTTTTCAATGTTAAAGTCTGTTAAATCGATGTATAACACTTCATCTTCACGGGTAAATCCTTCCCTTTGGATGTAGTGAACTAAATCGTCAACATCGCCATTTCTTACAAATTGGCCTTCCCATACAAAGTCATCATGTTTAATGTTAATTCTTTGAAGAGATTCCTTCATTCCAGAAATACATTTTGAAACGACATCTTCAAAGACTTTATTTAGTTCCTCATCAGAGCCTTCCTCATACTTTTGAATCAATTCATCGACTTTGGCATTCAATGCCTCATCCTCTTCAACTGCCTTATTCGCATCAAAGTATAATTTTCCAATCTTGTGGTCTATCTTGTCTCCTTCATAATCGTCGATGTTCAAGCCGCATTCGGTTATACCGCATACGATAATAGCTATCTGTCTTCCCATATCATTAACATAATATTGGGTAACTACATCTCTACCAGCTAATTTCAACAATCTTGCAAGAGAATCTCCAAAAATTGAGTTTCTGATGTGTCCGATATGAAGCGGCCCATTAGGGTTTGCGGAAGTATGTTCCAAAACAATCTTTTCACCGTATTGTGGAAGCTGACCGTAATTGTCATCCACCTTATCTAAAAGCAATTTTGAAAATTTGGAATAATCAATGAAGAAATTAACGTAAGGTCCGAAGTTTTGAACTTTGGAAAAAATTTCCGGAACTTCTATTTTTTCAACCAAATCTGCTGCAACTTCCGGAGGAGAAGTTCTTAATTTTTTAGTTAAAGAAAATGCAATAGTACTGGCCAGGTCTCCTAAATCTGGATTTGGTGGAAACTCTAACTTAAAATTCCTATCTACTTCTACATCATATTGATCTAATGCCTTGTTAATAGCTTCAATAGCCTGTTTTTCAATCTCAAAATACATTAACTCACCTTAATAATTATAAACCTCTTAACCAAAGGGAAAGATAACCGATTTTTGGAATTACAACTAAATTATCCCCAAATGTTACAACTTTTGATTGGATTTGGTCTCGTGTAACAAAGTATGGGTCCGAAGCATTATTATTATCTCCCTTAATTTCATAAACTACAGTTCCGTTAATTTGTGCAATATTTATCACTCTATGAATTACTGGTTGATTAAACCATTTTGCATCATAAACAACAACATCGCCTTTTTGGATATCGTTTACATCAAATTCATGAATTCCGAGGAAATCGGCTTTTTCAACTAAAACAATATCTCCTCTGTAAAATGCAGGTTCCATACTTCCTGAAACAACTACATTCAAATGCTGTGCAGCAATTAAAACAATTACTAGAATAACTGCATATGTTGCTATCTCTTTCCAATCTGTCACGAAAACACCTTATTTATTTTTTTTAAAAGCGACCTCTAAAGCGATTTCAATAGCTTCAACAGTATTTTGAATATCTTCCATAGTGTGTGCTTTTGAAATAAAATTACATTCAAACTGACTTGGAGGTATGAAAACGCCTTCTTTCAATAATGCTCTAAAGTATCTTAAAAACCTGTCAGAATCACTGGCTTTGGCATCAGTGTAATTATAAACTTCTGCAGGATTGAAATATATCTGAAACATTGACGCGATTCCCACAGGTTGAATATTGTATTGTTCCTCATCAATGATGGATGCTATATTGCTTCTTAAAAAATCGCCTTTATTTTTTAAATTCTTATAAAATGCATCATCTAGTTGAGTTAAAGTGGAAATTCCTGCTTGAACTGATATCGGATTTCCTGAAAAAGTACCTGCCTGATAAACCGGGCCACTAGGTGCAATTAACTCCATTATTTCTCTTTTTCCACAGAAAGCACCCATTGGAAGACCTCCACCAACAATCTTACCAAGTGTTGTCAAGTCAGGAGTTACCCCATAATATTCCTGAGCCCCACCGCGGGAAGCTCTAAAACCGGTGATGACCTCATCAAAAATAAGAACAATTCCATTTTCTTCGGTAATTTTTCTTACAAATTCCAAAAATCCCGGTTTAGGTTCAATGCATCCAACATTGCCCATAACAACTTCCATTATAAGACAGGCAATGTTTTCTCCTTCCTTTTCAATTAACTCTGTTAATGCTTCTTCATCATTAAATGGGACAGACAAAGTATTTTTAGTGGTATCAACTGGAATTCCCGCAGAATCAGGTAAACATGCGGCTCCAGAACCGCCTTTAACCAATACATAGTCATGAGCACCGTGATAAGCTCCTTCAAATTTAATAATCTTATCTCTACCTGTGAATCCACGAGCTACACGTATAGCGCTCATGGTAGCTTCAGTTCCACTATTTGCAAATCTTACCATTTCAGCAGAAGGAATCCTATCAACAACTTCTTTAGCAAGTTTGATTTCATTTTCGGTTGGAGCCCCATAAGCGCTTCCAACAGCTAGCTGAGCGGACACTTCCCTTACAACTTTTGGGTCTGCATGACCTAAAATCAAAGGTCCATATGCAAGACAATAATCAATATATGAATTTTTATCAACATCGACTATTTTACATCCTCCCGCCCTTTCAACGAAAAATGGATAAGGTTTAAAAGCACGAACAGGAGAGTTTACTCCACCAGGAAAATAATTTTTAGATTCATTGAACAATTCTTCTGAATACATTTAATCACCTATAAATGTTGAATTAATGAATTTACACAAGCTACGGCAATAGGTGTTCCTCCTTTAGGACCTTCCACAATAATATTTGGAATATCGGAATTCCTTAAAGCCTCTTTTGAATCTGCAGCGCCTACAAAACCTACAGGAACTCCTACAATAGCTTTAAGATTCATCTCACCTTTTTGGTATAAATCCATAGCTTCAAAAACAGCTGTTGGAGCATTACCGCTTACAACTATTCCTTCAAACCCGTTTTGAGCAGCATAACGCATAGCTGCAGCAGCCCTTGTAATTTGATGCTCTTTAGCTATTTTTTTAACCTCTTCATTCTTGATATAACATTCAACTTCTCCATCATAGCTAGTGATACCATATTTAACCATATTGATATCGGTTAAAATAGTTTCTTTATTTCTAAGAGAAGCCATAGCCACATCTACAAAGTCTGAACTCATATGTACAAGTTTTGCATACTCGGGATCTGCTGTTGAGTGAACAATCCTTTCTACAATATCCCTTTCAGCAGGATTTAAATCTTTGACATCATCACCAATAAGGCCACGAATAATTTCTCTACTTTTATTAGCAATATCCAAACCTTGTTTAGTTGATGCGCCCATGAACATTTTGTCTGTCATAATATAATTATATGTTAAAAAATGTTTTAAATATTTTATTAAAAATCAAATTATTTCAGACTTTCAAGAGAAAAAAATTTTAATAAAAAAACATATAATAGTTATTCGGAAGGCGATTTTATGAGAAATATTGTTATAGTAGACCCAGTATCAACCGGATATAACTATGTGCAGGATGTAATAAGCCGTGGCTATAATCCCATTGTACTCCAGTCAACAATTGACGAATCAACTGAGGAAGGGAAGGAATTTAAAAAAATGGTGGAAGAAGAAATCGAATCGATTGAACACGATTTTGAATGGATTCACGAAGAGGACACATATGAAAAAACTCTTGAAATCATTAAAGGCTACGAACCTCTTTTAGTTATTCCAGGCACAGAACAGGGCGTTATTCTTGCAACAAAATTGGCGAATGATTTAGATTTATTGTGCAATCCTATAGAAAACCTTGATGCAATGACACTAAAGCATGAAATGCACAATAGATTAGCCAAGCATAACCTCAGACATATAAGGGGGCAAGTAATAACCTCCGTGGAAGAAGCTGTGAAATTCTATGATGAAGAAAATCTCAATGAAGTTGTCGTGAAGCCCATCTACAGTGCCGGTTCAGCAGGCGTGCGCATATGTTTAAATAAAGAGGAAATGATTAATTCAATAAAAGAATTATCAACAAAAACCAATCTGTATGGAAACAGACTTTCAGAACTATTAGTCCAGGAGCGCATTAACGGTGAGGAATATTTTGTAAATACCGTATCATGTGACGGAAATCATCGCGTGACTTTGATTTGGAAATACCGCAAAGTAAAAACAGCAGAGGGAGGAATGATTTACGACACCATAGAAACCGTGAATGAGTTAAATCTTGGTGAAGCAGAAATGGTGGAATATGCATACAAGGTAGCTGATGCAATAGGAATAAGATACGGTCCTGTGCATGGGGAATACATGATAGATGATGACGGTCCTGTATTAATAGAAGTCAACTGCCGTCCGAGCGGATGTCATATGGATGCAGATTATCTTGACAGAATTTCAGGCCAACACGAAACAGACAGTGTCCTGGACTCATATTTAAAACCTGAACGCTTCCATGAAGAGAAGAAAAAGAGATATAGGTTATATGCACATGGTGCTCTTAAATTATTAATAACTCCAAAGAATTTGCTGGCCGATTCCGCACCGTTGAGAAACATAAGCATCAAATTAAAAAGCCATTATAAAACAGCTTTAGATGATACATTCGATACAAAGGAATTCATCAAAACTGAAGATCTGGAGTCTAGCTCCGGAATCATTTATCTGGTAAATGAAGATTATTTTGAATTAACCAAAGACATTGAATTTTTACGTAAAGTTGAAAAAATGGCATTTGATTTGGTTTTAAGTGAAAAAAGTATAGATAAAATAGAAATAGATGAAACTGAATGCATAAGCGAAACAAAATCATTAATGTCTAAAATTGAAAACTATGGAACTACACTTCTTGTAACAGATCAGAAACTAGACGATGCTCATGTACAAGTCAATTTAGGTGAACTTGAGGGCATTCAAGGAAAATATGATTGTGTTGTAGTCAATTTAAACAAGAGCCTTGTTGAAATAAAAGAGGATGAGATTGCAAGAATATTTTTAGAAGTCTTCACTAAAGTCAAGGTTGGAGGATTAATATTCATACCTGAATCCACCTATCAAAACATTAAAAGTAAAAGAAGAGGAATGGAAGCACTGCTTAAAACACTGAATCTGAGATTAGAATTGCCCCCTCAAGGTGTGGACGGCATAATAATCGCATCAAAAACATGAAAATATAATTTAATCCTTGCTTGCGGATAGTCCTGCCAGATATCCTGTTGAAAAAGCAATCTTTAAATTATAACCGCCGGTCGGTCCGTGGAGGTTTAATATCTCTCCAGCGAAATACAGGTTCGGAATTAAAGTGGATTCCATTGTTTTGGGGTTGATATTTTTCAAATCCACACCTCCGACTGTCACTTTAGACAATTCATTATTGAAACCTGTTATTTCAAAATTAAAGCTTTTCAAATTTTCAATCAATCTGTTTTTACTTTTCTTATCGATTCTTGAAAGCTGAGTTTCACCATCCAAAGCAATTTCATCCAAAAAGAAATCGATGAACCTATTTGTCAAAAAAAGTTTCAAATAATTTTTTATCATTGTTTTTCCCTTATTTTGAAAATCTGTAGTGAACTTCTCTTTCAGGTCTTCCCTATTAAAATCAGGACATAAGTCAATAGCTATCCTTTCACTCAGTTCAACATTTTCATCTTCAAGAACATTATAGATTACATCTTTTGAAATCTCATTGCTGAGGTTTATGATTCCGGGACCGGTCAGGCCAACATGGGAAATCAGAACATTTCCTTTTATTTTAATCTTATTATAACTTATAATAACATCATATAATGTTACACCGGCAATATCAGACAGGTCTTTTTTGGTAATTAATGGAACCAGACCGTATTTAATGTCAGTTATCGGCTGGGAAGTTAAAAAATAGTTATCCGGGCTGCATCCGGTTTGCGGGTAAGTTATACCACCAGTAGCCATTATGACTTTGCTTGCCTTAATTTCATCATTTATCACAAAATTATCTACAATAGATTTTACTTGACAATTATACCTTATAGTTACATCATCAAGATAATCCTTTAAAATGTTTAAGATATCCGAAGATCTTTCCGTTTCGGGAAAAATTCTATTGTCATCCTCTTCAATGAAAGTTAGGCCTTTATCTTCAAATAGCGACAGTAATTTTTCATTGGTTAATGTATAAAAAGAGTGTTTTAAAAAATTTTTATCATCAAAAGAATTCAATAGCTTTTTTATTGGTTTGTTGTTGGTTATATTGCATCTTCCACCGCCGGTAAGCAATAGCTTATTTCCCAACGATGAATTTTTCTCAAGCAATATGACTTTAGAAGTCTTGCCGGCAGCTATTGCAGCCATCATCCCAGCAGGACCTCCACCAATAACAGCTATATCATATTCTTTCATATTATCTTAAAAAAAAATAAAAGAAATTAAGGGGTTAATCTGTGTCTGTCCCTTGGGAAGAGTACACATTCACGGATGTTTTCAGCACCGGTAAGTACCATAGTCAACCTATCAGCACCCAGACCCCAACCTGCGTGAGGAGGCATACCATATTCAAATGCCTTAAGATAGCTTCCAAATCCAGCAGGGTTTAATCCTCTTTCTTCGATTTGTTTTACCAAAAGATCATATTGGTGTACACGGGTAGCACCTGAAGATAACTCTAAATTGTTATACATTAAATCAAATGCATGAGAGTATTGCTCTTCACCATCAACAGGCATTACATAGAACGGTTTGATAGCTGACGGCCATCTGGTTAAGAAATAGAATCCTCCCATGGTGTCGCCTAACGCCTTTTCAGCTTCACGGGACAAGTCTTCTCCCCATTCCATTTCAACATCTTTGGAGTTTACGATGTCTACCGCTTCATCATAGGTTACAACCGGGAAATCACCGGCTGGAACTTCCAATTCATGACCTAATATTTCCAATTCGTCTGCACAGTTTTCGTTGATATCCTTTAAAACATTGATGAGCATGTCATTTAATATTTTCATTACCTCTTCATCATCTGCAAATGAAACTTCAGCATCAATGGAAACGGCTTCATTCAAGTGTCTTAAGGTATCATGCTCTTCTGCTCTGAAGATTTGACCAATTTCAAATACCTTATCCATACCTGCTCCCATCATCATTTGCTTATACAGTTGAGGGGATTGACCTAGAAATGCTTCCTTTTCAAAGTAAGTGATCGGGAATAATTCTGTTCCTCCTTCGGTAGCTGATGCTACGAGTTTAGGAGTGTTGATTTCATAAAATCCATTATCATAGAAGAAATCTCTTATAGTATGGAACATTTGTCCTTTGATTTTGAAAATTGCAGAAACGTTTTCTTTTCTGATGTCCAAGAATCTTGAATCTAATCTGGTGTCAATTCCTGCTTTAACTTTTTCAGTTGGATCCATCGGTAAAGGCTGGTTAGCCAAGTTTAATACTTTAACTTCTTTAGGTAAAATTTCAACGCCGTTAGGAGCTTTTGGAGCTTCTTGCGCTAGACCTTTAATTGCTACAACAGATTCCTTTCTAAATTCTCTTAATTGTTCTAATATTTCTTCGCCTACTTTTTTACTTGGAGCTGTGATTTGAACTCTGCCTGTTACATCACGGATGATAACGAACATTATTCCACCGAAATCACGGATTTCGTGAACCCATCCCATGATGGTAACATCACTGCCTGCTATTTCAGGAGTGCATTGATTAGCATAATTAGTTCTTCTCCAATCATTTAATAAACCTTGCAAATTATTCACCTCGGTTATAAAAATAAAAATAATAATGATAAATTTTCATTATAGTTTTAGTTTAGTTTTAATCTTTAATAAAAGTATGTAAATTCTAATTGTTTCAGAGTTAAAAATTTATTTTAATATAAAAAAATGATTTATAACAGTTAAATTGACTTTAAAAATAACTAACCAACTTAAATATTAAAAAAACGATAATTTACTCTATGATTAAAATTAAACAAATTATTAATGTTTTAATAAACTTTTTAAGTATAAATAAAAAAATAAAATTAACAAAAAGAGAGTATAGACAATGATAAACAATAAAAAACCATCAAATTTTGTGTATTTACAAAGAGATAAAATTGAAAAATACCCCGATTCTGATGAAAAACTAAAACAAATACTAATTAAATTAAACAATCCAAAATTAAAAACCTGGGAAGATATCCTCACTTATCAAAACAAAAAAATTAGAAATTAAATAAAAAATATAAAAAAAGATAAATTTAATCTTCAAACTTATCCTTATCCAAGGTTTTTACAACCTTTGCAGGAATTCCAACTGCAACCTCATAGTCACCTACATCCTTAGTTACAATGGCCCCTGCGCCAACAATTGAATATTTACCGAGGGTAACACCTGGAAGAATTGAAGCGCCCGCACCAATCCAGGCCCCCTTTTTAATATGAATTGGTTTACAGGTTAAAACCTGCCTGTCATATTCATCATGATTATTGGAAAGCAGCTGGACATTGGCGGCAAGCATTACATCATCTTCGATTGTAATTCCGCCACGAGCCATCAAAAGAGAATTAGAATTGATAAAAACGTTGCTGCCAATTTTGATTCTATCAAATGCTGCTCCTGCAATAGGCGCCATGACCTGACTGTTTTCGCCCAAATTTTCACCAAATAACTCTTTTAATAAAGCATTATACTCTTCTGTATTTGGCATTGTATGATTAAGCTTGAAAACTATCTCTGCCATCTTCAAAGCATCAGTCATTTCCTCTTCAGTGATTTCTCTCATGTCAACCCGCTCAAAATCCATTCTAATCATCCCTTAATCTTGTTTTGAAAGAATTTGCATGTGCAAAGAATCCTTCATATTCAGCAATAGGAACTGAAGTTTTTGAAAGCTCATTAAGACCGTCTTTTGATAATCTCTGAACAGTAGGCTTTTTGATGAATGCTTCAGTGGACAATCCTGAATACATCTTTGCTCCACCGCCTGTAGGCAGAACATGATTGGTTCCAGATCCGTAATCGCCTGCAGCAACCGGTGAGTATGCACCTAAAAATATTGAACCCGCATTATTAATGTGTGATAATGTTTCATCATCATCTTTAGTGGATATGATTAAATGCTCTGGAGCATATTCATTTGTAACATGAATCGCTTCTTTTAAAGTGTCAGTGATAATGATTTTTCCACTTTTTGATAATGATTCCTCTATAATCTCTCGCCTTGGAGCCTCTTCAGTCAATTTAGCAACAAATTCATTGGTTTTATTGGCCAAATCTTTTGAATCAGTTACCAAAAAGCATGATGCATTAGGATCATGCTCCGCCTGAGCTAAAATATCAGTTGCTAAAAATTCTGGATTTGCAGTTTCATCGGCCAATATTAAAACTTCAGAAGGGCCTGCAGGAAACTCAATGTCTACTTGACCATAGACCAATTTCTTTGCAGCTGTAACGAAAATGTTTCCAGGACCAACAATTTTCTCTACACGAGGTATTGATTCTGTCCCATATGCAAGTCCTGCAATTGCCTGTGCACCACCGACTTTATAGATTTCGTCAGCTCCTGCAATATCGGCCGCTACCAAGATAGCATCCAAAATTTTACCATCCTTTTGAGGAGGTGTTACACAGACTACCTTTTTAACACCTGCAATTTTAGCCGGGATTACAGTCATTAGAATTGATGAAGGATAAGCCGCTCTTCCTCCAGGTATATAACAGCCGGCAGAATTGATAGGCCTTACAATCTGTCCTGCAACAACTCCAGGATTCACTTCTATTTCCCATTCTGATGGAATTTGCATCTTATGAAATTTCTCAATGTTTGATGCAGCTTGCTTTAAAGCAACAAGCAAGGAATCATCCAATGTCTCATAAGCCTCATCGATTTCATCTTTGGATACTTTCAAATTTTCTATTGTAACCTGATCAAATTTTTCTGTATATTCACGAATTGCCTTATCCTTATTGTTTTTAACGTTATCTAAAATATCGGATACAATGTCCAGAACCTTGTTTACATCCTCTTCTGATCTCTTAATGGTTTGGGCCAGGTCAATTTCAGAATAATTTAAAATTTCCATTTTAACTACCTCATAATGGCTCCGGTATCGGCAGAATGAACCAACTTTTGATATATGGCAAGCCATCCATCCACATCACTTTCAGGATGCTTTACATCCTTTAATCTTTGTGCTATTTCTTCATCGCTTAATTCCACATGGATTAATCTGTTGTTAATGTCAATTTCAATTATATCGCCATTCTGAATAGCCGCAATCGGTCCGTCTTCCCTTGCTTCTGGAGATACGTGTCCGATACAAGGACCCCTTGTTCCACCGGAGAACCTTCCATCAGTTATTAATCCTACATCCTTGATGTTCATTCCTGCAAGGGCTGAAGTAGGATTCAGCATTTCTCTCATTCCAGGACCTCCTTTAGGACCCTCATACCTGATTACAACGATGTCTCCTTCTTCAATCTCATGGTTAAATATTGCTTTTGTAACATCCTCTTCAGAATTATAAACTTTAGCAGGACCTTTAAGATGCATCAAGTGATCTGCAACAGCACCTTTTTTAACTACACTGCCATTAGGTGCCAAATTACCTTTCAATATGGCAATTCCGCCATCTTCATGTACAGGATTGTCCAATGTATGAATAACATCAGTGTTTTTGTTTTCAAAGTTTTCAAGGTTCTCTTCAATGGTTTTTCCGGTAACTGTCAACTGTTTTGTATCGATTTTATCTCCCAATGTCTTCAATACCGCCTGAATACCGCCCGCCAAATGCAAATCCATCATTGAATCTTCACCTGCAGGGGAGATTAATGCAATGTGAGGAACATTTCTTGAAATTTCATCGAATAACTCCAAATCAACCTTTATTCCTTCAACCTCACTGGCAATGGCAGGAATATGAAGCGCGGTATTGGATGAACCTCCTAACGCCATGTCAACAGCTATTGCATTGTTGAAGGCTTCCTGAGTTAAGATATCTGACGGTTTGATATCATCTTCAACAAGGCTTACAATTTGCTTTCCTGATTCGAATGCAATATTGTTGTTTTCTTCAGTTCTTGCATGAGTAGTTGCACATGTTGGAAGTGACAATCCGAATGTTTCAGTAATGCATGCCATTGTATTTGCTGTAAACAATCCTGAACAGCTCCCCGCTCCAGGACAGGCACATCTTTCAAGTTCATTGACTTCCTCTTCAGTCATTTTGCCGGCTGAATAAGCACCGACCGCTTCAAAAACTGTAATCAAATCGGCAGGTTTTCCTTTATATTCGCCTGATTGCATTGGCCCGCCGGTGACTACAATGGATGGGACATTCACCCTTGCCGCACCCATAATCATTCCAGGAACCACCTTATCACAGCTTGGAATTAAAACCAATCCATCGAATGCATGTCCCTTTGTCATGCTTTCAACGGTTGCGGCAATAATTTCTCTTGAAGGAAGGGAATATTTCATTCCTTCGTGGTTCATGCTGATACCATCACAAACCGCCATGGTATCAAATTCAAATGGTATTCCACCAGCAGCAATAATTCCTTCCTTTACAAACTCAACAAGCTCTTTTAAATGGATATGGCCGGGCACAATGTCTGTGAAACTGTTTGCAATTCCAATGAATGGTTTTTTAAAGTCTTCATCATCAAGACCACAAGCCCTTAAAAGAGACCTGTGAGGAGCTCTTTGAATTCCTTTTTTAACATTATCACTTTTCATTTAATCACACAATTTAATCGAATCATTATTATATATTTCATTAATAACTTTTATAATATTTGAAATTTGTTGAAAATGATAAAATTCAGTGAGTGCATTAGATTGCCCGATTGATTTTAGAAAAAGCAGGTTATAAAATTGATTTATTGAAAAATTGCTTTAATAAAAATAATATATTAATAAAAATTTAATAAAATAATCAGCCGAAATTTTAATTAAATTGAAGTAAAAAATTGAGCAAAAAAATAAAAAAATATGGGAAAAATTAATTTCCCATAACGTGTTTAAATTCTTCTTCTAATGTCGATACAAACAATTGCGAACAATGCTAAAAGCATCATTGCAAACGGATTACCTGTAGCATACATTGCTGTAGGTTCTTGAACATCTGCAGGAGGTTCATCTTGAGTATCATTTGTCTCAACGATTATGTCAGTAGTGTCATTGTTGTTAGAATAACTGCTTTCACCTGAATCACATTCGGTGTATACATCTACAACAAGTTTGCCGCTTACTAATGTTTGGGTGTAAAGTAAAAGGGTTACTTCATCGCCAATATTTAAATCTCCCATGTCCCAAATTGCATTATCTGAATCATAAGTTCCATTTAATGGTTCAAAACCTAAAAGCTTTAATCCTGATGGCAATTTAATAAATGCACGACTGTTAAGTGCGGAATCAGGTCCCCGATTAGCCACAGTTACAGTGAATGTAACTTTATCTCCAACACTCATTTTGCGAACGTTTGGTTCTACAGTAATGAGCAAATCAGCTATAGGAGAAACGGTAGTTGAATTATTGCATTTATTGTTAGTTTCGTTAGGATCATATGTATCAGAAGTAATATTTGCTATGTTTTGTATTGTAGCATTAGTAGTATTGACCAAGGTTACAATATTTAAAGTTGCAGATTGTCCGCAAGCAAGATCTCCCACTTTCCAAATGCCGGAATCAGGATCATAAGCTCCTTTTGAATCATCTGAAATATAAACTAACCCATTAACTAGTTTATCGATAACAACTGTATTTACAGCAGTATCACCACCATTGTTAGTAACAATAATGGTCCAAGTGATTTTGTCGCCCCTACGGGTAGCATTATCAGAAACTAATTTAATAATCTCTAAATCTGCCTCAGGGTCGACAGGTAGGGAACTATTATCTTGATTATTCTCTTCTTTTGGATCGTAGGTATCTGAAGAGACAACCACATCATTAACGATTGTAACGTTTGAAGCGTTCACTAAGCTTACAATATTCAATTGTGCGGATGCGCCAATGGAGAGATTGCCCATTTTCCAAATACCTGTTTCAGGGTCATATGCTCCGTTAGAGTCATCAGAAACATAAATCAGACCAGCAGGTAAAACGTCACTTGCAATTGCATTTACAGCGTCATCAGGCCCATTGTTGACAACTGTAATTGTCCAAGTAACAGTATCTCCATTGTGACAAATTCCATCACAATCATTTGTTTTAATTACTTCCAAATCGGCTTCAGGAGGAACAACAACAGTATCATTGTTCTTATTGTTAGCCATATTCGGATCATAAGTATCAGAAGTCACATTAACAGGATTGGTAATATTGACATCAGTAGCATTAACAACAGTACTAATGACTAAACCTAAAGCAACACCACTTTCAATTCTATCAATAGACCAAACATTACCATCAAATGTACCCTCATCAACATTTACAACACTAACATCAACCAACTCACCAGGCAACACATCAGTGACAACCACATTCTCAGCAGCATCAGGACCATTATTATAAACAATAATCAGCCAGGTCACAGCATCACCTTTATGAGCAGTTCTATTTAAAGCAATTTTAACAACACCAACATCAGCTTCAGGAGGAACAATAACAACATCAGAATCATTGTTATTCCTCAATTCAGGATCAAAAGTCTCACTGGAAACATTAACCGCATTAATAACAGACATATTAGTAGTATTAACAATAGTTCTGATAACCAAAATACCGGCTTGATCAACAGCCATATTGCCAATAGTCCAAATCCTACCGTCAGCAGACAAATTGCCAACAGTAATTCTTACAGTGTCATTGTAAATCAATTCAGCAGGTAAAAGATCCTCAAGAACTACATTAACAGCAGCATCAGGACCATAATTCCTAACCATAATAAACCAGTCCACAATTTCACCATTATGAGCAGTTAAATTAAGTACACCTTTAATAACCTCTAAATCAGCCTCAGGAGGGATAACAACAGTATCATTATCCACATTATTAGTCAAATCAGGATCATAAGTATCAGAAGTAACATTAGCAACATTAGTAATATTGACATCAGACTTAGCAACAGTAGTGTTAATAACTAACATTAAACTACCGCGATTTTCAATCCTATCAATAGACCAAACATTACCGTCAAATGTACCATTATCAATACTTACAACAACAACATCAACTAACTCTGAAGGAACAACATCAGTGACTGTGACATTCTCAGCAGCATCAGGACCCATATTAATAACAATAATAGCCCATTCAACTAGATCACCAACATGAGCCTCAGTCACATTAGCAACCTTAAGAACAGTCAAGTCAGCCTCAGGAGGAACCTCAACAGTACTATTATCCTCATTATTAGTCAAATCAGGGTCATAAGTATCAGAAGTCACATTAGCAACATTAGTAATATTGACATTTGAAGCATTGACAGTAGTATTAATAATTAAATATGACATGTCTCCACTTTCGATTATATCAATAGACCAAACATTGCCGTCAAGTGTACCATTAGATACTTTTACAACAGTGACATCAACTAACTCACTAGGCCAT
>NZ_JAFRKB010000038.1 GCF_017431965.1 Methanobrevibacter sp. | reverse complement strand
TCATTGAATAAATCAGTATGATTATTTAACAAGTTATCCATATCAGAATCTAACACATAGAGAACACAGTAATCATTCTCATTACGAATACCTCTACCATAAGCCTGCATCAATGGCATAACAGTCTGATAAATATACCAACTAACATCAAATCTTTTCCTAATATTTATCTGACCCCCTGCTAAACTAGGAAATGGCATTTTAAAAATAATCTGAAATCTACATTTATCATCAGAAAAGTCAACTCCATCTTTAAGGCCTGCTCCGATGAGTACCATGTTATCGTCATCTTCCTCAAAATCTCGGATAGCTTGTTCACGTTTTTTACCATAAGCAACCTTAAACCATCTTCGAGTATACTTGGCTAATTCATTCCTGATATACCAAGCTTGCTCATTACTGGAAACATGAATAACACCTTTTTCATTTTTATGGTCCTCTAATATATCATGGATTTTGATTAATGCATCTTCATTTTTCCAGTTAGGTTCACCAGTACGTTTATCACGACCACTCATCTTTGCAGCATAATCTCTTATGATTGGACGATGCTCTACAGGGAATGGTGATTTCACATAGATATAATAAGTGTCATCTGGATCAATACCTAACCAGTTACAGAACTTATCCTTTGACCCCAATGTTCCTGTCATGAATAATCGTGTTTCACCGAAATGGAATAGGTTATCAGTGTAGTCACTTATCATTAATGGTTTTAGTTCAGCGGTTAAACTGGCTTCTTTAGAATTGACAAGGTAAGTATTATCTCGGAGAATGGCTTTTTTTGTTGGTGTTTCAATTACCCAATTTTCTTCCTGTAGTATGCGGATTATTTCAGCATATTTACCTATGGTTCTTTCATAATCTTTTATGACGTCATCAGTTTCATCATAAATATTGTCTTTCAAGTAATTGTTTAATTGGCCTTTGACAATGTCTATGATTTTTTCACATACTCCAATCCAATACTCGGGTTCTTGAATCTTTTTTAATGTCATGCCATGATCTACTAAACCATCGAAGATATCAATATTGTATTCTTGGTAAATGGTTTTTCTGTTGAATGTTTTGATGACTAATTGCATTATCTTGGATTCAAGGTTATGTGATTCATCAAATATTATCAAGTCTCTTTCAGGTAGTATTCCTGCGAAGTTTCCGGCATAGTGTAGGAAGTCATAGTTGGTGATGACTTTCTCATTACTTAATGCTTCTTTTAATGCTTTATTATATGGGCACATACTGTATTCTGGAGGTAATTTCTTCTTATCGAATTGCCCGCATTTATTTATCAATAATGGTTTTTCTGGTTTAGTGAATCCATCAGGATTACTGTTATAGTCTTTTACTGCTTGTTGATAATTTTGTAATCTGCTGCGGTTTCGGTTGACTATTGTACAATCTCCACAATCCCCTCCATAATTACAAGTGTAGTTGCTTCTGCCTTTGATTTGTGTTACCATGTAACTGAAATCATGAAGGTATTGGTTTAGGAGTTGGTTTGTCATTGTGATTATGTAGCTGGATTCAACATAATTGGAGATAGTTGTTGCAATTGCACTATTATGTGTTGGTATAAAATCTTCAGTACATAAAAACAAATGACTTGGAGAATCAACACAAATACATTGAGTAGGAACAGATTCTACTTTCTCAATAGATTCAATATACCTTTTATACTGAGTTGGTCTAAGATAATTAGGTAATCTCTCCAAATGTCTTTGTAATCTAAATACAGGAAGGTTAGTAGTAAAAGATAACCTATAATATAAACTTAATTCTTGGTCAGAATTAGTTGCTTTTTTATAACATTCATGGATATTAGCTTTAATCCCGATTGAACAAAGCAATTCTTTCAATCCATCAATTAAGTTTTTATTTTTGAATATAATTTCACAACCACCATACTTAGTAATATGTCCATCAGAATCCATTAAACCTTGAATTAAAGCTAATCTTTGATTATAAGAAGCACGTAAATATATTTCAGGAATGTGTTTATTTCCTAAAAGATTATTTTCTTCTAATAGTTTCAAAAATCCAACTCTAATACCATATACATAATCTCTATCATATTTTACAACAGTGAATCCTTCTTTACTGAACTCAGATAATACTTCTTCATCATTAGTAATTATTTCTGATTTATATGAGCTCCCATCCCCTAACCATATGCCTAAAACATATGGATTAATAGGTAGTTCAACATCATTTAACTGTATAGGGTTACAAACATCAATAGAATAATTTTTACGATTTGCATTACCAGTAAAAACTTCTTTTGCCATTTCTTCAGTAGTTAAAACAGTATGATTTCCTTTTCCTTGTTTTCTATCTTTAGCAGTTTCAAGCCACCATTGATGATCTGCATCAGCAATAACTTTTCCACCTTGAACAAATGAAATCTCATAACAATCATGATTTTCAAACACTTCCGATTTACTTATTACATGGCAGATATTACCTTTTTCATCAAATACTTCATCACCAACTTTTAAATCCTCCATTGTAGTAAAGCCATTAGGTGTTGGTATTTTAGTATCTAATGATAATGCTTTACCTGTACCTGTACCTGCTTCCAGGATAATATTCTGGTAACCATTTTCCATTGCAGTTAATATTTCAAGGATGATTTTTTCCTGTTCTGGTCTTGGATCATGTCCGATTAGACTCCAGTTATCCCATAACTTCTTTGAGTAGTCTTTCAATTTCCTCATCCTCTTCTAAGTTTATGTGTGGTAGGATGTTTTCCTCTATGTATTTCCAGCTGTCGAAGATGTATGCTTTTGTTTTGTCTTTTGCATATTCGAATCCAGTATCTTCGAGTACAACTTTTAGCTCTTCTTCTGTTAGGTTTAGGACTTTGCATGCTTCTTCCATTGCGTGTGGTTGGTAGGTTTCTGTGAATTTGTAGGTTTTCCAGATTCCTAACCATGCAAGTTTCTTGTTTTTGTCTTGCATTTTTTCTAAGTGTTTGTTTTCTGTGTCAACATTCATTAGTAAGTGTATGTTGAGTTTTGCACGGTGAAAGTCTTCCCAGTTTTTTCTGAGTTCTTCTCCTCTTTGTTCATCGTTTTCTGCTGTGAATTTGAAATATGCTATTAGGCATTCTTCAACAAATTTGCTTATGTTTGGGATGTGTTCCTTTGCTAGTTTCAATATGTCTTCTTCGATTGAAACTTTGAGTTGTTGTTTCATTGTTTTTTCACCACCTTTAAAGTTAATACTTTTTCTTTTATAGAGTAATACTTATTTAGAGGATAACCCTCTAAAAAAAGTGTCACCCTCCAATGTCCCTTATGGACTATGGACTTTATGACCATAAATTATAGTCATAAGGGATATGGTCCATGATTCAGAAAATTTCTCTTAGTAACAAAATTTTCAGAACCCATTTTCTACATTCTTCCTCGCTTCATTCATAATATCATCCAAATCACACTTCATTTCATGACACCTCAAACCAATCTTATGCCGGACATCAACAAGAATATCCTCATAAAACATCTCATCCCTATCAATCAATATCTTAATCATATCCTCTGCCTCTTTCACCAACTTGATTTCATTATTGGACCAAACATGCTCCAACTCACCAGCAGTCTCAGGAGTCAAACCAATAGTCTCAAGACTTGCACTATAAATACGAAGAGCAGCCTTCGCATCATCAATAGTAGCTACCTCACGCAATTCTGTCTTTGCACGAGCAATAGTCAAACGTTCAATAGCCTTCAAATCCCGCGCAGTAATAGGTTTAGCAGAATCATCCCTTGCTGCAGCACGTCTAGTATTCACATAAAAATCAACTAATAGTTTTTGAGCAGGTTGATCTAGAACTGGGAAACATTCCATCTTAGCATAAGTGACATACTTCTTGAATAAATCTTCATCAAGCACATCAACATCTTTCATAAAGCTTTCCTTATTCAATAAGCTTGTTGCTAACATACGGTCCTTATCTGGATTAATGTTATCTTCTAATGCAAACACTAAATCAAACCTTGACAGGTTACTTTCCGGAATATCAATTTGTTCCTTAATAGTTTTGAACTTATTAAACCGAGAGTATTTAGGATTTGCAACTGCTAATATACTGGTACGTGCAGTCATTGTTTGAACAAGATTTGCTTTTGCTGAGCTAACTGATAATTGTTCCATAGGTTCATTCAATGACTTTTGAGTATGTGGATTTAACTTATCGTACTCATCAACACAAAGCAAACCAGTATCCGCTAATACAACTGCTCCCGCCTCAAGTGTCCATGTGCCTGTAAGCTCATCTTTCACAGCAGATACAGTAAGCCCTGCTTGTGAAGTTGATGTACCACCAATACTCATAATCTTAGGAGCACGTTTCTTCAAAGCACTAATGATTTGTGATTTACCAATACCTGGGTCCCCAATTAAGAGAACATGAATTGTCCACCTATCCATACTATCGGATTTAAAATTATCATTCAAAGGACGATTACCCTCAAATAACTGCAACAATAAACCTTCTTTTACAGTATCATAACCGTAAATCTCAGGAGCTAAAGTGTCAACAAGTTTCTGATAGATACCCTCACTTTGAGATAACTCTCTGATTTTTTCCTTATCAGATTCAGTAATCCGATAATCTTCGAAAGCATCGTCAACAGGTGCGATATTATGAAGTTTAATTAAGAATTCAAAATCATTCTTATCCGGACTTGTACGCTCTACATTGAAAGTTCCAAGAATATCGCAGACATCACCAGCTTTCAAGTTATGTTGTGGACTAGCAAGATAATCCTGCATATACCCTTTAAACTCTCGAGTATTCCCTCCTTGACGATACTCCAAAGGTTCCTCTAATTTCACCCACCTAATATTATGAAACGTAGATGATTCAGGAACCATCTTAAAATTCCTGTTACCACATGACGGACATAAACTTGGCATTACCACTTGGTTGGAATCAGCAGTATCAATATAATGCATCATACCACAACCTTGACAAATAAAAGCTGCTTGTTTCAAAGCAGGAATTGGATCAGTTATGGTTTTAATCATTGCTTTTGAACTGATTAATTCCCCATTGTAACTAGTGTCTAAATCATGCAGTAACACGTTTGGTGGGATTTCCACCAGTTTTAAAGTGATATGGTTATGGTCAGTTCTTCCATTGTTGATACGGTTCTCAACATATTTCAAGAACTTTTCATAACCAAATGTTAAGAATTCTTTCCCAGTTTGTTTGTAGTAATATTCATTGAGTAAAGGATAATCTACATTAATCTTTGTTGGTTTATTTTCAGATTTAGCCAAGTGTAATTGTTCCCCATAATTTGCGAGAACATATCTGAGGAATAATGATTTTTCCTCGTCATTAGCGTCTTTACTCAAATCAAATCACTACCTTTTTTTATTTCATTAATAGTCCTTTTGCTTCGTCATATTCATCCAAGGATAACTTACCTAAATCGAACATGCGGAATAATTCATCGATTACCCCTGCTTTGGTAACTGTTTCTCCAGCATCTTGAATCCTGTTAATTGCTTGTTTGATTGCAGGATTATTTTCAGCAATAGATTTCAAGTTAGGTGATTTTGAAGGTTCAGATACTACTTCAGCTTTAGCTTCAATAACTTCTTCCTCTTCTGCTTTTTTGGTTTTCCTTTTACTTCTTCTAGTCCTTTTACCAGTAGCTGGTTTAGAATCAGCATTCTCAGATGATTCATTAGAATTAGAATTGTTCCTAGATGTTCTAGAAACTTTTTTAGGAATTTCACCTAACTCTTCAGCAGAAACTTCACCTGCACCTATTAAGTCTGCAATAGCTCTGCTTTTTGCACGTGTATGTGCTGTTGCTATTACATCATGTTCGGCATTAGTGAACCTACCTCTTAATTCAAAATTACTTGGGGTTTCTTTATCCGCTTCATGTTTCTTAGTGGAACTGTATCGGATTTTATCGAAGATACTAGCATCTCCAACACCAATACAACTACGGCCATTAGGCAAGGTACATTTAACCATAAAGAATGCAGAGATGATTTGATAATTATCTTCACGGATAATTTCTTTTTCAACTACACAATCACTGATGTTGAATGCAGTTGCAAGTTTCCTCCAAGCAGATTTCTTCTTTTTGCCTCCTTGATAATCTTCTTCATCATCAAGTAAAGCTTTAACAAGTTCCTGGTAGTTATCCATGAATGCAGCTGCACCATCCACATCAACCATATCAAAACCATGTAAGGTTGGAGCTGTGGTTTCTTCCACAGCTACTAATTCACCATTATCACTCATATGACAACACCCCTCTTTTATTCTTCTTCGTAATCTTGTGCTCTATCAGGGTCTTTTTGAACTCTGTAGATACGAGTGTCAGAATATCCTTCTTTTTCGGAAGGGATTATTTCTTTTAAAGTTACGACGATATAATCTCCAATTCTAAGATTTGGGATGAATCTTTTCAAATGTGCATGTGCAGGTAATGTGGTAGTTAGTAAATTACCGTCTTCATCATCACCTAAGTCAAGAACAATACGGTCATTGTTCCATTGATCTTTCACAATTTCAAACACATTACCTTCAACTTTGTCTCCTACTTTTTCAGGATTCCAATATTTATCAACTACTGTTTCTTCTACGTCTTCAAGAACCATAATTTATTCCTCCATTAAAACTTTTTCTTCATTTTTTTCAGTGATTACATGAGTATTCTGGTCAAATACTGTGTAACAATAAAATTCTAAAAATACATTTTCAGGTAGTTCATCAGCATAAGGAGGTAATTTCCCTCCTTTGATTAGAACTTTTAATAATGAATCTCCAGGCCTTAACTGAACCGGTTCGGGGTTAAAGTTAACTCCTAATATTTTTGCTAAATTTTTCTTGTCAATACAAGAATAAGCAGTTGGAGCTAATTTTTTAAATAATTCTTCATCGATTTTACGCAAATCGACAAGAGTATTACTCCCCATTAACATAGTCTCAGACCATGAGCTTGTTATGAATATCAACTATTTCACCATCCTATTACTTGATCCAATACTTTTTTGTCTTGGCCTTCAAGATTAGCAGTTTTTTCTGCTAACCTTTCATCGAAAGTTTTACCATCATTTGGGTTGTTTTCATCCCAACATGATTCTATGAGTTTTGTCATGTCTTCGCATGACTCTTTAAATGTCTTCATTTTAACTTGA
>NZ_JAFRKB010000037.1 GCF_017431965.1 Methanobrevibacter sp. | reverse complement strand
TAAGCATAGTAAGTTTTTCTAATGTATTATTAATCGGGTGGCATTGATGCCACAATAATCTTTTATATGCTTAATTTAAAGTTATTAGTATAAAATGGAGGTAATTAACATGCCAGTAATTAGTTTTGATATTGTAGAATTAGAAAAAGAACAAAAGGAAATATTAGCTAAAGAGTTTTCAGAATCTGCTTCAAAGGTAACAGGTTTGCCGATTGACATGTTTTATGTCCTGTTCAATGAAAGAAAGGCGGACAATGTCGGTGTTGGTGGAGTTCTTTTAAGCAATCAATAATAAGATTATTATTCTTGATTTAAATCCAATATTTCAAGATACATTTCCTTTAATTCTTCTTTTTCATGATCGTTGTAGTGTTCGTTGTTTTTGTCGTTGTTTAATGCGAATAATAGGAGTTCGTAGAATACTTTGTTTAGTGAGTGTCCTTTTTCTGTTAGATGATATGTGATTTCATCGTTTTCATCAAGTCTTTTGATAAGGCCGTTGTTTTCCATGGTTTTCAGACATCTTGTCAGTGATTTATTGTCAAGTGTTTTTCTGTTTGTCTGGAATTCGTTGAAGTGTGTTTTTCCCAGAAAAAGGTCTCTTAGGATATGCAGTGTCCATTTGTTGCTAATGTCCTTGATTGCATCTTCAACAGGATTTCTCTCGTATTTTTTCTCATAATACTTTAACTTTTTAGCATCCATATTTATATGTTGGATATTGTAGTTTTTTAATTTTTCTTGTTTGATGAATTAAAAAAGAGGTGTTATGTTTCCAATAATAAATTACTCTATGCTGATGTTAACAATAATATAAAAAATAGAATTTTAAAAATTGAATAAGGATAAATTTGTTAAACAAATTTTGACACATCCTCATTCAACATACATAACTGTTGGTCTGTATTGTGTTGACCAAACATCCTAAGATGTTATATGATATTATGAAATTCAATGTATATAAAAGTTTCATTTATCACTTATTATCAAATTAAAGCAATATTTCATTCTGAAAACAATTTTACATTCTGAAATTAATGTTTATTTTTAAAAATAATAAATTATAAATAGTTTTAAGACGAAATATCTAATTCTAAAACACTAATATAAGAATAGATAACTGTTGGTGTTTTTATGAAATGGAAAGAGCATTCAATTAAAAACACTCCAATCAAATTGGGGGAATTTGTATTCCGTATGTTGAAAATATGGTGCTTGCTATCTCTTATTTATTCCTAGCAAGTTACTACATATTGTTGGCCATTAACTTGTTAATGTAAAACAATCTATGATGTCGAATTGGAAGCCTAGTTGGATTTTATCTGAAATTTTCTAATTTGATAAACTGACAATTTAAATGACAATTAGCTTTAATATGTGTTTTATAGCTTCCTTTTTTACACATAGTTCAAAAAAAGCGTTATTATTTTCCACTTTAAAAACACAAAATATTATTGATAATCTTTTATGATAACATTATTTTTTGCAGCAATATTTAATCAATATGGGTTATAAATCCAGTGAAAATATTTATATATTATAAGTTCCATATTAGGATTAAAAACAAAAAACCGACTGAAAGTCGAAAAATGATTAACAAGAATATGAAGTTAATTGTGATATAAAACAGACTGATGGTCTATTTGGTGGCATATTATGAGAAAAGGTGAAAAAAGGAAAAAAGAGCTGTTAAATATAGCCTATGACATGTTTCTCACACAGGGATATGAGAATACAAGTGTTGACGAAATCATAGAGAAAGCACAGATTGCTAAAGGCACATATTACTATTATTTCCAAAGTAAAGAGCAGATGCTTGAAGAAGTCATAGACATGATGATTGATAGTGAGGCCGAAATGGCAGAGCAGATTATCAGTACGGATATTCCGGTACCGCAAAAAATAGTTGGGATAATTGCATCGATGAAACCTACCGAAGTGGAACAGCCTGTAAAGAATGCTCTTTTCCAGCCGGAAAATGTGTTGATGCACTATAAAGTCAGACAAAAATTAATCAATGTTCTCACTCCACTTTTATCCGAAGTTATATATGAAGGAGTAAATGGAGGCATATTCGAATGTGAAAATATACCTGAGCGTGTTAAGATGCTTCTTATCATCAGCGACAGTACGTTTAATGAAGGTAAATTCAGTGAAAAAGATATTGCTGTCTTTATAGACATGACTGAAAAACTTCTCGGGGCAGAAAGCGGAACTATGAGTTTCATTTACGACCTGATTGATAAGAGTGAAATGGAGGCGGTCGAGTGAACAATACGGAAAACAATACTGGGAACTACAAATATAAGCCAGTTCTCTTTTTTGCTCTGGCCTATGTTTTTACTTGGATATTTTGGATTCCTGCAATCTTTTTGCCGGAAAGCATCAGTCCATTACTCATGCTGATAGGCCTTATGGCTCCGGCTATTGTGTCTACAGTGTTCATTATGGCGTCAGGATCCGATGCGCTTAAGCAAGACTTTAAAAATAAGATTATTGGCTTTTATAAAGTAAAATGGCTGAATGTAGTTTGGGCAGTGATTGTGTTTGCGATTGTAATAGTATGCTCTATTCTGCTGTCATTGCCATTTGGACAGTCAATTAACCAGTTTTCCTTTACTGAAGGCTTTTCTTTTACCGGTGTTGGAATAGCTGGAGCATTTATTACCATTACGATTGCTGCGATAATTGAGGAAGTGGGATGGAAAGGATACTGTGAGGACTCTATCGGTAACTATATGAACTGGTTTTGGGAATCCATGATCTTTGGAGTGCTATGGTCTTTATGGCATTTGCCTTTAATATTCATTCCGGGAACATATCAGGCAGGACTTATGGTGAATCCTCTTTATGTGATTAACTTTTTTGTGAGTGGAATCCCTATGGGATTTGTCATCACATGGGTCTATCTTGAAAGTGACCGTTCAATATTGGCCTGTATGATATTCCATTTCTTCGTCAATTTCATGCAGGAAAAAATTGCATTGACTCCTGAGACTAAATGCCTTGAGACAATAGTAATAACAGTACTTACAATTATTATAATCATGGCTAAAAAAGACATGTTCTTTGAAACCCGCCATGTCGGAAGACTACTTGAATACAGCAACGGCAGTAATAATGAAGTCCAAACAGATTAGTATTGGACTTCATACTATCTTTGCTGTGGATGAAATTGATTATATAATCAGTGCTTTGATATATATTTATATCATAACATCCTGTTCCATTTAGAAATAACATATTAGATTAGAACATTCTGCGTGAATTCCTGTCATGGTCATCATTGCCTCCGATTCTAAAATCCTGGTTTTTAGACACTTTCAAAAAGTTATATGCAACGTTCATTTGTTCATTAATATAACTACAACTCCATTTAGGGTTTTCAACTACAAGAAAAATAAGAAAGACGTCATCTTTATTTACGGGACTGACTGCATTGCCATGAATAAAATCACTCAAATAATCAACAATCAACTCATATAATGCCCAATCGCCAACACCATACTTGTCACAGTATTTATCGTATTTTGCTTCCCAGTAGTTAATTTTTCTTATTTTTTCAAATGTTGGATCATCATTATCAATTTTTGGACCTTTAATGTCTAATGTTGGACCATTTGTTGTGTTATTGCTAACGGATGAGCTATTGTCAATTGTTGCATTGTTTTGATTAGCTTCATTACCTGGAAGGGTATTGTTGTCATCTGCAGTGATGTTTTCGATTGAGGATGCTGTTGAATTTTGTTCTACATTTATTGTAGTGTTGTCAACTGTTACGTTCTGAGTATCATTTTGTAAAAAGTCTTGGTGCTGTGTTGCATTCGCTATGTCACTAGAAGCGCAAACGCAACTTATCCCGCAGGAAATAATGAATAAGCATAATAATGATAAAATCATTTTTTTCATTTTCTGTCTCCTATAAAATATTTTTTAAATAAATAAGTTTATTTCACTTGGTTATTAATTTATAAAAGACCATATATAAAGCTAATCGAATGTAAGTGCTCACTTGCATCTTAAAATTACTAAATAATAAAAATTAAAAGGTTATTTATAAAATATGCAGTAGTGCATAATTATTTGTATAAGTAACGCAGAATAAACCATATTTAGATAAGTTTTAAGAATTGGATAAGGATAAATTTGTTAAACAAATTTGATGCATCCATTCCAATACTAAAAAGTGGGCTGCTTTAGAGTCAACATTATGATAGGTTATATACTTTTTCAGTATTTTGATTTTATTCCTTTGTTTTTTTAATTCGAAAAAATTTTATATGCTTAAAAAATTAATATTAACTATTTATTAATTACAATTTTGCCTGTGATATGATGAAAGTAACTTTTTTAAATCCTCCTCAAACAAATTCCAAATATAAGTTTTTAGGTGTTGTGGCCCCTTCTCTTGGGATAGGTTATATGGCGGCGGTTTTAGAAAAAAATGGTTATGATGTGGATGTGTTGGATGCATCTGCCTTGGAATTGACATATGATGAGATCGGAAATGAGATTTTAAAAAGAAAACCGGATATTGTATCGATTAGTGCACTTACGCCAACAATTGGTGTTGCATTGGACTCTGCGGATAAGATTAAACAAGTAAAACCCGATACTATTGTTGTTTTAGGGGGATATCATCCCACTTCCGAATTTCAAAGTGTTTTGGAAGAACCCAGTGTAGATGTTGTTGTTCGTGGTGAAGGTGAATACACATTACTTGAACTTGTTCAAACAGTTGAGGGGGGTGGTGATTTAAGAAATGTTAAGGGTTTAGCATTTTATGATGAAACTGATGATTCATTAGTCTTAACGCCTGATAGGCCTGTTATTCTGGATTTGGATGAGTTGCCATTCCCCGCATTTCATTTATTCCCTATGGAGAAATACCGGATTCTAAATATCACAACGAATGTGGCCACGATTATTACAACTAGGGGCTGTCCAATGAAGTGTTCATTTTGCTCTTCTGCGGCTTTACATGGAGGTAAATTAAGGAGAAGATCTTATCAAAATGTCTGTGATGAAATAGAGCTTCGCTTAAAGGAGGAAAATATTGATACGATTGCTTTTATGGATGATACATTCACGTTAAACAAGAGATTTGTTAGAGATTTCTGTCAAGAAATTAAAAGAAGAAATCTTAAATTTTGGTGGGGATGTACTTCAAGAGTTGATACTTTAGATGAAGATTTGCTCCAAACAATGAAAGATGCTGGTTGCATTACTATTTTTATTGGTGTTGAAAGTGCAGACCAGCAAATGCTTGAAAAAATGAACAAAAATATCACAGTTTCAAAAACTGAAAAAGCATTTAGGATTGCCCGTAAAGTGGGTATTAGAACTATCGCTTCATGTGTTATTGGGATGCCTGAAGATACAAAAGCAACAATCAATAAAACTATCGATTTTGTAAATGGGTTAAATCCAAATTATGCGTTATACAGTTTAGCAACCCCTTATCCTGGCACTAAGTTTTATAATGAGAATTTTAAGAAGAATTTAATTGTTATTCGGGATTGGTCAAAATATACTCTTCTTAATCCTGTTCTAGAAACTATTGATTGTTCAAGTGAGGAGTTAAGAAGTATTCAGAAGAAAGCTTTTATTAAATTTTATTTGAGGCCGGGTTATTTGGCAAGACAAGTTTCACAGGATGGTTTTGTTCTTTTGAAAACAATTTTTGGTGTTCTAAAACAAATTATTTCCAAACAGACTAACGGAAATACTGATTATAATAAAAAGAATTTAATAAAAAATGATTTGGACACTTCTAAATAATTTTCAAGTAATATTTTATAAATTGGTGTTTTTTTATGGGCCATCCATTTAGCTTTTTTTTATTAATTTTTAGAATTATTCATTGAATTAGTTTATATGTTTTTTTTGATTCTCATGTTTTTCATGTTTCCAATAGCCAATAACATAATCATAAAAATATTTAGGTATGACTAAAAAATATAAATAATGGGATTAATATATATTTGTGTGAGGGAGATTTGATGAAAAAAATTATTGTAGACATTTTAATGGGCATCACAATCATATTGGAATTTGCCAGTCTTCCCATCTTAATTCATGAAATTCTTGGAATAGGGTTGATTTTTTTAATAGTGCTGCATATAAAATATAATAAAAGATATTTTAAAGCAATATTTAAGGGGAAATATAATCTTAAAAGAACCATAGACCTTATCATAAATATTGGATTGCTGATTTCTTTAGCAATAACAATCATTTCTGGCATCTGTTCTAGCCAAAAATCATTGAAAAATATTACAATTGGTGGGCATAAGATTTCATATATACATAAATCCTCTTCAATTTTCAGCATAATATTTTTAGGACTGCATTTGCTTACTACACGTAAAAAATTATTTAGAGAAATTAAAAAATTACAATGATTTTTAGTTTTTAATAATTCAAGCCAATGGTTTAGGCACGATAAAAAAGGAAATCTTTATAATTTTAAATTTTTTTTTTTAGAAAATTCTGTAAAAAAGGTGATAAATCATGATTAATGATTTATCCTCATGTTTAGTTTTTAAGTATTGAGTTAAGTGTGTCGTCATCTGGTGCATTAACTTCAACTAATTTGCCGTCTTTAAGGAATCTGAAAGTAGGTGTATTATCACCGTATTTATTTGCATTATAAACGCCGTCAATTCCAGCAATAGTTTTTTCAACTTCATCATCTACAGGTTCTAAATTGACGAATTCCTCATTTGAATCTTCTTTAAAGAAGAATACTTTTACAAATATTTCTTTGCCATCTTTAATGAATTGGCAAACAGAATATTTAGCATCAGCTACATCTTCAGCATCTTCAGCTAATTTTTGTGCACTTTCATTCTCTTTATATCCATCAGGGACATTGAATTCAATATCTTGCAATACTAATTTTCCATTATCAAATGACATGGCTCCCCCGTTAGAGTTACTGCTTTCACTTGAAGAGAAATTGAAACTCCAACCATCATCTGCACTTACTGCACTAACTGTTAAACAGATTGCAAGTAAAATTGCCGAAATAACTAATATCTTTTTCATAATCTCACCTCTAATAACGGCATTCATAGTGAATACCTACTTAGAATATATATTTAAACATATTAAAATTTTCATGTGCAATATATGTGGATGTAAAGCTAATTCATGTTTCCAATATAAGTATTGTTTTTATTCAGCATAATCTTAAATTAGAACAATATTTCAATACTAAAACAATTTCTCGTGCTCAAAATAGTATTATTTTTTTAATTCAGCTAAATTCTCTTTTAACAGTTTATAAATGTTTTCTGCACCAATGATATCCTCATCACTGACATTCCAGCTTGAAGGGTATAATATGAATGGCTTGGATTGATCTCCGCCGGCTCCACCATGGCTTCCAACCAATTCTTCAAAAGCGCATACCTCATCAGCTTCCTTATCATAAAAACTGTTAACCAGGATATCGGGGGTATGTTCAAAGGAGCTGGTTCTTTTTAAATGTTGTACAATATTGTCTCCAAATCCTTCAAGAGGGTTTGCACCTTCGATTTCACCACTGTCTAGGAAATAGGTTCCATTTTTTCCAATAGCTAAATCACCGTGTTCTTGTGATTTAACTAAAATAAAACCGACATATTCATTGTTTATGATGCCCGGTATCAATTCCGGGAAATAACTGTTAAGTTCCTCGTATGTTAATCTATAATCCCATTGTGTCAAATAAATCATGGCAAGGTTACCTGAAGCCAATACGATAACTTCAGACTCACTTAATTCCTGTTCTTCTTCTTTTTCTTTTTCTATTCTTTTATCTTTTCTTGAAAATGGAGCATAGTCTCTAGCGAAGTGGTCATCGTTTGAAGTCATTTTTGCAAACATGGCCATGTCTTCAGGAAGCAATGATTTGACAAAGTCTTCAAATGTTTCACCATATCTTTGGGTGAATGTAGCACCATTTGTTTGACCATGATCTGATTGAATGACAAACTGATAGTCTCTAGGACAATATCTGTTCGCATCAGTTAAATGTTTGATTTGTTTGTCCATTTCTCTTAAGGCAAACCATGCGTCATTGTCCCTAACTCCTGAGTGGTGAGCTATTTCATCATAACCCAGGTATGTTGAGTATGCTACATCAACATCTCCAACCATCATGTCTCCAATCAATGTTGAAGTATTGATTTCTCTCATGAATACATTTGTGGCAGCTCTTGTTGGAATGTAAACTATTCCACGTTTTATTCTTGGTCTAATGTTTTTTACTGAATGCATGATTTGCGACCAGATTTCACGTATGATATCTGCAAGAAACAGGGCAATGATACGTGCAAAATTGCTGGGATTGGAGAACACTGAATACCATGCCTTATTGTATAATTTCTTAAATTCCATTATCTTACTGAATGTAAATATTACATTATCAGTATCTCCTGAGAATAAATTTGACCTGCTTGCTCCATTATCCACAAGCAATCCATTTCCATCTGAGATTCTCTGTTCTAATTCGGGAACTTTGCTGATTCCTGAACACTGCATCATCTGATTGCCATTGCCCTTTTCTATCCATCTAAATGCAACAATGCCTTCATTATTTCCATGAAGGATTCCAGCTTGGCTTGCGCCGGTCTGGGAGGACAGGTCAGTTTCCCACATTCTAAGATTGTATTTGTCACTGTCAATCATTTCTTTAACTGTGGGCATGTCTCCTCTTTCGATTGCTTCACATAAAACTTCGTAAGCAAGTCCATCAATTTCAACGATTATTACTCCAGGGTAATCTTTAATTTTAGTTTTTCTTTTCTTTTTCGCATCTTTTAAAACAGACCTGTAATATGAACTGTCATCTTCAATTGTTATTAATGAGGACAGTACAGTTGTAACGGCAGCCATCGCCAATGGGGCAAGAATCATTGCAGCACCTTTAATTTCTATATCAAATAATGGTGCGAAAAACTGAAGGAGAAGTCCGTTCAATATTAATGTTCCGAAACCGAAAGTTAAAACTAAAAAGGGCATTGCTATTCTTGTTAAAAAAGGCCAGAGTATTGCATTAATCAAACTGATAAATAGCACTAAAAAGATTATGTCATCAAAATATCTAACTTCGACTCCTAATCCTAAAAAGCATATAAGGTATATTCCCAGGACATTTCCAATGAATACAATTAAACTTCTTTTAAAATTTCTTTTGGGGGTTTGTTTTTCATTAATAACTTCCATAGTAACCATTGTTCTCCATTAATTTTATAAGTTTAATATGTCGGCTATTAGATAGGCAACTTTCCAGTGTATTTCTCTATTGTTGTTTTAGCATAATCTAAATTAACTCCAGTTTTCTCTTCTACTGCTGATCTGATCTCACTTAAATTATTGCTGTTTGCATAATCATTTGCTTTTGACTGCAAATCTCCGGTTATGTTTTCTATGGTGGAGATGGCATCGCCTAAATCAGTATGGTTCGGATAAACATTTTTGTATACTACAGATTTGGCCATGTGAACTGCTATGTTCTTGTCATTGCAGCAGATTAGAATATTGTCGTGAGTAGTTTCATTAGATAATGGAATGCAATAGAATTTGCCGTTATAATTTACTTTAATGATATCAAATATGTGAATTTCTAATAATTCATCTGCATTTATTACATAACATGTAATGCCATCAATGTTTTGTTTTTCGCCATTTTTTATTAGTTCATTAATGGCATTGAATCCTAATTCGGTCACCTGGATAAAATTCGGGTCTTCGTGATTATTGTATGTAAGCAATATTCCATTGTTCCAATGCCATATTTTTGCTCCCTCAACATTTCCGTCATATTCTGTTTGATTGGCAGGAACTTCTATGGTTGTTCCGTTTGGTGTTATATCAATTCTTTCATAATTAACTGAAGTTAAAATTACAAAAATGATGGCGGCCGCTATGATGAGCAGTATTATGCCAATTATAATGATTTTTTTATTGTCCACAGATAACGCCTTCATTATTTTAATGAATATTATAAATTTTATACAGTATCTTCTTTTGGTTTCATTTTGTAAAATATGTAGGATAATGTTAGGACTATTATAATAAGCCCAAGATCAATCATCAATTCAAATTGATTAACTGTCATGAATAGATCAACGATTCCAATTAGCCATATTATTACTAAAAATATAGGGAGAATGTATTTTATGAGTGCTGTCCAAATAAAACCAACTTTGATTCTTGATTTTTCATTTAAGACAGGAATAACTTTTTCAGCACCGTAATACCATCCAAACACAACACATTGGATTGCAATTAAAAGCAATATCCCAAATTTATTTACAAATCCGTCAACGATTCCAACGAGATAACTGCTTATTCCACATGTAAATATTAATGAGCATAAACAGCCGATAATGCTTAATATTGTCACAAGCTTTTTACGACTCATATTTGATTTTGATGAGATTGAACCTATTATCGGTTCAAAAAATGCAAAAGCCGAACTGATTCCTGCAAACAGCACTGCTAAAAAGAATAATGGTGCTAAAAAACGCCCTATAATTCCCATTAAGCTGAATATTTTTGGAAATACGACAAATATTAGTCCTGTACCTTCACTAACTATCTGTATCATTGGGATTCCGGATGTTGCTGACATGTAACCCAGGATTGAGAATACTCCAAATGCTGTAAATATTTCAAAACTAGAGTTTGATGCAACAACAAAGAATACATTATCAGTCAAACCCTTATTGTCCGATAAGTAACTTGCATATGTTAACGCTAGGGCTTCACCAATTCCAAGAGAGAATATTATTTGTGAAAATGCCACAATCCATATGTTGATGTCAAAAAGAAGATTCCAATTTGGATACAATAATGTATCAATTCCAATACTTGCTCCCGGCAGTGTTAGTGCATAGATAACGATGATTGCCATAATGACAAATACTGCTGGTATTAAAATCTTTGAAGCAAGCCCGATTCCTTTGTCAATGCTTCTATGGGATATAAACCATAATATGAACCATGAAACAATCACTCCAATTCCTGCGGGGATGAAAAAATTACCTATTTTCGAAAGATTTTCACTGCCTCCAACATTTTGAACGAAGTAAGCTGCCGTATCGCTTCCCCAGCTGAAAGTTAAGCTTTTAACTAGGTAAAATAAGTCCCAGCTAATAATGACCATGTAATATATTAATACGATTGATATGGAAAAGATAAGTATCCACGCAATATATTCGAATTTGGGATTAATCGATTTAAAAATCTCAGAAAACGACTGTTTAAATGAAAATCCAATCCCATATTCTAAAATTAAAAATGGAATCCCCATAATAGCTATTGCAAAAATGTAAGGGATAAAAAATGCACCTCCTCCATTTGAGTATACGATATAGCTAAATCTCCATATGTTTCCAAGACCTATCGCAACTCCAATCATTGCAAAAATAAATGTTAAAGTGGAATCCCATTGTCCATATTCTTCCATAAATAATATAATGTTATCTACAATATTAAAGTTATTTGTATGAATAGGTTGAAGGGGATTATTTTTTTTATCTTTGTGAACCTCAGGGATTGTTGGGTAGCACGGTAATTCTAGAAGCATTAGTTTCTATAGCATGTAAAGTAAGAATCCTTGAGCTCCACCTCTTGAGGTAGTTCAAAGCTAATGGGTTGGGTGGAATGTTTTAGAATTTTTCTAAAATTCTTGCATATACTGCTTTTAAATCATCATCCGATTTTTCATAAATTCTTTTTAAAATCAATTCGGGGGTACTTTTTGCAAGGAAATTCATTTTTGGAGTTCTATCGACGATTAAATTATAATTTTCATCCAAGCCTTTTGCTTCTATTCCATCTACGCGAATATTTGTGTAATTCATTATTTCCCTCGCCATATGTGTTACAATTATTCCATAGGAATTTGATTCTTTAATCATGTCAATAAATGTGGAGATAATTTTAACTGCAGCATCTAACTCAGTAATTCCTTCCAGTTCATCCAATAAAACTAATTTTTCACTTTTGGTTGTTACAATTGGGATAAATACATTTAAGAAGGATTCAAAAGCCCCTGCGTCAAGGGATCGTTTTTTGGAGAAGTGGTAAATTTCATCAACAATTTTTATCTCACATGCATCGGCACTTACAGGGAGGCCCATTTGTGCCATTATTGAAATCTGTGTTAATGTTTCAAGAAGTGTTGTTTTACCTCCGCTGTTGGCACCTGTTAAAAGGGCAATATTTTCATTTGGGGTTAATTGGTAGTCCACTTTTTGAATATAATCTTTATCTTTTTCAAGCGCCAATTCTAGGTGAAGTGCACCAGTTAATCTGATGTCTTCGCCGAATTGAGGTCTGCATAACCCATATTCATATGCAAAGCTGCCTAAACTAAATTCGTAGTCGAATTTGATTACATCTTCAACTTCTTTGATAGCTTTATCTTTAATTGAATTTAGCTGAATTGCAGCACTTTTTTTAATGTCAAATATATCATTTTCTTTTTTTGATGACTGCTCTAGAGTCACACGTTGAATTTCATTTTCGTCAATTTGGATAGGATATGTTCTGAGAAATGGGTCAAAACTAATACCTGTTTTTTCACGGATAATTTCTTTACGTTTATTGATAATTTCGTCAAATATTTTGCTAATCTTTGGGGGGAAGTTATTGTTTAATAGGTTGAGTATTTCATCTCCCTCAAGATCAACTTGTTTTATTGATTTTTCTAATTCATTATCCATATCATATTTTAGAGAATTGACTAACTCTTCAATATCCACTTCCCTTTTATCGATAATGTTTAATTCATTGATGATAGGAATGATGTCTCCCAAGACACTTTCCCTGTTTCTGATTTTTTGAATTTCATGAACTCTTTCAAATAATTCTTTATTCTGTACAAAAAAGTTAATTATCTTTTCAGGAACTATTTCATAATCATTTTCATCAATACTGACCATTATCAAGTTGGGCATTCCTTCAAAATCGAGAATTCCTTGCGAATAAACATAAAATACCAAATCATAATTCATCATTTCTTCCTGTAGCAGGGGTGAATCACTGGCGGTGATGATTGGATAATATTGATTTAGTCCTAAATCGGTAAGATATGAATTATCTTCTTCACTTTCTACAAGTATTGCTTTGCTGGGGTCATATTCTGCTTTGGCTTCCTCAACTTCTTTTAGATTTTTCATCAAACCTCTCAATTTAATGATTGGAAGTTGGGAAACGTGTTCTTTTGCAGACATTACAAAATCGAGTCTGGAATTTATTTTTCCAATGTCTTTTGATGGTGAAAGGAGTAAAATTCTATTTTTTGAATATGTCGTATTTGAATATGATAAAATTTTATTTATGATGTCATCATAAATCTCCATGGCCCTGTCGCTTTTAATGAATTCATAGCTAGGATTATTAAGCAATTGGTTCATTATTTCAATAGCTTTTCTTTGGCTTATTCCTTCAATATTTGATATTTTTTCAACATCAACATTATCAACGATTTTTTGGAGTTCTTCTTCTCCTCCAACACTGTTAAGAATTTTTTCAGAGATTTTATCCCCAATCCCTTTTATGTTTTGCAATGTAATTTTTTCCCCTTGCATTTTACCAAACCCTTTTTAAAAATAGTATATATTTTAATATATTATCATACATTGCCAAGAGCATTTGAAAAGTATTATTTGTAATTGCCGAAAGTGTTTTTCGGACTATATTTGAGTAACTCTTTTTCGTTAATTTCGCCTTTTAGTGCAGAGTTATAAATATTAATCAAGTTGCAGCAGTCATCGCCTTTCCAACGGCCATCTATGGAGAAATTGCAAAAACCAATGTCTTTCAAGTGTGCAATTTCTTTAAGCAACGAAAGCTCTTCACTATTGAACAAAATAAGTTCTTCACAGGAAATGCTTTTATGGATTGGATAGGCATTGTTTTTTCCATCAATTAAGTAGAATTTAGAATTATCATTCAGCTGTTTAATTTCCTTTTTGTATAATAGGGGATAGCGTGTTTTCATTAACTCAACTGATCCTTGAACAAGCAATTCTATTTTATCCGGATTGGAATATGTTATTATGCCTTCATAATCTTTTTTGGTTAATTCAGGTGAAATTGTAAGAATTCTGTAGTTATCGAGAGATTCAATTGTTTGTGAGTTTGTAATGTTCATGGAATATGGTCCATAATCTCCTTTGAAATTATTGCTCATTATAGGGATATTATAGTTCATATTGTTTAAAATTCCCCGTACTTTATTTAGAACTTTAATCAATTTGTCATGAGTAATGTCCGGCCATTTCCATATCAATTTATAGTCTTTATCATAGGAAATTTCATAAGCTTCCTTTAAAAAGCTAATCATATAGTTTAAGTTGTAATTTTCTTTTTCATTGATATTGGGGTTATCATTTTCAGGAGGAATTTCCAAGTAAACTCTTTTAACATTCTTAATATTTTTCAAATGGGTTAAATTATTAGTATAAAAAGAAATATTCGCGGATCTATTTTCTTTTTTTGATTCTTTCAAATCCAATTTGATTTTTTTGGATTCATGTTTATATGAATCAGCAATTTCTCTTTCCAATTTTTCAAATAAGTTTCTTCTAAGTTCATTGATCTTGCTGATTGGAATGAAAAGAGTTCCATCATAGTTCACATTGATTTGTGTAATTTGATAAGGATAATTATCCACTTTAGAGAGCTGTTTTTGAATTGTCTCTTTCGCAACGCTTTTTTTAAGAGGTTTTTCAAATGGGGTGTTTCCTACAACTTCGCATTCTATTTCCTTGTGGTTTGCAAGTGTGATTCTACCTTTTAGTTTTGGAAATTTGTTTTTAATGGAAAATGTAAGGATTAATTTGGATTTAACATAGCTATTTCCTTTGTTTTCTATTTCACGGGCTTTTTTAATCAGGTTATTTCTCTTTGTCAGATAAACATCAGATTCATTTAAATTAAAATCGCTTTTCTTGTTTTGCCATACTTTTTTAATGATTAGAACTTTGTTTTTCCTTGTCAGGTCTTTAATCTGTTTATTTTTACCTTTTTGGAAGTGATTTAATGTAGTTATCACTGGATTTTGTGATATTTCCAGGCCATAATCATTATTGTTTTTAACTATTAGCAATCCGTCTCCCCTTTCGGGAATATTTTTCAAATCGTCATTTAATCTTACTGCAATCTGATTTTTGCCGCTTGAGATTACTTTTCCTATTTTCAAGCCAACATGACCCGGTCTGATGCTTCTTTTTGATGTTTTGCTGAATTGCCCTTCGACAAAACCTCTGTTGAAAACCAAACTTATTTCTTCACTTTCAATTTTCTTTCCACTTTTTAGCTTATTTAAGGCTTTCCTATAATTGCTGATTACAATGGCCAGATATTCTTTATTGCGCATTCTGCCTTCAATTTTAATGCAGCTGATGTTCAGCTCGGAAATTTCTTTTAGCTTATCATATAATGATAAATCGCATGGGGACAAGTAATAATCTTCTTTCTCAAGTCCTGAAACTTTATATTTCTGACGGCAAGGTTGGGCGCATGTTCCTCTGTTTCCACTTCTGCCACCTTTAAAGCTGCTCATAAGGCACTGTCCGGAATAGGAATAGCATAGTGCACCATGGGCAAATATTTCAAGTTCCATATTTGTTTTAAGATTTTTTATTTCTTCCTTTCTCATTTCGCGCGGAAGGACAACCCTTTTTATTCCTTTACTTTCAAGATAATCCAATTTTAACTGGTTTTCACAGGTCATTTGGGTGGAAGCATGAACTTTTAAATTAGGCAAATGTCTGTTAATCAAATCAACCAGACCCAAATCCTGAACCAAAACAGCATCCACTCCAATTGCATATAAGTCTGACAGGTAGTTGATGACATCTTCCAGCTCATCCTGCTTAATTAGGGTATTTACGGTAACGTAAACTCTGACATTATGCAGGTGGGCAATGTTTACAGCATCGTTTATCTCATCTAGTGTGAAGTTTGTTGCATATTTTCTCGCGCCATAGTCCTTTCCGGATAAATAAACTGAACTTGCACCTGCATTGATTGCAACTTTTAAATGTTCCATGGATCCAACTGGCGCAAGCAATTCGGGAATTCTCATTATTTGTCCTCGTGTAATCTTCCTTCAATGTAATTGCCTTTGTTGATGTATGATTGCGAGAAATCCATAATTTGATATTTGTACTTGGTCAATTCCTCTTGATCTTTGTTTTTTAGGCTTTCATTATAAATCGATAAAATTTGGGAAGTGTATTTCTCATTTGAATATCTGCAATCCAGAATTAATGAGTCAAGACCCAATTCCTTAATTTCATTCATCTCTTCAATTAGGCATAGGCAGTCCTTGTTGATGATGTGGCTTTGACGGGTGTAGTCGAAAAATACCTTATATTTGAATTTTTTCCTTTTTTTATCTTCCAGGATTGCATAGTCAGCATCGTTTGAAATAATGAAGTCTTTGCCGTCATTTAGATTTGTGAAATCATCTTTACTTACAATCACTTCCAGGTTTCCATTCACAATCATTTCAAGGTCAATATTCCTGTCATGATTCTTGTTAATCAACTCTTTAATTTCTTTTCCTGAAAGTTCACAAGATAATATCAATGATTTGAATCCAGCTTCGTTCAGATTTCGCACACAGAAGCTGTTCCAAACATTCAGGTTATGGTTTCCATAAATCGGACAATCAAATATTTCCTTCATTCCCGGAAAATCGCCCATTACGGAAATTATGATTCCCTCATTTTCTAGGTCTTTTATGATTTCATTGCATTTTATCGCTTCATCTTCTGTTATAAATGAATTCAAAACCCAGACCAATTCGGTTGGCGATGCCATCAAACTGGCTTTTTTCAGTGTCTCCTTTATATTGGAAAAGTAATCTTCGGGGTTGTTGTAGTGGCAGTTTCCATCAAAGTATATCCTTTTCAGGTCAAATCCGGAAGCCGCTTTTATTTGTGATAGGTCATCTATAAATATTGATAATTTTGGTGATTTCCTTTTATTTTTATCTTTAATATTTTCATAATCTTCGAAAAATTTAGTCAAATCTTTTCTGACCTGTTTGACGGATTTTTTAGTCGGAGTGTAATGTTTCAGTAATAGGTCTGTTGCGGTGTCTAGAATTTCACGCCTGATTTGGTTTATTTCGCGAATCGGTATGAAAATGCCCTTAGGCATATTGTTAAATCTGACTTTATTGATATAAAATGGTGTTTCACCAGTTTTTGACAACTGTTTTTCGATTGTTTCTTCTGTAACTGGCTTATTTTTTGCTTTTTCAAATTTATCCAAACATTTGTGTCTGAAATTTATTAGTTCATTGTCAATGTTGAATTCAACTTTCGTATAAAGATTCAGGTTTTCATCCCAAGTCATGGATAGGTTAATTCCAACATTGTTTTTGATGGTTTCCTTTTCAAACTGCTTTAGATACTCGTGGGTGGATTTTGAATAGCTGATAAATACTTCTGTTCCAACCTTAACAAGACGTGTTGTGTCAATGATAATCTCATTTTCATCCTGCTTTATGATATTTTCAAGATAGATTCCTTTGATTTTCCCGTTGTATTTAAATGCAATTCCGTCTCCAGGCTCTAAAATAATTGGAATTTCCTTGTTTTTAATTTCAATTGTAACTTTTGTATCTTCAATGTTGGTTATGTCTCCAATGTATAATCCTTCATGGCCGGAACTTCCCCTTCCCATCACGTCTCCAGGCTTATCGTTCATGATGTATCCATTGGTGAATTTCCTGTTAAATACAAGATGTAAATCTTTCTTATAGTCTCCTTCTTTTCCATCCAAAAGGTTTCTGTAACTGTTAACAATGGTTCCGATGTAATCGCCGGATTTCATTCTGCCTTCCAGTTTAAGGGATTTTGCCCCAGCATCGGAAATGGCCTGTAAATTGTTGTATGTTGCAAGATCATGTGTGGACAATAAAAATCCGTTTCCTATATTGTATCCTCTGTATTTCAAACGGTATTCTCTTCTGCAAGGCTGTGCACATGCTCCTCTGTTCCCGCTTCTTCCACTATTGTATGAGGACATATAACATTTTCCACTCACACAATAACACAATGCTCCATGACCGAACACTTCGATATCCATGTTGATATTGTCATTTTGAAGTCTATCATGTGTTCTTTTGATTTCTTCAATGTTTACTTCACGTGGAAGAACCACTCTTTTTATATTGTTTTTTGAAGCCCATTTAAATGAAGGATAATTGTTTAGTCCCATTTGTGTTGATGCATGAACTTCCAAATCTGGAATGAATGTTTTTAAAAGCCAAATCAATCCTAAATCTTGCACGATAACTGCATCCACGCCAATTTGATATAATTTAAATAAATATTTTAAGACATCAACAATTTCAAAATTATTAACTAATGTGTTGACTGTAACATGGACCTTAACGCCATTTAAATGTGAATAATTCACTGCTTTTTCAATTTCTTCAATTGTAAAATTTTTAGCATATGCTCTGGCACCATAATTCTGCCCAGCAATATAAACTGCATCGGCACCTGCATTAACTGCTATTACCAGGACATCGTAAGAACCTGCAGGGGCCAATAATTCTTCTAAAGCCATTTTATTTATACACCTTGATTATATTTATACATTTAAATCTTTGTAATTAATTATATATTAAATTAAAACATATTCTATGTTATGTACATAGTTTTTGAAGGAATTGATGGTGCTGGAAAATCAACTCAAATCCAAATGTTGAAAGAATGGTTAGAGAATAATGGATTTAGAGTTGAAACCTTGGTGGAACCAACTGACTCTGAAGTAGGAAAACTAATTAGAAAAATATTGCAACGTCCAGATGCAACAACGGACACTCTTCAAAAAACACTAGGCCTTCTTTTTGCAGCAGATAGGATGTTAATAATGGATGAATTAAGTGAAGATTCAAAAATATTTATTTCAGATAGGTCATTTATTTCATCACTTGCTTATCAGGAACCTGCAGATTGGATTGAAGTTTTAAATAAATATGCTAAAAAGCCGGATTTGTTAATTTTATTAGATTTGGATGTGAAAAAATCTGTTGCAAGAACTTCTGGCAAGGACACTTTTGAAAATGAGGAATTCTTAACAAAGGTCAAGGCCAATTATCTAGAAATATCCAAAAATTTCCAGTGTGAAAAAATTGATGCGAATAATGGAGTAAATAAGGTATCTTCAGATATTAAAAAAGCGGTAGCACCTTATCTTGGTATTTGTCCGGATTGCATTCAATGATATATTTTTCAAAAATGTGAACTATTTTCGATTCCTTTAAACTAATAAGTAAAAAATAAGTTTGGAGAATGATTATTCTCCTTCCAATTCTTTTAATCTTTCACGAATGGCGTTTTCCAAAAAGTCTCTAGCTTTTACAAGCTCATCATATTCTCCGATTAGTTTAGGGCCGAATTCGGTCTGCTCTAATTTAATATCGAACTTTTCAAATGCATGAGCAAGCATCTGTTCACCAACACCATTCGGCAAACCCATTTCAAATTCTTCTTTTTCTTCCACCATTTAATTTCCCTCCATGTATTCTCTTACAGGAGCAAAGAATTCAATTAAGAAATCTTTTATTCCATTTTTCAAATCCATTGGGTGTAAGTTTCCTTCACCAAATTCTTTAATTAACTCATCATGAGTGAGTTCAATGTCTCCACCGAACTTTTCAGGTCTTTTGATAAGTAAAGTATCTTGATTAGGGAAAACGAAAGTTTCTGCAATTTCAATCATAGGATTTCCTTCAAGTTCTCCTTGAGGACAGTAACTTTTATTGATTTTTTTGGTAATTTCTTTAACAGAATCGTCTACTGCAATGTAGTTTCCTTTACTTGAAGACATTTTAGCATCTCCATCAAGGCCATGCAATAATGGAGTGTGAATACAAACGGGCACATTTTCACCTATCTTTTCTAGATTTTCACGTGCAAGCATTTGGATTTTTCTCTGTTCCATTCCACCAAGTGCGATATCTACTTCTAAAGCAGCCATATCAACGGTTTGCATTATCGGATAAATCACACTAGCTACCTTAGGGTTATCATCGGCACGACTTACTTGATCCATACTTCTTCTAGCTCTTTTTAAAGTAGTCATTGTAGCTAATTGATAAACTTTATCAGTATAGTCTGGATCGAGTTGGAAAGATGAACCTAAAACGTATTCGGTAGTTTCGTCAAGCCCTAAAGCCTGGAAACATTTTTTGTTGTATTCGGCTGTTTCAGCTATTTCTTCAACAGTTCCTTTTCCATTTAAAAATGCGTGATAATCTGCAAGAAGGATTTTAATTTTAAAACCTAATTTTTGTAATTGCTTTAATTTTTGTACAGTTACTGCATGTCCTAAATGGATTTTTCCAGAAGGTTCATAACCAGTATAAGCTATAGGCTGTTCTTTTTTAAGGACTTCTTTTAATTCTTCTGTATCTATAACTTCTAAGGTTCCTTCTTCAATCAATTGAATTTTTTCTTCAATATTCATTTTATCACTTAATCTAATAAATAAATGTAATCGTTAATCTTAATAAGTTTTATTTCATCTCCAATATTGTAATCGGAGAATTTTTCTTTCATCTCCAAATCTACTGCAGAATAATCGCTTGGATCTAAAATTTGGATTGTGCTTGGGGATTTTGAAATGATTGTTGTAGTTTCGACTTCATCATATTTTTTAACAAGCTTAAGTTCATCTAAACTTTTCATAGGGATGTTATACTTTTTATTTGTGGATATGTCATCTCCAACAATGCTATTCTTGCCAATGCTAGTTATTTGTATAATCTTGTCTTCAAATTTCACAAAAT
>NZ_JAFRKB010000036.1 GCF_017431965.1 Methanobrevibacter sp. | reverse complement strand
GTCTAGGGGTATGATTCCTCTTTGACGTGGAGGAGATCACGAGTTCGAATCTCGTTCGGTCCATATGCCATGGTAGTTCAGATGGGAGAACGCTAGACTGAAGATCTAGATGTCGCTGGTTCAAGTCCGGCCCATGGCATTCTTTTTATACTATTTTTCTTAAAAATTAGCTTTCCAATTAATATTCTGTTATTTTTATTTAGTTTAATATGGAAAATACTATATTCATCTGTTTATTAAAAAAAGAAAAAGTGAAAATTACCTATTTTTTAGTTAAGGTAATCGGTTTTGGTTTTACTTGAGTGTTTTCTCTCAACTCTTTATATCTTTTAACGATTTCATATCCCTGATTACTTGCTATTCTATCTGCTCCACCTGTCAAAACCTGGTTGGCAATCTTATAGCTGTCAACTCCACCATATATTTCGATTTTAACTTTTGGAGCATATTTTTGGATGATGTTGATGTCGTTTACGATTTCATATATGTGGCAAGGGGTTACAAATCCTGTTGCATTTTTAACGTAATCCGCTCCTGCCTTTTCAATAACTTGAACTACTGCAGATTTTTCCGCATCGTCAAGAGCTTTAACTTCTATGTCTACCTTTAGGATTTTATCGCCCACTGCTTTTTTTATCTCTTCGATTTCCTTACCTATTAAATCGTATTTTTTATCTTTAAGATGGCTTAAGTTAACAACCACTTCCAATTCGTCTGCACCTTTATCAATTAAGGACTTTGCTTCGGCTAATTTTGTTTGGCTATCTTCAAAACCTAATGGGAATCCGACTACACTTCCAACTTTAATGTCTGTGTCTTTTAAAGATTCTTTAGCCAGTTCCACATATGTCGGTGAAACGATAACTGAATTGAAAGTTGTCTCTTTAGCTTTTTCCAAAAATTCTTTCATTTCATCTTCAGTGATGATATTGTTTAAATTGGCATAATTGATGTAGGTTGCTAATTCTTTTGAATTTTTTATATTGTACATATTACCACTCTTGTTATAATTAGTTAGTATTTACACGAATGAACTATTTAAATATTTTCATATTAACTTTTTCATCATGTATGGTCCAACTTTTTCATATCCGAATTTACGGTAATAATTTCTGGAACCGATTCCACTGATTATGGCCATTTCTTCTTTTCCATTATCGATAGCTAAATTTTCAGCTTCTTTTAAGAGTTTTTCGCCAAATCCGGTGTGCTGGCCTATTTTAGGATTTTTATCTCCAATTTTTATCATGTTTCCGTAAACATGAAGTTCACGAACAAGGGCAGTCTTATCGCTGATTTCTTTTCTGAAATGATTTTTGGAAGGAAATCTTAACCTTAAAAATCCAGCTATGCTTTCCTCATTCACGTCTTCAATAGATAAGAAGTTTTCAACACCATCACAGGCCATGTAAGTTTCTTTAAATAATTCAAAATCATCTAATGTATATTCCTGACTTGTCTTTTTGTGTCCAATTTCACGGCATCTGATGCATTGGCAGTCGATGTGTTCCTTTTCGAGTCGGTTGTAGACAAGCTCTCCGAGGTTTGATTTTTTAACACCAGCTTCAATTAATGTTGATGGGATATCCCTTTGTATTCTCATGGTTCTGACCCATTTCGGCAGAATCTTTTTGATTTTAACAATCAGTTCAACAGCTTCCTCATCGGTGTAGGGAGCATATCCTCCGGCTTTCCACAAATCATACAATTCGCTTCCTTCTGTAACTAGGCATGGATAGATTTTAAGCATGTCCGGTTTAAAATTATCATCACTGAACAATTGTTTAAACATTTTCAAATCCTGCTTTTCTCTAACGAACAAACCGGGCATCATATGCATAGCCACTTTTATGGCAGAGTCTCTTAGAAGCTGATTGGCTTCAATTACATCTGCAATAGTATGGCCTCTTTTGATTTTAACATATAAATCATCGGACAATGTTTGAACACCAAGTTCGACTCTTGTAACTCCAAAATCCAACATTCTGTTAATATGTTCCTGTTTACAATAATCCGGACGTGTTTCGAAGGTCATTCCAACACATCTTACTTTTGATTTTTCATTGGCTTTCTGAACATCATCAATTAAAACGTAATCATTTGGAGGATAAGTCTTCAAAACTCCATTTTCAAATGATCTGATTTCATCGTAGTCCAAATTGTATTCGTAATTTTCAGGTTTATTTTCAATAATCAATCCGAAATCGGTCATTGCCTTTAGACATTGTGATGTAAACCATTCCTGATAGCACAGGTCTCTTGATGGGAATGTTCCTCCCATTATAATCAATTCAACTTTATCAATGGGATGGCCTATTTTCTTAAGCTGTTTTAGTCTATTGAAACATTGAATGTAAGGGTGGAATTCATACATTCTACCTCTTAACGCTGCTGGTTCTTCACCGGTATAGCTTGGAGGCGCTATTTCACTTTCAGGACAATAGAAACATCTTCCATGAGGGCATTTGTGTGGGTGGCACATCACAGCAACAATTGCAACGCCTGACATTGTTCTTGTAGGTTTTTTCTTTAAAATGCCAGAAACAACTTCTTTTTCTTCAGGTTTAGCATATTCTAAAATGTCTGCATTGCTCATAAATCTGGATAATTTCAAATCGCGGCATAATTGCCTTTTTGAAATTTCTAAATCGCGGCGAGTAGAAATTTTACCATTTAGAATATCCTCAATTATTATTCGACATGCATTTTCCATTTAAAACACCCTTTTTTTAAAAATTTAATAGTTAATTTTATATAATCGTATTGTTTAAATAGTTAATGTTTTATTATATGTCTATCAAAATAAATATAATAAAAGGTGATACTATGAAAATCAAAGAATTTATAGGTTCCACAGTTTTAGATAAAAATGCATATGAAGTTGGTAAAATTGATAATGTAGATTTTGACCCTGCATCTGGTCAAATTGAAAAAATCTTTTTAACTTTACAAAAAAATATCTTCTCTAGAGACGAACTCGAAATAGACTTTGAAGATATTGCAACCATCGGTGCTTATGTTATCTTAAATAAAGAAATTCCAAAAGATGTGGAAGAGGAGCCAGTTGAAACAACTACCGTTGAAATAGAAGATGAATAGGTATTAATATGGTTTTTGATGCAAGAGATAAAGAACTTGCTGTAGGCAATCATGTCCGTTATGTTGATACTGGAACAATTGGCGAAATTGTTGATGTAAAATCAAAAGATGGTATTGATTGGATAAAAATTGATAAAACTGAATTATGGTACCGCTCAAAATTGGTTGAGTTACTTGATGAAAAAGATTTAAAGAAAAAATCTTTTGATGATGGTGATGATGAGATTGATATTGAGGCATTAAAAGAAAAAGCATTAGATTTAGAAAATATTGAACTTGACTCTAATGTTGCTGAAGGTGGAGGATAATCTCCTCCCTTTTTTATTTTTAATTTTCTGTGAAGGATTTAATTTTTGAAGCTAATTTAGGACCAATTCCATCTATTTTTTGTAATTCTGCTTCAGAAACGTTTCCTAAATCGTTTCCAAATACATTCACTAAGTTTCTAGCTCTTTTTCTTCCAAGACGTTTAACGCCAACAACTAATGGTATAATGTCCTCTTTAACGCCATAGTATAATCTGGCTGATAGGAAATCAAATTCTTTCAGGTGAGTGTAATCGCCTAAAACTTCTGAAGTTTTTTTAGCAAATATTACAAGGCGGGATGCTTCATAAGCGGATCTTCTTGTTGAAGCGGAATAAACATTGTATTTATTCTCAATTTCATATTCGCTTCGCTCATCAATCCATTCAATAAGAGAAACGGTTGTAGCTTCAGGATTTCCGATATCCACTGCAAATAATCCTGCTTCAGACAGCTTATCGCGTACTGGATCTTTTGATTTTCTTCCTTTAAATGAAATTAAAGGTAAATCCGGAGTTTCAGATAGTGCATAAATAAATTCTTCCGCATTGAATTTGCTGATGGAGGAAATGTATTCTTTTATTTTAACTGCAGTCTCGACGGTATAATTGGACCTTGCTATTAAATTTCCAAAGTCTGTTGCCTTAAGGCCTTCCGGAGTTGCTCTAATTATTCCATTTTGAAGCAAGAATTGCAATGCAGTTTCAAGTTCATATCTTAAACTGTCTTCAGCAAATAGGGACATTGAAGGATTGTTGCTCATTTGATATCCATATAATGTCTTTCCAAAAAAGTCAGTTAATTCCTTTAAATTTTTGGAAAGTGATGATGCGATTTGTGCAATAATCTGCCGGTATATAGCATCTTTATTGTCAACCAATTTTGAATTGGTTAATTCAATGTCTCCCTCAATGTAATATTCCTCTAAGTTCAGGGCTTCATCCATTGTTTTAGCTATAAGATAGGAATAACCTACATCATCATACTGTGGCCTTCCAGCCCGCCCTGACATCTGTTCGTAGTCAAAAACAGGAATCGGTTGGGGGCCGTTGCTGGTCCAACGGGTATGGTCTCTGATTACAACTGATTTTGAAGGGAGATTGACCCCATACATTAAACTTGGTGTCGCAGTAATCATTAAGATATTGCCGTTTCTAAATTCATCTTCGATAATTTCTTTCTGTTCATTGAATAATCCTGCATGGTGGAATGCAACACCCTTTTCAGCAACTTCCGCCAGTTTAAGGCAGGTGCTTGTTGGCAGCGATCCCTTTTTCTTGGGAACTTCAAGCAGTTTTTCTGAAACTTCTTTAAATCTTTTTCTTTGTTCCACATTGATTTTCTTATTTATTTTGCCGGAAACATAAGTTGCAAGGCTTTCAGTAAATCTTCTTGTTGATACAAAAGCTAATGCCTGAGATTTGTCTTTAATAGCTTTTTCAATTACTTTTACAACAACATCATTTTTATTTTTCGTATTGAACATCTCAGCATCCAAAACCTCTTTATGGAGAGGCACAGGCCTGTAATCATGTTCAACACATGTTCCTTCAAGCCAGCCTTCAATCTCTTGGATATTTCTAAGGGTGGCTGAAAGGGCAATTATTCTCATGCTCGGATTGATGATTTTCGCACGTGTGATTGCCGCTTCAAGTGTTGGGCCTCTTGTGTATTCTCCGATCATATGGAATTCATCAATAATTAATGTATCAACATCCCTCAAGGCATCCCATGAAAATCTTGTAAGCGCATCAAAAGACTCGAAAACCATAACTGATAAATCTGCACTGGAAGGATGTTTTCCAACGTTGATTCCATATTCTTCAAATGCCTTAAATTCCTTTACCTTTTCATTTTGTATTGAAAGAAGCGGTGCTGCGTAAACTGCTTTTCCGCCCTCAAGTATTGTTTTAAGTGCAGGCAATACTCCCAAAACAGTTTTTCCGCTTGCTGTAGGAATACAAATAATGTAATTTGATTTGTCATCTAAATATCCGGATTCAATCACTGCTTTTTGGGCAGGATTGAACTCTTTAATGTAGGGATATGCGCCATTAATTATTTTCTTGATATCAGTTGGTAGGTTTTCCATATTAATCATTTAATTTTTATTTTTTTCATTAATTATAAATATTTAGAGTGAGCATTTGAAAAATAATGTAGGTGGTAACAATTATATATTAGTTATTATAAATTAGGTTTAAATAGTAATTAAAAAATGGAGACTTTATTATGGCAATTAAAGTAGAAGTATTTTCAACAAATTCCTGTCCTCATTGTCCATCTGCAATTGACGCTGCTCAAGTAGCAAAAGATAAATTGGGCGATGCAATCGATGTAGAAGTACTTAAAATCGATGAAAGTGATGAAAACAGACAAAAAGCTATTAATTATCAAATCATGGCAGTGCCTACTATTGTCATTGATGGTGAAGTGGTATTTGTCGGTGCACCAAGAGATGATGAACTCATTGAAAAAATTGAATCTTTGTTATAGATTCACTCTTTTTTATTCTTTTTTATTAAAATGACTAATGAGAATTATACGGGGGTTACGACTGGAACCGTAGCAACTGCTTGTTCGATAGCAGCTCTTGATGCTATTTTGGATTCGGCTGATGTTGCATGTGTTAAAGTAGAAACTCCTAAAAAGACATTAGACATTATTATTGATAAATGTAAGAAGATATCTCCTTTTAAAGCTTATGCTATAGCTCATAAAAATCCTTACAATGATCCGGATGTTACTGTGGATTTGGCTATTGTTTCTACTGTTGAATTATTCGATAAAACTGATGAAACATCTGATGTTATTATAACCGGCGGTGAAGGTGTGGGCATAATTACAAAACCGGGTCTTCAGATACCTGTAGGTGAACATGCGATAAATCCTGTTCCCCGTAAGATGATTTTTGAAAACTTGAAGGAAAAGCTGCCAAAGGGTAAGGCGGCCAAAGTAACCATTTCAATTCCGGAAGGCGAAAAAATTGCTAAAAAAACCATGAATCCTAAATTGGGCATTGTCGGAGGCATATCTATTCTTGGAACAACCGGTGTTGCAAGGTCAATGTCGAATGAAGCATATAAGAATTCCATTGTTACTCAACTGGATGTGGCTATTGCTTCAGGAATTGAAGATTTGGTTTTTGTCCCGGGAAATATCGGTGAAAAATTGGCCTTACAGAATCTGGATATAACCAAAGAGCAAATTGTCCAGACTGGTAATTTTGTTGGGTTCATGTTTGAGGAAGCCGAAAAGAGGGGAATTAAAAAATTCACTTTCTTTGGCCATATGGGTAAGCTTATTAAGGTTGCCGGAGGCATATTCGACACAAAGCATGCCGTTGCTGATGGAAGGCGGGAAATAATGGTTACTCATGCGGCATTATGTGGTGTTGACAGGGATAATCTGCAAAGATTATTCGATTCCAAGACCACCGATGACATGATGTCTATCCTGGATGAGTTGGACGTATCATTTGAAGTTTCAAACAGCATTGCCGATGCTATTAAAGATAGATGTAAACAACGCTTTGATTTGGATTTGAATGTTGTTTTGGTGGATATGGAAGGAAATTATTTAAATAACAACCATATGCTTTAAAAAAGAGTTTATTTGTTATTTCCTGATAAATTTTTTATCTTAATGTTTAAATATATTATTAAATAAAATATATATTACAATCACAATTGTGAGGTTTGAGTTTGAAAATTGATTTTAATGAAGATGATTTAAACGATTTTCAAGAGGAAATCAAATTTTTAATTAATTCTGAAATTCGTTTAAAGATTTTAGGATGTTTATATAACTCTCCAGCATCAATTAAAGAGATTGAAGAGAAAACTAATTACGGTTATAGTTCAATTTTGGATAACATTAATAAGCTTGAGCAGCGGATGATTATTTATAGTGTAAACGATAGGTTTTATTTGTTCAACAAAACAAAACTCAAACTAATCCACATGATTAATTTTGATAAGTCAGCTCGCATTTTAAGTGAAAACGTTAATTTCTTAAATGATTCCTTATTGGACATTTTTGTTGATACAACTAAGGATTTATCTCCGCTTGAAGGTGCAAAATTAGTGGAGTCCAATAATATAGATTTATTTAAGGCTACTGAAATTTTTCAATGTTCTTTAATGGGATTTAAGTTTTTAAAAGGAATATTTCCTTATTTTCACCCAAGACATGATGATATTATTAGTTATTGGATTGATAATGAATGTACCGTTGAGTTGATACTTCCAGATGAAGTTTCAGAGGCAGTAAAGGATTTTATTAAGGAGTATGTCCCTAAAAGTAAAGGGATTAAAAATAAGTATGTCCGATTAATACCAAACGACATTCATGTTAAATTTGCTTTTACGGTATCAGATAAATGCCTGGTTTTGGCTTTTTATCATAAATCCGGTGAATTCAATCAAAATGCGGTCATTGCATCCACTAGTAAAGACGCTATTCAATGGGGTTTAAAACTGTTTAATGAGTATCAGAAATTGTGCGGGGATTATGTTTCTTTGGAAAATATAATTTATCCTAAGGATAAGGGGGTATAATTATTAAATCTGAGTTTTTTGATAGTCAAAGGGATTTGGAAGATTTTAATATATTGAAATTTTTAATGACTTCTGAAATAAGGTTAAAACTATTATTTAGTTTATATGAATCTTCAAAATCAATTAAAGAATTGGAATCAGAATTTAATAAAAAATCAGGTAACATATCTCGGGGATTAAATGAACTTAGGGAGTGCAAGCTAATCACAAGATTATCCAACAAGCAGTTTGTAATTACTTCCGCGGGTTTTCTGGTTGCTCAGAATTTAGAAAATTTACTGATCAATTTCAAAAATATTGATAATAATGGTAGCTTTTGGGAAAACCATTCGCTCAAGTCTGTTTCAAATAAATTTTTAAAAGAACTGTCATTTTTCAATGATTCTATCGTTGTCAAATCAACCATTACTGAATTTGCCAAGCCTATAAATGAGTATTTGAAAAATATTAAGTTGTCTAATGATATCTGCATGATTTTGCCGGTTTATTCTAAGATATTTATGGATGCCATTTATGATTCAATCATTTTGCATGATGGCCATTTGGATTTGATTACTACAAAAAACATCCTGGATTTGATAGTCAAATCCGATTCGGACAGGTATTTTAAATCTTTGGTGAGGGATAAGAAAATAGATTATTATATTGTTGATGATCTTGCAAATATATTCTTCACTGCTACAAATACATTCACTTCATTATACTTATTTTTCGATGATGTAGTATTTGACAGTTCAGAAATGCTCTTTAGCAATGATGATGTTGTGTTAAGGGATGCTAGAAGTTTCTATGAATCATATAAGAATCATTTTATTGATTAATGTATATTTTTTTTAATCTTAAAATTTTCATCATCAATTTCATTTTTTATCATGAACATGTTTTTTTATCATGAACATATTTTTTAAATTATTTTTTTAGATTTTGAAATTCATTTTAATTTTTTTCCCCATACGATATGAAAAATACTTTCATTCGAAAAAAAATATTTGATTTAATTTTTTGAAATTATTTTCCGAAATAAATTTTTAATTGAAAAATCATTTTTAACTTGTAAAAATATTAAGTAATACTTATTTATTCTTTAATTTGAAAAATTTCTATTGAAAAATAGTTAATTTTATATAGTGCTGAAAATATAGAATTATTCACAGAAATATTTATTTAAACTTATTGTATGAAGAAATAGTTTATTTATATACCAAATTTCTAAAAAATAATTGTTTAAAGGTTTTTTTTCCTTTAATCATTTGATAGGTTTTTTAAATATTTTTAATAAAATGAGGTGAAAAAATGGCAACTTTTAAAGGATTTGCAATGAAAAGACTCAATGAAATCGGTTGGGTAGAAAAAGAAGTACCAGAATGTGGACCATATGACGCAATTATTAAACCAACTTGTGTATCTCCATGTACTTCAGATATTCACACTGTATGGGAAGGTGCAATCGGTGACAGAAAAGACATGGTTTTAGGTCACGAAGCTGTTGGTGAAGTTGTAGAAGTAGGTAGCCACGTAACCAAATTTAAACCTGGTGACAGAGTAATCGTACCAGCAATCACTCCTGACTGGGATGACGAAGCAGCTCAAAGAGGTTTCCCATCTCAAACAACCGAACCTCTCGGTGGTTGGAAATTCTCCAACTTCAAAGACGGTGTATTCGGAGAAAGATTCCACGTAAACATGGCAGACGCAAACTTAACATTCATCCCTGAAGGTTTATCCGATGAAGGTGCAGTAATGTTAACCGATATGTGGTCCACTGGTATGATGGGATCCGAAAACGCTGACATTCCATTAGGTGGATCAGTACTTGTTATCGGTATCGGTGCAGTAGGTCTTTCAGCTATTGCAGGTGCAAAATGTTTAGGTGCAGGAAGATTATTCGCAGCAGGTACCCGTCCAATTTCTGTTGAAGTTGCTAAAAAATACGGTGCAACAGACATAATTAACTACAAAGAAGGAGCAATCGACGAACAAGTCAGAGACTTGACTGACGGTGCAGGTGTAGACTCTGTAGTTATTGCTGGTGGTAACTTAGAAAACACATGGGCAGAAGCTATTAAATCAGCAAAAGCAGGTGGTACAGTATCCAACGTAAACTACTTAAGTGGTGCTGACAACGTATTAATTCCTCGTGTAGAATGGGGTTGCGGTATGTCCAACATCAACATTAAAAACGGATTATGTCCTGGTGGTGCTGTCAGAATGGAAAGACTTGCTGACTTAGCATTATGCGGCAGACAAGACCCTGAATTATTAGTTACCCACAAATTCAAAGGACTTGAAAAAATCGAAGATGCATTACTCTTGATGAAAGAAAAACCAAAAGACTTAATTAAACCTGTTGTAATGTTAGATCTTGACTAGTTCAAATCTGTTTTCTCAATTGGAAAAACTAAAGTAATGGAATTTTTTCCATTACTTTTTTTTTTAAAAGTTTTTTAATAATCAGTCGAAATTTAATTTTAACATGTGGAGGATAACATGAAAGTTGCAGTAATTGGCGGAACCGGACCTCAAGGATTAGGTATCGCAAAAAGATTTGCTATTGAAGGCGTTGAGGTTATTGTAGGCTCCCGTAAAGAAGAAAAGGCTTTAACAATTGTTGAAGAAACAATAGAAGAACTCAAAGATTATGATTTAAATATTGTTGGTATGGCTAATGAAGATGCGGCAAAAGAAGGTGACATCCTAATTCTCACAGTACCTTTGGCAGCTCAAAAACCTACTCTTGAAGGCATTAAGGAATTCTGTAATGATAAAATTGTTTTAGATGCTACTGTACCATTAGAAACAGCTATTGGCGGTAAACCATTCCGTTTCATTGATTTAATGGAAGGTTCAGCAGCTGAAAGAACTGACAAAATCCTTGCCGGAACCGGTGCAAAGGTAATCTGTGCATTTTGTAATATCAGTAATTCTCATTTGGCCAATATCCCTAATGATATAGATTGTGATTGTCTAATTGCAGGTAATGACAACGAAGCAAAAGAAATTGCTACCGAACTCATTAATAAACTTCCAGGAGTTCAAGCTATTGACTGCGGAATTTTAGAAAAATCCCGTATCATTGAAAAAATTACTCCTCTCTTAATTGGGTTAAACATCAAATACAGATCCCATTATGGTGGTCTTAGAATTACAGGAATACCTCAATTTGAAATGAAGTAAAAATTTTTCATAAGATAAGTTAAATTTTTAGAAAGAATATTTCTAATTTTTTAACTTATATGTTTTTTTAAATAAAAAGGTGATTCTATGATATTTGTTTTAGCAAAAGCAATTCCTAAAGATGAGGATGCTGCAAATAAGATTGTCGAATTTGCACAAGACTTAATTGAAAATTCAAGAAAAGAAGATGGAAATGTAGATTATAATCTATATTGCCATACTGGAGATAGCTCTTTATTATTTGTTGAACAATGGGAATCCAAAGAAATTTTGGATGCACATTTGCAAACCGAACATTTCCTTAACTTTGGAGGAAATATTGCAGATTTAGTTGCACAAGATTTAATTATAAATGTTTATGAAGCGGATTCTATTGAACTTTAGATAGATTTCTCTAAATACTTGATGTTTTCATTTAAAATTTATTTAATTTTTTTCTTTTTTTATTTTAGTAATAATCTTATTTTCACATGTTATCATTGGGGATTATTTTTGTGATTTTTCAAAAACTTTCTAGATAATTTATTCCATTTATTTTTTGGGTAATTATTTAAATAATAATTTTAATAAATTAATTATAATTAATAGGGGTTTATTTTTATGAAAATAGCTATGGTTGGTCAGTTCCCGCCTCATTTTGGAGGGGTGGGTGTTCATATTCACACATTATCGAAAGAGCTTGTCAAGCAGGGTCATGAAGTTTATGTGATTACTTATCCCCATAAGGAAATTAAAGACATTGACGGTATTCATGTCATCGGAACAAAAGGTCTCAATATTCCGGGTGTCAGGGGTTTAATGTTTAAATTGAATGCTAAAAATGCATTGAAGGATCTTATCCAAAAAGAAGACATTGACATTATCCATGGGCATTACCTGTTTCCTGCCGGTGCTGCTGCAGTTGAAGTTGGAAATAAGCATAACATTAAGACATATGTAACCGCACATGGGTCTGACATGTTTGAATTGTACAAAAGACAACCTTTCATGAGGTCACCTATTAAAAAAGTATTGAAAAATGCTGACGGTGTTTTTGCAGTAAGCAACGCATTGAAACATGAGATTATTGCAACAGGAGTCCGGGGAATTGCGAATAAAACAAAATTGTCTTGGAATTCTGTTGATATTGATAAATTTTCCAATAAAGAAAATGATTCATTTAAACAGGAATATAAACTCTTTGACAAACCGATTGTTCTTTTTGTAGGCAATTTGATTAAAAGAAAAAATGTTGATTCGCTCCTGGAAGCTAAAAAAATAGCAAACAGCGATTATTATCTTGTAATTGTTGGAGATGGCCCTTTATTTAAAAAACTTAAAAAGAAAGCTGAGGAAGAGGATATCCGTGATGTGATTTTCACAGGCTCAAGAAATGATGTTGAAGATATTATTCCAAGCTGTGATATTTTGATATTGCCTTCATTTTCAGAAAGCTTTGGATTGGTTTTGATAGAAGCGTTAGCCTGCGGAAAACCTGTAATCGGCAGTGATGTTGGAGGAATTAGTGAAATCATAAACAATGATGTCGGTTTGCTTGTAAATCCGAATAAAATATCATCTATTGCCGATGCCATTGATAATTTAGTAAACGATGAGGATTTAAGATATGTATTATCTTTGAATGCAAGAAACCGGGCTCTTGATTTTTCCAAAGTGGATATTCCATATGATGAGGTTAAATAATGAAAAAAATTGTGAGATCACCGGGTTCCGCAACTATAATTAATGCAATAGCAACAGGATTCGGTTCTGCATTCGGAATTGGATTGGATATTGTCTGTGAGGCTAAAACTTCCAGCGATTCAATCAGATGCAGTAATGATGTTGGAGCTGATAATTCATTAATGGAATTGTGTGTTAAAAAAGTATTCAATCATTATAATATCAGCGAAGATGAATTCGGGATTGACTTAAAAACAAAATCTTCCCTTCCAATGGCATCCGGGCTTTCAAGCAGCAGCGCATCATCCAATGCTATTGTGAAGGTGACTTCTTCCATTGTTTCACAAGAATTTGATTTAAAACCTCTTGATGATTTGGAGATTATTAATATGGCTATTGACGCTTCGCTGGATGCTGGCGTTACAATAACAGGATCATTTGATGATGCAACCGCTTCTTATTTTGGAGGGGTTGTCGTAACAGACAATAAAAATAGGGAGTTTATTATAAAGGAAAAAATGCAGGATTATCCTATTTTGATTTATATGCCTAATTTCTATTCAAAATCCGGAGATTCCAATCCTGAAAGAATGAAGTTGCTGGCGCCATTGGTTGAAACCGCTTTTGAGTTTGCAAAACAAAAAGATTATTTCAAGGCTCTTAATTTAAATGGTTTAATTTATGCAGCAACTTTGGGTTTTGATTCGACAATTGCCATTGATGCTCTTCAATCAGGTGCGATTGCTTCTGGATTGTCTGGGACTGGTTCTTCCTTTGTAGCTGTTGTAAGTGATGATTCCATTGATGATGTTGAACAGGCTTGGGCCAAATATGAGGGTCAGGTCATTAGAACAAAAGTGGACAATGATGGGTGCATATTAAAATGAGTGCTTGTTATCCAATTAATTGTTTTTAAAGTAATTAATCATATAGTTTATATACTAGTATTATAATAAATTATATTATTATCATTATTATCAAGAATGGTGATTTTTTTGAGTGAGGATTATAAAATTAAATCTTTCAATAGCATTGAGGAAGCCGAAAATCTTCTAAAAGAATCCAGAAATCGCATTGATGAAATTGATAATGAATTATTTGATTTAATTTCTCAGAGGACCTCTATTGCAAAGGATGTTGTTCTTGCAAAAGAGTATATGGGTATGCCAATTTATGATAAATCCCGAGAAGATGAAATCCATGAAAAAGTTAGAGGAATTTCTGAAGAAAAAGGTCTTGACGTGGATATTATTGATCAGATATTAGATATGCTGACTGTTTTAAATAAAAATGAGCAAAAGAAAATTTTAAGGAGGAATGTTAATGGGCAATATTAGAACTTCATTCGTTAAACGTTTAGCAAAAGAACTTGTTGAAACTCACAAAGGAGTTTTCACCACTGATTTTGAAGAAAACAAAAAATTAGTACAAGAATACTCTACTGTAAGTACTAAACATTTAAGAAACAAAATTGCAGGTTATGTAACCAGACTTGTAAGATTAGAACAAACTCAAGAATAAGATTTTTCTTATTTTTCCACTTTTTTTTATTAATACTTTTTTTTGATATTTAAAATTTTTTCATTTTTTTTATAATCTCTTATATATAAACTTTATTAATATGGTTGTATAAAAATAGATATGTATATTTTGTTTAATCAATATTTTAACAAAATTTCAAGAATTTTTTAAGAAATAGGTGAACTTAATGGATTTAATAGTAGCAAAATTTGGCGGAACCTCGGTTGGCGATGGTTCTAGAATTAAAAAAGCGGCGCAGTCCGTGGTAAATGAATATATGAAAGGTAATCAGGTCGTAGTTGTAGTTTCAGCAGTCAACAAGACAACTGATGAGCTCATTGGATTATCTAATGAAGCTATTGGTGCAAGTTTGACTGATAAGCAAAAGGCAGAAATTATGGCTATGGGTGAATTAACTAGTGCTAGAGTATTTTCAGCAACTATTGAATCTTTAGGTGTCAAGTCAGAATTTATTGATCCTTATAATGATCTATGGCCAATTATGACTGATTCAAACTCTTTAGAAGCAAAAATAGATTTTAAGACAACAAATATCAAAATTGAAGGAATAAAAAGACTTGTTAATCAGGGTATTATTCCCGTTATTTGTGGATTTTTGGGAAAAGGACCTAGCGGTGAGATTACAACCTTGGGAAGAGGGGGTAGTGACATCACAGCATTTTTAATCGGGCATTGCCTTGAAGCTAATGAAGTGATTATTGTCACAGATGTAGACGGCGTAATGTCAACTGACCCTAATAAAATTGATAGTGCAAAACTGTTAGAGGAAATTTCCGTTGAAGAAATGAGGGACTTAGCTACTCATGGAGCTCAAGTTTTACACCCTCATGCATTAAAATATAAAGATCCATTAATAACCGCAAAAATAATCAATTTCGCCCACGGAGATTTAACCGCAAAGGGAACACGTATTGTGGGACCTTATGAGGGCGACATGTTGAAATGTGTATCACTTTATAAGAACCCTATTTCTCTTATTGCTATTGTTGGTGAGGCAATGGTTAAAAAAATCGGCTTATTCGCTGGTTTGACAGGTTGTCTTGCTGAAGAAGATATAAATATTTTCGGCATTTCTGCAGGTCAAAATTCAATGACTGCATTTGTTGATAAATCAGATTCTAATAAGGCATATCATTTGTTGCACCAATTTGTTATAGAAAATGATGTTTTAAGTTCATTATCATTGGGAAGAGATACCGCAATGATTACATTTGTAAGCCCGGATATCATAGATACTCCAGGCATCATTTCAAAGATTACAGAACCATTGAAAAAACATGAAATCAATATATTAGAAATTATTTCATCACAAACTGCCATAGTATTGTTTGTTGACTGGAATGATGGTGAAAAAGCACGCGACTTAGTTAACGAGGTTTTAGAATGAATTTTGAAGGAACATATGTTGCAATGGTAACTCCTTTTACTGAGGATAAACAAATTGACGAAGAAGGTTTTAGACATAATATTAATTACTTGATTGAGAGGGGAGTAACTGGTTTGGTTGGAGCTGGAACTACCGGTGAATCAGCTACAATTAGCCATGAAGAACATCAAAGAGTAATTAAAATTTTAGTAGATGAAGTTGATGGAAGAGTTGAAACTATTGCCGGTACAGGAAGTAATGCCACTTCAGAAGCACTTTCTCTAACAAAATTTGCTTATGATGCTGGAGCGGATGCTGCATTATTAATTACTCCGTACTACAATAAACCACAACAGCATGCTATGGTTGATCATTACAGCACTATTGCAAATGCTGTAGACATTCCAATTATTCTCTACAATGTCCCGTCCCGTACTGGAATAAATATGGATGTGGAAACTATTGTTGAGCTTGCAAAAGTTGATGGTATTGATGCAGTTAAAGAAGCTAGCGGCAGCGTTGATAAAGTTTCCGATATTTATCGAGCACTTACCCATGAAGGAATTGAAGACGAGTTCAATATTCTTTCAGGTGAAGATTCCCTAACATTGCCTCTTATGTCTGTAGGAGCAACTGGTGTTATAAGTGCTTCCGCAAATATTGATGCTAAAAGAATGGTTTTGATGGTTGACAGCATCTTAAATGATGATTATACAAGAGCTATGGAACTTCACTATGAAATGGTTGAATTAATTAGGGCATTATTCATTGAAAGCAATCCAGTTCCTGTAAAAACTGCAATGAATTTAATGGGCCTTCCTTCAGGACCTTTAAGACAACCATTATGTGAAATGAAAGAAGAAAACTTGGAAGTTCTTAAAAAAGCTTTAAAAGATTCTAATTTAATTTAAGTTGGTATTATTATGATTAAAGTTGCAGTAACTGGAGCCGCAGGAAGAATGGGCTCCGGAATTATTAGAAGAATTACACAACAGGATGATATGGAAGTAGTTGCAGCAATTGAAATGCCGAATACTCCTCTTGCGGGTAGGGATGCAGGTATTCAAGCTGGAACTGAAGAGCTTGGAGTTGAAATTGTAGGGTCTGAAAAATTGGAAGAAACATTGAAAGCATCCGGTGCCGATGTTCTTGTTGATTTCACTATTGCCCATGCAGCAGTCGAAACAATTAAAGTTGCTACTTCTTGTGGTGTTTCTGTTGTTGTGGGCACAACAGGATTTAGTGAAGAACAAATGGCTGAAAACATTAAAAATGTCAAAGAGAATAATGTTTCAGCAGTTATTTCATCAAATATGGCTATTGGAGTTAATGTATTTTTCAACACATTAAAAAAATTAGCCCCATTGTTATATGATTACGATATTGAAATAATCGAAGCACACCACAATCAAAAAGAGGATTCCCCATCAGGAACTGCCATGACTGCATTTGAAGTTATAGCAGCTGAACTTGACCGTGATACAGAAGAAGTCGGAATTTTCGGCAGACACGGTTTGGTTGGTAAAAGAACCAAGGAAGAAATAGGTGTTCATGCGATTCGTGGTGGAGACATTGTTGGAGATCACACCGTAATGTTTGTTGGTGAAGGTGAAAGATTGGAAGTTAAACATCAAGCTCATACAAGGGAAGTATTTATTGCTGGTGTAATAAGGGCAATCAGATATGTTCCAAATGCTGAAAAAGGTGTTGTCAGCAGTATGAATGATGTTTTAGGTTTAGAATAGGTGAGTTATATGGTAAATGTTGGAGTTCTTGGTGCAACTGGGATGGTTGGTCAAAAATTTATTCAATTACTCGAAAATCATCCGGATTTTGAGATTACTGCTCTAGCGGCATCTTCTCGTTCTGCAGGTAAAAGATATGAGGATGCTACAACTTGGTATATGAATGATGCGATGCCTGAATCTGTTAGGGATATTGTAGTTACAGAAACTAACCCTAATGCTATGGATGATGATGTAGACATTGTATTTTCATCACTTCCTGCGGATTTCGCACTTAAAGTTGAAAAAAAGTTTGCAAAAGATTACGTTGTCGCAAGTAATGCAAGTGCGCATAGAATGAAGAAAAATATTCCATTAGTAATTCCAGAAGTTAATCCGCAGTGTCTAGACATGATTGATGCTCAACAAAAGGAAAATAATTGGGATGGATTCATTGTAACTAATCCTAATTGTTCAACTATTGCTTTGGCATTAACATTAAAACCTGTTGTGGATAATTTTGATGTAAAATCCGTTAGAGTTTCAACAATGCAAGCTGTATCAGGTGCAGGGTATAATGGAGTGCCATCAATGGCTATTGTCGATAATCTTGTTCCTTACATCGGTGGGGAAGAAGAAAAAATGGAAAGCGAATCATTATATTTATTGGGTTCTTTCGATGGCAGTGATGTAATTAATGCAGATTTCAAATTGAGTGCATCTTGTCATAGGGTACCTGTAATTGATGGTCATACTGAAGCAGTGTTCATTGAATTAGAAGATGACTTTGACATTGGTGATGTGAGGGATAGTATGGCAAACTTTAAAGGATTGCCACAAGAACTAAATTTATTCTCAGCTCCTGAAAATCCAGTCATTGTCAGAGAGGAAGATGACAGACCTCAGCCTAGAATGGACAGAAATGCAAGTAATGGTATGGCTGTTAGTGTTGGTAGATTGAGGAAAGACCAAGCTTTTGATAACAGTTTTAAATATGTTCTTGTTGGACATAATACTGTTCGTGGAGCTGCTGGAGCTTCCATATTAAATGCTGAATTAATTAATGATAAAATCCTCTGATTTTATCCATTTATATTTTTATTTTTTTTAAAAATTTTTATTTTTTAATTCTTGTTTCTAATTGTTTTTAATTTTATTTTTAGGTTACTATAAGGGTTTAATTTAAATAGTATGAAATTAATATTTTATATCAAGGAATTATATTGTACAATATATCGAAGTTTTCAAATTCGTTAATAGTAATAATTTGAAATCGATATTGGGATAAAAATTTTAACTAAGGGATAGAATGCAAGTAGGAATCGGTGATGAAAAAGATACTCTGCAATCTTTAATTCGGTCTTGCCTATTGGAGCTTAATAGTCTTAAATTAGACTTGACAAAGCTTGAAGTTGAAAAAGCAAATGATAATACTCCATTAAGGATAAAAGAACTAGAAAAAGATATTGTTGAGAAAGAAAAAGAAGTTTCTGTTATTAAGTTCAAAGCAGAAGATGAAATTAACTTATTAAAAAGACAACTTGATGAGAAAGATATCTTAATTAAAAATCAGGAAGACAGGATCTATGAATTGGATTATGTCAATAATTCTCTTGATGAGATTAAGGAATATTTCGCTGAACAGTTGAGAGATTATAAGAAAAAAGAATTGGCTGATGTTAATGAAAGATTAAATGAATCTTTTAGGGCTTCAGCTGAAAAAGATGCTCAAATTAATTCTCTTTCAAGAACCATCGACGAATATAAAATTAGAGTTCTCAAGCTAGAAAATAATGCCGAGTTCCAAAATCAGATTATGGAACTGGAAAAAGAGATTGAGATTAAAAATAATGAACTTCTCATTAAAGATAGTGAAATCATTAAGAGAGATAACCAAATCGATGTCTTAAAAGAGCAAACAATTCCTAAAGAAGATTATATAAATCTTCAAACTCAGTTTGAATCTGAAATTAGTGCAATGGATGCTGAAATAACTAATTTAAGAGAACAAACAATCCCTAAAGAAGAATATACAAATTTACAATCCCAATTCCAATCTGAAATTAACAATTTAGATACCTTGCTCAATAATCTCAAAGAAAAAACTATTCCTAGAGAAGAACATATTTCAGTTACAAATAAATTAGAAAGCAAACTCGCTGCTACTAATACTGAACTTGAATATTTAAAAGAACAATCTATCCCACGTTCCGAATATGTTTCTCTTCAAACCAAATTGGAAAATGAAATCATTTCAAAAGATAATGAACTTAGGTACTTGAAAGAGCAGACTATCCCTAAAGAAGATTATCTTAAACTTCAAAATGAGTTGAATAGGAAAAACGATAAAATCAAAAGGTTGGAAGAAATCAATGCTTTCTTCAATGAGCTTCAAGAGGAACAGGAAGCTTATGATACAATGGATGTCACTCCACCTTTCAGATTAGAGAAAAAACAAGGTAGATAAATCTACCTATTTTTACTTTTTTTTATTAATTTTTTGTATTTATCATCATATGCTATTTTTTCAGCCAATTTAAGAAAAATATATGATGGAAGAATTGTAGAGTTGAAAAAAAGATAATGGGCAGTTAGGATTAACTGGATAATGATTGTCATTTTACAATAATCAAAAATACTGTTTTTTTATCGAGTTTTATTTCATCTCAAAGGATATTTTTTATCATTAACTGGATTTTTGCAAGTACATCTACATTCAATCAAACCATCTTTTGGAATTAACATCATGCCATATTTAAATTGAATTTCCCTATTAAAAAACAGCATTTAGAATGAATAACTATCAGTTTAATTATCCATTCTTCCAATTATATTGGTGGTGGATGGGCTGATAATTTCCTCTTCTAATTTTCATATTTTCCGGAAAATATTTTTCTTACCTTAATTTACTTTATACCATAAAGTATTTATATAACCTTAAACTCATGTATTAAGTAGAAAGGTTTAGTCAACACTATAACTTATTTTCTCATGTTGATAATTAAACTGATCTAATTATTTAAAAATTAAAAAAGGTGATTATTAATGGCACAAGGACAACCAATTTTTATCTTACCTGAAGGTACTAACAGGTCTGTCGGCAGAGATGCTCAAAGAAATAACATTTTAGCTGGTAAAGTATTAGCTGAAACTGTAAGAACTACTTTAGGTCCTAAAGGAATGGACAAAATGTTAGTTGACGGACTTGGAGATATTGTAGTAACCAATGATGGAGTTACTATCTTAAAAGAAATGGATATTGAACATCCTGCAGCAAAAATGCTTGTGGAAGTAGCAAAAACCCAAGAAGACGAAGTTGGAGACGGAACTACTACTGCAGTAATTATTGCTGGTGAATTATTAAAAAAATCTGAAGCTTTACTCGATTCAGACATTCACCCAACTATCATAGCTATGGGTTACAGAAAAGCTGCTGAAAAAGCACAAGAAATCTTAGATGAAATCGCAATTGATGATATTGATTCTGAAACTTTAATGAAAGTAGCTATGACTGCTATGACTGGTAAAGGAACTGAAGCAGCACGTGAACCATTAGCAAAATTAATTGTCGATGCTGTAGAAGCAGTTGCTGATGAAGATGGTGTAGACACTGATAATATTAAAATTGAGAAAAAAGATGGTGCTGTTGTTGAAGAATCCAGCTTAGTTGAAGGTGTAATTGTAGACAAAGAAAGAGTACACTTAGGTATGCCTGAATTAGTTAAAGATGCAAAAATCGCATTAATCAACACTCCATTGGAAGTTAAAGAAACAGAAATGGATGCAGAAATCACTATTACTGATCCTGCTCAAATGCAAGCTTTCATCGAACAAGAAGAAAAAATGGTCAGGGATATGGTAGATAAAATCGTCGATGCAGGTGCAAACGTATTATTCGCACAAAAAGGTATTGATGACTTAGCACAACACTACTTATCCAAAGCAGGCGTTTTAGCTGTAAGAAGAGTTAAAAAATCTGACATTGAAAAATTATCCAGAGCAACTGGTGCAAATGTTATCACCAACTTGGATGACTTAACTGCTGATGATTTAGGTGAAGCTGGTATTGTAGAAGAAAGAAAAATCTCTGGCGAAGACATGATTTTCGTTGAAGAATGCAGCGGTGCTAAATCCGTAACTTTATTCGTAAGAGGAAGTACCAAACACATTGTCGCTGAAATTGTAAGAGCAATTGAAGATGCAATTGGTGTAGTAGCAGCTACTGTTGAAGATGACAAAGTTGTTGCTGGTGGAGGAGCTCCTGAAATTGCAATGGCTAAAAAACTCAAAGATTACGCAGAATCTATTTCTGGAAGAGAACAATTAGCTGTAAACGCATTTGCAGAAGCTTTAGAAATCGTACCAAAAACCTTAGCTGAAAATGCAGGTTTAGACAGCATCGACTCATTAGTAGATTTAAGAGCAGCACAAGAAGACTCTTTCTACATGGGATTAGATGTATTCACTGGTGAAGTAGCAGACATGAAAGAAGCTGGTGTAATTGAACCTAAACGTGTCAAAAAACAAGCTATCCAATCTGCATCTGAAGCAGCTGAAATGATTTTAAGAATCGATGACGTAATTGCATCAACCAGAGGCCCAGAAGACATGGGTATGGACCCTTCCGCAATGGGCGGAATGCCTCCAATGATGTAAACTTAAAGAAATTTTAATTAATTTCTTTCTTTTTTTTATTTTTTATGTATTCCAATAGACTTATCTTTAAAACATCGCTTGATGATGAAATATATTACCTGAAAGATACTATTTTTGTTAAATTCAATGTTAGGCGAAATGGAATTTCTACCTCAAAACTAAATGGAGGATTTTCCAATAATTTCAAAAGTGTTTTTAACCATCATTTGTCACAGGAAAATATAGACTATCTTGAAAACCATGATTTATGCGATTACCTGATTAATCATTGCAAGTCATTGGATATTGATTATGCCACTACTAGCGGCCTCACTACACTTGCTGAAATGGGTCACGTGAGTATTGTAACCAAATCGTATAGAAAACTCGAAGTCACTGCCATTACGACTGCAGGTGTCAGAACCAATGCAGTTAGAGCAGGTGATCCTGCTGCATTTTACGAAGAAAATGGAAAATTCGGTACAATCAATACAATTATTTTAATTAATGCCAATCTGGGTTATGAAACATTGCTGGATGCGTTTATGAGTGCAACTGAAGCAAAAACTGTCGGATTAAATGATTTGAAAATACCTTCACAATACTCTAACGGATATGCAACAGGAACAGGAACTGACGGATTATGCATATTTTCTAATTTGGAATCCAGTAATGTTATAACAAATGCTGGTAAACATTCCAAGCTGGGCGAATTGATTGGGCAATGCGTCATTGAATCTGTCAAGAAAGCTATTAAAAAGCAAGTTTGGATATCTCCAAAATCCCAGTCAAATGCTTTGGTAAGGTTAAATAGATATGACATAGATATTAATGAATTTTATGATAGTCTTGATTGTGATAAATTTGAATTTATAAAATCACTGCAAAAAGAAATGAAAAAGCAAGATAATGTAGCCATTACCAGTGCTGTTTTAAATTTGATTGATGAAGTTGACTGCGGTTTGATTAAAAAGGAAGATGCTTTTGAATTGTCAAAAAGCATTATAAAAGAAAATTGTAATAGTTTTCCAATAGAAAAACTATTAAATTATTGGTTGAATTATTTTATTTGTTTTGATTGAAATCCACTAATTCACCATTATCCTGAACAATTTTTGCAATGGCCTCTTCTGCATTGTTTAATTTAGTATTGCATATGTTTACCAAATCCATCGCTTTTTTAAATTCGTCAACTGCATCATCTAATGGCACATCACCGTTTTCCAATTTGTTCACGATTTCTTCTAATTTTTCCAAGCTTTCTTCAAAACTTAAATTATCCATTATATCACCCTTGTATTTATAGTTCCGTCATCAAATTCAACATCTAGCTTATCTCCACTTTTAACGTCTTTTGCTGAAGATACTATTTTGCCTTCGATTTTTGTTAATGTGTATCCTCTTTTTAAAGTCACAAGAGGATTGAGGACTTCTAATTTGTTAAGATTTTTTAAATAGATTTCTTTTTTTATTCTAAGTATTTCGTTAGGATTTTTCAAAATGTTCTTATTCTCAAGTTTAAATAATTTATTTTTATTTTCAAGAATTATGCTTTTTGAACTAAATTCCAGCTTATTTAATAAATTGTCTAAATTCATCCCTTTTATTTCATAAATTGATTCGGGATTTTTAAAGATTTGCTTTTGAGAAATATTGTCCAATTTTAATCTATTTTGAGTTATTTTATCATTAATGTTTTTATTTATCCTATCTGTTAGCTGATCCAATTTCAATGCAATTTCCCTAATGTCTGGCACTGCAATCATTGCGGCACCAGTTGGCGTTGGGGCTCGTGCATCCGCTACAAAATCAGATATTGTAAAGTCAACTTCGTGACCTACTGCACTAATTACCGGAATTTCGCATTCATAAATTTCTCTTGCAACAATTTCTTCATTAAACGGCCATAAATCTTCTATGCTTCCGCCTCCACGTCCGACAATAAGTGTATCAATGTCAAATTGTTGAGCATGTCTTATTTGCCTTACGATTTGGGGTGCCGCTTGATTTCCTTGAACAAGTGTTGAAAAGACCAATATCTCACAATACGGATATCTTTTCCTGATGGTTGTTATTATGTCTCTTATGGCTGCTCCGGTTTCTGCAGTCACAATACCTATTTTTTTAGGATATTTTGGTATTTCTTTTTTATGTGCATCTTCAAACAGGCCTTCCTTTTCCAGTTTCTTTTTCAATTTTTCATAAGCTTCGTATAATGCTCCGATTCCATCTTCTGTAATTCTTGCGGCATATAATTGATATTTACCGTTTGTTTCATAAACTTCAATTTTACCTTTAACAATTACCTTCATGCCGTCTTGAGGTTCAAAGTTTAGGAATCGCCTCATACTTTGGAACATGACTCCTGATATTTGTGAATTTTCATCTTTTAATGTAAAGTACATATGTCCAGTTCTATAAATGTTGATGTTTGATAATTCACCTTTAACATAAATGTTTTTTAGATTTGGGTCAAGTTTCAGCTTTCTGTTAATGTAGGCATTAATTTGAGATACTGTTAAGTATTCCTCTTCCATATTTTCACCTTGAAAACAGTATTGTTATTATGTTGTTTATAATAAATACAATTTTGTTTTTTTGGATGAATTTTCACTTCTGAGAAACTAAATCTATTTTAAATTGAATAATCTAATATACTATTAGGTGATTATATGAGAATTAAAAGTGAATTATTTGGTAAAGAAGTTCTCGATGCTGAAATTCAAATTGTCGGTAAAATTACTGATGTTGTTTTTGATAAGGAAACTTTAGAAATCACTGATTTGGTAATTAAAAAAACTGGCTTTTCTGAACAAATCAAAGCTAGTGAAAATGTTATTCCTATGGAACTTGTTAAAGTAATTGGGGATAAGGTTTTACTTAAAGGTGAAGATGACATATAACTGATTGATATGGTTTCAAAAGAATATTTGATTGATTTATTAAAAGATAATGAAGTTTTCCTTGAAGGGGACTTCACATTATCTTCCGGCAAAAAAAGCAATTACTATATTAACATGAAAAAAGCCATTACTGAACCTGAAATATTATCCACAATTTCAAAATTAATCACAGAGAAAATCAAAGATGATGAAATTGATAAGGTTGCAGGCCCTGCTTTGGGGGCAGTTCCAATAGCTACTGCTGTTTCTCTTGAATCAAAACTCCCGTTATTGATGATTCGTAAAGAAAAGAAAGGCTATGGTACATCCAAACTCATTGAAGGCGAACTCTTGGAAGGGGATGATGTCATTGTTGTTGAAGATGTATCGACTACTGGAGGATCACTTTTAAAAGCGATAAAAGCTATTCAGGATAATGGCGGTAATGTAAAAAGAGCGTTTGTTGTCGTTGACAGACAAGAAGGCGCAATTGAAGAATTCAAAAAAGAAGGTATAATTTTAGAACCTTTGATTTGTGTAAATGAGTTTTTTGATTAAAAAAAAGAAATGATGAAAAAAATTTCATCATTTTAATTACTATTTTTTGACATGGTGAACGATATGGGGTAGTTCATCAATTATGATGCTGAATGCAGTTTTAACCGCATTTGGTGAGCCTGGCATTGAAAATATAACTGTTTTTTTGTATATTCCTGCAGTAGCTCTGGACAATAATGCAGCAGCCCCGATTTCATCATATGATCTTGCTCGAAACAGTTCACCAAATCCATCTAATTTTTTAACAAAAAGTTCCTCAACAGTTTCAACTGTAATGTCTCTGGTATCCAATCCAGTTCCGCCAGTTGTTAAGATAACATCGTTTCCTTCAGATATCATTTCTTCGATAGCATTAATTAAATCATCCTTTTCATCTGGAATTAATTTCCTTGATTTTAATGTATATCTTTTTTCGATTTCTTCAGCCATATACTGGCCGGACAAATCTAATTTTTCTGATTTTCTGCTATCACTAAGGGTAATTATTCCACATGTGATATCATTTGATGATTCACTTTGATGTTCTTTTGCTGTTTCACTTTTCATCATTTATCCCTTTTAAAATTCAGTTAAGTACTTTTTTATTTGTTGGTATTCATTTAAATTATTTATTAATTTTTTTGTAGGGTAGTATAGTGTTCCATATTTTTTATTATTGTGCTCAACAAGTTCAATATTCAAAATCAATTCTATATGGTACTGTATTGTTTTATAATCCAATTTTAGAATTTTTGACAATTGCGTAATGCTATGTGGCCGATATAGTAACTGATCGATAATTTTCATTGTTGTTTTTCCACCTTTTCTACCTAGTAATAAGTCTGCCATTTCTTTGTTCTCGTATTTGAAAATATTATATTGAGTCTTCATTTATCACCCTCTCATAGTAATTGATTATATTTGCACCCCATTTTCGAGCGTTTTTTGATTTTCCAATTAAAATTTGTGAATCATCGTAATGTCCGTCTTTAAAAAACAATGTTAAAGACATAAAATCCTTAGAATAAGTTAAAAACAATTTTAAATTCTTTTTAATACAAATTATCTTAACTTTTTTATTTTTCAGCAATGAGTTTCTAAAGGAATCATTTAATTTGATTGAGTTTAATATGTCTTTGCTGACAATCAATTCTAAATATTTTAATTTATTGCTATCTAATAATTCAATCATATGTCTAAAATGGTTTTCAGAGTATATTGGCATTATTATTTTTAGTTCTTGTGAATTTGAGATTAATTTGATATATTTGTTAAATGCGTTTGATAAATCACTGGTTGTTGATTTGATGTAGGTAACATCTTTTAAAAGATGCATATTTTTTAGAAATTCTTCGGGGATATCTTCAAGGGTATGATTATTCCAAAATGAAACGTCGTTGTTTATTGAAGCCCAGTTTTCGATTAATTTCACCATATTTGTTGCTAACAGAAAACCATTTGAAGTTAATTGATATTGCTTGTGAACTTTTTTGATTAAATTTATAGTTTCCAATTCTTTAAGGCCATGTAAAATTGTGGCAGATGGTTTTTCAAGTTCATTTCTTAGTTCTTCTAAGTTTTTAGGACTATCATACATTGTCAATAACAGTTTGCTTCGCATAGTTGATGTTAATATATATTTAATATTTTTAAATTCGTTGTTTAATTCTTCTTTAGTCTGTGGATTTGTCATTTTAATCATACCTTTTTGAGTATTGTTTCAAATAAATCATCTGCCCAAAATAATGATTCTTCACTTTCGGAGAGGAGTATTCGATTTTGATCAAAGCTGCCATCATTTTTAAATAACCCTAAACTCATGGAATTATCACATAATGTCAGATATATTCTTAAATCCTGCTTTGTTGAGTAAACTTTGAGTTTTTTATTTTTTGCGGCTTTTTTTCTTGTTTCATTATCAATCTTAAAAATTATTTCTCGAAACATATTTCTTGGAATAAGTAGTTCAACGTATCCTTCTTTTTTTAACATATCTTCAATTAGTTGAGGATATTCTGGATGAAGATATGGAAAAATTGCTTTAATAGTTTTGGATTCATTAATTTTTTCTTTAATTGCATTGTGTGTTTTATAGATGTCTAGAGGTGTAGTTTCAATTAATTTTGAGTCTTTCAAATCGTTGATATTCTGAATTGAATCAATGCTTAATTGATCAATGTCATGTTTTGCCCAAAATTCATTAAAATTGTTAATCAGGTCTATACTCTCCTTGAAATCCATTAAATTTTTATAATAAATTTCACTTAATGGATTTAGGTGGTATTTATTCTTGGCTTTTACAATATATTCATGCTCTTCAAGCTTTGCCAGGTTACTTGAAACGGAACTATAGGTAATTTTCGTATCGGTTACAATTTCTTTTATAGATTTTGGTTTCTTTTGCAATTCGCTTAAAATTTTTAATCTAATTTCAGATTTTGCAAGAAATTTTATATCATTATTTAAATTATAATGACTAATCATCGTTTTTTACCTCCTTTTATTCAATTCATGAATATTATAAATTTTTTCATGAATTTATATTACAATTATTGATTTAATATTTAAATGTTATATACATTTTTCAAAGTTTCTTCCAAATTTCCCCAAATTTAATACCAATTTCTTTCCAATTTAACTTAAAATTATCATAATTTATATTCCAAAAAATTACTAACTTTTATTAGTTTATAAAATAAAAATATATTCATGGAAATTTTTTATGTATTGGATGCATCAGCTTTTATCAATGGATTTCAGTTGGAAACAGAAAATAATTTCACAGTTCCGGAAGTAACGGCTGAAATTAAGGATTTTGAGTCACGTTTAAAGTTTGACACGGCAATTGAAGAAAGTAGGTTAGTTGTTCAGGATGTTACTTCTGAAAGCATTGATGCGGTTGAAGATATTATTTCACAATCTGGAGATGTTTTGAGATTATCCCTTCCGGATAAAAAATTAATTTCACTAGCTTACATGTTTTCTAAACAGGGCAAAAACGTAAAAGTTATCAGTGATGATTATACCATCCAAAATACGCTGAAAATAATCAAGATACCCTATTCAGGAATCATTACCGAGGGAATAAAAGAAGTTTACAATTGGAAAAAGGTTTGTGAAGGATGTAAGAAAGAATATGGTGAAGATTATCCTTTCGATGACTGTGAAATTTGTGGATCCAAAATATTTAAAAAAAGAATTAAGGTGAATAAATGAGGATTGGCGTAGTTGTTCACGGTCCGAATATTATTGATTCAGGTTATGCTTTAAAATTAATTAGTCTGCTTTCCGGATATGGTGAAGTTTCTGCAAGGCTTGGTGGGACTATGGGTCGCACTGCAGTAATTGATGCCGGTTTGGAAAATACTATTGATATTGGAAAAAAACTTGTTCCAAGCGATTCATTGAAAATATTTCATGATGATGATGTTGATGTGATTTTTTTACTTAATTACGGCAAATCTGATGTGACCGGCCAGGTTTTTGGATATAAAGTTTATAATCATTATTTAAATAAAATTGATGATAATCACATTCCTGTCATACAAATTGAAAGGCCTGGCGAAGAGGACGGCAGCATTATTTGTTGGAATAATGATTTGGAGTTGGCAAAGGAATTATCTCAAAGATTAAATCTGGATATTGTCACTCCTGAAGAGGTCTATGATAACCATATTAGGCAGGATAACATTCCTGATAATCACACACACAGGATTGTTCATGGGGTAAGCCCCGGTGAAAACATAATGGTAAACAGTGTTGTAATTGGAAAAACTGATTCTGATAAGCTTGTTTTAATTACAAAGGACAATCATATTGTGGATATTATTGGTGGAACTCTTAAAGACCATGGTCTTGAAAAATTGGGTGAAGTTGACCTTGAAAGTGCCATAATTAAGACAGGGCTTCTGAGAAAAGCCAAAGTGACTCCCCGTATTTTGGAAAAAACGGAAAATAATGATGATTTTAAAGTTGCTTTTCTTGATCATGCCGGAGAGGATGTTTATAAGTTCAGAAAATGTGATGCGGTTATAAGTATTGGTGATGATACAACATTAATCTCTTCTGACATTTTGTATAGATTTGATATACCTATTGTGGGAATAACTGATGGGGATTTGGACAAGGTTGTAGAAGATGGATTCAAGGCTAAAAATTCCATCATATTCGAAGTTGAAAGTGGTTTTGATGATGTCTGTGGCCAAGCTATTGAAAAGAAATTGTTTAGGGACAGTCATATAACTTCTTGCTTTTCAGATATCGGCCAAGTTGAAGAAAAAATTGTCGAAATAATAAATACTATTAATTGCAAATACAAAATTAATTATATTAATTAAATTAGGAAGTGGAATCTTGGATTTTGAAAATCTTGTTAAATCTATTCAAGAATTTAAGGGAGTATCACGTAAAAGTTCAATAGATAATGTCATTTCTCTTCTAAAAGAGTCTTATAATGTTTCTGGAAATGTTGTAATAGATATTGGGGATGATGCTTCAGCTATTGACATTGGAAACAATCAAGTCATGTTAATTGCCGCTGATGGAATTTGGGGAGATATAATGAATGTCAATCCTTACTGGGCAGGATATTGTTCTGTACTAGTCAATGTAAATGATATTGCAGCAATGGGCGGAAAACCGTTGGCTATGGTAAATATAATGTCAATAAGCAATGATGAGATTTATGAAGATTTGCTAAATGGAATCAAAGATGGCTGCTTGAAATTTGGCGTCCCTATGGTCGGAGGTCATCTGCACCCTGATGGTGAAGTTGACTCTCTAGGAGTGGCAATTGTGGGGATTGCACAAAAAGATAAAATAATCACCAGTTTTGGTGCTGAAGTGGGAGATAAGGTAATTGTTGCAATAGACCTTGACGGCAAGCCTCATGAGATGTTTAGCCTTAATTGGGATACCACCTATGATAAGGATGCTCAATTGGTGCAGGACCAGATTACTGCCGTTCAGCATTTGGCCGAAAAGGGATACATCAAATCAGGTAAGGACATTTCAAATCCGGGCATTTTGGGAACTTTGGAAATGCTTTTGGAAACTTCCGAGAAAGGTGCAATCGTTGATTTGGAGGATATTCCTAGAAATGAGAGTGTTGAATGGGTAGATTGGCTTAGGTCTTATCCCGGTTCTGGTTTTGTTTTTACAGCTCATGAAGACTACTGTGATTATATTGAGGAATACCTTTCAAGATTTTCAATTGAAGCGGCGGTTGTCGGCGAGGTAACAGATTCCAATTCACTTTTATTGAATTACAAAGATGAACAGGCAGAAGTATTCAATCAGGAAAAAAATCCTGTATTTATTTTTAGATGATCATGTATCAAATTATGGATTTAAGCGAGTATTGGATCAAGTCACGAAAAATAGCATATTGAGAAGTAGTTTTGATTGAGGCGGTTTTATGAATGTTGGCAAGATAATATCAAATTCCCTAAAGTATCCTTTTAGAAATCTTAAGAAGTTACCTATTCTTTTTATTCTATTTATTCTAATTGCACTCATTCCTATAGGGATGGTTTCTGACAACAGATATGTCTTAATTCTCGGAATAATTGCATTTTTTATATTTATTTTAATTGTACCTGGATATCTATTGTCTATTGTTAACATAGGATTGAATGAGTCATCCATGTTTCCTTCCATAAATTTTGGAAAGAACATATATGACACTATCAGATTGTTTCTTTTAAGAGTTGTATATATGATTGTGCCGGTAGCGGTGTTTTTCATTGTTTGGTCAACGATGGGTGCATCAAGCGTTGACATGTTGGCTGAATTGAAGGTTCAGAGCTTTTTGTTGACTATAGTTTTAGGTTTCCTTGCGGTTCTAATTTCTTATATCCTATTTGAAGTTTTGTTATTTTTTGCAAAGGCCAGATTGGCTTATTTTAACAGCTTATCCGAGGCTTTAAAAATTCATAAAGTGATCGGGGATATTAAAAGCATTGGTGTTGTCAATATAATTAAATGGCTGGTATTCATGGCAATACTGATGGTTGTTGTTTCATATGTCTCATCATTGGTGATGCTGATTCCTTATGTTGGTTTCATAATTTATTTGGGCATTGTCATTCCTATATTGGAAAGTATAGGCAATTATTCATTGGGATTGCTCTATTCCAACATTGCGGATAAAGAGAGTGGTTTGGATAAATTTGAAAAAGAGTTGGATTATCTCAAATACAGAGAACTCAATTGAAAAAATAGAAAATTAAGGATTACACCTTTTACATGGCACATATCCTTGATTAATGGCTTCATCTCTACTTGAGAAATATACCTTATTCTTTTCAGACATTTTACTAACGCTGCTGCAGCTTGCCACGTGGAATTTTCCTGAATTTGCATTTCCAACATAGCTTCCAGAGCCAGAAGAGCTTGATGTGTCTGATGAAGAGCTTGAAGATGAAGAGCTATGAGTATTGGCCACAGGTGTGTCTCCATTTCCCCAATCGTATGGGTAAAATTCGCTTGGTGGCATGTACATTATTTCTGCAAGGCCTTCTTTTAAAAGCATTTCATTTAAATTTTTACCCTCAACAATAACAACAGCCAGTGTTCTGCCGTATTTATCATTATGCTTGGAATCGTCAATATCGAGGCCAACTTCCTTATTTAAACATAACTTTTGAACAAAGTTTTTAGATGTAATATATCCTTCAACACCTCTCTCCGGTGTGTTAACACCTACAAAACGTACTTTTTTACCATTATCCAATTCGATTGTGTCTCCATCAACAACTTTAGTGCATATTGCACGTTCTTCAACATGGCAATTTGTATCGGAATATTGGCTTAAAATATCTGAAGAGGACATATCTGAATATTTGGAGCTTGGGACATTGTGCGAAAAGCCAGTTCCGGTGTAAGCACTAGCTATTGAAATTGCTCCAATCGCAATAATTAAAATAATTATTAAAGAAAAAATATGTTTTTTTGTAATGGCCATTATTTTCCCTCCATAATAATATTGTTAGGATTATGTGTTAATATATTTTTTTGAATGTTTCTGTATAATAAGAATCAAGGAGAATTTATATGATATATCTTATAAATTATAAATTATGATAAAAAGAGTCATTTTGTTTGTAGTTGGATTGTTCATAATGTCATTAGGGGTAGGGTTTTCAATCGTTTCTACACTTGGAACCACTCCAGTTACTTCAGTGGCTTATTCTCTTGCATTAATAACAAATATTGATATTGGAATAACTACATTTCTGTCTAATTTTGCTTTGCTCTTATTGCAGGTAGTGATTTTGCGCTCAAGATTTGAGAAAAAAAGGTTACTTCAATTGATTAATTGTGTATTATTTGGATATTTCATGAATGTGGCGGTATATATAGTATCATTTGTGCCTTTTGATGGATCTATTTTAATGAAAATTATATTTTTACTGATTAGTGCATTTTGTATAGCTTTTGGAATATTTACATATGTGCCGGCACACATTGCACCACTTCCAGGTGAAGGATGTGTACAATCAATAGCAATGGTTACAAATTGGAGATTTTCAACAATTAAGATAGGTTTTGATGTATTAATGTTGATTCTATCTCTTATATTGTGTGGATTGTTTTATACAGACCTTTTTGCATCAATTAATATAGGAACATTTGTTATAGCGCTTCTGATTGGTTTTACTTTAAGGCAAATTAGTAATGTATATACACGCATCACTGGAAAAAAACCTAATTTGGTCACTAAACCATAAATTTTCTTTTTTTTAAATTTTTTAAAAATAGCATGATTTTGCCATTTCTTTTTTTAAAGTTAAATAAATAATTTTAATATATAATAAGACTATAAATATATAATATTAAAAATTCTTATTAGGAGATTGTATGTTAATTAAAATTAATGGAGAAGAAATAGATGTTGCAGATGCTTCAACAATTCAGGAAGTAATTGATGAAACAAATGCTCCCTATACTCCTGGTAGTATTGTTTGCTTAATTAAAGGTAAAAAAGAGCTTGAACAGAATATTAACAAGTATAAAATTAAAACAAATAAGGGTTCTATAATTATCCAGTTGGATGAATCTGAGGAGGCGAAACCTTTAGTTGATGTTTGGAAAAATCAATATGAGGAATTCATTGATTTAAATATCAGATGGTCAACCCCAACGGAAGTTTCAATTGGTCCTATTGTAACTGACTTGGAACCTACTTCTGATGAATTTAAATATTATGAAGGAGATGTTGTTTTAAGTTTATCTAGTTTTAGTAATGAGTCTACTCATTTAATAATGCTTAAGGAGAATACAACTAATGTCTATAGTGTGCCTCCATATAATAAGGGTATTTTTGCCCATATTATAGGTGGTAAAAAAACTTTGGATAATCTAACTGATGATGATGTTGTGACAAGCATAGAGCCAATTATAGAGCGAAGCACAACAACAGATAGTGCTTCAGTTTCTGATTTAACTACTGTGCTTGAAGAAGGAAATGAATTGTATACTTATATTTCTTTTGAAATCGATGAGGAATCACCGGTTTGCGTTGAGCATTTATTCTCACTTATTAAAGATGGCAGGATAAAGGTATCTTATGATAGTGAGTCTTTTTTAGGTTTCTATGAGCTGGCAAAATTGGAAAAGCCTAAAGAACATACTACTCAAAGAAGTAGGGGAACAATCACTGTTAGAAATTCTGGAGTGGGCGTTGGAAAACTTTTCATTTACCGTGAAAATAGAGTTTTAACTCCAAATCACACTACTGTGGGTAGAATTGTAAATGGTATGGAAATTATCGATATTGCAAAAGAAAATGACTTTATTACTGTCAAATCTGAGCAGCAAAGATTGATGTTATTAAATAAAACCCAAAAAGAAGCTACAGAATTGTTGTCTGCAGTGGGTGTTGAACACATGATTGATGGATTAGTTGATGATGATGCAATAATCGTCGAACAAATCCCTAAACATACAATTGATATCCTAAATGAAGGTCAAGTAGTAACCAAAGCAATTAATCCTAATGATTTATGTAAAATTAAATTTGTGGATAATGCTCCAAGGTCTGTAAGGTACTTTAAACTGTTATCAGGACTTTTGGAAAATCCTGTGGGCAAAATTAAAGTTCATTTTGCAGTGCCCGGAATGCATATTGTTATCTTTGAAGGAGATAAAAAGTCTGCAAAAGGTTTAATTCCTGAAAACAATCCGGTTGACAAAGTCATTAGAGGTCAAGTAGGTATTACTAACATGGCTTCAAAAAGTGCAGGTTTAATCGGTATTAGATTTGAAGATAATCTCGAATTTGGGCCGACTGCTGAAAACTTTGAATCAACTAATATTATTGGAGATATCGTTTCTGATTATGATAGTCTTGAAAAATTAAAAGAGGGAGTTGTAGTTTATGTTGCCGAATCTAACCATGAGTCCTGATTTAGGAAAAGAAGATTGGGATCCGGATGTAATCACACGTATGATATTTATTGGGCCAGGAGCTCATGTAAGCGAACAAGAAATTGTAAGTGAATTCCATATGCTTGGTTTGCCCCTTACAATAAAGAATACTTGTTATGGGTCTATGATTAGTGGTAAAAGTGAAGATGTTTATAAAGCTATTGAGGAAATAAGAAAGCTTGATCCGAACCATATCTTCACTAAAGAAAGAGGATTTGCTCCAGGTGATCCTAGAAGATGTAGAGGTCATAGATTTGGTCCTAGGGAAGGTTTCCACCAAATGGAAAAAGAGTACAGAATACTTGGTTTTGTTTCTGAAGCTTTGGAAAATCCTAAAGAAGTGGAATTAGAAGAGAAAAAACCAATCGATGTTGATGAATTTAAAAAAATCATGAATGAATGTTTAGAAAATAAAGAATAGGTGAAAATATGGTTAAAATAGCTATTTATCCTCCAAACTCATTAATTTTGGCAGATTTACTTGAAAGAAAAGGTCATACTCCTTTAGTTCTTCAAAAACAAATTAGGCAAAAAATAAAAGATCCGGAAATTGATTCTCCACCAATGAATATTACTGAAGAGGACCCAATTAAAGGTCTTAAATATGCGGCTATTGAGGTTCCTTCCGGCGTTCGTGGGAGGATGTCTATAATCGGACCTCTTATAGATGAAGCGGAAGCAGCTATTGTTGTTGATGGCGCTCCTTATGGTTTTGGATGTATTGGTTGTGCAAGGACTAATGAATTATCAATATTCCTGCTAAGAAATAAGGGCATTCCAGTACTGGAGCTTAATTATCCAAACAATCAAGATGAGACATATGTTATGGTAAATGAAATAAATGAATTTGTAGATTCACTTGAAGAAACTGCTGAGGAGGAATAATAAAATGGTTAAAATTGCTTTAGTTTCATGTGGAACAGAATATAGTGGAATTCAAAAAGAAATTGAAAAAGCAGCAAACAAATTTGGTGCTGAAATTGTTCTTCCTGAAATTGATTTGGATTACATTGATGAATCTTACGAAAAATTCGGATTTTCAGCTCAAAGTTCAAGTTTAAAATTAATGATTGCAAGAGCCATGGCTATTGTGGAAGGCAGGTCTAAGCCTGATGCAGTATTCATTGCAACTTGTTTTAGATGTGCTGAAGCGGCATTAGTCAGGAATGAAGTAAGAAGATTTATTCAAAACAATACACGTATTCCTGTAGTTACTTATTCATTCACTGAAAGAACAAAAGCTGATGAATTGTTCATTCGTATGGAAGCATTAGCCACTACTGTTACTCGCAGAAGCATTCTTGCCCGTGAAAAACAAGAAGGCCTTACCCTTGGTTTAGATTCAGGTTCAACTACTACAAAAGCTGTTCTTATGGAAAACAACCAAGTAATCGGAACTGGTTGGACAGCCACTAAGGATATCATCGAATCTGCAAAAACAGCCGCTGCAGAAGCATTTGCCAATACTGACTATGGCTGGGATGATGTAGATGGTATTGGAACTACTGGTTATGGTAGATTTACAATGGGTCAGGAGTTTGGTGCAGAGCTTATCCAAGAAGAGTTGTCTGTTAACGCAAAAGGCGCAGTATACTTGGCTGATTGTCAAAAAGGTGAAGCTACTGTTTTAGATATTGGTGGTATGGATAACAAGGTAATTACCGTTAATAATGGTATTCCTGATAACTTTACTATGGGTGGTATCTGTGCAGGTGCATCCGGAAGATTTTTAGATATGACTTCCCGCAGGTTAGATGTGGATATTACTGAATTGGGCCCACTTGCCGTTCAGGGTGATTGGAGAAAAGCCATGCTGAATTCATACTGTATTGTATTTGGTATTCAGGACCTTGTTACTACTTTGGCAGCAGGAGGTTCTAAAGCAGATGTGGCGGCCGCAGCATGTCATTCAGTATCTGAACAAGTTTATGAACAACAACTTCAAGAAATTGATATTCGTGAACCATTAATCCAAGTAGGTGGAACAAGTTTAATTTCAGGTCTTGTTGAAGCCGTAAGTGAGACTTTAGGTGGAATTGAAGTTATTGTACCGGAATATTCACAACATATTGGTGCTGTTGGAGCAGCTCTTTTGGTATCTGGAATGGGACACAGGCATGATGATAAATAGATTAAAGGGTTGATTTTATGTTGGTTGAATGCTATGATGAGAGCGGTGCGGAAGTTTATGAAATCATCATTAAACAAATATTTCAAGATTTGGTTCTTGGAGCTTCTGTTGATGATTTAAAAGCTTATGTCAATCCTGATGATCCTGTATTTGTATTGGCTATTAAAATGAAAAATACATCTAATGCTATTTTATTCAATGATGTTGCTAACTTTACTTATGATAAGATGAGAGATGTTACTGAGATTTTCATTGAAGATGAAAATTACCTTCCTAATATTTTAAAGAGGTTGTGGAGGTCATTTTCAAGAGATGAAATTTATCAGCCTAACAGGTATCAATTAGAAATTTCAGGCGACCATATGGATTTGGAAACATTGATAGTTGATGATCCTCATTCTAATTTACAAAGGCGTATTTATGATGCAGTCTTTAGAATCTTGCCTGAAGGTTTTAAAATCATTAAAGATTTGTCTACTGAAAATATAGTCTGTGTTGTAGCTACTGATGAGTTAATTAAGGATGCATGGATTGAAAAAGCAAATGAATTCATTGATGAATTGAATAAAGGTATGTAGAAAAGTTTATATATTAGTTCGTATCAATACAAATTAACAAGTGTTATATTATCGGGGGAAATGATATTATGGCTGAACATAAAGGCTCAAGATTTGCACACATAACTAAAGCACATCCATGTTTTAACGAAAAAATGCATGATAAAGTAGGTAGAGCACATGTACCGGTAGCACCAAAATGCAATATCTTTTGTAACTTCTGTACAAGGGATATCAATGATGAAGAAAATAGGCCTGGTGTAGCGAGCTGTGTTATGGATTCTGATGCTGCAATCAAACATATCAATGATGTTACTGCAGACGGTCCTATTGCTGTTGTAGGTGTGGCTGGACCTGGAGATTCTCTTGCAAATGAGGAAACATTTGAATTTTTTGAAAAATTAGCAAAAGAGCAACCAGATTTAATCAAATGTATGAGTACTAATGGACTTTTACTTCCAAAATATGCTGATAAACTTGCAGAACTTGGAGTAAACTCC
>NZ_JAFRKB010000035.1 GCF_017431965.1 Methanobrevibacter sp. | reverse complement strand
TACCTTCACTGTCCCTAAGAGTCATACCATAAGTATAACCGTCATAAACTTCATTTACATTAAACTTCTTATTAGGAGCAACAAAAGTAACATTCCTTCCTATTACAGTAATAGTTCTCACTTCAGAAAGAGCATTATAATAATTATCACCAGCAAAATCAATATCCAACTGATGAACACCAGCACCAGCACTCAAATTGAAATAAGCCCTACCATTAGCATTAGTAGTCTTAGTCTGAGTCTTACCATTAAAAGTAGCTGTAACTTTCTTACCAGCCAAAGCAGTACCTTCACTATCTCTAAGAGTCATACCGTAAGTATAACCATCAACGATCTCCTCTACATCAAACTTCTTATTAGGAGCAACAAAACTAACATTCCATTTAATTACAGTAACAGCCCTAAAGTCAAGACATGAAAGAGAATTATAATCACTATCGCCAGCAAAATCAAGACTTACTGGGTAATAACCGGCATCATCGGCACTTACATTGAAATAAGCCCAACCTCTACTATTAGTTTTTAAAGTTTGAGTTTGACCATTAAAAGTAAGAGTAACCGGTTTATTAGCCAAACCGTTACCTTCAATATCCCTTAAAATAATAGGATAACTATAACCATTATCAATTTCCTCTACATGAAGAGTCCTGTCCGGAGCAACAAAATAAACATCGATCTTATCATCACTAGCTCCAAGATTATTACCTGAATCACCATTATCTGTTACCTTCAAATCATAAGTTTCAGCAGCATTAACGGCAGTACATTCATCTTCAACATTACTATTAAAATTAAGAACATCCGTTGAAATAGCACCACCAGAAGATGAGCTATCTTCAACATCATAATTAACAGCACTTAATTGTGCATTATCAGAATTTGATTCAGAAATTTGAATCGTTTGACCAAATGAAGTTGAAACTTCATTGATCGCATCACTAGCCTCCAGGGTACTATTTTCATCAATTTCCTGTGTTGCACTTACACAGGTGATGCTCAACAATACCAATAACATTAAGCTAATGAAAATTATTTCATTTTTAATTTTCATAATTACACCAAATTATAATAAAATAAACATTAACAAAAAATCGCCATAATGTTTTTGCATATAATTTTCATAAAACTTTACAATCAACAAACTTTTTTTAAAAATTTATTATATTTTTTATTTTGATTGTTTACCAACTTTTTTTAATATCTTTAGTGTTCAATACATTTAAATGTTTTGGATAAAAAACTTGAAATCAATGGTAAAACTCGAAAAAAAGCACGGTTTTATCGCTAAAAACAAAAATAGTTAACTTGATTTCTATTAATTAAAAATTAATACTCTTAAATATTGTATTACTCTTCTAGAACAACATAAATTCAAAAAAAATTAATGTAAAAAATGTCATTTATATTATTAAATAAATATTTAATGAACTATAAATTTACAAGAGAATATAACGGTCAAATAAAGAAATCAATCAATTACAACAATTTATACGTCGATTAAAGGCCATAAAATCATTTTCTAAAAAACCGCTGAAAAAGTTTATTTTGGCAAAAAAAGGAAAAAAAGAAGATTTCCTTTTTTGATAACACCGTTATAAAATACTTGATTACTATATATAATTATTATACTATCATCATGCCAAAATGAGTTCAAATGTTAATTAATATTAATCCTATCATACAAACAAAAATTCCAAAGAGTTGATGCAATGACACATTTTCCTTGTACAACAGATAACCAACAACAATAAGCACACAGGCAAGGCCAATATTGGCAACGATTGATGCTGTGCTTACACTCCATCCGACACGATATACAAATACATAACCGACTTCAAGACCTACAATAGCTAACGCCAGAACGATTGAAGTCCAATTAATTTTACCTATCTCCAAAGAAACATTAGACGGGCCGACCATGAAGATAAAAATAATTGCCGAAATAATTGCTGAAACCAAATAGGTAACCATAAGCGCTCCGAAAGGATCCACATCATTAGGCATGGATTTCATACATATATTGTAGAATGTATTTGAAGCGATGACTATTAAAATCGGCCAAATTAAATTCCAATTCAAAATCAATCACCATATCTTATCGAATGGGATAAAACCCTACATAAACATTCAAAAACATAATGCATCTAAAAAAAGAAAAAAGTGAAGTCAAACTTCACTATTTTGTTCCATATACCCTGTCACCTGCATCTCCGAGACCCGGGAGAATATATGCATTCTCATTTAATTCCCTATCAACAGTTGCACAGAAAATTTCCACATCCGGATGGTCTTCTTCAAGAGTCTTAATACCTTTTGGAGCTGCAACAATACATAACATTTTGATTTTGGTTACTCCGTCTTGCTTAAGTCTTGAGATTGTAGCTGATGCGCTTCCACCAGTTGCAAGCATCGGATCGATTACAAGAACTTCCCTTTTATCAATTCCATCAGGCATTTTATAATAATATTCAACCGGCTCAAAGGTTTCCTCATTTCGGTAAAGACCAATGTGGCCGATTTTTGCATTCGGAATGACATTCAATATTCCATCAACCATACCCATACCCGCTCTTAAAATTGGAACTACAGCATAGTTATCTTCATTCAACTTTCCAGTTTCCATCTTTTCTAAAGGGGTTTCGATGGTTGCTTCTTCAAGTTTTGCATCCCGCATGGCTTCATACACCAATATTGTAGATATCTCAGTAACCAATTCTCTGAATTCTTTTGTACCAGTATTAATATCCCTTAAAATTGCAAGTTTATGGGTAATCAACGGATGGTTTAAAACAAATTCATTCATGTTTTTCCTCCGGAATTACTAAGTTTAAGATTACTCCAACAATAGCTGCAAGAGACATACCTGAAATAGCTAATGATAGGTCACCGGTTGCAAGAGAAATTGATGCTCCTCCTAAACCTAAAACAAGCATAGTTGCTGCTACAACAACGTTTTTAGTGTTGTTAAAATCAACTTGGTTGTGGATTAATATTTTAAGACCGTTTACACAGATGAATCCGTATAACAATACTGAAATACCACCAAGAACCGGAGCAGGAATAGCTGTTAAAAGAGCAGTTAAGTGTCCGGAAAATGCAAATATTATTGCTATCACAGCTGCAAGACCTATTACATAAGTAGATGCAACACGAGTCATTCCAACAACTGAAGTATTTTCACCATAAGTTGTGTTTGCTGGACCTCCCAAGAATGCAGCTAAGAATGTTGCAAGACCGTCACCGAGTAAAGTTCTTTGAAGACCTGGATCTTCGATTAAATCACGGCCAATAATTTCACTTAATACCTTATGGTCCCCAACATGCTCCACCATAGTTACCAAAGCAATTGGAACAATTGTTAGAACAGCTGCAAAGTTTAAGTCATAATGTAAGAACGGCAAGTAAAATTTAGGGATTTCAATTACTTGAGCAGTTAATGCTTGTGAAAAGTCTACCATACCAAGTAATGCCGCTACGACGTAACCTACAATAATACCTATTAAAAATGGAATAACTTGCAGAATTCCTTTTCCACGAACTGCCACTAATGCAGTAACTAAGAATGAAATAAATGCAACAACTAAATTATTCCATGGAACGACCGCCAAATCCAAACCAATTTCTGAAATGGCTGTTGGAGCAAGAGATAATCCAATAACCATAATCATAGGACCAACAACGACAGGAGGCAGTAACTTGTTAATCCATCCAGGGCCAGACATACGAATTATCAAGGAAATAATTACATAAACAAGACCAACAATCATCAATGCTGTAAATACACTTCCAGTTCCTCCAATTGCATAACCTGCAATCATAGGGGCAATAAATGCAAACGAACTTCCCAGATATACTGGACTTCTATTACGGGTACAAATCAAATAAATTAATGTACCTAAACCAGATGAGACCAATGCTACAGGTATTGACAAGATATCTGCACCGGCAGTGGTGTTCACAACAATAGGAACCAATATTGTAGCTCCAAACATTGCACATACATGCTGAATAGCCAATAAAACCATTCTAAATGCCGGCGGTTTATCAGCAACACCAAGTAACATATTACTATTTTCTTCCACCATATTTATCACAAAAAACCAATATTTATCACAAATTATTAAAAAGAATAATAAATATCCCTTGAAATCTTATTGAATAATATACTAAATAAATCAGATTTATCTAAATATTTTCAAATATAACTTCAAAATATTTTTTAACAATTTTGATTAATAATATATATCTGAATAAAATTATAAAATACTTTGCTTTACATCGAAAAAAAGTAAAAAATTCTTTAGCCAATTTATTTCAAGCCAAGAATTTTTGCGGAATTTTCATAAAGGATCATGTTTTCTTCTTCTTTTGTAAGACCTATCTTATGGAATAACTCCATTTCGCTTTCAGATTCCCACATCGGATAATCTGTACCCCATAATACCTTATCTACACCATATGCATGAATAAATTTGTTGGCATCCTCGGAAGATAATGCATAAAGGCTGGAACTTAAATCAACATATAAATTTGGTGTTCCCGCAAGCTCTTCAGTAGCTTGCGCCCATACGCTCCATCCCGCAAAATGAGCTCCAATAACCTGCATATCTGGAAATTTCTCAAGAAATGGCTTTAATTGTTCGGGATTGGAATAATTGTATCTGTAATCTCCGCAATGAATTAAAACTGGAACATTGCCATTATTAATTACCTCACCAAGTTTGAATGCCCTCTCCTCATTTAAAGCAAATTGCTGAAAATCAGGATGTAATTTTACGCCTTTAAGACCTAAACTTAATAAATGTTCTAAGTCACCTTCAATATCTTCACTATCGGGGTGAAGTGTTCCAAAACCGGAAAAAATATCTGGATTGTCATTTACAACTTCACCAATGAATTCGTTAATTGATTTTACCTGTTTCGGAGTTGTTGCAACGGAGTGAACCAAATAATGTACAACACCGACCTTATTTCCATCTTCTATAAGGTCATCAATCCTGCCTGTTAATGACATGTCCAAATCATAAAAATCCCTAATTCCCATAACCGCCCTTGAGGCAATTTTTTCAGGATAGATATGACAATGTGAATTTATAACTTTTTGCATATTTAATGTACCGCCTTTAATGAAAACTTAATCAATACTAAAATTAAGTCATTACTCATTTATAAAAATAATTGTGTGGAAAGTCTTATTCCCTTCCACAAAAGTAAATTAAAACTCAGCTGATTTTTGAATGTTTTCCCAATTTTCACAGAACCAATCATGAGTTTTTTCAAGCCCATCATCAAATGAGACCTTTGGAGCATATCCTAGGATATCCTTCGCTTTTTCAATTGAAGATAGCAATTTAGTTTTAGCATCCCAATCACGGCGAGCGACATATTTAATACCTGCTTCGTTTCCAGTTAATGCATTTACTTTATTCGCCATGTCGATGACTTTGTGATCCTTTCCGGAACCTAAGTTAATTGCTTCACCAATAGCTTCCTCTTCAATGCCCATAGCTATTAATCCATCACATATATCCTCTACAAAAGTCCAGTCTCTTGTTTCAGAACCATCTCCTGTAATTGGAAGAGCCAGCCCATTTTTAGACCAATACATGAAATTCGGAATTACATTCCTGTATTTTCCCGGAACTTCCCCCGGTCCAAAAACATTAAAGAATCTTGCGTTTACAATATCCATATCATATAAATTGTGGAAGTAGTTAGTGTAAAGTTCACCAAGCAATTTGGTTACTTGGTAAGGGGTGTGGAGAGAAATTGATATGTCATGCTCTTCGAATGGCATTTTTGATTCGAGGCCATACACTCCGCATCCGGATGATGAGTAAACGAACCTGTCAACACCAGCCAACTGAGCATACTGTAAAACTTTTAAGATTCCTATACCATTTACCATTAAATCCTTTTCCGGGTTGTCAACGCTGTTTTGATTTGCGAAATGTGCTGCCAAGTGATAAACATAATCGGGCTTTTGTTTAAATACCCTTTTTAAAACGGCATCATCCAATATATCTCCCTGAATGAATTCTATATTATCTCTCTCAGCAATATTCCAAGTGTAGGCTGAAGAAAGATTGTCTAAAATAATTACCTTTTCGGCACCCAAATCGGCGAATTTGCGTGTTAAATTACTGCCAACACAACCCGCACCACCAGTTACAAGAATAGTTTTATCTTGATATTCGCTATAATCTCTCATAATATCATTTCAGATTTATTTTCTTGCCCTGCCAACACGGCGAGCAATAACCATTTCACCTACAGAAATCAAACCTGCAAAGAATTTTTCCAAACCACCAGTTGCCCAAATTGCTTCACCAAAAGTCGAATCGGTAATGTTTGCTTCATATTCTTCAGGTGAAATCTTTACACCAGTAGTTTTTGTAGATACCAAAGCAGATGCAGCCATTAATTCTTCCCAAGTTACGCCTTTTAGTTGGTTTTGCATTGCCTTGTATAAGTTTTCAACTTTAATATCATATAAATCGGATAATAATTCCACTATATCACAAGCACGGACCATACCGATTACCTGATTGTCATCATTTACAACAGGAACTGTAACGAATTTGTTGTTTGCTGTTAAGATAACTGCCTTTCTTGCAGGATCCTCTTCATGAACGGTTGCGACTTCATCATAACCACTCATAATTTCTGAAATCTTTTCATTGCCTTCTCTTAATCCGCGAGTAATGTCAAAAGAAGTTATCCATCCTACCAATTGCTTATTGTCATTTACAACAGGACAGGTAAAACGTCTAATTTCTTCCATTACTTTTGATACTTCCACAACACTGTCATCACAGTTCAAATATACAAAATTTTTGTCCATTAATTCTTTTGCTCTCATAATCAAACCCCAAATTTATTTCATTTCAATACGTTTTAATGCTCCTACAGGACAATGATGACTACATTCCAAACATCTTATACATTTATCATTGTCAAGAACAACTTCTCCATCAACTAATTCAATAGCCCCTGTTGGGCAATTTTCTTCACACAAATAACAATTTACACATGCCTCATGATTAATATCTATGTTTCTGCTATGGACAATAGGTCCAATGTATCTGTCAAGCTCAACAGCATTGTCATTTAGTGATATTGCAACACATGCGCCACATCCAATACACATCTTTTCATTAATATATGGATACAGCTCATCTTCAATTAGTTCAATGCCTAAATCCATATTCAAATCATCGAAGAACTCTTTAAATTCAAGAGTGAATGCATTTGTTGGGCATAAATTAGCGCAATCATCCCAATTATTATCAACTGAATAATCAATTGAAATATTATTCATCCTAACTACCCTATGAGGAGAACGGACATTGCTTAAATCATATTCAATGACATCCCTATCTTCCTCATGGTCGTAAATAACTGAGTTGTAAATTAATTTAATTGCTGAAATTGGACATGTCTGAACACAAATTTCGCATTTAACACATTTATCAGTTATTTTAGCTATTCTAAAAATATTAGCTGGTTCGATTGCATTAACTGGACATGCTTCAACACAGGTATTACATCTTACGCATTTAGGTGCAACAGCGATAATTTCCTCTTCAGTGCTGAAATCTTCCAGCTCAAATTGGAAATCATCCCCATCATCATCTAATTCAACAGATTTCAAAAGAACTTCACGTTCAAGGTTTTTCATCTGTTTTATAAAAGATACATTCATATTATTACCAACTAACTAATTATTTAATAAACATTATTGATATAAAAGAATTCCTCCAGTTCCTTTGCTGTAGGAAACTTTTCCATTCCGAAACCTTGTATGGCTTTGCTGGCTGTCCAATTTCCTATCCTACAAGATTTTTCAAGGCTGAAACCTTTCAAAAAGGAATATAAAAATCCGCTGTTGAAACTATCTCCTGCACCAGTAGTGTCAACAACATCACATTCATATGCTTCAACAAAACATTCTTCACGATTGTTTATTGCAAAAGCGCCTTTGGAACCTTGTTTTACAACAACTGTATCAATTCCCAAGTCCAAAAGACCAACGGTTAATTCTTTCAAATCAGCATCATTATTATTACATAATAATCTTAATTCAGGCTCATTGATAAGCAGTATATCAGTTCTCTCAAGAATTGGCCTTAACTCATCAAATCCTTTTTCGACATATAACATTCCAGGATCAAAGCTTAAGAGAGTTTCTCTGCTTAGCTTTTCCAAAAGTTCAATCTGAGTTTTAAATGAATCGCCGACAAAGGATGTGTAGTGCATTATTTTACATCTCATAATATTTAACGGGTTTATCTCGCCAATTTTTATCTCATCATTTACTCCCGGAGATATGTAAAGGCATCTCTCACCATCCTTATCAACAAAACCGATGCATTTTCCTGTCGAACCGGTTTGTGAATAAATTAGGTTGTTTGTGAAAACACCGTTGATGGCCAGATTATACTCTATCAAATCACCGTCCTCATCTTCAGCTATTTTTCCTATGATTGATGTTGAACAACCCAACCTGGACAGCCCCACAATAGTATTTGCTGCAGAACCTCCTGGTGTGTCAGTTTCGCTTTTGATAAAGCTTTCCTCATCATGGGAAACAATTTTATCAACTGAATAGAGCTTATCCACATTCAATGCTCCAAATCCTATTATTTCCGCATTAAGATCATTATCATAAATTTCCATTCTAAAACCTTACTTTAAAATATCTAATAGATTAACATTTTTATCTCCAAGTTTTCCTCCGAAATTACCTGCAGATATGCAAATTACATCTTCAAACTCCAAAGCAGCATCAATACCTGCCTTAATAGCTTTATTCATTGATTCCTCATCGATTGCATTAATAACAACTTCAGGAATATAATTGACGCCTTCAGGAACTTTAGATTCCTCACCTAAAGACTCCTTCAATGAAGGACAGTAAACATGATTTGTTGTAGGACCTATTTCCGGATAGTTTGTTTCCGGCTTTGAAGCTGCAGAACAAATATCGAACGGAGTGGTGGCTCCTTCAACATCCATAATTGCATCGATTATGGCATCACCAGCATCAAGAACCGCTTCTTGAGTTGAACATAAATACCAGAAGTTTCCGCCCATGATTCCATCGTTTAATCTGAATTTTTCTTCAATTTGAAAATCAGGAACTGCAATTGGGACATTTATCATTCTTCTGCCGTACTCTTCGACAATCCATTCATAGCCGTCACCGCAATGACCTACAATATCCATCATTTCGATATATTCATCATTGCTTGATGTGGAATAATCAAATATGCGTGTAAACGGTTTAACTAAAACGTCCTGCCTCAATCTGTAGGATAATTCGAATGCGAACTTATCCACATCATCCCCATCCAACCAGTATTGTACAACGGCACCGCATCTGCCATCAGGAGTTTCATTCTTATCTAAAAATCCCTCAACTCCACCTTCCACCCTGCCGATTACGGCACTTGGAGTGGAAGTTGAATCATAAGCTGCCCTTTTTACAATCTTTTCGTTTGGTCCTGTAATCAAGGCTCTTACACATTTTCCTTCAAAAGCTTCAAAAAATGTATCCTGTACTTTTTCATAACTCATTCTATTACCTTCAATTAAATTTAACCTAATCCTCCGATATCCTCACCGCGAATATTATTTCGCATGTCTTTGCTTACCTTTAGGATATCTTCATAATTTTCATCATCAATAACTTTGATTATCGGATATTCTCCGCTGCTGAAAACATCAAAGAATTTATCTTTAATTTCCAAATCAACACCATATTTTTCAAATAGTTCCCTTAAATTTTTACAATCATTATACTCATCTATAAATGTCAAAACATTATTTTTGTCAGTGTTTGAATATATGTTCGCGATTACACAGGTTGCAACTGCACTTGGGGAAACAATAGCTATTTCAGCAACATTTAGAGGATATTCATTTCCATTGAATGAAATGCTGATGCCATTATTCTTTCTAGCAAATTCAAGAGGTTCCACATCAGTAATGCTGTCCCCGATGTAGAGAATTTCACCGACATTGATTTTATCCCTTCCAATTATTTCGTCAATAGCTAATTTTTTGCCTTCGCCGCCGACAACATTTATTTTTTCAATTTCACTGTAAATGCCCATTTTTGGAATTTCTGAAAAGAAAATTTCATCAAACAGTTCATAATCTTCAGGATTGTCCAATATCTTCTGTTTGAAATCAGCGATTTTTTCCATTTCTTCATCATTTAATGTTAATGCATCTACATCCACTTTTGTGTAAAACGCGTTTTTGAATGGAAAGTCCATATAATTGGAGAGTGCTTCAATATATTGGCCATAACTGGTACTGACTATATAAGTATTCATTGATTTTTTCAAGTAGCTTAAAAGGAATTTTGAATCACTGACTGCATAGATATTATTTTGAGAAAAATCAATTAAATCAGAATTCTTAATGTTTTCACAAACAAAGAAAGGCAAGATTAATTTTAAAGTATTTCCTGCTTTGTAATTTTCCTTTTTAACTATGTCTGCCAAATAGTCATCATACAAACTAAGGATTTTAAATAGTTGGTCCCCATTTTCTATGAAGTGGGCTGACATTTCAAAAGCATTGTCATTTAAAGTTAATGGGCCTTCACAATCTGTAATAAATGATTTTTCAAACATCCAATCACCTGAAGTTAACAATTCTTATTGCCGCTAAAGGACAAATTGCCTCACAAGTTCTGCAATAAATGCATTTTTCCTCATCGAAGTCGATTTTATCATCATTTAATGTTAATGCATTGGTTGGACAATTTTTGACACAAATTGCACATGCTTGACATTTTGTTTGGGAAAGTGAGAAATCTCCTTTTCTTTGATAATGCAGGTATGATCTTGCATAATACAAATCAGTGTCTTTACTATAGAAGTAATCATCATAAGCCCCAATAGCATCAAATTTACATTGTTCAACACATTTTCCGCAGTATACGCAATCATCAGTGATTCTGATCGGGTTTGGACCATCCTGTTTAATTGCTCCGACAGGACATACATTATAACAGTCCCCGCAAGCAATACATTTATTTTCATAAACTTCGATGTTTCTGTCCATCAGATAAGATCCGAATAATTCTGAAAACTTATCTATTTCAATACTGGAATCCAAACTGACTTTCAGCTCTTTTTCCATCAAGTCATTTACCTTGTATTCTATGAAATTTTCAAATTGTTGGTCATTGAATTCCAAAGCAATGGACTTGCCTACTTTTTCCAAAACCTTATTCAAGCTAATCAAGTCAAGGGACAATCTTTTCATATCATAATCGGCAATGCTGGATACAATATCAAATGATTTGATTTCACTGTACATCTTATAAGCCTTTTTACGTGAAGAGTACTTGATTGCTGTTGAAGGACAGGAATGCATACATTCCTCACATCTGGCACAGTATCCCGGATTAATGTATGGCAATTTATTTGTTCTTGCCACGTTTATTGCACCCATTGAAGGGCATACTCTTGTACAAGTCATACATCCGATACACTTATCCTGGTTGACGACAATGGCCTTACCTCCCTTAACGGTTTTAGGAAGCAATTGGCCGTATTTGATTGCATCAGTCGGACACACTCTAAAGCAGTACCCGCAGCGAATACATGTGTCCTTATCAATTTCACTGTGAGGTTCCTGTTTTCCATCAGCAACAATATGAATGGAACCGTTTTTACATGCCTGTACACAAGCCCCGCATGCCTTACATAATTTTACGTTGATGTTTGGAACATTTTCCTTTAAAGGAGGGTCCATTTTCACATCAAGAGATATTGCATCATATGGGCAAGCATTACGGCACAATACACAACCGAAGCAAGTATTTTTTAATTTGATGAATCCATCATCTTCATCCTCAAAAATTGCATCGATTGGACATGAATTAAGACAAGGCTTATCCTTACATTGCGCACATTTTGTCTGATCAATGACATAATCAACATCAACGTGCCTTAATGGTCTTGGTGTTTTAGTATAACTGTCTATCATAACACTCACTCCATAACGATATTCTCATTTAAATTAGATGCCTTTACAGTAGTATGAATAATCTCATCACCATCGAGGGAGAATTTAGCAATGAAATATTTTATTACTGAAAATGGACAAGTTTGGTAACAAATACTACAACGTAAACATTTGTCTTTATCCCTTACGATTGTATCATTATTCTCATCAAAAGTGATGCATCCGGTAGGGCATTCTGGAACGCATAACTGGCATTTTTCACACTTTGATTCGTCCCAATCTATAATTCTAATTTTAAGTCTATTTACCGCATTTGTAATAATCTCTAATGAAATTTCCTCATCAGGAATAATTTTTAATGCTTCATCCCAAATTCCAGAAAGAGGAATATCATATTGCAACAGGTCATTTTGCTCTAAGGACCTTAAGTCATCTTCCTTACTGTTAATGTAATCCTCAAGGTAATTTACAGTCAAAAGAATCAAATCTTTTTGGTCTTGTAAATTATCGACAAACACTCCTTTCATTGCACCGTTTACAGGACAAACTCCTAGGCAGTCCCCACAGGAGATACATTTGAGCTGGTCCACCTGAAGCTTATCGTTAACAATGCTGATTGCATCAACAGGACATTGCTTCATGCATTTTTTACATTTGATGCATAAATAATCATCAACAATGAACTGCCTTTTAGAAGGAATTATGTTAAATTCAGGCAAAATCAAATGATTTAAACCGCATTCCAATGTCTTAGGATCGGTAGGACATACTTCAGCACAAAAACCGCAACGAATACAAGCGCTAGGATTGATTACAGGAAATGTCATCCCTTCACTTTCTTCACTGTCCTTTTCCCTTATGATTTTTATCGCATTTGGTGAAGGGCATGAAACTGTACAAGCTCCGCAACCTATACAATATTCCTTGTTGACTTTTGGGAAGTCTCTAAATCTTTCAGGTTTTTCAGCAATCTCCGGAGAAGTCTTTGCATTTGTAAATGCATCAGCCCATGCCTTTCTTGCAAAATCGAAAATATACCACATTAATGAAGACATTTAGATTACCTCGTAAAAGTCTTTTATATCAGTTTTGCCTTGCTCATTAGTAATGGCCACCCTTTCGGCACATGCAACACACGGGTCGCATGATGCATAGGTGGATACTGCATCGGCAACTGTTGGAACGTCACGAATCATGTATTTTGCACAGGAGTCCATATTTGCAATACTAGGAGTTCTTATTGAAATATTCTTGATTAGATTACCGTTGGTTTCTATCATGTAGGTAACTTCTCCACGAGGAGCTTCATTTCTGCGCATTGCATAACCTGATTTCAAGTCAACAGGTGTTCGAACTTCCCCCTTAGGAATATTATCAATAGCTTGTCTGATTAGGCTGATTGATTCTGGAATTTCGTCAAATCTGGTTAAAGTTCTTGCGTAATTATCACCTTCGTTTCTTGTGATTACTTTAAAATCAAAGTAATCATCATAGGTGTAATGGCCGTTTCTTAAGTCTTCTGTAAGCCCTGATGCTCTTCCGATTGGGCCTACAGCCCTTCCTTTAATTGCCTCTTTTTTAGACATATATCCTATGCCCTTGCATCTTAAGGCAAGTGCAGGGCCTTCCGCAAACAATGCGCGAGTTCTCTCAAAGCCTTCCTCAATCTTTTCAAGATTTTCAAGTATCGGTTTGAAATGGCGTTCATCCGCATCCATTCTCACACCGCCAACTACATTCCATCCCATATTTACCCTGTTTCCGGTTAAAAGTTCAATTGCATCCATTGCATATTCCCTTAACTCCAAAACATGCATGAATAGGGTTTCATGGTCCATTGACTTGAAGAATGTAGAATTGGCAAGAAAATGACTTTGAATCCTATCAAGTTCATTTGTAATGACCCTTAAGAATTGGGCTCTTACAGGCACATCAACATCAGAAATCTTTTCAATGGTTTCTGCAAAAGTTTGAGTGTGCTCATATGAACAGATTCCGCATACCCTTTCAGATAGATAAATACCTTTCTGCCAGGTTTTACCTTCGATTATCTTTTCAATTCCCCTGTGAACATAACCATATTCAATTTCGGCTTTAACAACCCTTTCTCCTTCAGTTTGAAGCTTGAGCCTTATAGGTTCCTTTAAAGCCGGGTGAATTGGACCAATAGGTACTATCATTGGCTTTCCCTCCCCCTATCAGCAATAGCTTGAGGTCCAACAGCCAGAATGGCTTCCAGTATTTCACTAGGTCTAGGAGGACATCCAGGAATGGCTGCTGCAACAGGGATGAAATCGGATGCCGGCGCATATACGCGACCGCCTTCCTGAGCAAAGACATCACCAGACTGCGGGCAGTTTCCTACCGCCACTGCTATTTTTGGTTCAGGAGCCTTATCATAAATTCTTTTTAAGTTGTCAACCCACTGCTCTGTGACAGCGCCGGTCAACAGCAGAACATCAGCTTCACGAGGATTATTGTGAACATATATACCATATTGCTCTAAATCATATCTTGGAGATAGCAATGCGACACATTCCACGTCACATCCATTGCAACCGCCACAATTGACAATGCAGACATGAATTGAGCTTTTTCTCACAACATCCCTAATAGCATTTAACATTTTACTCCCTCTTTTTATTAAATAATACAATAAACATTAACGCTTAGATTCTTCTTTCAACAGTTCGAATAACTCTAATCTACCTTCTTTTAATATTTCATCATATGATTTTCCATCTTTATACTCTTCAATTAATTTTTCCTTGAGTTTTTCACCATCTTGCGGAGTTATTGCCTCCAAAGTTTGGATAAACCAGCATAGCCTCAAATCTGCATTGAGCTTCTGTGAAAGGCAGATTTCTTCAGCAGATTTAAATGTTCCATGCAATGCCTGAAGCGTATCCATATCAAACAAATCAAAGAAAACATCTTCTAATTCATCAACAGTACAATCAAATTCCTTGGAAAGTGGAACTATAACATCTCTTTGCCAGGCATAACTTTTTATTATTCTTTTTTGCATCAATCTTAATTTAGCATCATCATCCATTCCAATCACATCATACTGTTACTCTTAAAATCAAATACACAATTATTGCAATTATTAAACCAATGGCAGTTTCTTTTCTACCGTATCCAGGTCGTTCACCCATTACAAATCCGCCTAAAAGAAAACCAACTGCAGATAAAATAACATTGCCTGAATTGAATGCTAAAAACCATCCCACAATTGCAATTACAAGTGCTATTATATTAATGTCAGTTACTGCAACAAACGGCTCCCCATGTTGTTTGTAACTATATACAAGACCAACAATGGATCCAACTGCGAATGCAAGTATATAAATCATATAATCTAACATAATATCTCCTACATCGGTTTATAAAGCAATATAAATGAACAAATTATTGCCATAAGTGTTATAATAAAACATACCTTCTCTATACTTTCAATCTTGTGTGAAAAGTTGCCTCTTGCAAGCAATACGAATGCTGCCAATATTACTCCAATAATCACTATCGGAGCTATTAAAGCTGAGTGGAAAATTGTTGTTAAAATACCAATAAATATTATGCCGATAGCAACTAATGCGGTCATATAAACAATTACATCTTCACTATTCATGCAACCACTCCTGTAAATATCATCAATATTGTTCCAAAGAAGCATATTGCCCCTATAGTAATTTGAGTCATAACTGAATGGTTTGGACTAAGCAATGGAGTTGTAGCATTAATAAATCCTGTAATGAATGTGATTGCAAGCATTCCAATCAAATATCCTACAGCATTTAAAGGACCGAAGAATATTGTCAGGAATACCCAAAGCATCACATACCATGCAATGGATTCTGAAAACAGCATGAACCCTCTCAAAAATCCGAAGTGTTCAGTTTCAAATCCTGAAATCAAAACCTTATCCTTTGTTATTGCGAATGGAGAATAAGGGGATTTAGTAATGATTAACATGAAGAACATCAAAGCCGCAAGCGGAATTGAAAATATCAGCGGACCATGGACTGATTGATAAGTAATGATTTCACCAATGTTCATAGTGCCTGTCACCATATAAACGAATATGATTGCCGCAAACAAAGGAAGTTCACTTGCCGCTGAAAGAACAGCCCTTACACAACTCAATTTTCCATACGGTGAACCGGAGCTTGATCCTGAGTTGTGCTCAACAATCTTATAGACTGCATAAACTCCAAACAATATCAGTAATGAATCATGAGCCACAGGCCCTACAATGACCCCAACAATCCAAATCAAAGCCAATATGAAAACAATACCTATATAAAATACCTTTGAAACTGTTTTTGGAATTGCAGTTTCCTTAAAGAAAAATTTCAAAGAGTGTATCAAATGCTGGACTATAGGTGGTCCCGGACGTTTTTGAACACGTGCCATGATTTTTCTGTGCAATCCTAGAAGCAGGCTTCCTGCCAGAAATGCAATAATAACCTGAATTAAAATTTCTGCCATTAAATTCATAATACCACTCTAATACCCAGTAAATGGTTCTTTCACCCTCTCTTCTGCATCTTCAGGTTTTGGTTTAGCCATTGTCAATAAACCTAAAGATAAAATCCATAATGGAATACCAAATATAGCTACTGTATAAACGATCCATGCATCGAAGTTTATAACTAAGCAAGCAAGAATAGCTATTGTTGATAATGCCAATAATATAATACATGTGCTCTTTTGACTAAACATACTCACCACTTACCACAATACCAATAACAATATTTCGACAGCTCTTACAATAATAAACAATGAACTCAAGTGAATAATGACAATAAATGGAGAACCTGCAGTCCTAAACATTTCTGCCTTACTTGCGAAAAATGGCGCCACACCACTTTCACCTAAAATTCCAATCAACATCAATGCAGCACCAAATACGACCATCGGACTGGCCGGCATTTGGGACAATACCGCCAGGGACAGTGTACCTGTTGATGCAAGGATTATTGCCGCTCCACCAAATAGCGGTAAACTGCACATCATGGCTATTAAACCATAATTAAATGCGGAGTTTAAAACGCTAGTCTGTTTTACGGCAGATACAATTCCAATATTTAAAATACCTACTAAAGCCATGAACAATGTAAAGTTAAATAAATCTCCAGTTATCATTGCGCCTGCAGATGCAATGCCGCAAACCACTGACAGAAATCTTCTTTGCTTGAATTCCTTCGGACCTACTTTAACTTCAGTATTATTCAGGTAATGCAAGGTAGCTTCTATTTGAGTTTCAGGCTTACTGAATGCTATTAACACGGTAAATCCTAATAAGACTGCAAAAAGGAACAAGTTAAACGGTGTGATGTATAAAACAATGTCTCCAAGCGGAATTGTTCCAAGCAAATTTCCTCCAAGTGTAACGAAATCCATACTCATCACCTACTCCTTATCAATGTCCTCTCGCATAAGCAGTCCAATCAAACCTACTTTGGAAGCTACTTTTAATAATAATCCACATGCTGCTAAAAATAAGCTTAACAGCCAATATTGAGGTGTTATGAAGAATAATAAAAATCCTATAATCCATAAACACCATGCTATTCCAGAAACTCCAGCAATTCCATCCAATACCAACACAGGCAATCCTCTTGCCTTTTTGGATAGCGCATACAAGACGATTCCTCCACCAGCTACTGCCCCTCCGGTAAAACCGGTTAAGAAAATACCGTAACCAATCAATACCAAAGCTATGAAATTAGGAGCTGTGGTCAATATTTCCATGTCCAATGAAAAAGGTTGAGGGAATAAAGAAGCGGACTTGTTTAAGTTTCTTCTTGGGTCTTGTTCTATTATGCGCATTTCTCGAGTAATTAAAATCTCGGAAATAGCTAAAGTTTCAGCCAATTCTACAACCAAACCCGGTAAGATCAACGCTTCTGCAAGGTCTGTTCCCACTGCAGAAACGACAAATATCATTGCAAGCCCGACCAAATCGGTCAAAATGAGAATGTGAAGTTCTTCTCTTTTCATCGCGATAGCCATTGTTGCTATAAACCCAACAATCAAACCCGCATAGATTGCAGGCAGATACATTGCAATAAATGCATCAGGGACAAAGGCAGGTACTAAAACCATTAGTTATCCCTCCTCAATTGTTTTGTTCTGGCTATGACATCACTGGCCTTAACCTCATTGGCTACCTGTGTAGAATCATTTATTGCCTTTTTAACATCTTTTCTTATTTCATCTTCATCATTTTTCCTATTCATTGTATAATTAACGGATAACCATGATGCTATAATGAACGCCATCATCAAAATGCTGGACTCCAATATTGTATCGAAACCTCTTGTATAATAGAGGATTTCATCTATGAGTCCACCAGGAGATGAATAAATTGAAGTTCCAAAGTATGGAGATACTGATGATACCCATTCTGCTAGAGGAGACATATACCCTGTAATCATACCCAGTTCAGCGGCATTATCAGGATATTGAGGGTTGATTTCACCAGGATGCTTTAGAACCTCACCGCCCCTGTCATAAGGAGCGATTGACAAACCGTCATCCACCTGAACCTGTGGAGCTGGCCTTACATATATTTGATCTGGATTCAATGCCATCGGCACTATCAAACCGATGATTAAAATAATTCCTAAACTGAATGCAAAAAGACGAGGAATATTTTTAGGTTCAGCAAGCTTATTCCATAAAACCCCTATTCTCATACATCTGCCCCCATCTCTTCTAAACGAATAATAGCTCTAAATAAGATTAATGTAATAATTACAGTAGTTGCAAGTAATGTCAATAACGCTAAAACGTGATTATAGCACAGCAATACCAGACATACACCAATTGAAGCCACTTCAGTATTGAAAGTTCTTACGACCGGATCTTTGACTCCCGGACCCCAAGCAGTAGCAATACTTCCGACAATAGCTAAAAATATACCAAAGTAAAAGAATATCTGCACATCAATCATTGAATATCACCACTGTCTAGCTTCTTTTCTCTAATTTCCTTGATTTTTACAATAGCTAAAATGAATACTAATGTGGATAATGGATCTGCCAAAGCAGCGAACATTGCCACATCCAGATATTTGAATAAGACAAGAACCAATACGAATCCTGCATCAAGTATTGAAAACATGATGACCTTATCCAATGGTTTTTTAAGGAATATTATCCCAAATGCGCCTATGAGCATTAAAGCCATTGCGATTATTGATACGATTTCCATTTTTGTCTCACTCCAATAGTATTTCATCATCAAGCTTTTTCAATGTATATGCAATTGCATTAGCGCTAATTGTAGAACAAATAAAGAATGCAGCTGCAACTACAAGAGCGAATGGAGTATTGATGACTAAAGCAATTATTGCAGACACTCCAAAACCGATAACATTCAAATAAAGTAATCTTTCAGCTCTATTTTGTGTTATCAAAGCTCTTAACGCTACGAAAATGACTATAATTCCTATAATTTCAACATACATATAATCACTCCCTTGCATGCCTATTGAGTTTTTGAGCTATCTTTCCTAAAATAATAGATGCCCTAACTTGATCAATTCCCTGAATGGTCAAGATTGCAATTACCATTCCCACAATAAACATTTCAGGAGTTAAACCGACAAATGAACAAATAAATATGATAATTGTTGCAGTCAAACTTCCAACAGTTCCGGCATATCCCGGATCAGCGCATAATCTATTACCTATGCATACGAGAAATGCCGCTATAATCCCCCCAGGAATTCCTAAAAGCAAATATCCAATGGAAGCCATCAATGTACCTGCAGAAGCATCAGGAGAACATAAAATGTTTCCCTGGAAGAAGCCTCCTGCAATGTCTCCACCCCTTCTTTTGACATCCTCCCCAACAATCCTTGCTCCTCTTACACCAGGTTGTTCAGGAAGTCCGAAATAGGTGTCCACAATGACAAAATTCAGCCAACATAGAATAGCAGCAATTACAACTCCGATTATTTCATTCATTGCTATCCTCTCCATTAGTTTCATCCAAAGGCTTTGGAAATACAAAATCAAATAAATATTTCACAAATAATGCAGACAAAATACCTATAATAGCAGCCAATACCATTCCATTATAAATAAAAGTATAATTTAAAACTAAAAAAATTGAAAAAATACCAATAGCTATTATTGGAGTCGGATATAATGCACTTACATCAAAAGAATACCTATATGGTTTGCTAGGCAATAATGGAATCTTTAAGACTAAAGCTACTATAATTGAAACTATAATAGCTACAATATAAGCTAATAAAACATCAAATGAACTGACAGCTATATTGCCAAGCCCATAAATATTGCCATATGAAGCAAAAAATATGGTATCATACACCAAATCAAACATATTATTAGACTCCTCTTAACTAATAAATATACATATAAAAATATATAAATATTGTTACTTAAAAATTATATAACAAGCTTAATTATTATTTAAATTAATTATTGGTGGCTCAATGAAGAATAAAAATATTTTAATTACCGGTGGACTAGGATTTATCGGTTCACATATTGCCGATGAACTGATAGATGACAATAAAGTCACTATTATTGATAATCTTTCCACAGGCAACATGAAAAATTTAAAAAATCCAAAACATGCTAATTTGAAAATAACAATAGATGATTTAAGTACTGCTAATTTGGATGAATTGCTCGAGGATATAGACTACATTTTTCACCTCTCCGCAATGGCCAGTGTGCCGTTAAGTGTTGAGGACCCTGTAAGCTGCAATGAGAATAATGTTAATGCCACCATAAGACTTTTAAAATCTGCAGTAAAGAACAACGTTAAAAAAATCGTGTTCTCATCTTCATCAGCTGTATACGGTGAAAATACCAATATGCCATTAAAGGAAAGCGAGATTCCAATGCCTACATCACCTTATGCCGCATCTAAAGCTTGCTGTGAGTTATATCTGCAATCATTTTATGACAGCTATGGCTTGAACTATACCGCGCTCAGATACTTCAACGTGTTTGGGCCAAAACAGGACAAAAACTCTCAGTATGCTGCAGTAATACCTAATTTCATCAGCGCCCTTCTTGAAGGCAAACAGCCTGTAATTTACGGTGACGGCGAACAAACCAGAGACTTCATTTTTGTAAAGGACGTTGTTCAGGCAAATATCAAAGCCTGCGAATCAGATTATAACGGAATCGTGAATGTTGCATCCGGAGAAAAGCTTTCCGTCAACAGATTATACAGGATTATACAGGAAACTCTCAACTCAGATGTCGAACCGGAATATCTTCCGGAACGTGCAGGAGACATTAAGCATTCATTAGCGGACGTTTCAAATCTTGAAAAGATTGATTTTGAAGTTAATCCTAGTAATTTTGAAGAAAATCTGAAAGAAACAATAACCTGGTTTGAAAGCGTATTATAGAGATAATATTATGGATAAACAAGTGACTAATTTTAATACTCGCCTTAGAACTATCAGACTAAGGGAATTTTTTGTATGGGTTGTCGTCACAATCATCATTGGCGGAGTGATAATGGCGATTTTTCCAGTGTTTGAAGAAAATGATGACCTTTTTTTCATATTAATATCCTCATTAATTTTAATATTCTTTTTCTGGTGTTTGAAAGACACTACAGGACTTTCAAAAAACTTTGAAGATTTGTTTTTAGAGAAAAATAGAAAGGAGATTCTCTATATATTTGCAATCAACATATGCTTTGCATTCATATTTCTATTTTTAGTTACCGTGCTTGATTTTGCAATTGGAATGGTCGACCCGACTTGGGTGACAGGATTTGATTTTGACAAAATCGATTTGACTCCAGGTGCATTTCTCCTAAGCAGCATTACAACATTAATATTCGCTCCCATTATGGAAGAGCTGGCATTTAGGGGAATTCTTTTTAACAGATTAAAAATCAAAATTGGCTTTGTTCCGGCAATGATAATTTCATCATTGATATTTGCAGCGGGCCATGATTTCGGAGGGATAATAAGCGCATTCCTGTTTGGAATATGCATGTGCATCCTATACCTTAAAACAGACAATATCCTAATTCCTATAAGTGTTCACTTTATTAATAACGTTGCCGCATCACTGCTTGACATTGTGAATGCCGATGCATTCCTCTGCCAGTTTCCATGGATAATATTGCTTGGAGGGATAGTTGGAGTATCAACAATACTTCTGATAAAGTATATCATTGATGAAACAAACGCCTTAAAAAGAGCATATTCATAAAAAAAAGAGTGGTTAGTGGAATCCGCATCCACTGCATGTTTCACATTTTTCCTCTTCGACAGGATCGTACTTTTTGTCTTCCTGCAAAGTAGCTGAGATGAAATATTGGTCAAGTTCGTTTTTATTTTTCAAGACTGGTGAAATTCCTTTAAAATCACATCTTATATCTCCTGTTCCTCCGATATCAACTAAAATTGGTTCACCTAACTTAAATCTTTTAAAATATGACTCAACATCATTTATCAAAGAACCAGGAACCCTGAAATTAAAGGACAGAATATTGTTTTCCTTCATTTTAATACCGACATACTTCTGGTCGATTTCATAGTTTAAACCTAATTGCTTTTTAAAAATTACATTGTTACCAATCTCTGAAGAGGACATTAAACTCACCATTTAATAAAAATTTTATTGACTAATTAGAATTAATTTTTTTTAATATATAAACTTTCATTTTTTTCAGAAATTTGTGAATTTATAACGAATTATCACGATTTTTAATAACCTTTAAATAAAGTTAAAATCAAACTTACTATATGTTATAATATTTATTATATCATTATAATCAATTGAAAAAAATAAGGTGTTTATTTTGAATGAATACAACAAAGATATTGGGAATAGAATTAGAGAATTGAGAGAACTTTCAGACATTTCAATTAGTGAAATTGCATCTGAATTAAACATAAAGGAAGAGACTTACAATCAATATGAAACAGGCGAAGTAGACATCCCTGCAAGCTTTTTATATGAACTTGCACATATTTTTAAGGTTGATTTAGGATTATTATTAACCGGTGAAGAAAGCAGAATGAGTATCTTTGATGTTACTCGTGCAAACAAAGGAGTTTCAGTTGACCGCAGAAAAGAGTATACCCACGAAAACCTATGCTCAAATTTCATTCACAAAAAAGCTGAAACATTCCTTGTTGTTGTAGATCCCGAAAAGAATCCTGTGCCTTCACTTAATTCACACCCCGGCCAGGAATTCAACTACGTGCTTGAAGGCACACTTAAAATTTACATCCACAACAACGAAATCATATTGAACGAAGGAGATTGTATCTTCTTTGATTCAGCACACAGACATGCGATGATAGCACTTAACGATAAACCCGCTAAATTTTTAGCAGTGATAATATAATACTTACAGGAGATTATTAAATGACTTCATTAATAGAAAATTTTGTAGAGCGAGTCGAATTTAACTCGTATGAAGATTTTTTCAAAAACTTCAAACTAAAATATGATGATGACTTTAACTTTGGATTTGATGTGGTGGACAGATATGCTGAAATTGATCCCGATAAAAGAGCTTTAGTCTGGACCAATGATGACGATGAAAATCACACATTTACATTCAAAGACATGAAAGAATATTCAAACAGGACAGTCAACCTGCTTAAAAAGTTAGGCATCAAAAAAGGCGATGCTGTAATGCTTACCCTGAAAAACAGATACGAATGGTGGATTTGTATGGTTGCATTGCACAAACTTGGAGCAGTGGCCATTCCTGCAACCCACATGCTGAAGCTTCATGACATTGACTTCAGATTAAAGCAGGCAGAAGTAAAAGCCATTATATCTGTAGAAGAAGATTCATTATTACCCGATTATGAGGAAGCCGAAAAAGAACTTGATTGGGATTTGAAAAAGCTTGTAATTGAAACCGACAGAGAAGGATGGATCAATTTCAATGAAGCAATAAAAGAGGAAAGTCCCGTTTATGAAAGACCAACAGGGGATGAAAATCCTATGGCGGATGAAATTTTCATGATTTACTTCACATCAGGTACAAGCGGACTTCCAAAGATGGTTTCACACAGACACACTTATGCCCTGGGCCATATTCCAACCGCAAAATATTGGCAAAATGTTGTGGAAGACGGAATCCACCACACAGCATCAGATACAGGCTGGGGAAAAGCCGTTTGGGGAAACATATACGGTCAATGGATTGCCGGAACAGCTATTTTCATATATGATTATGTGAGATTTAACGGAATCAGATTACTTGAAAAAATCATAGAAAACAAGGTGGACACCTTCTGTGCACCACCAACAGTTTACAGATTCCTGATTAAAGAAAACATTGATGGATATGACTTTTCAAACTTAAAATATGTTGCAACAGCAGGTGAACCTTTACCTCCTGAAGTATCCGAAAGGTTCTATGACATTGCCGGCTTGAGAATTAAAGAGGGATTCGGTCAAACCGAAACCACATTATCAATCGGAACATTCATCTGGTTGGATGCAAAAGTCGGATCAATTGGAAAACCTTCCCCACTTTACAAAATAGAACTGCACGATGAAGATGACAATCCTGTTGAAATAGGTGACGAAGGAGAAATCTGTTTTAACGTCTCCGAAGGTGTTCCGCCAGGACTATTCAAAGAATATTATAAAGACCCTGAAAAACAGGCTGCGCAATGGCATGACGGATTCTACCACTGCGGAGATACCGCATGGTTTGATGAGGACGGCTATGTGCACTTCGTTGGAAGAAACGATGACATCATCAAATCTTCAGGATACCGTATTGGACCCTATGAAGTTGAAAGTGCAGTGCTTTCTCACGAAGCTGTACGCCACTGTGCGATTACTGCTTATCCTGATGAAGTTAGAGGCCAGATTGTAAAGGCGACAATTGTCCTTCAACCTGACTTTGAACCATCAGATTCACTTACCAAAGACATTCAAAATCATGTTAAAAGAGTTACAGCTCCTTATAAATACCCAAGAATGGTTGAATATACCGATGAATTACCTGAGACCATAAGCGGTAAAACAAGGAGAGTTGAAATCAGAGAAAAAGACAAAAATAATTTAAGGGGATAAAATGACAGAAGAAATATCTTTCCCAGTTATTAATAAGGAAATTTGCAAAGGCTGTATGAGATGTATAGTCGGATGTCCTCAAAATGCAATATTACTTTCACAAGACATGAACGATGCAGGATATCAATTTGCATACTATAGCGGCGAGGGTTGTACCGGCTGTAAAGACTGTTATTTTACATGTCCAGAACCATTAGCCCTAGAAGTACATCAATATAAAAAAATTGTTAACGATTCAGTTGCTAAAATGATTAAAGCTAAAGCAACAAGCAAAGGGGGAAATTAAATGAGTAATCAAATGGTTAAAGGAAATACCGCAGTAATCATCGGCGCAATGTATGCCGGCTGTGACTGTTTCTTCGGATACCCAATTACTCCGGCAAGCGAAATATTGCATGAAGCATCAAAATACTTCCCTATGGTTGGAAGAAACTTTGTTCAGGCAGAAAGTGAAGAGGCATCAATCAATATGGTTTACGGTGCATCCGGAACCGGTCACAGGGTTATGACCTCATCATCAGGACCTGGAATAAGCTTAATGCAGGAAGGTTTCACATTCCTCGCAGGCGCCGAGTTGCCTGCAGTTATTGTCGACATCATGAGGGCAGGACCTGGACTTGGAAACATCGGGCCGGAACAGGGAGACTACAATCAGGTTGTCAAAGGTGGAGGTCATGGAAACTATAAAAACATAGTTTTAGCACCTAACAGCGTTCAGGAAATGTGTGATTTAACCATGAAAGCGTTTGAACTTGCCGATAAATGGAGAAACCCTGTAGTTGTACTTGCAGACGGCACATTAGGTCAGATGGCCGAACCACTGGAATTCCCTAAGGAAGCTATCGAACCTAAAAACGATAAGGATTGGGCCGTTAAAGGAACCAAGGAAACCATGGATAATCTAATTACTTCAATCTTTAATGATTTTAATGATTTAGAAGACTTCAACTACAAACTTCAGGAAAAGTATGCAAAAATCGATGCTGAAGAGGTAATCTATGAAGAGTATCAGGTTGAAGATGCTGAAATTGTTCTGGTATCATACGGTATCAGCAGCAGGATTGCAAGATCAGCTGTTGACAAAAGCCGTGAAAAAGGCTTGAAAGTTGGACTTTTAAGACCTATCACATTATCACCTTTCCCAGTAGATAAAATAAAAGAGTTATCTGATAAGGGCGTAAGTTTCATATCCGTTGAAATGAGTAACGGCCAGCTATTGGCTGACGTACAGTTTGCGGCATTGAGAAAAGAGGATACTTATCTTGTCAACAGAATGGGCGGTAACCTGATTGAATTGAAACATATTCTTGCAAAAATCTATGAAATAGCTGGCTTTGAAGATGAAAGCATAGACACTTCAAAAAGAAGTGAAGAAAAGGCAAGCCCGAATATTATTGATTAAAGGATGTGGAAAAATGAGTGAAAAAGATTTTAATGATAAAGATTATGAATTGCAAATACGTAGAAATCCACAATCCCTTTTAGAAGAATATCCTAGAAAAGGAACCAATATTCAATCTACACACTACTGTGCCGGTTGTGGACATGGAATTTTACACAAATTAATTGCCGAATGTATGGATGAACTTGGAATTCAGGAAAGATGCGTAATGATTTCACCTGTGGGATGTTCAGTATACGCATACTTCTATTTCAATTGCGGAAACTTCCAAACTGCTCACGGAAGAGCACCTGCAGTGGCTACAGGTATTTCAAGAGCACAGGACAATGCCATTGTAATGAGTTATCAGGGAGACGGAGATTTGGCATCCATCGGTTTGAATGAAACATTGCAGGCTGCAAATCGTGGAGAAAAGATTGCAGTATTTTTCGTAAACAACACAGTTTATGGAATGACCGGTGGGCAAATGGCTCCAACCACATTAATCGGTGAAAAGACAGTTACATGTCAAACAGGAAGAGACCCTGATTACACAGGACACCCTACACACATGTGCGAATTGATTGATACATTGAAAGCACCTGTATTCATTGAAAGGGTATCCCTTGCAAATCCATTAAAAATCAGACTTGCAAAATATGCCATCAAACAGGCTTTGACCGTTCAAAAAGAAGGAAAAGGATATTCATTTGTTGAAGTATTGTCACCTTGTCCAACAAACCTAAAACAGGATGTTGCAAGTGCTCAAAAATTCATTGAAGAACAGATGGAAAAAGAATTCCCTGTCAAAAACTTCAGAAATAATTTATATCAAAAAGAGCCAGTTGTAAGGCCCGAAAGTGATTTTTCAACCGAATCATTGGATAAGATATTCAATGTTTCAAGAAGCGATGACTCAGGTTATGTTGATGATGACATCAATCCATTGAGCATCAAGGTCAGTGGATTTGGAGGTCAGGGAGTTTTAAGTGCAGGTTTGACAATTGCTCAGGCAGCATGTGCCGAAGGAAAGCACGTATCCTGGTATCCTAGCTACGGACCTGAACAAAGAGGTGGAAAATCAAACTGTTCTGTTGTGATTTCCAATGAGACTATAGGAACCCCTGTCGTTGATGATATTGACATTCTTATTGCATTAAACAAACCTTCACTGGCACAATTCTCACAGGACGTTAAGGAAGGCGGAGTCATACTTTATGATGCCCATATCGGTGAGTTCTCAACCGACAAAGACATCAAAGTCATTCCAATGCCATGCGTTGACATTGCAGAAGAACATGGAAACGCAAGAACCGCTAATACCGCATTGCTTGGAGCATTGACTGAGCTGACAGATGTATTGAAACGTGAATCTTATGAAAATGCCATTCGTGAAATGTTTGCATCAAAACCAAAAGTTATTGATGTGAATATTGAAGTTTTAGAAGCGGGAGCTGAATGGTTAAAAAACAATTCTTAGTGTGATTTGATGACTTATAAAGAAATTTCCCAAGATTATATAAAACAATATGGCATCAGCATAGGAGATACCGTTAAAGTTAACAAAGAGGACATCTCCTATACTGGCATTTTGCTTGATAGGCCCGAAGATGCCGATGACGGGTATCTTGTTATCAAGCTATCAAGCGGATACAATATCGGGGTAGCTATCGAAAATACTACTTGCGAGCTAATCGAGAAGGGTGAAAAGCCAAAAATCGGCTATGATGAAACCGAAATTCCTCATGACGATGCAAAACAGAACATCTCAATCGTGTCAACAGGAGGTACAGTATCATCCGTCATTGACTACAGGACAGGGGCTGTCCATCCTAAGTTCACAGCATCAGATCTTGTAAAGGCAAACCCTGAATTGCTTGATTATGCCAATTACAATGTAAAAGCATTATACAATATTTTAAGTGAGGATATGAAACCCGAATACTGGGTAAAGGCGGCTGAAGAAATAGCCAATGACATTTCCGGCGGCGCAGACGGAGTGGTAATAGCTCATGGTACAGATACTATGCATTATACTGCTGCTGCATTGAGCTTTATGGTCAAAACACCAGTGCCTATTGTCATTACCGGCGCTCAGAGAAGTTCAGACAGGCCTTCAAGTGACGCTAACATCAACCTGATTGACTCTGTAGTTGCAGCAAAATCAGACATAGCCGAAGTGTGTGTCTGCATGCACGGAAGCCTGAACGATGAGTACACTTACCTTCACAAAGGAACAAAGGTAAGAAAGATGCACACTTCAAGAAGAGATACATTCAGAAGCATCAATGCTCAGCCAATAGCTAAAATCCAAAACAAAAAGGTTAACATCAATCCAGAATATGATTATGTCAAACGCGGCAGCCAGGACCTTGAATTGAATACTGCCATTGAAAATAAAGTCGGATTCATCAAAAGCTTTCCGGGAATTTCTGCTGATTACATTGACTATCACATTGATAAGGGATATAAGGGTCTTGTCATTGAGGGAACAGGTCTTGGACATGTGCCGAATGACTTGATTGACTCATTGAAAAGAGCGCAAGATGAAAACATTCCAGTCATCATGACCTCACAGTGCCTTTACGGAAGGGTGAACATGAATGTCTACTCAACCGGACGCAATATTCTTGATGCTGGAGTTATTTCAGGCCTTGACATGACCCCTGAAACCACCTATGTGAAATTATGTTGGGCATTGGGCCAAAGTGACGATTATGCTAAAGTAAAAGAGATTATGCAAGAAAACATTGCAGGTGAATTTTCCGAAAAATCATCAATTAAGGATTTCTTGAATTAAGGGAGTGCTAGAATGGATTACGAAAAATTAGGATTAAAAATGGGACTTGAAATTCACCAACAGTTAAACAGCCAGCACAAGCTATTCTGTCCATGCAAAACAGAACTTGTTGATGATGATTTTGATGAATTGATTCAAAGAAAATTAAGGCCAACACAATCAGAGCTTGGGGAAATCGACAGAGCTGCTCTTCAAGAATCCTTAAGGGGACTCAACTTCAAATACGAAAACTTTGAAAAGCATACCTGTCTTGTTGAAAACGATGACGAACCTCCTCACAGCTTAAATGAAGAAGCTCTTGACATCTGTATTACCATCGCATGTTTGATGAACATGCACATTGTGGATGAATTCCATACCATGAGAAAACAGGTTATTGACGGAAGTAACACCGGAGGATTTCAAAGAACAGGTATGGTTGCAACCGACGGCTACCTTGACACCCCTTATGGAAAAGTAATTATTGAAAGTCTTGGTCTTGAGGAAGATGCTGCAAGAAGAATTGAAACCAAGGACGGATTTACCGAATTCAGATTGGACAGATTAGGTATTCCTCTTGCAGAAATCACAACCGACCCTTCAATGCACCACCCTGATCAAGTAAGGGAAGTCGCATATATGCTCGGTCAAATCTTAAGAAGTACCAACGTTAAAAGAGGTCTTGGAACAATCAGACAGGACTTGAACATCTCCATTGCAGAAGGTGCGCGTGTAGAAATAAAAGGTGTGCAGGATTTGGATTTGATGGGCGAAATCGTAAACCGCGAAGTTACAAGACAGCTTGAATTAATTGACATTAAAAAACAGCTGAATGAAAGAAATGCTGAAGTCTTGGAAGAGATTCACACATTGGATGAATTGTTTGAAGATACCGAATCCAAAATCTTAAAATCAGCCCCAACCATTAAAGCTGTTGTTTTGAAAGGATTTGATGGTTTGATTGGCCGCGAAGTGCAGCCTGGCAGAAGATTTGGAACAGAGATTGCAAGCTATGCCAAGAAACGTGGAGTTTCCGGAATCTTCCACTCTGATGAATTGCCTGCTTACGGAATAACCCAAGACGAAGTCGACAAAGTCAATGAGTTTTTAGGCATCGGCGATGATGATGCATTCATCATTGTAGCGCATGATGAAGATATCGCAATTTCCGCTTTGGAGGAAGTTAAAAGAAGAGCCAACCTAGGCCTTGACGGTGTTGTGGAAGAGACAAGAAAAGCACTTGAAGATGGAAACACAGAATACATGAGGCCGCTTCCAACCGCAAACAGGATGTATCTTGAAACCGACATTCCTTTATTCAAGATCACCTCCGATAGAATCGAACCTATTGCAAACGACTTGCCTGAATTGCCTGACGTAAAGCAAGCAAGAATCATTGAGGAATACAAATTAAGTGAAGACCTTGCAACACAACTTGTCAAAAGGCAGACTGCAGACACCTTTGAAGCCATATTGGCAGATGTCGATGTGGATGCAACACCGGTCGCATCACTTCTTGCATATGATTTGCGTGAAATCAAAAGGGAAGGCTATGATGTTGATGTCTTGACATTAGACCACTATAAAGGAATTTTCACACTGCTCGGTGAAGGTAAAATAGCTAAGGACAGTGTCAGAAAGCTAGCTATTGAAACAATAAAAACACCTGATGAGGAAATCTCCGAAATAGCCGAGAAGAACAACTTGACCATGCTCAGTGAAAGTGATGTTGCAAACATAATTTCTGAAATCGTTGCCAAAAATGAGGGAATGGTGAAAGAACGTCAGATGGGCGCCATGGGTCCTTTAATGGGAATGTGCATGAAGGAACTTAAAGGAAAGGCCGATGGTGGAATGGTCAATAAGATCGTTCGCGAAGAAATTCAAAAATTAATTTAGGAAAGCTCCAAGAGTTTTCCAAAAAACTCTTTTTTAATTTTTAGGAATACCTAAAAAAATGGAAAGCTTTATATACTATTGTGATGAATTAAGATATAGGGATGTAATTTAGGTGAACCTAAAAAACTCTCCATATTATCTCTAAAAAATATTAAATTAGATTTTCACAATTTCCTCTAATTTAATACAAGTCGTTGGAAAATTAAAAATCTGCCAAAAAAAAATTTTCCTTAAATCTTGGTGTTTAAAACCACCTCAAATTTAAACACCAAACTCTCTCTTTTTAAAATGATTCACAAAACTATTGATTTAATCATTCCTGCATTGAAAATAACAGCAACCCATAGTAACATTCATATTTAATCTATACGAAGTGGCGAAAAGTGCTTCTTCGGCCAAAGGAGCATCAAGATTATGAAGGGAAGGATGCACGAAAATAAGGTCTAAATAGTTTAAGTACGAAATTGTTTGGCAAGAAATCCATATTATTTATAGAAAAAAACTGTTCAAAAAAATAAAAAGAAAAAGTAAAAAAGATAGTTTTATTACTGGGCATTATACCATAACTGGTTCACCACGTTCCCACCTATCTCTTGCATCACGATATTTACTATAACTTTCTCCAGCACCTTGAAAATGTTGTCCATCGGGATCAACAATTATTCCATTACTATCATAATAAACATTTATTTCTTCATCATAATATAATCCATCATTTGATGAACCTGAAGATTGTGTTGATTGCTGAGTTACATTTTCTTCTACAACATTATCTTTTATTTCCAGTTTTTGAGAAGTAGATGATGGATTATATTTATCATCACCTTCAAATGTAATATTAACAGTGTAATTACCTGCATCAATGTCTTTTAGATTTAATTTAGCTTTTCCATTGACATCTGTATCAACTGAGTATTCACTAACATTTCCTTTATCATCAATGAATTTAAAATGAATTGTTTTACCCGCAAGATTATCAAATTCTGCTTGAAGGCCAACTTTAATATAGTCATCATGACTTAAAGATTCATTACTCATAAAATAAATTTTAGTGTCTGTTTTCGCTAATCCCATACTAAATGTTGCAACTATTGTTAAAATTACAATAATCAAAATTAGAATTATCAAACTAATTTTTGTCTTATCCATCATTTCACCTCAATCATGATACATTCCTGCATTTTCATCCCAATGGTCATTAGAACCTATATAATGCCCACCATGTTCTGTTGTATATTCCCAACCCCAATAATCTGCTTCTTCTCTTGTTATTCCACTAGAATCAACAGCAGGCCGATTATCATTTTGAGTATAAGAAATATCATTAGAATATGAACTGGATGAATGCGCAATAGGTTGTTCAATAATTTCTAACTTTTGTTGAGTGCTATTTCCAGTATAGTTATCATTTCCATAATAAGAGCAGTTAACTGTATAGTTTCCAACACTTCTATCCAATTCCAGCACACCAACACCACTAGAATTGGTAATTACTGAAGTATAATAACTTCCACCATCCTTATCCGTGATGGTTATGTTAACTGTTTCACCAGAAATTCCAGTGCCGTTAATATCTGTTAATTTAACAGTTAAGTTGCTTCCTTCATTAAGTGTATTATTGCTTGTTATTTCTAACTTTGAATCTGTTTTATTGGAATTTGATGTAACTGCAAATATTCCAAGTAAAAGAGCAACAATAATCACAAGTAATGCAACAATAATAAGTTTATTCTTTTCCATAATCACACCTAAAATAATATAATATTATATAATATTGTGTCAATCATATGTATATAACAATTTCCAACAATAATTCCAGAACTTTATCTACACGAAATGGCGAAAAGTGCTTCTTTGGCCAAAGCAGCATCAAAATTATGAAGGGAACACGTTGTTAAAATGAGATGTGAAGAATGAAAACACAAAATAAAATAAGCATTCACATAGATTATAGTACCTGAAAATTTAGTAAAAAAAAGAAAAATTTAAGTAAATGCCGAAGCATCTACTTTTTAATTATATCAATATCCCAAACTGGCTTTTTGTGCTTCCCATTCTTCTTCACTGTTAGCACTTTTACCATAAACTTTAAGTGTGTAGTAATCAGCTTCACTAATTGGTTCTCCAGTGTCTGAAAGGTACAGTGGTTCACTAGAAGTCTGTTCGACAGTCGCTTCAGTAACCTTCTCTTTAATTGTTAATTTTTTAGTTGCATTACAACCATTATAATTATCAGTTCCAGCATAATTGATAGTTACATTATATTCTCCTGCATCTTTTTCAAGTTTTAATTCACCAATACCATTTTCATTAGTAACAACTGAATGATAATCACTTGATTTGTTTTCATCAGTAATTGTGATGTTGACAGTTTGATTACTTAATGCTGTTCCATTGGCATCAGTCAACTTAATTTGAAGGTTATCACCTTCATTAATTGTATCATTACCAATTATTTCAAGTTTTGAATCTGTTTTTGCAAAATTAGGCATTGATACTAATACTCCTGCTAAAAGAGCAATAATAACTACAATTAATGCAATAATAATCAGTTTATTCTTTTCCATAATATCACCTATAAAAAATTATGTCAATCACCATATGTGAATGGAGTATTTCTTGCTACTCCATTACTTTCCCATAATATAATTTTCATAGAAAGATCTTTCGTATGTTTTACCATTTTTATTTACTCCCCCTTTGACCACCCTAGCACCATCATCAGTGTATCCAGGATCATCTATGTTAATATATCCATTATCTTGGATGTGATAATTTACTGCACCATATTTACTTTGTACATAGTTATCAACTTCTTCTTGACTATACATTGGGGTACCGTCACTTTTGTAAGCGTATACCTGTTTTTGGGATTCAGTAGCTTTTTTTTCAATAGTTATCTTTTTAGTTGCATCACAACCATTATAACCATTATTGCCATCATAACTTACAGTTACAGTATAATCCCCAACACTTTTGTCAATTTTTAATTCACCAACACCTTCATCATTAGTGACTAGAGAGTAGTCAGAATTGGAGTTATCTTTATCAATGAAGGTTATTTTTACAGTTTGATTAGCTAATGCAACTCCATTAACATCAGTCAACTTAATTTGAAGGTTATCGCCTTCATTAATTGTATCATTACCAATTATTTCAAGTTTTGAATCTACTTTTGTAAAATTTGGCATTATTGCAAATATTGCTGCTAAAAGGGCAATTATAATCACAAGCAATGCAATGATAATAAGTCTGTTTCTTTCCATTTAATCACCATGTATTAATATTATATTAATATTTATCCTAACTTATAAAAAAAATTTTGTAAATTATTATTAAAAAAATAAAAAAAAGTTAAAGGAGAGAGTGAAATTCTCCTTTATATTTTAACGAAACTTATTCTTGCAACTGATCCGGCATATTTGGTGTTTCCGCCATATGAGCTGCTTATATAGTATTCATCTGGAACCAAATCTTCGACTGAGAGTTTAACCTGACCGAACTTATCGGTTTTTAAAGCAGTTTTCATGCCATTGAAGTTGAACACTACAGTTGCGCCTTTGATGGCCTGGCCGGTTTCCCTGTTGATTAAGGTAGCAACTACTTCCTGTGTTTCCTTGTAATAGAAATTGGAAATAACGGTTGATATTTTATCAGTTGCAAATTTTATTGAAGCATAGGATTTTAGGTATTTGCTGTTTCCTCCATATGAAAGGCTTGCGCTTTCAACTACAGGCTCACCAATATGTAATCTTGCCTGACCTAGCTTATCGGTTTTTGCGGCTGTTTTTACACCATTATAATTGAATACTATGGTAGCGCCTTTAATTGCCTGGCCGGTTTCACTGTTGATTAATGTGGCAACCAGCTCCTGGGTTGCCTCATCGTAATACTGTGAAATGGTGGTCATGATTTTAGTTATGGTGAAATCAACTGTTACAGAGGATGGGTAGTATTTGCTGTTTCCTAGATAATTGGCTGTGACCCTATAGTTGCCTAGTGCCAAGTCTGCAACGGAAACTTTTGCCTGACCGTTTGCGTCAGTCTTGACAGTGGATTTCACGCCATTAACCTCAAAGCTCACATTAGAATTCTTGATGAACTGACCTGTAGCATCATCAATTAATGTAGCGACCACTTCTCTTGCACCGTTATTGTAGACCAAGAAAATGCTAGTGCTTATTTTAATAGTGAATTCGACGCTTGCAGTGGAAGGATTATACTTGGTATTACCTTTATAGGATGCAGTGGCTGTGTAAGAGCCTCCCTCCACATAATAGTATTTGGCTTGACCGTTAACATCGGTTTTAACTGTAGCAGATACATCATTAAATTTGAAAACAACACTTGCACCTTTAATAGGTATGCCTGTAACATTATTAAGCAATGTAGCAACTAACTCATCATTACTATAAACAAGAGACATGTCTGTATCAAATTTTGGAACATTAAAGTCATAACTTGTAAAAGCAGGATCATAGTAATTACTGCCCTCATAATAAACATTTGCAGTATAAGGGCCAGGAGCTAAATCAGGAATGGATATAATAGCCATGCCATTATAATCCGTTACAAGATTATAATTAACACCACCACCAAGATTGACCATAACATTAGCACGGACAATAGCTTGAGCATAAGGGTCAGTCAAAGTAATTGCCAATTTCCTATCATCTGCATAATAATCACAGTAAAGAATACTGCCTTCACGGCCAATGACAATATCATAACTTGTAAAAGCAGGATTATATGTAGCATTACCCGCATAAGAAACATTGACAGGATAAGTGCCTGAAGCGAAACCACCGACATAAAATTCAACACAACCATAATCATTAGTTATGCGGTTATAGGTTTTTCCATTAAAATTAATCACCAAATCAGCATATTTAACAGGCAAGTTGGTATTATCAAGCAAAGTGATGTACAACATTTCATAATTCTCATCATAATTGCAGTCAATAGTGGTGTTTATCCCTTCAAAAACAAAATCAACACTTGCACTGGAAGTGTTATACATATCATTACCTGCATCATCGACAGAAGCTTCAGCAACCTGTTCATCATCAATGCCATCAACAGAAATCGTGTTTAGCACATCGTTTCCGTCTTCGGCTGCACTAACACATGATATTGTCATCAAGCTAACAAGTATCAGCGCCAGCACCATAATCTTTTTATTTATCATGAATCTTTTTTCCTCCAATATTTTTCCCATGTAATATATTATATACATGCATAATATTAAATATTTCTATAAATCTATCCTCCGGCCGTTTTTAAAGACATATAATATTAAAACAAGAGTTTTTCTCAACTAGTTCAGATTATACAGTCCAAACTTAAAAGAATATTCAATTTATAAAAAAAATAACGAAAATCTTCATGGATATTATCATCCCCACCATAAATTAAATTTCTAAATAACAACAAAATTCAAAATATGTCATCATTATTGCTTTTTTCTTTAAACTAAAGATTTAAAAATTAGTAAAATGTTAAATGTTACGGACAACTACATCATATTTTTCTTAAAAAAAATCACTATGAAAAATGCCCTGAAAATTAAAATCAATTTAAACATAATAACATGCAATAATTGCAACAGTTCTTCATTAGAATGCTTAAAATATTAAATCCAAAATCAATAATTTGATGAGTATTTGAAAAAACAATACAACACTTCTAAGAGCGTACACATGAACTGGTAAAAAAAGAAAAAAGTAGTAATTTGGAGAAATATTCCAAGGAATAATTTCCAAATTAACTATGGAGAAACATTCCCCTTTTAAGTTTTAACTATATTTATGTTAGCAGTTGAACCTGTATACTTGCTGTTTCCGCCGTATGAGCTGCTGATTGAATTTTGACCCAAATCAAGGTCTGCAACTGAAATTTTGACCTGACCCAACTTATCTGTTTTAAAAGCAGTCTTCACGCCGTTTATGTTGAATACAACGGTTGCCCCCTTAATGGCCTGACCTGTTTCACTGTTGATCAATGTTGCCACAGCCTCTTGAGTCTGCCTATCATAGACATTGGAAACTTGAGTTGGTATCTTTCCTGCAATGATATTTATTGAAGCGATTGATTTGAGGTATTTGCTGTTTCCGCCATAGGAGATTGCAGCATGGAAATATTCTGGGTTCACACCTGAAACCGCAAGTCTTGCCTGACCCAACTTGTCTGTTTTAACGGAAGTCTTAGTGCCGTTCAAGTTGAAGACAACATTACCTCCTTTAATTGCGCTGCCTGTTACGGCATTTATCAATGTAGCAACCAGTTCATTGGTTTTCGCATCCCAATACAGTGAAATTCTGGTTGTAATCTTGCTTACAGCAACATTGAAAGACTCACCGGACGGCTTATATTTGCCGTTACCTTTATATGAAACGGAAGCGGTATACTTGCCCGGATTCAAACCGGAAACGGTTACTTTAGCCTGACCTGAAGCATCAGTTTTGGCAGTAAGTTTATCTCCATTAACCTCAAATATCACATTGGCGCCTTTAATTGCCTGACCTGTTTCGCTGTTGATTAAAATAGCTGACAATTCTGAATCAACACCATATTCAACAAGGAAATCCCCAACAACCAAATCAGTGCCTGATTTAATAGTTATATCTATACTTGTGTTGGAAGGATTATACTTGCTGTTACCATTATAAGAGACAGTTACAGTGTGAGTGCCTGAAGCCAAATCGCTGGTGGAAAGCACAGCCTGACCATTTGAATTGGTTTTAACTGTATATTTATCATTGTTGATGACAAACCTTACGTTAGCTCCTTGAATTGCCTGACCGGTAGCTGCATTTGTTAAAGTGGCAACAAGTTCATTGGCATTGTTAATCACTGAAAGATCAGTATCAGTTTTAATAATGAAATCAACGCTTGTGCTGGCCGGATTATACTTGGTGGTTCCCTTATAATAAGCATCCACAGTGTGAGTGCCTGAAGCCAGTTTTGCTGCGGAAACTTTAACCTGACCATTATAGTCTGTCTTAAGAGTGGAATTCACACCATCAATGGCAACTGCAATGTTGCTTCCCCTGACAGGCTGATCATTAAACTCACTGGTTAAGGTAATGAGCAGCTGGCTTGCACTCTCATC
>NZ_JAFRKB010000034.1 GCF_017431965.1 Methanobrevibacter sp. | reverse complement strand
TATCTGTCAACACACACTCCATTAGGTCCTGAAAACCTTGAAAACAAATATATTATAGATTTAGATAACCAACCGGAAAGTATTTATCCCGAATAAATGCTTTCTTTAAATTCTTTTTTGATTAAAAATGAAAATATTGTACTACACTTCTACCGGAAACAATCTGTATATATCCAAGCAATTGGGAGGAGAACTGTTAAGCATTCCACAATTGATGAAAGATAAGATATTTGAAATTAACGATGATTCAGTAGGGATTGTCTTTCCTGTGTTTTTTGCAACATCTCCTAAAACATTAAGGGAATTTGTTGAAAAAGTCAATATCCATGCAGATTACATATTCCTCATATGTTCCTATGGAAGTGATGGTGATTACAATGCATTGAAAATCATGAAAAAAACTTTCAGTAAAAGAGGAATTGACGTAAACTATACCAATTCTGTCCTTATGGTTGATAATTTTCTGCCTGTATTTGATATGGCTCATGAAATGGAAATCAAAAACGATTCAGATATAGATAAGCAAATAGAAATAATTAAAAATGATATTTTATCAAAAAAAGAGTTCAACTATTCAAAAAAGCACTTTACAAATATTCCATTCATTGAGAAGATATTGGAATCTACAATGACTTCGAAATACCATATCGTTGTTGATGAAGGATGCAGCAGTTGCGGGATATGCACTAAAGTCTGTCCAAGGGGAAATATTGAATTGGTTGATAGTAAGCCTAATTTTGGTGATACTTGTGATTTTTGTTTAGGATGTGTGCACCATTGTAAAACCCATACATTAAGTTTAAATGATGAGGCAAATCCTGATGTGAGGTATATAAATCATAATGTCAAACTTTCTGAGATTATAAAAAGCAATAATATTTATTCTTTTTAGTAATTTTTTCTATTTTCATTAATTCTATCGCTGCTTTTATAATCTATTTGTTTGTTTCAATCTGATTATTCGGGAAGTGGAACTCCTTCTTCAATGCTTAGCTGCTTTATCTTTAAAAACCATGCCATGTTTCTTGCAAGGTTGTGCATTGTCAATAATCCCTCACGGTCCTGCAGTGCTTCTTCTGCCTTTGTTCCGTATATCACGTTCCAGTATGTTGAGCTTATTATCGGCATTTCCGCCCATGTGAAGAATCTGTTTATGGTGTCAATGGCTGTCATTGTCCCTGCCCTTCTCGCACTTGCAACAGCAGCTGCAGGCTTCAATCGGAATATTCTTTTTCCTCCGAAAAATGATGAGAAGAAAACTCTTGTCATGAAGTTTGTCAGTGTGGGATTGACAGTTCCGTAATACACTGGTCCGCCGAATATGTATCCGTCATATTCTTCGGCCATTTCAACAAAACTGTTGACTTCATCATCATATAAGCATTTTCCAAGTTCACTGCATTTTCTGCAGTCTATGCATCCTCTGATGTCCTTATGACCTATCCTGTATATGTCTGCATAGATACCTTCATTTTTTAATGTTTCTCTGATTTGATTTAATGCAACATATGTACATCCTTCTCTGTTTGGGCTTCCATTCACTAATAGTACTTTCATGTTATCAAATTCCTTTAATAATAATTATGATTAATTGTTATTTATAGTTAATTGTTAACTATGGTTAAGTATTTATAGTATGTTATATAAAACTAATTTTTAGATGATTATGATTTACAGTGACAATCCGCAAAAGATATTCTTTTACCATTATGTTGAAGAAATCATTTCAAATTACGGATCATTTTTCAACAGCGTCCTAAAGGACAATGACATGACCATCAAGGAACTGTCAGTTCTTTTAAGAATAAGGTTTGATGACATAACGACCCAGCATGATCTGGTAGATGTATTCAATGTAAGCGGAGCATACATTGCAAAACTGCTTAAAAAATTCGAAGGCAACGAATACATCAAAAGAGAGGAGGACCCAAAAAACAGACGAAAAAAAATAGTCAAATTAACAGAAAAAGGAATTGAAAAGACAGATGAACTTATCAAAGTCATCGGTGACTGGGAAAATGAAGTAACATCTGATTTAACGGATGATGAAATTATTATACTAAAAAACATTCTATTTAAAATCATAAACAAGGAGGATTAAATTATGGAATTTGATTTAAACACAAACAAGGAAGTGATTGCACTTTTAGGTGCTGGAAGCATGGGAACAGCAATAGTCAAAAGGATAGGTGCAGGCAAACTTATCTTTTTGGGAGACATCAGTGAAGATAATCTTGAAATTAGGGCTAAAGAGTTAAGATATGAAGGATACATTGTAGAAACACAGATTGTAGATGCAATGGATAAAAGTTCTGTTGAAGCATTTGCAAAGAAAGCTTCAGAGCTCGGAACCCTTAAGTATTTTATAAACACTGCCGGTGCATCACCTAATCAGGCAAGCCCAGAACATATAATAAACCTTGATTTGGTTGCAACATCCGAAACCATAGATGTGTTTGCAGACTACATCGCAGAAGGGGGCTCAGGTCTTATCATATCAAGCCAGACAGGATACATGATGAATATTCCTCCGGAAGTTGAAAATGAAATAGCTATGGCACCTACAAGTGAACTTAAAGACATTGACTTTATCAAAAATGATGCAATGGTCAATTCAGGTGTTGCATACATTGTCGCCAAAAGGGCAAATCATTTGAGGGTGAGAACAGCAGCCGCAACAACCTGGGGAGATAAAAGGGCAAGAATCAACACAATCAGTCCTGGAATCATTGTAACTCCACTGGCCTATGATGAGTTTGAGGCTGCCGGTGAAGGATATCAGGAAATGATAAACTCATCTCCTGCAAGAAGGGTCGGAACTCCTGAGGAAATTGCAAGGGCAGCAGAGTTTCTACTAAGCGACCAAGCATCATTCATAACAGGAATCGATTTGCTCATTGACGGAGGAGTTATAGCTGCAATAAACAGCGGAAGATATTCTCTTCACGTTGAATAAGGAGATGATAATATGAAATTTTTCAAATTAAATGACGGTAATGAGATACCTTCAATAGGTTTTGGAACATTTCTGATTCCTGCTGATGGAAGCACATACAATGCGGTTTCAAAAGCACTGGAATTCGGAGTAAGACATATCGACACAGCTGCAGCATACTTCAACGAAGAGGAAGTGGGCTGTGCTGTTCGGGACAGTGAAATCGATCGTGAAGATATTTGGATAACTTCAAAAATGTGGCTTCAGGATTACAAATATGAAGATGCCAAAAAGGCAATTGATATCTCTTTAAAAAAGCTTCAGACTGATTATATGGATTTGTATCTCTTGCATCAGCCTTACGGTGCAGTCGATGAGGCATGGAGAGTATTGGAGGAAGCTAAAGAAGAAGGCAAAATCAAATCAATAGGTGTGAGCAACATGACTCCGAAACTATGGAACAGGTTCGTTCCGGAATTTGATACTGTGCCTTCAGTAAATCAGGTGGAGTTCAACCCATACTTCCAGCAAAAGGAAATCCGTGAAATAATGGCCAAGGATGATGTTAAACTGGAATCTTGGGGTCCTCTAGGTCAGGGAAGCCATGACCTTTTAACCAATCCAGTAATTGTTGATATTGCAGATAAATACGGTAAAAATGCAGGGCAGGTCATTTTAAGATTTGAAAACCAGGAAGGAATAATCGTATTTCCAAAATCCACAAAGGACGAACGCATAAAATCCAACATGGACATATTCGACTTTAAGCTGACCGATGTTGAAATGGATAAAATCAGGGCACTTGATACTGGCAAGGGAAGCCATGACCCTGATGCCGAAGGTGTGGGTGAAATGCTGCTTTCAGCATTTGATGTACATGCAAACGATTAAACACTAAAATTCATATAACCATCACCTCATTTTCCCAAATTCTAATGCCAATAACTTTTTTTGATAAAAATTAGATTCTCTGAAATTGCAATCCATTCAAGAAGTTCTAAAAACTTAAAGAATTTATGTATGTGAATCTAATTTTAAATTAAATAGCTATTTATTACTAGCTATTTTTATAGGCGATAATATGATAATTGGTGCATGGATTAGTAAATCTGTAAGACACATGGAGATCTGCGAGCTCTATTTTAATATGGAAGATTATCCATTTATAATCAATTCATGTTTTTTGGCGATGTACTCTGTTATCAAAGCATTATTTGTATTAAAAAACATAGAATGCAAAACTCTTGAGGGTTTGATATATATGCTTAAAATAAATTATGTTGATGAAGACCTGTTTGATAAGAAATTGTTTAAATTTTTCTGCAAGACTAAAGAATTAAATTCAGAATTTTTACAAATAAACTGGAGCATTTTTGATGAAAACATTGCCTTTGAAACATTCAATAAGACCAAATTTTTAATTGTGTATTCAAAAAAATCTGTTAAACGAATTGCCTAAAATTGAAATGGAATAATTTCTCTAATTCCAAAAATTTAATATATAACTAAAACTTTTTTAATTTTCATAAAAGTTAAACTTATATATTAAATTATTCAATAAATAATATCATGGTAAAAAGGGATTTGTATTTAAATCAAATTGTTCCGTTAATTGATAATGAATTAATTAAAGTAATAACTGGAATTAGAAGATGCGGTAAGTCCTATATGTTGGGATTAATTAAGAAAGAGTTAATTAATCGTGGAATTGATGAAAATAATATAATTTTAATTAATTTTGAATCAGCAAAATATCGAAATGTTGGCAATGCCCGTGAACTTGATTTATTAATAAAAAGCCTAGTAGAAAATATTGAAGGTAAAGTCTATTTATTTTTTGATGAAATACAGAATGTTGATGGGTGGGAAAAATCAATTAATGCTTGCAGAGTAGACTGGGACTGTGATATTTACATAACCGGTTCAAATTCAAAATTATTGTCGGGGGAACTGGCAACTCACTTGACTGGCAGATATTTTGAAATAAAAATGTATCCGTTTTCATACAAGGAATTCCTTGATTACAAACAGCAATCCTCATCTGATGAATTATTCAATGAATATGTGGAATATGGTGGATTTCCACAGCTATTCAGTTTAAATAATGAAGATAAACTCAAATATTTGCATGATTTGTTCAATTCAATATTATACAATGATTTAATATCAAGATATCAAATAAGGGATGTAAATATATTGGAACGTTTAATCATTTTTTTAATGGATAATATAGGTAAAACATTTTCGGCTAAAAGCATCTCTGATTATTTAAAAGAGGAAGAAAATGTTAATATTGCTCCAAAAACAATTTACAATTATATTAATTATTTTACTAATTCTCTTTTATTAAAAAAAGTTCAAAGAGAAGATATCGAAGGAAAAGAGATTTTAAAGATTCATGAAAAGTATTATGTTACTGACCATGGATTCAACCAGGTGTTCAATGGCAGAAATTTAAAAAACATCTCAAGAACAATTGAAAACATTGTATACGTTGAACTTTTAAGAAAAGGTTATGATGTGACAATTGGAAAAATAGGCGATTTTGAAATAGACTTTATAGCTAAAAAGCATAAACAAAAAGTTTACATTCAGGTAACTTATTCTTTGGCTTCTGAAGAAACATTTAATCGGGAATTTCGACCATTATTAAAAGTTAAGGATAATTATCCAAAATACGTGATTTCAACAGATAAATTTGATTTATCACAAGATGGTATTATTCATCAAAATCTGATTGATTTTTTAGTAAGTGGTTTAAAATAACCTGAAGTAATGTCCATAGAAATTTTTGAGAAGCTTTAGAGTTGGGTAAATATTCAATTATTCTTGTAGTTACTATTTGTAAATAAAATTTTAAAAATATAATTACTTCTAGACTAAATTATTTTATCACATAATTTTGGAAAAATGGTAACTATACAATTTTTCACTGATTTCCTTTTTGTAAGTATACAAATTTTAGAATTGAGGACAATATTGATGTTTTTTTAAATTAATTAAATAGCTATTTATATATAATTTAAAAATGAAAATAGTATTAACTAATAATTGAGGTTATTTTATGAAAGGGCATGCGAAAGTTGTCATACTTATGTTCTCTCTACACTACTTTTTTTAGAAATCATGATAATTAAATATTTTCATCTATACTGGGTGAAACTGGGATGGTGGAAATACAAATCCTGAACATCTACTAT
>NZ_JAFRKB010000033.1 GCF_017431965.1 Methanobrevibacter sp. | reverse complement strand
TTACATATTAAAGTAAGAGCTCCTGGTGGAAACGGACCTAGAAGTCCAGGACCTGGTGCACAAGCTACTATCCGTGCTTTAGCAAGAGCTGGAATTAAAATAGGAAAAATAGAAGATATTACTCCTATTCCTCACTATGGTACTGGAAGACCTGGTGGTAAAAGAGGAAGAAGAGTATAAGTGGAAGGGTTTAATATGGAGATAGAAGTTAGAAGTCAAAGCGACAATGAAATGGTATTCATTGTTCGTGACGCAGAAGTGCCTTTTATAAATGCTATTAGAAGATGCGCAATGGTAAATGTGCCTAAAATAGCTATTGAAGATGTAAATATTATTAGAAATGATTCTGCAATGTTTAACGAGGTACTTGCTCATAGACTTGGTTTAACTCCTTTAGTTTCTGATTTGGACGCTCTTGAAGGCTTACCATTACCTGAAGATGAAGAATGGGAAGATTTCAAAAGCGGAATATTGTTTGAGCTAAAAGAACAAGGACCTAAAGTTGTTTATTCTAAGGATTTAATATCTTCAGACTCAAAAATTAAACCAGTATACGACACAATTCCTTTAGTGAAACTTAAAGAAGATGAAATTATAGATATTGAAGCTTCTGCAAAAGTTGGATACGGTAAAGAACATGCAAAATGGATGCCAACTACAGTATGCGCATACAAACAATATCCTAAAATAACTTTTAATGAAGATGTGGAAATTGACTACGACTGTGCTTTAGCATGTCCTCGTGGCGTTTTAAAATCAGATAGAAGATCCAAAAAGATTAAAATTTTGGATATTGAAAACTGTGCCATGTGTAAAAGTTGCGTAAGAGCTTCTTCAAATGGTTATATTAATGTTGGATATCACGAAAACGATTTCATTTTCAGAATTGAAACAGATGGAGCAATGCCTCCTAAAGAAGTTTTATTAAAAGCTTGTGATGTATTAGGTGAAAAAGCTGATAAGTTTATCAAATTTAGTGAAGAAGGAGGAAGTAAATAATGGTTAAGAAAGTAGTTAAAACAAATCCTAACCTTATTGAACTTATTAATAAACTTTATGAACAATCAAGAAGTGAAGATGCAGCTATTTGGAAAGATGTTGCACAAAGACTTGAAAGGTCTAATAGAAGAACTGCTGAAGTAAATTTGTCTGATATTGCAAGACATGCTGAAGCTGGTGAAACTATTTTAGTGCCTGGTAAAGTTTTATCAAACGGTAATTTAGAAGAAAAAGTAGATGTTGTAGCATTAAAATTCTCAGCTAAAGCACAAGAAAAAATTGAAAGTGCTGGTGGAGAATGCATCTCAATTGATGAGATAATCGAATCAAATCCTAAAGGATCAAACATTAGGATCATTGAATAAGTAGGGTGTTATTATGATTATTGATGGAGAAGGATGCGTTTTAGGAAGATTAGCTAGTGTAACTAGTAAGAATCTTTTAGAAGGCGAAGAAGTAGTTATTCTTAATGCTGAAAAAATTATGTTAACTGGTAATAGGGATTGGGCTTATGCTAAATACAAACAAAGAGTTGACAGGGCAAGTATTTCTAACCCTCGTGACTTAGGTCCTAAATATCCTAGAAGACCAGATGATATATTTAGAAGAACTGTAAGAGGAATGTTACCTTTCAAAAAAGCTAAAGGTAAAACAGCATACAAAGGTTTAAAAGCTTTTGTTGGTGTACCTGCAGAATATGCAGATGCTGAACTCACTTCAGTTCCTGAAGCAGAATACAAGAATATTAAAAAAGGTATTGAGTTAGGAGAAATCTCCAAACTTTTAGGAGCTACCTTTTAGATGAAAAGGATGTGTGATTATGGTTAAAGTTATTCATACAAGTGGAAAACGTAAAACAGCTATCGCAAGAGGGACTGTTAAAGAAGGTACTGGTAAAGTAAGAATTAACAGAATTCCTTTAGAACTTTACTCTCCAGAGCTTGCTAACTTAAAATTACAAGAACCATTAACTTTAGCTGGAGATTTAGCTAATGAAGTTGATATTAATATCAAAGTTGTTGGTGGAGGAGTAATGGGTCAAGCTGAAGCTGCACGTATGGTAATTGCTAAAGGACTCGTTCAATGGTCTCAAGATATGGATTTAAAAGAAAAATTCATCCAATATGACAGAACTATGTTAGTTGGTGACCCAAGACGTTCAGAACCTAAAAAATATGGTGGTCCTGGAGCAAGAGCACGTAAACAAAAAAGTTACAGATAAATACTTCTGTAATTTTATATTTTATTTAAATTAAAAAAGATGATATAAATGATTCCTATAAGATGCTTAAGTTGTGGAAAACCTGTTTCAGCTTACTTTGATGATTATAACAAAAGAGTTGCTGCAGGTGAAAAGTCAAAAGATGTTTTAGATGACTTAGGTTTAAACAGATACTGCTGTAGAAGAATGTTAATTTCCCATGTTGAAACTTGGGAATAGATGTTTCAATTCGTAGGGATATTTTTAATTAAAAATATAATCTTGGTAAAATATGCCTAAAATGGAAGTAATATTCATGAATGTTGAAAAAAAATTAACAAGGTTTGAAAGAGCTAGAATTCTAGGAGCTAGGGCAATTCAAATATCTATGGGGGCTAAACCATTAGTTGATATTAAAGACTCTTTAGATCCGATTGACATAGCTTATGAAGAACTCAAAGCTGGAGTTTTACCATTAGATGTTATTAGAGATGAATAAATAGTTAAACTATTTATTCTAATAATTTATTTAAAAAAAATAAAAAATACCAACATAACTCTATAAAGAAACTTACTGATTTTTTAAAGAGTATAGATTATATGGTAATAAATTAAAGGGCACTGAGGTGTTTTTTTTGGATAGTATAATAGAAGATGTCCAAGTTCGTAAGATTTTGGACAGCAGAGGAAATCCTACCATTGAAGTGGATGTACTTACTTGGAATGGTTCCGGTAGAGCTGCTGCACCAAGTGGAGCTAGTACTGGTTCAAGAGAAGTAGTATCTTTCCCTGAAGGTGGCGTAGATAGGGTTGTAAGTGAAATGGAAGATTTCATTGCTTCTGAATTAATAGGTATGGATGCTGAAGACATAACTACCATTGATGAAGTATTGAAGGAAATCGATGGAACTGACAATTTATCTGCTATTGGTGGTAACACCACTGTAGCGATTTCTATGGCTGTAGTTAAAGCAGCTGCTTCCTCTTATAATATGCCATTATACAAGTACATTGGTGGAAATTTAGTTAATGAATTACCATTTCCTTTAGGAAATATGATGAATGGCGGAGCTCATGCAGGTATTAATGCACCTGATATTCAGGAGTTTTTAGTTGTTCCTATCGGAGCTACTAACGTTAGCGATGCTATCTTTGCTAATGCTTCTGTTCATAAAAGATTAAAGGAATTAATTCAAGCTAAAGACAAAAATTTCACCGGTGGTAAAGGTGATGAAGGAGGATGGGTACCTAACATTACTAATGATGACGCTTTGGAAATTCAGGCTAAGGCTTGTGAAGAAATTGGTGATGAATTAGGTATTGAGATTAGGCCTTCTTTAGATATGGCTGCTTCCGAATTATGGGATGCTGATAAACAGAAATATGTTTATGCTCAAGATGGTATTGAAAGAGATACCGGAGATCAAATTGATTTCGTAAAAGACATAATTGAAACATATAAAATGTTTTATGTTGAAGACCCATTTGATGAATCTGATTTCGAAGGATTCGCTCAATTAACTTCAAAAGTTGGTGATAAATGCCTTGTTTGTGGAGATGATTTGTTTGTAACTAACAAAGAACTCTTGGCTAAGGGCATTGAAATGAATGCTGCAAATGCTATTATCATTAAACCAAACCAAATAGGTTCTTTATCCGAAACTTATGCTACTGTAAAATTAGCAAAAGAAAATAATATAGTGCCGGTTGTATCACATAGGTCCGGCGAAACTACTGATGAGACTATTGCTCATCTTGCTGTAGGTTTTGCTTCTCCAATGATTAAAACTGGAGCTATTGGCGGTGAAAGAATAGCTAAATTAAATGAGCTGATTCGTATCGAAGAAGAACTTCCAAATTCTAAAATGGGGTCATTTTAAGTTAAAATATGGAGAAAAATTTATGGCTAAAGTAACTATTGATTACGATAAATGTGAAGGTGCAGACTGTGCTGAATGTGCTGATGTTTGTCCTATGGAAGTTTTAGTTCTTAAAGGAGACAAAATTGAAATTGTTGACCCTGATGAATGCAGTTATTGTGAAGTATGTATGGACGTATGTCCACAAGAATGTGTAAAAATTGAAGATGATGATTAAATAATGAGGTGTAATTATGGTAAATGATGAACTTTTAATAGATTTAGATAACTATTTAGCAGCAGGTTTACATATCGGAACCCAACAAAAAACTAGCGATATGGAAAAATACATATTCAGAGTAAGATCTGACGGTTTATATGTATTGGATATTCAAAAAACTGATGAAAGAATCAGACAAATTGCAAAACTTTTAGCAAAATACGACCCAGAAGACATTTTAGTAGTAGCAACCAGACAATATGGTCAAGCTCCTGTTAAAAAATTCGGTGAAATTACCGGTGCAAAAACTATCCCTGGTAGATTCATCCCTGGTACTTTAACAAACCCAAATTATGCTAAATTCATTGAACCAAAAATTATTGTTGTAACTGACCCACGATCTGATGCTCAAGCAGTATTGGAATCTAAACAAAATGGTATTCCTGTTGTTGCATTATGTGATACTGAAAACTTACTCAGTTTTGTTGACATTGCAGTACCTGTAAACAACAAAGGTAGGAAAGCTATCGCTTTAGTTTACTGGTTACTCGCAAGACAAATCTTAAGAGAAAGAGGAACTATTCCTGAAGATGGTGACTTAGATATTGATGCAACTGAATTTGAACTTAAATTTTAAGTGAGTTAAATGTTAAGAAAACCTGCTGTTAACGGATTATTTTATCCGGATAATCCCGATAACCTTATAAAAGTGATTGAAAATTGCTTTTTAGATGAGTCTGGAGTTTCTAAAATTCCAAAACTCAATATATTTGACGGTGATGATTATCCTATTCATATAATGGTTCCTCATGCAGGTTATCAATATTCTGGTGCAATAGCTGCTCATGGTTATTGCAACATAGTTCAAAATGGTTTTCCTGAAGTTTTCATTATTCTGAGTCCAAACCATACTGGTCTTGGCAGTGAAGTTTCTGTTTTCAATGAGGGTGAGTGGATTACTCCTTTGGGAAGCGTTGAAGTTGACAATGAATTTGCTGATGAGATAGTTTCTATTTCAGATATTGCAACTTCTGATTTTTCTGCTCATATTCGTGAACATAGTATAGAAGTTCAGCTACCATTTCTACAGTATTTTTCTAATGATTTTAAAATTGTTCCCATTACTATGGGTTCTCAAACTTTCACGGCTTCCAGTGATTTGGCAAAAGCAATTTTTGAAGCCGGAAAAAAATTGGGCAAGTCTTACTGTGTTATTGCAAGTACAGATTTATCTCATTTCAATAATCAAGAGAAAGCTAATAAAGTTGATGGTTTTGTTTTAGAAGATATTGAAGAGATGAATGAATTTAAACTTTTTGAGGAAGTGATTCAGTATAATATCACAATGTGTGGTTATGGTCCGGTAATGACTGCTATTTCCCTTTCTAAAATGTCCGGAAAGAACAATTGTGAAATTTTAGCTTATAGGACTAGTGGTGATGTTACTGGAGATTTTAGCTCTGTTGTTGGTTATGCTTCAGGTATTTTTAAGTAAGGTGTGTTTATGATAGCTAAAGCTTCTGCTCCCGCAAAAACTATTTTATTTGGAGAGCACTCAGTAGTTTATGGCGAACCTGCTATTGCAGGAGCAGTTAATAAAAGGGCTTATATTACAATTAAAGAGTCTGATAGTAATTTTTCTGTATTTAAAGCTCCAGATATTGGTTTTGAAGCGGAATTGTTAACTCGCCAAAAGAAGTATATTTTAACAAAAGGGAAACCAGGTATTATTAGATATATTTTAGAAGCTCTTTACGTTGCTCACGACCATTCTCCAATTGAGATTACTTTATCATCAAAAGTACCTATTGGTTCTGGTCTTGGATCTTCTGCTGCAGTTACTGTAGCCACTCTTGCAGCATTATATAGATATCATAATGTTCGTTTTAATAAAAAATCTCTTGCCCATGATGCTCATATGGTTGAACAAGCGGTTCAGGGTGTTGCTAGTCCTTTGGATACGTTAGTTTCTACTTATGGAGGATTAGTTTACCTATCAAGAAATAAGAAAGTTGAGCGTTTTAATGTAAATTTCAATGTTCCTTTTGTTGTAGGATATACCACAAAACATGGTAATACCGGCAAAATGGTTAAGGATGTAAGGAATTTGAAAACTAAAAATCCTAAGATAATCAATCCTGTAATTACAGCAATGGGAAATTTAACAAATTATGCAAAACAAGCCATTATAAAAAGAGATTTTAACAAAGTCGGTGAATTGATGAATATCAATCATGGATTTTTGGATGTGTTGGGAGTAAATACTTTAGAATTATCTCGTATGGTTTATAATGCAAGAGAAGCAGGAGCTATTGGTTCAAAAACTACTGGAGCAGGCGGAGGAGGCAGTATTATTTCACTTTGCCCAGGCAAAGTAGATGAGGTTGCAAATGCCATTGCGCAAGATGATAATGTATTAAAAATTAGATTTACTCAAAAAGGAGTTTCTTCAAGGGTTTATAAGTGATTTTATGATTATTTTAAAGATTGGTGGGAGCATATTGACTAATAAAGATTCCACTGAGAGTGAAGTTGATATCGATAGTCTTAAAAGAATCGCATCTGAAATCAAGGCTTCTTTAGATAACTCTTATAAAGAATTGGTCATTGTCCATGGTGCAGGCTCTTTCGGACACCCTCCAGCTAAAAAATATAAGATTGGCGAAGCATTTGATGAGTCCGAATTTCCTCAAAAGAGGATTGGCTTTTGCGAAACTCAAAATGCTGTTAAGAAATTAAATATGTATATTTGCGAAGCTTTTATTGAAAAAGGTTTGCCTGTGGTTGCTATTCCAGCATCTAGTTTTATGACTGCTTCAAATAAAAGAATCGTTGAAGGTAATCTTGATAGTTTTAAAAAATATTTAAACAAAGGGTTCATTCCAGTTATTTACGGGGATGTTGTTTTGGATGAGGAACTTGAAATTTGTGTTATTTCAGGCGATCAGCTCATTCAGTATTTGGCAAAAAATCTCAGTCCCGACATGGTTGTTTTGGGAACTGATGTTGATGGGGTTTACAATAAAAATCCGAAAACTCATGATGATGCAATATTTTTCGATAAGTTCTCATCTTTAGATGATTTAGATACTTTAGAAGGAACAACAAATGTTGATGTAACTGGCGGAATGGTTGGAAAAATTAAAGAACTTCTATATTTAGCAGATTTAGGAATCGAATCTAAGATAATAAATGCTGAAGTTGAAAATAATATTTTCAAAGTTTTAGAAAATGAAGAAGTAAAAGGAACTATAATTTCAAGGGGAACTTAATATATGATTTCAGATAGAAAATTAGAGCATTTATTGATTTGTGAAAATTATGATGTTGAGTTTAAAAATAAAACAACTGGATTTGAAGACATTGAATTAATCCATAATGTCTTACCTGAAATAGATAAGCAGGAAATTGATTTATCAACTTCTGCTTTCGGTAAAAAATTAGACTCTCCTTTATTTATTACAGCTATTACTGGTGGCCATCCGGCTGCAAAAAATATTAACAAACAATTGGCAATTGCCGCTGAAAATAATGGAATTGCTTTAGGGGTGGGATCTCAAAGGGCTGCTTGTGAACACCCTGAACTTGAAGATACTTATACTGTTGTACGTGAAAATGCTCCTGATTGTCTGCTTGTAGGCAATATTGGTGCACCTCAGTTGAATCTTGCTGAAAAAGCTGTAGAAATTTTGGATGCAGATATTTTGGCAATTCACCTTAACCCTCTTCAGGAATCTATTCAACCTGAAGGTGATTTGGATGCAAGAGGATATCTTGATTTGATTAAACAAATAACTAAATCTGTAAATATTCCAGTTATTGCAAAAGAGACAGGCTGTGGAATATCTGCAGAATCTGCCAAATCACTTGTTGATGCAGGGGTCGATTATATTGATGTTGAAGGTGCCGGAGGAACAAGTTGGGCAGCTGTTGAAACATATCGCGCTGAAGACAGGTATCTTGGTGAAATATTTTGGGATTGGGGAATTCCGACTGCTGTTAGTACAGTTGAAGTCCTTAATGCAGTAAATGTTCCGGTTATTTCATCCGGAGGTATTCGTTCTGGTCTTGAAGCAGCTAAAGCTATTGCTCTTGGTGCAGATGCTGTAGGTATGGCATTACCATTTTTAAAGAATTCTGCTTCTCAGGAACAGTTAAACAAATTTATTGATAGATTCAATGATTCTTTAAGAATTGCAATGTTTTTAGTTGGAGCTAATAATATTGAAGAATTAAAAAAATCTAATATTGTCATTCGTGGAAAAACACGAGAATGGCTTAACGAAAGAGGAATTAACACAAAAATTTATTCAAGGAGATGAAACATGAGCGTAGAAGTTATCGCCATTGGGGGATATCAGGAAGTCGGAAAAAACATGACTGCTGTCAAGATAGGCGAAGATGTTATTATATTTGATATGGGAATACATCTTGACAGAATCAGTATGCATGAAGATACAGATATTGACAGAATGCATAGTTTAGACCTTATTGAAAGAGGGGTCATTCCTGATGATACATTAATGAAGGATGTTGATGGTAAAGTTAAGGGAATTGTATTTTCCCACGGTCACTTGGACCATATTGGTGCAGTAGCTAAATTGGCTCACAGATATGATGCTCCATTAATTGGAACTCCATATACTGCTGCACTGATTGAAAAACAAATCAAAGGGGAACGTAAATTCAAAGTAACTAATCCAATCAGACCATTAAATCCTGGAAGTAAAATGGACCTTTCCAAAGATATCACTTTGGAATTTGTCCAGTCAACACACAGTATTCCTCAAGCAGTATTTCCAGTTTTACATACTCCTGAGGGAGTCATTGTTTATGCATTAGATTTTAAATTTGATAATCATCAAAAAGTATCTCCACCGCCTGATTACAAAAGGTTAAGGGAATTAGGAAGAAAAGGAGTGCTTGCATTAATTGTTGAAACAACTAATGCTATAAATTATAGTGAAGTAAAAACACATTCTGAAAGAATTGCACGAAATATTCTTGAAGATGTTATGAGAGGGCCGTTACAAGAGAAGACAGGTATGATTGTTACTACATTTTCATCTCATGTTGAACGTGTCCAGGCTATTGCGGATATAGCTAAAAAAAGTCATAGAGAAATATTTTTCCTTGGAAGATCAATGGAAAGGTTCTGCGGTATCGCACAGAACTTAGGTATTTTAAAGTTACCGAAAAATGCAAGTATATTCGGCTCTCCTAAAGCAGTTAATAAGGCATTAATGAAAGCTGATGAAGACAGGGCAAATTATTTGCTTGTAACTACTGGACACCAAGGTGAACCAGATGCTTTGCTTCCAAGAATTGCAAATGGAAGAACTCCATTCAATATCAAGAAAGGAGACAATGTTATTATCTCTGCGCCGATTATTCCAAATCCAACCAATGCGGCTAATAGGCATATTATGGAGAGAAGGTTAAAATTAAAAGGTGCCAGAATTTATCCAAATGCTCACGTTTCTGGTCACGCTGGAAGAGAGGACCACAGGGAATTTTTACGTATGTTAAAACCACAACATATCATTCCAGCTCACGGAGACTTATCTATGCTTTCAGCATATGCGGAGCTTGCTGAAGAGGAAGGTTATAGAATTGGTTATGACATTCATATTCTAAGAAATGCTCAAGCACAAGTTTTTAAAAGTTAGGAGAGGGAATTTAAATGAGTGATGTAAAAGAAGTACTTGGAAGTTATTCAACTGACATTACAAAAACAATTGAAGATGAATTATCCACAATTGTTCCGGATAATCTTGCAGAAGCTTCAATTTACTTAACAAAAGCTGGAGGAAAAATGCTTAGGCCAGCTTTAACATTGATTACCGCGGAGGCTGTTGGTGGTAATCGTGAAGATGCTTTAAAATCTGCAGCCGCCATTGAACTTATCCATACATTTTCACTTATCCATGATGATATAATGGATGATGACGATATGAGGAGGGGAATGCCTTCTGTACATAAAGTATGGGGTGAAGATGTAGCTATTCTTGCAGGAGATACGCTATTTTCAAAAGCATTTGAAATAATTATTGGAACTGAAGGCACTACATCTGAACAAAACAACCAGGCACTAGCTACAGTTGCTGATGCATGTGTCAAAATCTGCGAAGGTCAGGCATCTGACATGGGTTTTGAAGACAGATTTGATGTAACTGAAGATGAATACATGGAAATGATTTTCAAAAAAACTGGTGCTTTAATTGCTGCTGCTACAAAAGCAGGAGCTATTATGGGCGGTGCTACCCAAGAAGTCATTGATGCAATGTATGAATATGGTAGATTAATTGGTCTTGCTTTCCAAATCCAAGATGATTACCTGGATATTGCAAGTGATGAAGAGACATTAGGTAAGCCTATCGGATCTGATATTGGAAAAGGAAAAATGACTATTATCGCAATCAATGGTCTTGCATCTGCAGGTGAAGATTCAGAAAAATTACTTGAAATCTTAAAAGATGACAATAATTCACAAGATGATATAGACTTAGCGGTTGAAATTTTAACAAAATGTGGGGCTATTGAATATGCTCACAATTTGGCATTAAAATCTGTTGATGAAGCTAAAGAAGTACTTGAAATATTACCTGATTCTTCATCTAAACAGGTGCTTGCAGACATTGCAGATTTTGTACTTGAGAGAAGCGCATAATTTCTCTCAATTTTTTATTCTTTTTTTTTAAATTTTTTCATAAAATAGAAGAAAAGAAGTTTTTAAACTACTTTTCTTAGCAATACACTTGTATTATTTGAGTTTCCTATTGGAAGCAACATTATTTCTTTGTGGAAACCTCTAAGAATTGTATCGGTTAAAGGAGCGTAAAGAATAGCTCTCATACCACTATAAGTTCTAACAAGAAGAGGTGTTTTCTCATCAATAATTTCCCAAACATTTGCGAATACTCTTTCTTTAGGCTCGGCGAATGCCGCAACCATCAGTATGTCAAAATCAATGTCCTTAAGTAATGTTTCATCTCCAACCAAGATTTCGATACCGTCATCAAGACCCAGTTTTTTAATAACCTCTCTGGATAATTCAGCTATGTCTTCCTGAATTTCAATACCTATGCATTTACATCCGAATTTTTGTCTGAATAGTATTAATGTTAATGGTAAAGGACCGCTTCCTACAAATACGAAGGTTTTGTCTTCGTGCCAATGTGCTAATTTGGATTCATTTGTAAGCAGACCTTTGTATCTTTCATAGAAATGAAATTTATCTAAAGCCGCTTTGGGATCATCTGAATTGATTATTTCTTCTGCATTGCTTGTTTCCAATCTGGCTCCAATGTATAAATAGAATTTTCTGATTAATTTTAATGCTTGATTCATTTTTTTATCATCTAAAATGTGTTTTGCTGAATCGAAATCTATTGTGTTGTCATGTGCAATGACTTCTATTTCATCTAATAATTTTTTTATTTCATCCAAATCTACGGAATTCAGTGAAGAAATGTCGTCCAGTGAATCAACACCGTAATTTTCTAATTTACCAGCAATTTCTTCTATTTTTGGCCAGTATTTCCAACAACTCATATCTATCACTAATAACTTTTTATCGAAGTTATAATAAATAAACATTTAGTTTTTTTAAATTTTAATTTATTACTTCCTTTTTGTTTGCGTAATACTTAATATATTTAATTGATAAGCACAAATTATTATTATGAAAGGAATTATTGGTGCTATTGCCGGCGATATTATAGGTTCAACAAGGGAATTTAATCAAATTAAAACAAAGGATTTCAACTTGTTTGAAAGAAGATCTATGTTTACGGATGACACTATCATGACATTGGCCGTTGCAAACTGGCTAATTAAGGATAAGGTCTCTAAAAAAGTATTGGTTGATGAGTTGAAATATTGGGGGCTGAAATATCCTAACGCGGGTTATGGCGGAATGTTCATTAATTGGCTAAGCCAGGATTCTCCTCAGGCTTACGGAAGTTGGGCAAACGGTTCTGCAATGCGCGTTTCACCTTGTGCATGGGTTGGTGATTCCCTGGAGGAAGTACAAAACTTAGCTTATAAATCCGCTGCTGTAACCCATAACCATCCTGAAGGAATTAAGGGGGCATTGGCTACTGCAGATGCAATTTATCTGGCAAGAATAGGTGCCAATAAAGATGAAATCAGGCAGCATGTTGAAATAAGGTATGATTATGATTTGAGCAGGTCCGTAGATGAAATTCGCCCATCATATTCATTTGATGTTTCATGTGCAGGAAGTGTTCCGGAATCAATAATCTGTTTTTTGGAAGCCAGAAACTTTGAGGATACAGTAAGAAATGCTGTTTCTTTAGGGGGAGATGCCGATACTCAAGCGGCAATAGCTGGAAGCATTGCCTCAGCTTATTGGGATGTTCCGAATGAATTTGCTTATAAATCTATCAATCGCCTGGATTATGATTTGTTAGATGTTTTAATTGAATTTGAAGAAAAATTTATTTGATGAGGGGTATTATGAGAAATATTATTGTTGTTGAGTGCATATCAACAGGGAAAAATTTTATTGAAGATATTATCAATAGGGGATATAATCCAGTTGTTTTGCATTTAAATGATTCTGATACTGAAGAAGGAAAGAAATTCGGGAAACATATTTTGGAGGAATATGAAGCAATTCCTTATGATTTTGAAATGATTTACGAGAAGGATACTTTCGAAGAAACTCTTGAAGAAGTAAAAAAGTTTGATCCTCTTTTTATTGTGCCGGGTAATGAAAGGGGAGTAATTTTAGCAACTAAATTGTCTCATGAATTGAATCTTTTAGGCAATCCGATAGAAAATCTAGATGCAATGACTTTGAAGGATGAAATGCATAAAAGATTGGCTCAAAAGGGGCTTCGTTCAATAAAAGGAAAGGTTGTTCGCTCTCTTGAAGAGGCATTGGATTTTTATGATAGTGAAGGATTGAAGGAAGTTGTCATAAAGCCAGTTTATAGTGCAGGTTCTGCAAGCGTTAGAATCTGCATCGACAGGGCTGAGATGGTTGATTCAATCAAACACCTATTTGATAACGTAAATTATTATGGTGATCAAATTCAGGAACTTTTAATTCAGGAACGCATCAACGGCATTGAATACATAGTCAATACGGTAACACATAAGGGCGTTCATCGCGTTACTCTAATTTGGAAATATAATAAAGTCAGAACATCTGATGGAGCTATTGTTTATGATTCCTGTGAAACTGTAAACGAATTAAGTCTTGGCGAAGCTGAAATGGTGGAATATGCTTATAAAGTTGCAGATGCTTTGGGAATTCAATATGGTCCTGTTCATGGGGAATATATGATTGATGAAAATGGACCTGTTTTAATTGAGGTTAATTGCCGTCCATGCGGTGGAGGAATGCCTGCCAAATTTTTGGATAGAATTTCAGGTCAACATGAAACGGACAGTATTCTGGATTCCTATTTGAAGCCAGAAAGTTTTTATAATGAACTAAAGAAAAAGTATGAGTTATATGCTCACGGCACTTTAAAATTTTTCATTGTTCCCTTTGATATGGTTGCCCGTTCATCACCTATAGGTGATATGAGCAACAGATTAAAAGCGTATCATGATGCTGTATTAATTAGTGTTGACCAGTATGACATGTTTTTCCAAAAAACCGAAGACTTGAATACTGCCGCGGGATTTATTTTTTTAGTTCATGAAAATAAACATGAAGTGGATAAAAATTTAAACTTTTTAAGAGATGTTGAAAGAAATGCCTTTTCATTAATTCTAAGTGAAGATTCCGTCAATGTTGAAATTAGGGATGATGGGGAATATTTAAGTGAAATTAGGCCAATAATCGAGAAATCTTCAAGATATGGGACTGGACTATTTGTAACTGACCAATTTGCTGAAGATGTGAATATGGTACAAATTAAATCTAGTGAATTAAATGATTTGAAGGGCAATTTTGACTTTGTTGTTATCAATTTAAATAAAAGTTTGTTTGGTAAAAATGAGTCAGATAAGGTTTTACTCATTTTAGATATCTTCTCAAAAGTCAAAACTGGGGGCTTGGTTATTATTCCAAAAAATACATACCAATTGTTCTCCAGTGGAAGAAAAGGTATTGAAGCTTTAATTAAACTTTTGGATTATAAGATAGAGCTTCCGCCTTATGACATATATGATGTTATAATCGCTTCAAGAAGAATATAGTTCTTTTCATCTTTTAATTTTATTGTCCGCTTTTATTCCAATTATTGATGTGATTATGGCAAAAACACATGCAATGCTGCAAACTGCAAAGATTATCTGTGAAGACTGTACAATCATATTGGAATAGATTGGAGATAATTCCAGATTACCCATAATCCATGAGAACACTAATGTCAAAAGACCCAAGCTCATTGATTGGCCTATAGCTCTAGTTGCTAATTGCCCTGCAGATGCAAAAGCAGCATCTTTTTCATCGACAGAGCTCATGACGGCATTTAAATTTGGAGATGAGAATAATCCAGTACCAAATGCCTGTAGAGCCATTGCTAAAATAATGATATACAATGGAGTATTTTTATCTAAGAATGACAGGATAATCATGGAAAAAGTAGTTATTACCATACCAACAGTCGCGATTTTTTGAGGATGCATTTTATCTGAAAGTTTTCCAGCATATGGAGCGGTAATTGACATTACTATAGGACTTACAATTAATATAAAACCGGTTAATTCAGGATTAAACCCTTTTACATATTGGAAGTGATAATTGATTAGTGTTGTAAATACCATCGCAGCAAAATAACCAAACATTCCAGCTAGATTATATGCGGTAAATGCCTTAGTTCTAAATAAATTCACATCAAATACAGGGGATTTTTGTTTTAGTTCATATGAGAAGTATATTACTAGTATAATAATTCCCATAACAAGGGATATTTTCCCGGTTGTGGTAATCAATGCTGAAAATCCATAAATCAACAATGAAATACCCACCATGTATAGGACTGAACCAATCCTGTCAATTTTATCATTTTCATTTGTTTTCCATTCGGGGGTTATTTTCATTTTAAGTAAAATTACACATAGGGCTATGAATATTATTGAAAAAATAAATATTGATCTCCATCCAAAGTTATGAACTAAAAACCCGCAGATAACAGGGGATGCTGAAGTACCTAAGTAAACCCCAGTTATAATAATTCCTAAAGCCTTTCCCCTACTTTCTTTACTAATTGATAAAGTGATTATTGCTATTTCGCATACATTTACAAAAGCTATACCTATAGCCTGCACAATCCTTGAAATTAAAAAGGTTTCAGTTGAAAATGCAATGATTGATCCGATCAATCCAATTAAAAATATTGAATTTGCAATGCTTAATGTTCTTTTAAAACCATATTTGCCTGCAATCTGGCCGGCAGGAATTGTAAGCATTGTTCCAACTAATGTGAAAATAGTTAAAGTCCAATTTTGGGTAAGGTTACTCATTCCAAATTCTTTAGCAATTTCAGGAACCGCAAGAATCACTCCATTTAAGACAAACACTGTAAAAAATGAAGATATGAATGTGATGATTATCATATATTTTTCTATTTCGTTTCGCATAATTAACACCTATTTCCACATTTTTTTAGTTTAATCGTATACTATTTTATTATATTTATGATTGTTATATTAAAAATTTGATGTTTTAGATTTCTTTTTAATCTTTTGCAACTGATTCATAAAACGGTCGTCATAATTTTTAGCTATCTCTTCATATTTGTTCCAGATTCCAATTGCGGTTTCGGGAATAACATTCCTTTTGTCTTCGGTAAATTTAGTGTAGGTGTGCAGCATTTCTTTTGAATCGGCAATCATCACCTTAACAAATGGAATGTCTGCCTTTTGAATATTAATGTCATTTCGCTTGAAAAATTCAATTATTTCAAATTTTTCATTGTTGATGTAGCATGTTGGTGATGCCAAAATATTGACTTCTAAATTACGTCTATGTTTAAAGGCTTTTACAAGTGCCTCCCCTTCACCTTCAAACAGAAATCCAATTCTCATATTTAGGGTATTTTTTGCTCTTTTGATAATTTCCACTTCTTGGTCAATAATTTTTTCAACACCATATATTCTCCATATCGGGGCTTGAACTTGACTCATTCCGTTTTCATAGACATTTGTTAGTCTGGTGATTGTATCGTCCAATTCACTGTTAATTTTTTCTTTTTCACGGCTTAAAACTTCAACGGGGGATTTGACAATGTAGGTTAAAGGCCTCCCATCTTCAATTTCGATAAAACCCTTTTCGTGCAATCCTTTTAATACATCATATATTTTACTTCGGGGAATATTTGATTTTTCAGCTATTTCGGCAGCGGTTGACTCGATTAATGAAGTGAGTGTCACATATGCCTGCGCTTCATACATTGTAAGTCCAATTCCTTTTAAAACAGATATATTTTCATCCATGATTATACTTTAATATTCATGATATTTAAAGTATTGTTACGTTTCACCCTTGAATAGTGACAAAATGTTTATATGCTTTTAATTAATTAATTATTATTAACAATAAAATGAGGTAATTAAAATGGCAGATGGATTAGACATGTTTTGTTATCAATGTTCCCAAACCGCTAAAGGTACTGGATGTACCGTAAGTGGAGTTTGTGGTAAAAAACCTACAGTAGCAAGATTACAGGATAACTTAATCTTCACTATGAAAGGAATTAGTGCATACAACTACAACGCAAATGTTTTAGGCAAATTCAATCCGGAAATTGATGCATTTTTAACCAAAGGGTTGTACACTACATTAACCAATGTCAACTTCGATGTTGAAGACTTGGTTGCTTTAGCTTTAGAAGCAGGTAAAGTCAGTGTTGATGTAATGAGATTACTCAAAGATGCACACATTGAAGCTTATGGCGAACCGCAACCTGTTGAAGTAAAAGTTGGTGCACAGGAAGGACCAGCGATTATCGTAACCGGTCACGATTTAAAAGCATTAGAAGAATTATTAAAACAGGTTGAAGGAACTGACATTAAGGTTTACACTCACTCCGAAATGTTGCCTGCTCACGGATATCCTGGTTTAAACAAATATGAAAACTTGGCTGGTCAATTAGGTGGAGCATGGCATGATCAAAGAACAATCTTTAAAAAATACAATGCAGCTATTGTTGGAACCAGTAACTGTGTCTTACCGGCACTTGATGCATATAAGGAAAGAATGTTCACAATGGATGTAGCAAAACTTGAAGGTGTAAAAACCGTAGATGACTATGACTTCTCAGAAGTGATTGAATGCGCAAAATCCCTTGGCGGATTGGAAGCTGAAGAATTAACTACAATCACTACCGGTTGGAGCGCAGGAGCTATTGTTGAACACGCAGATGCAATCAAAAAATTAGTCGAAGAAGGCAAAATCAGAAGATTCTTTGTTGTTGGCGGATGTGACAAGGCTGCAAAACACAATGACTACTACAGAGAATTCGTAGCTAACTTGCCTGAAGACACTGTAATATTAACTTTAGCTTGCGGTAAATACAAATTCAATGATTTAGACTTAGGCGACATTGAAGGAATTCCAAGATTATTGGATGTAGGTCAATGTAACGATACTATTGTTGCAGTTGATGTTGCTGTAGCTTTATGCGAATTATTTGGCATGGAATTAAATGATTTGCCATTAACCATTGTCCTCAGTTGGATGGAACAAAAAGCAGCAGCAGTCCTTTGGGCTTTACTTTACTTAGGTAAAACCGACATGTGGATTGGCCCTGTGCTTCCTGCATGGTGTAATGAAGACATTTTAAATGTTTTGGTTGAGAATTACAATTTAACTCCAACATCCGGCAATGCATTAGTTGACATTAAAAGAATTATGGGGGAATAAGCTATGAGTGAGGATATTAAGGCAAAAGCTTTGGATATCCAGAAACTAGTCGACTATCAGGACGATACTGTTGTTAGTCGTGAAGTAATCAAAAAAGAGTTAGGGACTGTTACATTCTTTGCCTTTGATCAAGGCCAGGGTTTGTCTGAGCATTCAGCACCTTTTGATGCAATGGTTCAGGTAATTGACGGTGAAGCGGAAATTACAATTTCCGGTGAAAAACACACAGTTAAAGCAGGTGAAATAATTATCATGCCTGCCAATGAACCACATGCTCTTCAAGCTGAAAACAGCCCATATAAAATGATATTAACCATGATTAAGAGTGACTAGTTTTCGTTTTGTGGTTTCTAATCAAAACGTGTATGGTTGGAAGTTTATTCCAATCATATACCAAAATTAAATTATGGTGTTTTAAATGGCATGGATTTGTAAAGTTTGTGGTTTTGTTCTTGAAGAAGACGAATTACCAGAAGATTACATCTGTCCTTTATGTGATGTAGGCATAGAATACTTTGAAGAAGTGTAATTACTTTTTTTTTAAATTATTTTTTTCTAATATTAATATTAACTTATTTCAGAATTTAAATTTAAATATTTCAGTTTTTTTTATCTTTGCTTAATGGATTTTTGATTACTTCTGGCTGGAAAGAGCTTATTGAAATGGTGAAGTCAATGTATGTTTCTGAGGTAAAACAATTGTCTGATTTTGTTAAATTGGTGAGGTTTCAATAGGAAAATATATGTATCTTTATATTATAAACATTCAGTTTAAACTATTATAAAAGTTCATTTATAATCTTTGCAATAACTTCCATCATATAAAGAATGTCCTAATTCACAATAATACCGATACCCGTCATAATCCGGATCGTCAAGTGTTCTTCCACTAGCATCATAAAAATTTTCATGGTAATGTCTGCAACGTGAACTACAATAGCCTCCTCCATGTTGTCTGATATATTCTTCTTTTTGTTTTCTACGTTTTTCTGCCCGTCTTTCAAGTTCTTCGTCTACTCGTTTACGGTCAATTGCATTAATAATATTTATTTTGTGATAATTGTTTTCAGCAAATTCCCATTTAAGCCTCTCCCTATATTCAAACTGGGATTCTCCGATTGCAGGGGCTAAAGAACAGAAATAATCATTAAAAAATTTACGAGTCCATTTCAAGCTTACATCCCAAAATTTAGGTTCAACATATTTATTTTTAGTTTGAAGATAATTAACTCTTTTTTTATCAGCAAATAAACTCAATCCGCATTTTGTACAGGAGTGCTCGCTCGAATTCATTATATTAATACAATTTATACAATAACGGGGTGAAACCACTTTCCATCTAGAACATATTTCGCATAAATACTCATCTATTTTAGATTTAAAACTTTCTAAGTTCTTTAAGTTATTATTACTAAATAAGTATAACTCATAACATTCAAAAATTGTTTTAGTACGTTGCCGTTTGTATAATGATGTGTTGCGTAATGCATAGGGTAATTTTTCATTGAAAATGTGAGTTTCAAAAAGGCGTTTAGGATATTTATACTCATACACATCAGATGTCCAAAGTTTTTTCCCGCAACGGGTGCAGAATCTGTTTGTATATGAATTTTTTGCATTGCATTCTGGACAGTTTATGTCTCTAAAGTCATATTAGCATTCGCATTTTGCTTGGCCTATCTTAACAGGTCTTCCACAGTTAAGACAATATGGTTCGGGATCATCAAGACTTAATCTAATTTGTTCTTGTTCTTTTTTGATTTTATATTCAAGTATTAATTGATTCACCCTGAATTCTACCCCTGCACTTTTAATTTGACCGGAGCCAATTTCTTTTTCAACTTGTTTTATGATAGCTTCTCTATCATGGACAATATCTAAACCATTTTCGGCTAATGTATTAGAAAAATTTTTATTGTATATTAATCTTCCGCCAACCACTCTTTTAAGTTCTTTTTTAGCTTTATTTTTCTCCCTACTATCATAATATTGATTTAAAGATGGATTGTGTTGTTTTATATCAGATTTATCTATTTTAGCTCCGCAGTTAACACAAAAATTATCCTCTTTTCTTAATTTATTCCCACAGTTAGCACAAAAATTGGCCATATTATCTCTTCCAAATTAGTTTTCTTAAACAAATTTCAGTCAAAAAACTTATTTATATATTGTGCATATTTTGTTTAGTAAACTTCATGGACAAACATTCAGTAAACTTGTTTACAATTAGTACATATATTTTTCAGACAATATAATTTTCACCAAAATTATGTAAATCAGTTCTTAATTTCAATTATATATAGAATTAAGAAACTATTTTTAATTGGCACTAAAAGGAAAAAAGGTTTGTGTGGGGGTTTTTCTTCCACTAATTTTTATTGTTTTTTTATAAGGGTTTTTTTTAATAATGTTAAAATATTTTTTTTGGGGATTTAATTTAGTGTTAATATTGTTATGTTTCAATAAAATTTTTCATTCAATTAGGAATGTGTTTTTTCATAAAGTCGCAGTTTGAAAATATTTATTATTGATAAAAAATAATATTATTAAACAAGAGTCCATTACAAGTTGGTGATTTTATGGTTTTTACTATTGAAGATATCAGAAAAAGGATTGTTCCAATTGTTGTTAAATATGGAATCGATAGTTTTAGTCTTTTTGGCTCATATGCTCGAAATGAAGCAACTGAAGATAGTGATTTAGATTTTGTAATGGATGATGGTGATTTAAAAGGATTACAGTATGTTTCTTTAGTATTAGATTTGGAAGAGGAATTTAATTGTCATGTTGATGTGATTAGTAAAGGTAGTTCAAATAAAAATTTTTTAAATAAAATTAAAAATGATGAGGTGCTTTTATATGAAAGAAAAAGATAGGCGAACTGTGGAGACTATCGTTTATTATTGTGATAGATTAAATGATCATATAGCTTCTTGTGATAATAATAAAGAAATTTATATGTCTAATATTTTATATAAAGATGCTTGTGCCTTAGTGATTATTCAAATCGGCGAGTTTGTTGGAAGATTGTCTGATGAATTTATGGATGAGTATGATGGTGTGGAATGGCGCCAACTTAAGGGCTTAAGAAATATTATGGCTCATAACTATGAGGACATTATAGACCATATTGTATGGGACATTATTCATGAAGATATTCCAGAAATAAAAGAATATCTCGAAGATATTCTTGAGGAATAATGAACTTGTATAATTATTTTATAAAGTGTTCCTGTTTCCAATAACACTAGTTATTCTGATTAAATTTAGCAAATATGTAATAAATTTTTAATATATTTTGTTCTATAAGTCATAGTCTTAAAAAATAAATTGAAAAAACATTTTATCATGTTTTTTAATTAATTTGTGTGAAAATATATTAATTAATGATTATGGCTAGAAATTTCAGTTGAAATTGATTATTATTTATTAAAATTGAAGTTATGGTTTAAAAAAGTTTGTTTGAATAATATTTAACATTTAACAATGGTTTTGATATATGAAAGTAACTTTTGATAATATCATTTGTAGACATAATCTAAACCATGATTAAAAGTGATTAATTTCATTTTATTTTTTCTATTTTTTCCACCAAACCATTATCCAATCGGCTTTGTCTTTTTCATTGAACAATTTTCCGGTTTCTTCGTCTTTGATAAGGACTTCTGCCAAATATTTTTTAAGCTTCTCTTTTTGACTGTCTGAGTACAAATCGAGTCTGAATTTACCGTTGTTCATAGCATCTTCGATGCTGTCATATAATTTATAGTTTTTAAGGTCAAAACGTTCAACATTCGCGTAAATTCCCATATTGAATAATATGTTGAAGAAATAATTGTAATCCGGAAAGTCTTCTGTCTGTATACCCAGCCATTTATCAAAGTCTTTTTCTAATTTTTTGTTTTCAGGTCCAAAAATAGTTATGAAAACATATTTGTTGGCAATTTTGTTTAATTCAGCTAATGTTTCTTCAATTGGTATGATTGCATTCAGTGACCTTGAGCAGACAACGACATCAACATCTTCGATTTCATCGTATGTTATCTCTTCAATAGGTTTTAGAATAGTTTCAATGTTATCGATATTATTGTCGGATGCTCTTTTTTCGAGGTATTCCAGCATTTTTGGTGATGAATCAATTCCAATAACTTTTTTTACTTTTTTAGCTAATGGTACCGTAACTGATCCTTCACCGCATCCAACATCTAAAACAGTATCATTTTCACTAAGTATTAATTTGTCAAAAAGAGCAGTATTATAATCCTCTTTATGTGTTCTTTTATAAAAACCAGGTGCTGCTTCATCCCAGTTTTTCATAACTTTATCTTCAAGTCTTTCAGCCCAGTAACTTGCCCAATCAACATCATTCGGATTTTCAATGCACTGTTTCATTATTCCACCTTTGTTTTTCCAGATAAAACATTTTGATAATCTTCATAGTTTTCTTTTAAAAGTTCCGGAATATTTAATTCATAGGGGCATTTGTCAACGCATTCATAACATTCGACACAATCCAGAGTTTTTCTCATTATTTCCTGAGTTCTTTCATCTAAATTTGGTTCGGTTGGAAAACGTCTAATCCAAAGTGACATTCTGGCACACAAACTGACATTGATTTCTTCAGGACAAGGCATACAGTATCCGCAGCCTCTGCAGAAATTAACTCCAAGTTCCTTTTTGTCATATTCAATAATTGATTTTAACTCATCATCTAAATGTGTATTTTCGTTATATGATAAAAATTCGTTAAGTTCTTCAAGTTTTTGAATTCCCCAAATTGGTAAAACATTATCAAACTGATTTAAGAATGCATAACTGGCTTTTGAGTTTTTAATTAATCCTCCACCCATTGCTTTCATTGCAATAAAACCTGCATCCAAATTCTTGCATTTTTCAACAAGCTCAATTTCTTCTTGACCGCTTAAATAGGAAAATGGATATTGTAAAGTTTCATAAAGGCCTGAATCAAGGGCCTCATGAGCATGTGTGATTTTATGGGTTGTAATTCCAATATGCTTTATCATTCCATTGTCTTTTGCTTCAAGCATTGCTTTGTATAGGTCATCTTCCTCTTTAGGGCAGAATGAAATATTGTGGAATTGGTGCAAGTCAAGATAATCTGTTTTCATACTTTTAAGTGATGTTTCCAAATCACTCCAAAAGTCCTCTACAGTTTCTGCTCCACTTTTACTTGCAAGATATATTTCTTCGCGAACATCACTCAATGCACGACCAATTTTTTCTTCACTGTCAGTGTAGAAATGTGCTGTATCATAAAAGTTTATTCCATTCTCATAAGCTGTTTGGAGAATTTCAATCGATTCGTCCATTGTGCATCTTTGGATTGGTAAAGCACCAAATCCATTTTTGTTTACTTCTAAATTAGTTTTCCCTAGCCTCATTTTAAAAACCATTCATTTTTAAGATAAAATATAATATTAAAATAATTATTAATATGATAATTGATGTTTTTGCTGAAAAAAATCTGGTTTTTCTAAATTCCTTGTCTTCAACTTCTCCTTTTTTCAAGATTCTCTCTTTTTCGAAAGAACATTTCTGATAAATGGCTTCAATATCTTTTGGAAGTCTTCCATGCTCATTCAACATACTTATTGTTTTATTTAAGTATTTTATAGCTTCAGCATCGTCATCCATCTTAACACAACAAAAAGCGGCTTTATAATTAAAATTGGTAATCAATTCCAGGTCATCCTCGATTTTGCTTTCATAATGTAGACAGTTTTTATAATTTTTCAACGCTTCCTTGTATCGTTTAAGTTCATATAGCGCATCACCTTTTGCATTGAATCCTATAATTGTATCCTCTTCGAGCAGGGATTTATCCAAATATTCGAGCGCTTCTTCGTTTTTTCCTGTTTTTTGCAGCATTTGCCCTTTATATAAATCTGATTTTTGGTCTGCCCCAAACTGATTTTCATAATTGTTAAGATTTCTTAAGGCATCATCATACCTTTTTGCCTGGATTAACAGTTCGATTCTTGCCATAATAAGTTCTTTTTTTGTCAAACGTGGTTTTTCAATGTTGGAGTAGGATTTATACTTTTCATAAGCCTTGTCCATATACTTTAGCGCTTCATCGATTTTGCCTTTATTAAATCGGGACATTGCCTTATCACAAATGGCATTAATTGATTTGGGTTGTATTTCCAAATATTTATCAAAATATTTTTCACCGTAATCTCCATTATCATGATTGGGGTCATAATATTGGTAGTATAGGCCTTTTTCTTCGATTGCAGGCAAATAATCAATATCAATCAATAAGTCTAAAATAGATAAGTAAGAGTCAATATCATCTTTTCCATGTCTTTTTCTAGCTAATTTCAGAGCTTCGTCATATTTTTCTTCATTAATGAATTGTTTTGCATTTGAAATTGCATCACTCATTATATCAACCTAATTTTTTTATCTAGCTCCCAATTTTTTATAACTACTCTCATCAATATTTATATATCTTCAATTAAATAAATAATATTGCTTATTTTTATTGAATTAATTAAATTGTGATGATTAAATGAATGATTTAGAAAAAATTATTTATAAACATGCTTTATTAAATGCTGCAAAACATAAGGGAAGTGCAAATCCCGGTGCAGTAATGGGTTCTATCATGTCAAATGAACCGGAACTCAGAAGCAAGGCAAAAGAAATTGGACCGATGTCCGGTAAAATTGTGGCCAAAGTCAATGCTTTGAGTCCAGAAGAGCAAGCTAGTGAGATGGAAAAATACGGTGTTGAAGTTCAGGATAAAAAACCTAAAGCCAAAGAAGCAGGGCTTCGGGAGCTTCCTGGAACTCATGAAAATATTGTATTGCGTTTTGCTCCAAATCCAAGCGGACCATTGCATATAGGACACTCAAGAGCAGCCGTTCCAAATGCGGAATATGTAAAAAGGCATAACGGTAAGTTGATCTTGAGGATTGAGGATACTGATCCAAAAAGGGTATTTGAACCCGCTTACGAGATGATTCCGGAAGATTTGAAATGGTTGGGAATCAATCCTGATGAAGTAATCTATCAATCTGACAGGTTTGAAATTTATTATGATTATGCCCGTCAATTAATTGAAAAGGGTGCTGCATACATGTGCACTTGTGATGGAGCAACCTTCAAAGAGCTTAAGGATAATTGTAAAGCCTGTCCATGCAGAGACAATAGTGTTGAAGAAAACCTTGAGCTATGGGATAAATTTGACACCATGCAGGCTGGTGAAGCAGTACTTAGAGTTAAAACAGATATCAATCATAAAAACCCTGCAATCAGAGACTGGGTAGCTATGAGGCTAGTCGATGAAACTCACCCACGTTTAGGTAATAAATATAGAATTTACCCAATGATGAACTTCTCTGTTGCAGTGGATGATCATCTGATGGGATTAACTCACGTTTTAAGAGGAAAAGACCACTTAGCAAACACAGAAAAACAAAAATACTTATATGATGCTATGCAATGGGATGTACCTGAGTATATACACTATGGAAGACTTAAAATGGAGGATATAGCATTAAGCACATCCAAAGCAATGGCAGGAATTGAAGATGGAACTTACAGCGGATGGGATGATCCAAGACTTGGAACTTTAAGGGCTATTGCAAGGCGCGGAATTGATTCAAGAACAATTTACAATTTAATCACTGAAATTGGTGTAAAAATGGCTGATTCTGCCATTAGCTGGAAAAAGATTTATGGCCTAAATCGTAATTTCTTAGAACCTGTAGCTAATAGATACTTCTTCTGTGAAGATCCTCAACTGATTGAAGTTGAAGGTTACAGCGATGGTAAAGTGGACATTGAAAGGCCGCTTCATGCAGACCATTTGGATAGGGGAAACAGAATATTGCCATTTGACGGAAAGGCTTATTTGGCTAAAAGCGATATTAACAATGGAATTTTCAGATTAATGGATGCTGTCAATGTTGAAATTGATGGAGATAAAATTACCTATCATTCTACCTCTTTTGAAGATGCTCGTGAAGTTAAAGCGAGAATTATCCAATGGGTTCCGGTTGAAGACAATGTAAATGTCAAAATTGTTATGGATGATGCATCAATTAAATCAGGACTTGGCGAAAGTGCTCTTAAAGACTTGGAAGTTGGTGATGTAGTTCAATTTGAAAGGGTTGGATTTGCAAGACTTGATGAGATTGGGGATGATGAGCTAACATTTTACTTTGCACATAAATAGGTGATGAAATGACAATGTTTTCAAATGGTTTTGCAACACTTCAGATGCCTGAGGATTTTGAGGCTATTGCTACAAAAGATGAATTCAATGACATGTATTTGGTAAATACTAAAATCCCCATGTCCATTAAATTCTCCACTACCCCTACTCTTGTGGGGCTTCCGGCAATTAAGGAAGATATTGAAAAGAATATACAAAATAACGATAAGATTAATTTAATAGCTTCTGATTTTATCCCTGTCAATGATGATATCTATTATATGATTGTATCTTCTTTTTCAGATGGGGAAAATGAAATTCGCCGCAATGAATTTTTATATGTGGAAGACAATAATCTATATATTTTCGAATACACCTATCCCTATGCGGATAGAGAATTAGACGACTTCTATTTGGATGTGGTTCGTTCTTTAAAAATAATCGTTCCAAAGTATATAGTAGAGGATGGCAGTTATAAGCTAAATAAAAAAGATTAACTTTTTTTTTTAATTATGTGGTGTTTTGTAAAAAAGATATATTAATATACCTTTTTCACATCACTAGGTTTAATGGTAATGTTCTGTCTTCTGTATTTTACAGAGATGTCATCACCGTTAATTGCATAAACTTGGCTTGAATAAGTTTCTCCTAAGTGATTAAATATAATTTCGTCACCTTTTTTAATTACAAATTCATTGTTGTTAATTTGCACTTTGATGTTATCTCTTGATGGCTTATCTTTAATGGTTCCAATTTTTGATTCTTTAATCTCAGGTTCCGGAGAGTTCTGTGCCATGTTGAATATTTTCTGTGTGTTTTGTTGTCTTAATCTTTCATCATCATCAAGTAAATGGTACTCTTCGTAACTTGCTTCAAAATCGCTATGAGTTTCATTGATTATTGGTTCAAATTCATCTTCATATTCATTTACGTTTCTGATGTAGTTTTCTTCATAGGTATCATTTACTTCTATGTTATTAGGTTCGGAGATGAGTTTTTCTTTAACGTCTTGGAAAATTTTAGAACCTTTTATTGTATTTGTGATTTTAGCAAGGTCTTTTCTGTAATCTAAGTCACTATCATATTCGCCAAATGTATTAGTGCCTGTAATTTCATCATCTTTGTTTTCATTAACTTTAGTTGGTGTTTTAAGAATTGGCTCTTTGATTTCTTCTTCAGGTGTTTCAAGTAAAACATCAGTGATGCCTGAACTTTCGGAAATGCTTTCCACTTCTTCTTCAGTTTCTTGAGAGGCGGTATTGATCGCATCTTCAATATCTTGTGATGTAACAGTTGGAGCTTCTATTTCTGCGGTTTCTGCTTCTTCAGTTTCTTCAACAATATCACTAGTGGTGCCGACTAAATCAGTAGTTTCCTCTTTTTCTTCAGTTTTTATTTCATTTGAAGTGTCGTTAATTATTTCGTTAATAGTTTCTTCATGGTTTTCAATAATTTCTTCAATAAGAGCATCTTCTTTTTCATTGTTCTGCCTTTGTTTGATGCTTTCTTTCAATTCGTTAATTTCTTCATCATCCTCATGAGAGACTATTTCTTTTTCTCTTTCACTATCTTTTCTTTTGGATTCTTTAATCAATTCATCTATAGTGAATAAGTCTTTTAGTTCATGTTTTTCATTAGAAGGGTTGTTATTTTGACTCATAATATCCATCTGGCTTTGTTTAATTGGTTCTTGGAATTTTTCAACAGTATTTCCATAATCTACTGTTACTTGATTTGGAGATTCATATTTAATGTTGGCATTCTCATTAGTCACTTGTGCTTCATCCTGTGACTCATATGTGATGTTGCCTTTATTGTAATCGGTTTCAACGGAATATGCGATAGGCTCTTCATAGGTATCTTTAAAAGATATTTCATCGCTTCCAATATCATTAATGTTAAATTTATTAAGTTGGGTTGAATGATTGGATTTGGAATTATTGCTATTTCTTGATAATAAATTTTGCCCTGCATTAATTACCTTGTTAATGGACTGATTTCCATTTAATATTGATAATTCATTGTTTTCAAGTTTATTTCCACCATAATGCATTTTAACAGCTATTATTGAAATAATACCTATTATGGCTATAGCAATCCAAATTATTATTGTTAATCCATTCATGTTTCCAACTCTAAATTTTTATTAAATTAATAGTATCTTATATTTATGTAAAATAGTTAATTTAAATATTTTCATTATGGGCATTTATTATTTATAATATAATTTTTTTTAGAATTTCATTAATCATTCATTTTATATAATTGCAAAACTAAAATATAAATTAGATTAATATTTTATGAGGATTAATCATGGTTGTTAAAATTAATGAAAACTATCTTAAATTAAAAAGCAGTTATCTTTTTGTAGAAGTTGCAAGAAGAGAAGCGGAATTTAGTAAAGCGAATCCTGATGCCAATGTAATTAAAATGGGTATTGGTGATGTAACTAAACCATTAGTCCCGGCAGTTGTTGAAGCATTTAGAAATGCTGTGGATGAGATGGGTGATGCTGAAACTTTTATGGGTTATGGTCCAGAACAAGGTTATGAATTTTTAGCTAAAGCAATTATTGAAAATGATTATAATGAATACGGTATTGATTTGGACACATCTGAAGTATTTATAAGTGATGGGGCAAAATGTGATACCGGAAATATTCAGGAAATATTTGGTATAGACAATAAGATTGCAGTAACTGACCCTGTTTATACAGTTTATGTAGATACCAATGTAATGGCTGGAAGAACTGGGGAAATGAAAGATGATGGAATGTATGAAGGATTAACATACATTAAATGCAATGCTGAAAACGGATTTGTACCTGAACTTCCATCTGAACCTGTGGATATTATTTATTTATGTTATCCAAACAATCCTACTGGTACAACACTTACTAGGGATCAGTTAAAAGTATTTGTAGATTATGCAAAAGAAAATAAAGCAATTATTTTGTTTGATGCTGCTTATGAAATATTTATAAATGAAGATGATGTTCCTCACAGTATTTATGAAATTGAAGGTGCAAAAGAAGTTGCCATAGAATTTAAGAGCTTTTCAAAAACAGCAGGATTCACAGGAACTCGTTGCGCATATACTGTTGTTCCTAAGGAATTAATCGGATATGACAGTCAGGGAAATGAAGTGGAAATTAATCCATTATGGAACAGAAGGCAAACAACCAAGTTCAATGGTGCGTCTTATCCTGTGCAAAGGGCTGCTGAGGCAACTTACTCTCCTGAAGGTAAAAAGCAAATTAAGGAAGTTGTTGATTATTACATGGAAAATGCAAAGGTTATCCGGGAAAGCTTAACTGATATTGGTCTTGAAGTTTATGGTGGAGTAAGCTCTCCATATATATGGGTTAAAACTCCTAATGATATGGATTCATGGGCATTTTTTGATTTATTGTTAAATGAAGCTAATGTTGTTGGAACACCAGGTTCAGGATTTGGCCCTAGTGGTGAAGGATACTTAAGACTCACTGCATTCAATACATTAGAAAATACAAAAGAAGCAATGGATAGAATTTCAAAATTAGAATTTTAGGTGTTAATATTGAAAGTAATAGAAAAACCAGTAACTATAGAAGAAGATGATTCATTCAAGGTTATTCTATCAAAATATGGGGCTTTAGCTTTAGATAGGCAAGAAAATCTTTCGGAATTGATTGGTGAAACAGTTGGTCAATTAGATATTGAAAAAGGAACCATTACATTTGATGAGATCGTTATTCCGGTACAAATTTTAGGATTTTTTTCTCAAGACTTAAATCAGTGGTCTTGGGCATGGGATTGTGAAGAAATTTTTGGAGAAAATTTAATTAAATCATCAAAGCAAATTAAAACAATCGGAGATGAATTTGATATTATTGAGTTCAAATCTCCTGTTTTACAGACTGATTTCAATGCATGCCACACTTTGGCCATGACAGCTTCTTCCATACTTAATATGGATGCATATTATGCTGTTTCAGAAGATGGAATTGAGATTTTTGTTGCGTTTAAATCAGATTTAATTAAAGAAAATAATTCTGTAAAGAAATTCAGGGATACTTTCTACACTTTCCAAAAGAATTTCAAGATTTATCCGAGAATAGCTTTTGAATCCTATACCAAACTTAAAGGATATGGATTCAAACCTCATGATGATTTTGACCTAGCAAAAATAGGTGAAAGTCGTGTAATGGCGGGGTTTACTGAAAGAGGAAATGTCACCCGTATTTTGATATTTGGTGATGATGAAAGGTGAAGTTATGAATCCAGATTTAGTTGAGGAAATTGAATACATGATGGATATACTCACTAAATCCGGCTTTTTTAACACAGATGAAATCCTCGAAATATTGGAAGATGAATTCATTGAAGAAGATGTTGATTTCTCTCAATTCAAATTTTCTTTAAATGAATTCGATAATACTAATTTCAATAAATTGGAATCAGCTTTCAATTCTCTAGCTAATGAAAATATTGTAGCTATACATAATTGCGGCTATGATATTGAAGAGGGTGTTCAAGATGCTTTTGAATTATTTGTTCATTTAAGAAATAATGACTTTTATCCAAAAGGATTTTGTTTTTACACTTTTGAAGATATTGAAGAAGCAATAATTGATAAGAAGTTAAAAATAACCTTTGGCGATTTTGAAAATAGTGAAGATAAAGCTTTGGAAATTGGCAAAATTGTCAGTAACAGTTTGAAGTCTGAAAATTTTAATATTAATTGGGATGGGACTATTAACAACCAAATTGAAATTATCCTATTTAACTGGGATAAGGCTTATGATGATGAAAAAGAATTCGAAATTGAAGGAGCATATGATAACTTTGTAAAAAGGTGTTAAAATGAATGGGAGATCTCTAAAATTAATTCGTGAAGTGTTAATTAATTCAGGTAAACTGACTTCTATAGAAATATCTCAGGATTCCATATATTTGGAATTTAAAGATGTTGAACTAGGGGTTCCAAATGAAATGGAAGATTTTTCTCTAACAGTTCGTTTCGCATCTGATTCATTCATAACTATTTTTTATAATAATATTTGGGATATTGATTTTTTATCAAAATATGATTTTAAAAATCAGTTATTAAGTGAAGAGATATTTTTTGAAATTGAGGATATAAAGTTTGTTGACTTTGAATATCTCAACACATTTTTCTATGATTACAAAAAAGAAAAAACCATTTCTGTAATAGAAGATTTCAGCATTCATAATATCAGAAATGACTTTTTCATGCTAATTAAAACAAAAGAGATGGCTGTTGCTGTTGGTGGAAATCAAATGGATTTCTTTACTAAAGATGAGCGATTAACTGATGCTTCTTTGAGGGATTTGTCAAATCAGTGGATGTTATACTTTTTGAAATACCATCTTAAAAGAAATATAATTAAAGACCCTATGTGTGAAAACCATCCATTAGAATATAATAAGGATTAGTTTTAACTATTTTCAATTTAAGATAATTGCTATTTTGTTTAAATACATCCGATAATAGTTTGACGAATATTGGATATTGGAAAACTTTTTTAATTAGTAATGACATAATATAACTGTTACGGAAATTTTCTAATTTTCCTATCTTATTAATATTTAAGGAGTTATTAAATGACTTGTAGTATTTTAGTTGGTGGAGCATGGGGTGATGAAGGTAAAGGAAAATGTATTACTTACCTTTGTGATGCTGATAAACCAGATATTATTGCTCGTGCAGGAGTTGGACCAAATGCGGGGCATTCTGTTGAATTCAATGGAGAAAAATATGGTTTAAGATTAACCCCATCAGGTTTTGTACATACTGATGCAAAGCTTATGATAGGTGCCGGTGTATTAGTCAATCCGGATGTTTTATTTAAAGAGTTTGAAGATTTAAAAAAATATAATGTAAAAGAAAGAATGTGCATTGATCCTAGATGTGCAATAATCAGCGAGGATCATATGGAAAGGGATAAAAACTCCGAATATTTAGCTAAAAAAATCGGAAGTACAGGTTCTGGCTGCGGACCCGCTAATTCAGACCGTGTGATGAGGACAATTGATTTGGCCCGTGACATTCCTGAACTTGAAGAATACATTGCTGATGTGTCTTTAGCTTGTAATGAAGCTATTGATAACGGTGAAGATGTCTTTATTGAAGGATCCCAAGGTTTTGCACTTTCTCTTTATTATGGATCTTATCCTTTTGTAACCAGTAAAGATACAACCGCATCCACTTTTGCCGCGGATGTGGGTGTTGGACCAACTAAAGTGGACGAAGTCATAAATGTATTTAAATCTTATATTTCCCGTGTTGGTGAAGGTCCGTTTCCAACAGAAATGACTCAAGAAGAAGCTGAAAGTAAAGGTCTTGAAGAATATGGTGTTGTAACTGGACGTAGGAGACGTATTGGTTACTTTGATATGGAACTTGCCAAAGAATCATGTAGAATCAATGGGGCTACTCAAATTGCTTTAACCTGTGTTGATAGGTTATTTGATTGTGCTCGTGTACAAAACTACGATGAGTTATCTGCTGAGACTAAAGCTTTCATTGAAGATATTCAGACTGAAACAGGAGTTCCTGTAACCATTATTTCAACTGGGCCTGACTTAAAAGACACAATTGATTTAAGAAAAGAATTATTATAATTCTTTAACTTAAATTTCTTTTTTTTAACAAACAATATTAAACACAACTTATATTATAACTACTTAACATATCTATTATTAATGAGCAATATTTAGGTATTTTTTATGTTAGAGTGGACTATTTGTAAAAACTGTGGAAAAATCATTGATAACTCTAAGAATACATGTTCCTTTTGTGGAAGCGATGTTGAGAAAATTCAGATGGATTTTTTAACAACCTATTTGGCGGAATCCATGTTTATAATTAAAACACTTGATGTTTTTAAAGACCAGTGTCCTTCTATTTGTGATTTGGATTCGAATTTGGAAAGCATTGTGCTTGATGATTTGTTTAGATGGTTTAGCTATTTGGGGTTGGGTGATGGTAAAATCACAGACAATGAATTGGAATTTATAAATTCACTATTGAATACTTCTTATTTAAAAGAGGATATCTTAAATCTCACAAATTTCAAATTAGATGATAGTTTACCGTTATCATTTAAATGTTTACATGAAATTGATCTATTTACATTGGATTTCAACATGAGCAATGTCAATTCATGTTATTCATTATTTGAATGCTACAAATTCCTAGCCAAGTTTTTCATCACTGTTGATAATGATTTAAATGAAGATGTATTGGAGTTATATGGAAGCTATATAAAAAATATTGAGAATCAATTAATCAGTAATGGTGTTGATTTAAGCCCGTCAAGTAATGTTTTCATTCCACCAACTAAAAATAGTATTGAAGAAGAAACGGAAGATGTTCACTCACTTGATGAATATTTAGAAGAATTAAATAGGTTAATTGGTCTTGATAATGTTAAAAAGGATGTAAATTCACTAATTAATTTAGTGCAAATCAGAAAAATAAGAAAGGAAAGGGGCATCAAACAACCTCCAATGAGCCTGCATTTGGTTTTTTCCGGAAATCCTGGAACTGGTAAAACAACAGTAGCAAGGATTCTTTCCAAAATTTATCATGAAATAGGACTTCTTTCTAAAGGCCATCTAATAGAAACGGATAGAAGCGGTCTTGTAGGAGGTTATGTCGGTCAAACTGCAATCAAAACTCAGGAAGTTATTCAATCTGCTTTGGGTGGAATCTTATTTATTGATGAGGCATACAGTTTGGCATCTAAAAGCGAAAATGATTATGGGGCTGAAGCTATTGATACCATTTTAAAAGCAATGGAAGACCATAGGGATGATTTTATTGTTATTGTTGCAGGATATCCTGCTCTAATGGACAATTTCCTGCATTCAAATCCAGGGTTGGAGTCCAGATTTAACAAATTCATTTATTTTGATGATTATGATGACAAAGAGCTGTATAAGATATTCCTGCTGATGTGCAGCGATGCTAATCTGGTGTTAGAAGATGCTGCCGATGAATATGTAAAACAATACTTTAAAAAGATGTATGAAACCAAAACAGATAATTTTGCAAATGGAAGATCTGTTAGAAACTTCTTTGAAGAGGTAATTGTTGCTCAAGCTAATAGGTTGGCTCCTAAAGAGAATATTGCTGATGAGGAGTTAAACACTTTAACTTATGAGGATTTTTTGGTTGATTGAAATGGATTATAAAATATGTAATGACTGTGGGTGCAGGGTAGACATTAGTTCTAATTTCTGTCCTGATTGCGGAGGTAACTCTTTTAATAATTTACAAACTCCAAAAGTTGTAGATAGCTCAAAGCCAAGTTTGATACATTCTTTACTGTATTGGGATTATGAGGGATATTTTGTTATTTCAAAAACCAAATTTACAACTATTGTCCTATTTTTATTTTTCATGCTGATGGGAATTATATTAAACAATATTCTGGGAGCTGTAATTGTCGGTTCAATAGTTTGTCTTGTTGTATTCTGCATTGGTTTTTTAATTTATAAACTACTTCCTAAACCTTCCCAATTTAAACTTAAATATAATGATTATGGGTTATTAGTTGATTTAAAGCATTTTTTACTATTCTGGCAAAATAAAAACACAGGTGAATTTGTATTATCCAAAACAAAAATTATTTCACATTTGATATTTATTGCATTTGCGTTGTATGATGCTTTGGTTTTAATACCGCAAAATTTAGTTATATCTATTTTAATTGGTTTGACTTTTGAAACCCCTGCATTTTTAATAGGTTATGTAATTCATAAGTTAACTAATCCCAATCCGACAAATCCTAAAAAGGTTATTTCTAAACCGAAGGAAGTTCCAAAAACTAAAGAGGTTCCAAAAGCAAAAACTACACCAAAAGTCATCACTTCCGATTATCAAACAAATTCTGAATTTGAGGCATATGAAAAGCAAATTGATGATTTGGAAAGAGAGTTTTCATCTAAAGAGGTTAATGTTAGAAATTTAATAGAAAAACGTTTCAAACCACCTCAATTGACATATACCAAATTCATATCTGTTGTGGATAAATCTTCAGAGCTATTTAAGAATCAAGTTGAGGCATCCAGGACAATTATTAATCTATCAAGTGATTGTTCACCGAAAATTGAAAATGAATTAAACTCCAAAATCGATGTTTTAAAAACAATCATTGATAAATTGGATGATTTAACTAATGAATTGGTATTGGTGGAGGATAAGTCACAGGATGGAGATATTCATGAGCTGTTTGATGATATGGAGGACTTAATTAAATCAGTTAAAGAGTATGAATAATTTCATCAAAAATCTTTAATAATTTTTTAACCAAATTTATAATAGGTGATATAATGGACAATAAAATTATTGCAATTATTATAGCTATTGTCGTTATTGCTGTTGCAGGTGCATTTTTTTTACTGAATGGTGATGATGGTACTGTAACAATTGGTTATTTGCCTTCTGACCATGATGCTGCATTGTTTGTTGCAGATGCACAAGGACAATACGAAAAAGAGGGAATTAAAACTAAACTTGTTCAATTCAACAATGGTGGAGACTTAATGACTGCTATGGCTAGCGGTGAAGTCGATGTAGGTTATGTTGGAATTACTCCTGTTTTATCATCAATTGAAAAAGGAGTTCCTGTGAAGGTAATTTCAGCGGCTCAAACTGAAGGATCAGGTATTGTCGTATCACAAGACTCTGGAATTAGTTCAGTTGCCGATTTGGCAGGTAAAAAAATAGCTACACCTGGTGAAGCTTCAATTCAACATATGCTGCTCACTTATTATTTAAAAGAGAATGGAATGTCTATTGGTGATGTAAAGGTTTCAGCTATGAAAGTTCCTTCAATGAATGATGCCCTTAAAACTAATAAAATTGATGGTATGATTACATTTGAGCCATATGTAACAATTGCTAGTGAAAATGGGGCAAATCTGTTGGTTGATTCAGCCGATATATTGCCAAATCATCCATGTTGTGTTGTAGTGGCTTCAGATAAATTCATTGAAAATCATCCCAATGAAACTCAAAAAATATTGGATATCCATAAAAATGCCACTGATTATATCAATAATAACACTGATGAAGCGGCAGGACTTCTTCCTGATAATATTGTTAGTGATGTTGAAGTAGAGAAAAAAGCATTGTCTGGATTCCCATTCATATCTGGATTGGATGATAGCTTTAAACAGGATGTAATGGATTTCATGAATCTTGAAGTTGATTTAGGTGTTTTAAAACAATCAATTCCTCAAGATAAAATTTTTTGGCAAGGTAGTTAATTAATTTTAACTACTTCTCTTTTTGAAAATATTTAAATAATATGAATTATATAACAATTGTTATCACAGTATAACAATTGTGATAATAATTAATGGGAGGGATAATATGTGTGAAATTTTTTGTTTTAATTCGAATACGCCAAAACAAATAAATGAATGTTTACAATGTTTTTATAATCACTCAGAAGAACATCCGCATGGATGGGGATTGGCTAATATGCAATCTGATGAATTTGTTATAGATAAAGAGCCGATTAAAGCAACATGTAGTCAACATTTGAAAGATATATTATCCCACCCGGTTATTGGAAAAAATGTATTTGCCCATATTAGATTAGCTACTGTAGGTGAAATAATATCTCCAAATTGCCATCCTTTCACTGAATTTGATGATAACAACAGGTCTTGGATGTTAATTCATAATGGTACAATATTTGATTATCCGGAACTTGATAAATATAAAGGAGATGAAAAAGGTGATACGGATTCTGAAAGAATCTTATTGTATATTATTGATAAGGTTAATGAATTTGAACAAGCAAAAAATGCTCCTTCAACTATTAAGGAACGTTTTAATTTATTAACAGAAATTGTAGCGGATTTGTCTAAAAATAATAAACTTAATTTAATGATTTACGATGGGGATTTAACATATATTCATTCAAATATGAGGGATTCCTTATATTATCTAAAAAGCGATGAGGGATTTTTAGTTGCATCAACTCCATTAGATGATAATGAAAATTGGAAACCTGTAGAATTAAATAAGCTATTTGGATTAATCGACGGAAATATTATTTTTGAAAGCTTGGAACATGATAATGAATTTATTTTAACAGAAGAGCATGAAAAAGCTATTGAAGAATTTTTAAAATCAATAAACGGGGATAAAATTCATGATTAATAGAGAACTGATACGAAATAGGCTGTATGAAGAGTTTATTAAGCCAACTAATCAAAAAAAGAATTTCATTGGCATCGAAATTGAAATTCCAATTATCAATCTTAACAAAAAAGCTGTAGATTTTGATGTTGTTCATAAGGTCACAGATAAATTCCAAAAACAATATTCTGATTTCAAAGATGACGGGATAGATTATGATGGAAATGTATTTTCTCTTAAAAATAAAAATAATGATGATATTGTCTGTTATGATTGTTCCTATAACAATATTGAGTTTGCAATGGGTAGAGAAAAAGATTTGTTTTCGATAAATGACCGTTTTTGTGATTATTATTCATTTACAAAGGAATGTTTCGAAGAATTTAACCATACATTAACTGGAATGGGCATTAATCCCTATAGAAAATATAATGAACACCAGCCTATTCCCTCAGAAAGATATCTGATGTTATATCATCATTTGAAATCTTTTAAGGACTATAAAAATATTCCAATGTATTTTCATAGATATCCAGAATATGGAATGTTTTCATCAGCTTCACAAGTTCAGTTAGATGTACATAAGGATGAGTTAGTCAAAACTATCAATGTTTTCTCAAAAGTTGAACCTATTAAAGCGTTATTGTTTTCAAATTCAGTATTGTTTGATGAAAATAGTAATTTAGTTTGTTTTAGGGATCTTTTATGGGAATATTCAACTCATGGTGTAAATCCTCATAATATTGGAATGTATGATGTTGATTTTAAAGATATTAATGATTTGCAATCATATTTGGAATCATTAAATATCTACTGTGTAATGCGTGATGGAGCATATATTAATTTTCCTTCAATGAACTTGATGGAATATTTTAATAGGGATTATGTTCGTGGTGAAGTATATTGCAATGGAGATTATAAAAGAATAGATATAACACCATGCATTGACGATATAGAATATTTGCGCCCATTTAAATTTATCAATTTAACATTTCGGGGAACTGTTGAGTTCAGAAGTGTATGCACACAACCTATTAGAGATTCAATGTCAGTTGCAGCATTTCACTTGGGACTCAAAGAAAAACTTGATGATTTAGAAGAGTTAATAAATAATGATTATATTATATATCATAAGGGATATACTGCAACCGAACTTAGAAAATTATTAATAAGTAATGAAACTCCTTCTTTTATAGATAAAAAGGATTTATGTAGATTGTCAAAAGACATAGTTGATTTGGCATCATTAGGGCTTAAAGAAAGGGGATTTGGCGAAGAAATCTTTTTAAATCCATTATATGAAAGAATTAAAAAGCATACAAATCCTGGAAGGTATTTAATCTCATCCATACGTAAAGGAATTAAATTGGAGGATCTTATTCAGGATTATGGTAAATTGAGCAATGTGTATTAGATGTTATTTTGGGGGATTAAATGAATTTATTAAATCTATCAAATTTTTCTGCAGATGAAATTTTGGCTGGTTCATTTGGAATAGAATGGGAAAGCTTGAGGGCTCGTGATGATGGAAAGCTATCGTTGACAGAGCATCCTGAAATTTTTGGCGATAAGCTAACAAATCCTGTTGTCACAACAGATTTTTCTGAAAGCCAGATTGAGATAATAACTCCTACTTTTGACAATATTGATAAGGCATTTGATACATTCTCTCTACTTTCAGATATTGTTAATGCATCCCTTCCAGAAAATGAGTATCTTTGGTTTCAGTCAATTCCATGCATTCTGCCATATTGGGATCAAATTCCAATTGCCAAATACTCTGAAGAGGGTGAATCTTCTCAAAAATACCGTGAAGATTTGGCTAAGAAATATGGCGTTAAAAAACAAATGATTTCCGGTGTTCATTTTAATTTTTCATTTTCAGAGGATTTCTTAAAAAAGTTACATTCAATGAATAACGATGAGTTAACCTTTAGAGAGTTTAAAAATAAGGTTTATTTAAAAATTGCTAGGAATTATTTAAGATATTGTTGGTTGATTATATATTTAACCGGTTGTTCAATTGGATCCCATAAAACATTTTCTAATGATTGTATACATTTAATGGATGCTCAGGATAACTATGGCAGTTACTATTCAACTAAGGGACCTTCATTTAGGAATGCATCCTGTGGATATAAGAATTTAAAGGATTTGTATCCTTCATATGATTCGGTAGATGAATTCGTTTTCGATGTTGAGAAATTTATCGAAAATGGAGACTTATCTGAAGCAAAAGAGTTATATACTCAAATAAGATTAAAACCAAAAAACCCTCAAAATCTCTTAAAATCACTTAAAGAAGATGGAATTGAATATGTTGAAGTAAGAACATTGGATATTAATCCATTTTATAAATGTGGTCTTGTAAAACGTGACATGGAATTTTTACATTTATTTTTAATATATATGTTAGTTAAAAGCGAATCTGATTATGATAAATGGCAAATTGAATCTAAGATTAATGAAGAAAGAACTGCTGAAAGAGCATATGATAAGACAATGAGACTACTTAGGGATGGAAATGAAGTAACAATTAAAGATTGGGCATCTGAGATTATTAATGAAATGTATGGTATGTGTGAGGTATTAGGTATTGATGAGTTTCACACTTTAAATTTAATGCTTAATCGCATTTCAAATCCTAATTTGACATATGGCAAAAGACTTTTACATTTGATTAAGCAAAATGGTTACATTAATACTCATATTGAATTATCTAAAAACAATAAACAAACCAGTATTAACAATTTAAAGAATGTTGAGCTTAATGAGCATGAGGAATTTAAAAAATATGAGAATTTAGCTTTAGTTGACAAATGAGGGGTATTTTATGGATTTTATCAGACAGAGTGATGTTATTCAATGGAATGATGGTCAATATAAAAAAATTAAAGAAAATAGTGTTGATGATGAATATACTTACTTATTCATTGATTATTTGCCTCCCCGTAAATTTTCAACATATCCTAAAGATTTAGAAGATTTTGCTGTAGGTTATTGTCTTGGGGAAGGGTTAATTAAAGATTATTCTGACATTAACTCAATTAAATTAGACGGAACAAATGTTTTAGTTTCTACAAATCTTAACCATGATCCTGAAGAGGATTTGGAGCAAGAAGGCATCGTTCAAGAGAGGAAAGGTAATTGTGAACATGCTTGCGTGTGCAGATTACTTGAATATCAGGGTGTCAATTCAGATAATGCTGGTGGGATTCGTTCGGAGCTAAAAACAATTGAACCGAACATGTCTAATCTCACAGTTGATGCAACACAAGTCATCAATGATATAAAACATTTGACTAATGAAGCGAAAGTTTGGCAAAAAACTGCGGGAGTTCATGTTGCTCAGCTAAAATATAAAGATAATATTATTATTCGTGAAGATGTAAGCCGCCATGTTGCAGTTGATAAAGTAATTGGAGCGGCTGCAAAAGAAGGATATGATTTTTCAAAATGTTATATTTCATATAGTGGAAGAATGCCTGCTGACATGTTAATAAAAGTAATTCGGGTGGGAATCCCAATAATAATTTCAAATGCAGCACCTGCTTCATCAGGTATTGACGTGGCAAGAGCAGGTAATATTACAATGGTAGGATTTGTTCGTGATAATAGATTTACTGTATATACTGCTCCTGAAAGGGTAAATTTAGAAAAATAGATGATTTAAAGTTCATCTAGTGAAAATGAACTTAAATCTAATAAATCAAATGTTAATATTTTTGGAGCAACAGTTACTTTTCCAATTCCAGTAATGATTTTATATGCTTCAAAAGCTTCAAGACAACCAATTAAATTTGGTGTCGGACCAATTACTGGAGGGACTCCGGAAGTTACATTTTTTAATGATTCAATAACTTCTTCATTCAGTTCTTTTCCAATTGATGGAAGATTAAACATTTCTTCATATGTTTTTTCGCTATTTGGTAGAAATACTGTAATTTGACCTAAAGTTCCATGAATTGCACCATGAATGTAAGGTATTCCTTTTTCTTTTGCAGCCCTTGAGACAATGACTCTTGTTAAAACATTGTCAAGCGCATCAATCACAATGTCTGATGTTTCAATTACTTTAGTGATATTTGTTTGATCAATATGTTCGTTAAATGTAGTCACTTTAACATAAGGATTAATCAGCCTTACTTTTTCTTTAGCCACTGCACTTTTATCGAGGCCTAAATCTTTTATTGAAGCTAAAGTCTGTCTATTTAAGTTAGACAAATCAAAAGCGTCTTTATCTACTAAAACAAGTTCTCCAACTCCCATTCTAGCAAGCATTTCAATGGTTTCGCCACCGATTCCGCCACAGCCAATAACTGTAACCTTTGCATCTTTAAATTTTTCCTGTTCACTTCTTGTTACAATACTCATTTGACGGGAAGCAATTTCCCAGTATCCATCACCGATATATCTTGTTGGCACTTTTTCACCTATTTTTGTAATATAACAATAGTTATTTTTTTATATTATATAAATATTTGTGTATTTTTTTGGGTCGAAAATAGAAATATTTAAACCTTCTAAAAATTAATATAACAATTGTTAATTTTAATTAGTATAAACTTAATATTGGGGTATTGAGAAAATGGAATTCGAATTAAAGTTTAAAGATATTGATGAAAAAAGAGATTTAAAAGAAAACTTCACAATTCAAGATTTATTGGATGAATTGGGTTTATCAGCTCAAACAATCGTTGCAAAGCAAAATGGTGAATTAGCAGTTGAAGAAAGCATGATTAATGATGGTGATGAGGTTAAGTTAATTCAAATTATTTATGGAGGATAAGATTAAGTTTTGCTATTTTTTTTCAAAACATTTATATATTTTGGACATTTAATAGTTTAAATGGGGATTCAAAATATAACAATTGTTAATAATTGAAAAGTAATTTATTTATAGTATTCATTTAAAAGTAATATATTGTAAATAAGTTAACTTATTTAAACGGTGATTATAAATGAATAAAAAGATTACATTTGTTTTAGTGTTGGCACTTACTGCATTTTTAGTAATGGGTGCAGCTAGTGCAGGCTTCCTTGATTTTTTAGGTGGGGGAGATGACACTGTAAAGATAGGTTATTTACCTTCTGATCACGATGCTGCTTTGTTTGTGGCTGATGCTCAAGGTAAATTTGCTGAAAAAAATATTACTACTGAACTTGTTCAGTTTAATAACGGTGGAGACTTGATGACTGCTATGGCTAGTGGTGAAGTCGATGTTGGTTATGTTGGAATTGCTCCTGTTTTATCTTCTGTTGAAAAAGGAGTTCCTGTAAAAGTTATTTCATCCGCTCAAACTGATGGTAGTGGAATTGTTGTAACTAAAGACTCTGGAATTACTTCTGCTGCAGATTTAAAAGGTAAAAACATTGCAACTCCTGGTGAAGCTTCAATTCAATATGTTTTACTTACATATTACTTAGAAAAAAATGGATTATCAACTGATGATTTAAATATTTCTGCTATGAAAGTTCCATCTATGAATGATGCTTTAAAAACCAAACAGATTGATGGTATTATTACTTTCCAACCTTATGTAAGTATTGCGGCTAATAATTCTGACAACGTTGTTTTAGAAGATTCAGCTACAATTTTACCAAACCATCCATGTTGTGTGGTTGTTGCATCTGACGACTTTATCAAAAACCATGAAGATACTGTAAAAGATATTATCGCTATTCATGAAAATGCAACTGATTTCATTAATGATAATATTAAAGCAGGCAATGCTTCTGCTGTGGTAGAATTATTACCTGATGATATTGTTTCTGATGCTGATTTAGAAGCTAAATCATTACAAAGTTTCCCATTCATTTCTGGTATTGATGACGGTTTCAAAGCAGATGTGGATGCATTCCAAAAACTTGAGGTTGACATTGGTATTTTGAAGAATGTTATTCCTCATGATAAGTTGTTTTGGGAAGCATAGTTAGTTAACTATGCTTTTTTTTTAATTTTTTTCGTATTCCTCTTTGATAATTTTCATTGCTTCTTTTGTTTGACTATTTCCAATTCTTTGAATCATTCTATCATTTTCAATGACTCTATCCATATACTCTTGTCTTTTTTTATCATCAACAATCTTATATCTTGAAATATTAACAAGACATTCAATTATTCCACCGAGTCCACGATTAAATGCCTTAATGCTTTCATCTTTAATAACGATTTCTTGTATTTTACCTCTTATCATGAAAATGCTTTGGTCATTATCAATCGGTGTGTTTTCGGCTTTCTGCTCATCAATATCAATAACATCAACAATAATATATGATCCTGCATCCTTTAAAATAGCTATATCTCCATCATCAGTATAGTATTCCTCCGGAAGTTTGCTTATGGTTGATTTAGTAAAAATTGCAGGGTCTTGAGTAATGTTCACAACATATCTTTTTGTTTTTTGAATATTTTCTAAGGTTTTGGATCCTTCAAATATTCTACATCCAATGTCATCTTCACCGAAATACTTCAATCCAATGGCTGCAGAGTTTTTATTGCCTTCTTCGTCAATAGTTGTATAAATACATTCATATCTTTCTTCAGTATTAATTCCTATTTTTTCTAAATTTCTGTTCATTTTATCAGGTCCTCTTGAGATGGAAATGCAATTGCAATTTTGTTGAGATTTTCAAATATGTTTATCAAAGAATCCACATTTTCTTTAATTTCTTCAGTTTTAATTTCGTTTAATGTTTCAATGTATTGTGGAAATACATTTTTTCCATTTTCGAAAAATAGATAATAATCATTAAATTGTATGTCGTCTTGGTTTAAATCATTAATAATGTCTTCATATAACTCTTGGAAATTGTCTACAATTTCCTTAAGCGAATCATTTTCAGGGTTTTCTAAGGAATTGTTCAAACCTATAATGGAAATGGTATATAGTTCTAAGTCAAGTTCACCATTCATAGTATCACTTAATTAAATGGTTTAAAAAGAAAAAAGAGATAATAATTTCTCAAAAGAGAAATTATAATTTAATTTTAATATCGAGTGCAGATGAACCTTCTTCATAAACAAAGATTGGGTTAATGTCTAACTCGGAAATTTCTGGGAAGTCTAAAGTTAATCTAGCTACTCTTTTGATAGCTTCTTTAACTTCTTCAACATCGCAAGGTGCTTCTCCTCTGTATCCTGCAAGTAATTTGGATACTTTGGTACTTTCGATTTGTTCATCTATTTCCTGGGAGCTTAAACCTTTTGCTAAGTTGAATGAAACATCCTCAATGAGGTTTACATAGATTCCACCCATACCGAATGCAATCATAGGACCAAATTGTTTGTCCCTAATCATACCAACAATGACTTCCTCACCGGAATCCATCATTTTTTGCACTTCCACACCATCAGGAACAATATCTGGGTGTGCAGCCTTAGCATTTGCAATGATTTCGTCGTATGTTGCTTTTGCTTCTTCAGCACTGCTGATTCCGACTTTTACACCACCAATATCTGATTTGTGTAAAATTTTATCGGATGCAATTTTCAGTACAACAGGGAATTCCATTTCTTCTGCAAGTTGTGCCGCTTCATCAGCAGATGTTGATAATTTGATTGGTGCTGCTGAAATTCCGTAAGCTTCAGCTACAGCGTATGCTTCACTACCAAGCAATGTGTCTCTTCCATCAGATTTAACTTTATCGAATATTGCTTTTACTGCATCTTTGTCAACATCAGCAATATTGTCAACAACATCATCGTATTGTCTTTCCGGCAATTTTGCATATCTTGTCATTGCTTCAAGTGCAGTTACTGCAGTTTCAGGGAATACATATGTTGGCACTCCATTTGCTCTTAAAGCTTCGTTTGCAGCTTCAAATGATGGACCTCCCATATTTACCACAATGATAGGTTTATCAAATTCTTTTCGTTCTTCCAATATTGCCTGTGCAATTCCATCAGGATCTGCTGATGCAGTAGGACATACCATGATGATTAAGCTGTCAACATCTTCGTATCCTAAGACAATTTCTAATGATTCTTTGTATCTGCTTACTGGTGCATCGCCCAATACATCAATCGGATTTTTAGCACTACCTTCTTCAGTTACGCATTCTTTTAATTTTGCAGTAGTTTCTTCATCGAATTGGACAAGGTTTAAACCAGCTTTTTCCATAGCATCTACAGTTAAAACTCCTCCCCCACCGGCATTGGTAATGATAGCCACATTATCTCCTTTTGGAAGTGGTGCTTTGGAGAATGCTAAACCTAAGTCAAATAATTCTGCCATGGTTTCTACACGCATAATTCCGGATTGTCTAAATGAAGTGTCAAATGCCAAATCACTGCCAGCTAGCGCTCCTGTGTGTGAGGATGCGGCTGCTGCTCCAGCACTACTTGAACCTGATTTGAGGATAATAATTGGTTTTTTAACTGCAGTTTCTCTCATGGTTCTTACAAAGTCTTCATCTTCGGAAATAGATTCTAAGTAACAGATTATTACTGCAGTTTCATCATCTTCAGCCAAGTATTGTAACAATTCAATTTCACTTACTCCAGCTTTGTTACCTAAACTGATTACTTTACTGAATCCTATTCCGGAAGTTACGCTCCAATCGATAATAGCCACCATCATTGCTCCACTTTGGGAGATGAATGCAATGTTTCCTGTAGGAGGCATCATCTGTGAAAATGATCCGTTTAATGGTGTGTGTGAATCAGTGATTCCTAAACTATTTGGTCCAATAATGTTTATTCCATATTTTTCACCAAGTGCTGTTAATTCAGCTTCTAGTTTAGCTCCTTCTTCACCAACTTCCTTAAATCCAGCAGTGATAACAACCATGTTTTCAACACCTTTTTCTCCACATTCTTCAACGGCGGTGTTTACAAATGGGGAAGGGATTGTTATAATAGCTAAGTCAACATCTCCAGGAATTTCGGTTATGTTTGCATAAGCTTTTTTGCCTAAAATCTCTCCTCCTTTTGGGTTTACTGGATATATTTCGCCTTCGAATCCATCATTGATAAGATTGTCAACAATGATGTATCCTACTTTTCCAGGGGTATTGGAAGCACCAATAACAGCCACAGATTCAGGTTTAAACATTTTATTGAGATCTATCATAAGTTTCTCTCCTTTGTCATTTATTGTTAACATTATACTAATTTATAATGATAAATAATTAACAATTATTATAATTATAATATAGGTAATATTAATATTTAAATATATTGTTTCATTTTTAATTTTAAACTGTATAATTTTAAATATGCTACTTTGTGTAATTGTATTGGTTATTTTTGAAATTTTTAATAACTTTTTTTTAAGAAAAGGGAATATTAAAGATTTAGATTATCATAATTTTTTGCCTTAACTTTATAATATAGGATAATTATAATTATATATAATTAATAAACTTTTGATATTATAATTTTTTAATTATAATATATGAATTAAGGGGAATATTATGAGCTTAATTATTGCTTACATTGGAAAAAATGGATGTGTAATGGCAGCCGATAAAAGAAAGATTGGTTATTTCGGCGATAAAGAAAATTTGGAAATTTTAGAAAAAGAATTGTATAACGGTGAGATTAGTAGCGACGAAGAATTTTTAAAAAGAGCTGAAGATTTGGACATTTCAGTAAAAATTACTGATGATGCTAGTAAACTGAAAATTGTTGGGAAATGTGTTAGAGGAGAAGTAAGTACAAAGGGAACTTTTGAAACAAGACGTAGGAGGATTTATGGAACTACCAAAGGTTATCAATTGGTTGAATTATTAGGTTCCGAGGTTACTTCACGTAAAGCTGGTGAAAGTGGAATAATTATTTTTGGTAATGTTTTTGCCAAAAAAATGGCTGAAAATTTAGTTTCAAAGAGATTTAAACCTTCATCTAGTTTAAAATCAAAAGGAGAAATATTTGAACAAATTATAAAAGAAATTTCATCTGTGACTCCTACAGTTGGAAGCAATTGTGATGTATTAAGACAAGATCCTCTTTTCAGTACCTCTCAAGCTCAAAAGCATTTAAACTTAACAATTGACCATGATGTTAAAGTATTGGTTAAATTCAGGCAAAATTTAACAGAACAATTGGTTCAACAAAGTCTGGAAATAGAGATGTCCAGTAAAATCATTGATGAGGGTGATGTGGGCAGGGTTGTTTCTGTAGATGGAAATATACTATATGTCCAATTAAACGATAAAACGCAAGCAATGGATGAAAACTGGAAACAACTGGCGGGACCAGGTCAAAATGTAATCATGTTTACAGAAAATGATAATATAAAAATAGGGGATAAAGTCATTATTAAAAATGAAGATTTATGTCTTAAAAAGGATAAATCTTCCCTTAAATGTGATGTAATTTTATGTTCGTTATGATTGGGGATTTAAATGAAGTTAACTTTTTTAGGTAGTGGTGGTGGAAGATTTTCCGCTATCTCTCAAAGAAGGATGACTGGGGGGTTTAGGATTGATAATATCAATGGAAAAAATTATCATGTTGACCCTGGACCAGGCGCCCTTATAAGGACTTATCAATTTGGTTTTGATCCTCGCAATTTAAGTGGGGTATTTGTTTCCCATGCCCATACTGACCATTATAATGATGCTGAAATTCTAATTGAAGCAATGACAAGAGGAATGACCAGAAATCATGGAACTATTTTTGGAAGTGAAAGCGTATTAGACGGTTTTGAAAAATGGGGGCCTTGTATATCAGCTTATCACCAATCTAAATCTGATAAGGTAGTTTTAAAACCGGGGGTTGTTAGTGAAGTTGATGGCATCAAAGTCAAAGGAACTAAAGTAGTTCACGGCGACCCTAGGGGCATAGGTTTCCAGCTGGATTATAACGGATTTAAAGTATCATATACTTCAGACACAGGCTATTTTGATGAGCTGCATGAATATCATGAAGGTGCGGATATTCTTATAGCTAGTGTTTTAAGGCCGGGTAATAGGTCAATTCATGGACACATGTGTTCCCGTAATTTCATTGATTTAATAAATGAGGTCAAGCCAAAAGTTGCGGTCATGACTCATTTAGGACTTAAAATGATTTCTTCAAATCCGGTTACTGAAGCTAAAAAGATTTCTAAGGAGACTGGGGTAAAAGTAATTGCAGCATATGACGGATTGTCATTTAATGTAAATTATAATAATCCTAAAAGATTTAGACTAATCTCCCTTAAGGATGTAGAGTCCCAAAATCACAGCACTAGCCATTCACTTTATAACAGTGAGAGAAGAAATTCTTATCAAACCTCAATTAAAAACAATGAATTTGATGAAATTTCAATCATAAAAAGAAATTCAAATTAAAGTTCTAAATTTGAGGGGTGAATAAATCCTGAGCGAATCATATGGTCTGCAAGGACAATTGCGGTACATGATTCAGCAACTGCTGTCACTCTTGGGCAGATACAAGGATCATGTCTTCCTTTAATTTCTATTTTTTCATTCTCTCTTTTTTCTAAATTAATTGAATCTTGACATTTGGAAATTGATGGTGTTGGTTTAACGGCAATTCTTGTGATAATTGGCATTCCGTTGCTCATTCCACCAACAATCCCTCCGGAATTGTTAGTTTTAGTAGTAATTTTATCATTTTCAATTTGGTATTCATCATTGATTTCGAAGCCAGTGTGGTTTGCCACATCAAATCCAAGGCCTATTTCAACACCTTTTACGGCACCAATATTCATCAGAATTCTTGCAAGGTCACCATCCAACCTTTCAAAGACGGGTTCTCCAAGTCCTGCCGGAAGGCCAATGGCTATTGTTTCCATAATTCCTCCAACGGAATCTCCTTCACTTTTTTTAGATAAAATTAATTCTTCCATTTCACTTGCGGCTTTCAAGTCTGCGCAGCGGACTGGATTTTTTTCAATATTTTCTTTTATGGTATTGAATTCTTGAGGTTCTGCCTTAATATCTCCAATTTGAGTAACATGGGATACTATTTCAATACCTTTTGTTTTTAAGAGCTTTTTAGCTATTGCTCCACCAATTACATGGCCAATAGTGACCCTTCCGCTTCCACGTCCTCCGCCATTATAGTCATAATTTCCGTATTTCATCATCCAACCAAAGTCACCATGGGACGGGCGAGGAGTATTTTTAAACATGGAGTAATCTTTTGAATGTTGGTCGTTATTAAAAATGATTCCGGTAATCGGTGTTCCGTCAGTTTTTCCTTCAAAAATTCCAGACAATATTTGAACTTCATCTGATTCTTTTCTGGGTGTTGTAACACTGCTTGTTCCCGGTTTTCTTTTATCAAGCTCTTTTTGAATATCTTCTGCGGATAATTCAAGGTTTGCAGGGCATCCATCAACAATTGCACCTAAAGCTTTTCCATGGCTTGTCCCAAAACTTGTTATTCTAAATTTTTCTCCAATTGAATTTGACATTTTTTTCCTCTTTGGTTGTAATTATTGCATTATTTGTCTTTTTAATTATATTAATTTAATTCAATTTAATAAAAAGAAGTATTGGTTCAAGTTATTATAATATCTCATAATTTTTGAACTAATGTTGAGTTTTTTGTATTTGAACAATAGCCATAAATTTAATTAATAATTCCATCCAAATTTTATATATAAATGTTATTGAGAACAGTTGCAATCAACTGATATTAAGTGATTATTATGGAATTTCCCACAACAAGAATGAGAAGATTAAGAAAAAATGCTAAAATAAGAGATATTGTTCGTGAAACTAAACTTCAAAAAGAAGATTTAATTTATCCGATTTATTTTAAAGAAGAGCTCACCGGAATGCAAAAAGAAGAAATTTCATCTCTTCCAGGTGAATTCAGATACTCTTTGGATTCTGGTGTTGAATTTGCAAAACAGCTTGAAGCCAAAGGTTTAAAATCAATCATTGTATTTGGAATACCAAAGGAAGATACAAAAGATGAGATAGCAACTCCTGATTATTCATCTACTGGAATTGTTCAAAAAGCCATCAGAAAACTCAAAAAGGAAACCAATTTGGTTATTATCAGTGATGTTTGTTTATGCCAATACACTTCTCACGGTCATTGTGGAATGATTAAGGAAAACGAAGATACTGACGATGGAATCGAAATATTGAATGATGAATCACTTCCATATATTGCTAAAGTTGCCCTTTCTCATGCAGAAGCTGGAGCAGATATTGTTGCGCCTTCAGACATGATGGATGGAAGAGTCGGTGCAATAAGGCAAACTTTAGACGATGAAGGATATGAGAATGTCATGATAATGTCATATTCTGCCAAATATGCATCTGCATTTTATGAACCGTTTAGGGTTGCAGCCTGCTCATCACCGCACTTGGGTGATAGAAAATCCTATCAAATGGATCCGGGAAATGCCATTGAAGCAATCCGTGAATGCGAATTGGACGTCATTGAAGGTGCTGACTTTTTAATGGTAAAGCCTGCACTTCCGTACTTGGATGTTGTGCGTATGGTTCGCGATGAATTCATGCTTCCTTTGGTTGCATATAATGTAAGCGGTGAATATTCCATGATAATGGCCGCTATTGAAAAGGGATATCTGACTGAAAGAGCCATTTTGGAATCTTTGCTTTCTATCAAAAGAGCAGGAGCAGACTTAATAATCACTAACTTCGCACCTTACTTACTTTTAAATGAGTTGATATAAATGGAAGCCAATGAAATTGCTAAAATTGCACAGATTGCCTCTGCTTTGGAGGTAAGCGGATATCCAAAACCTGGAAATGTTCACAGGACCCGCGATTATGATGATATGGAATTTGAAGACTTTGTAATAAGCGGGATTGTTATTGGAGATGCTATCCGTGAAGCATGCAGTGATGTGGATATTGAAAATCCTAAATTGGGAAAATATATTCTTCAGGCAGTGGCGGAAACTGACAAATGGATTAAAAACAACACCAATTTGGGCATTGTAATGATGACCACTCCAATTGCCGTTGCGGCTGCTATCAGTGATTCCTTTGATGAAATCCGAGAAAACGTAAAAGTGGTAATGGCAAATACTTCAGTTGATGATGCATGTGATTTATACGATGCAATCAATATTGCCGATGCCGGTGGAATGGGTGATCAGGACGAATATGATGTGTCAAGTGACAATGCTAAAAATGAGTTGAGAGAAAATGGCCAGACTATGTTTGATGTTTTAAAAATTTCCGCTCCATGGGACATGCTGGCTCGTGAGATGACTTCAGACATGCCTGCAGTATTTGAGATAGGCTATCCGACCTATCATAAATTAAACGAAGAAAAATCTCAAAATGACGCCTGCGTACTGACTTTCTTAACAATATTGTCACAGGTTCCGGATACCTTAATTTCAAGAAAATACGGTTCCGATGAAGCTTTAAAGATATCTATGATGACAAGGGATTTGCTTAATTTAAAGGATGAAGCTGATTTTAAGGATAAGCTTAATGAATTTGATGACTATCTGTTTAAAAATAAGTATAATCCAGGAACTACTGCAGATTTAACTGCAGCATCTATTTTTGTAAGTTATTTGAAATCTAATTTTGAATAACTTCTTTTTTTTAATTTATTCATCTATTATTTCTTTTAGAATTTTTGAAGCTGATTCAACCATTTTTGGGCATAATTCCTTAAATAAATTGTTTTCAACTGCTGATTTCACGCCTTCAGGAGTTGAAATATCGCAGCCGAGCAGGTCATTGCAGATGTAAGATCCGTTTTCCTTTTTAAATTCGTCTAAGAAAGCTTCGCATGTTTCATTACTTTTTTCTTTACTTTCACCGTATTTCAAGCCTAAAACCATAAGCGCACCTGTACAGGCACCACAAACTTCTCCTTTTCTCATCCCGCTTCCAAAACAAGCCCCAATTTTCAATGCCAATTGTTTATCAAGACCCAAATTCGGGGAAAATGCTGCAAACACTGCTTGGGAGCACATATAACCGTTTTCAAATAATTCGACAGATTCATTAATTTCAGACATAATTAATTATTTTTCTTTTCTATTAAATTAAGTTATTTTTCTGTAATTAACATCATATTTATAAATGTTTTTTAACATATATTATTATATTATTAATCTTAAAATTATGGTGTTTAAATGAGTGAGGATATTAAAAAAACCATTAGTGAATTACATATTTATGAAAAGAAACTTTTAAAAGAGCTTGAGGCTAATCCTGAAGCCACTCCTGAAGAGGTTGCCAAAAATGCTGGTATGGATATTAAATCTGTAATGAGTGCGGCAGGTTCACTTGCATCAAAAGATATTATTGAAGTTGAAAAGGAAGTTCAAAAAACTTATTCTTTAACTGAAGATGGTCTTGAATATGCCGAAAAAGGACTTCCAGAACGTAGAATTTTGGATGTTTTGGCTGATAAGAAACAAATTCAGATGAAAGATTTAGCAGATGAAACTGGGGTGGATAAAAAAGAAACCAATATTGCGATTGGCTGGTTACGTCGTAAAAATTGGGCTGAAATCGATAAGGGAATGGTTAATATCACAGAATTCGGTAAAGATTTTGTATCCCAACTTGATGTTGATGAAAAAACCTTAAATTATCTTAAAACAAATGCTGATGGCGTTAAACTTTTCACTGATGACTTGATGAATGGAGTCAAAAAACTCGCCAGCAGAAAAAACATTTTAAACATTAAAAAAGAAACCTCACATTCTTTTAAAATTCTGCCTAAGGGTGAAGCTATCCTAAAAGAAGGATTTACTATTCAAGAACAAGCTACTCAATTAACACACCAACAATTAAAGGATGGAGAATGGAAAAGTTTGGAATACCGTCCATATGATATTAATGCAGAGGCACCTATAGCATTTGCTGGCAAAAAACACCCGCTAAGAGTCATTATTGATGAGATAAGAGATATCTTTTTAGATATGGGGTTTGTTGAAGATAAAGGGGAGTATGTCGAATCTGCATTCTGGAACTTTGATTCTCTTTTCCAACCGCAGGATCACGCTGCCCGTGAAATGCAGGATACCTTTTATCTGAAAAATCCGTTGACTTGTGATTTGCCGGATGATGATTTGGTAAAATTGACTGCAGAGACTCATGAAACCGGTGCAGATACTGGTTCAATAGGATGGAAATATGATTGGAGTGAAGATATTGCGCGCCAAAGTGTTTTAAGAACCCATACTACTGGAATTTCAACAAAACACTTGTTTGAACATGAACCTCCAATAAAAATGTTTTCTGTTGGAAGGGTATTCAGAAGAGAAACCTTCGATTATAAACATTTGCCTGAATTCCACCAAGTTGAAGGATTGGTTTGCGGTGAAGGAATCAGTTACCAAAATCTTTTAGGTGTTTTAAAAGAGTTTTACAAAAAATTAGGTTTTGAAGTAAGGTTCAGACCTGCTTATTTCCCATATACTTATTTATCTACCGAAACTGAAATTTATCTGGAAGAAAAGGAAAGCTGGATTGAACTTGGTGGTGCTGGAATGTTCAGGCCAGAAGTATTAAAACCATTAGGCATTAATCAGCCTGCTTTAGCTTTCGGTTTGGGTATTGAAAGATTGGCAATGATAAGATATGATGTAGAAGACATCCGTATGCTTTACAAAAGTGATATCAAATGGCTTCGTGAAGTTCCTCTTGATAATGGGGTTGAATTGTAATGTCTATTAAGCTAGTTTCTTGGAATGTAAATGGTATTAGGGCAGTTGCAAAAAAGGATGAATTTTGGGACTGGTTTGATGGCTGTGATGCAGACATTATCAACTTTCAGGAAGTTCGTGCAGATAAAGATAAAATTCCTAAGAAATTAGTTGATGTAGACGGATTTGACTCATTTTTCAATGAAGCTGAGAAGAAGGGTTATAGTGGTGTTGGAACTTACTCAAGAATTGAACCTGTTGAAGTTACAAGGGGTCTTGGTGTAGAGGAACTTGACGGGGAAGGTAGAGTTTTAAGAATAGAATATCCTGATTTTATTTTATACAATATTTACTTCCCGAATAGTGGAATGAATGCTAAAAGATTAGATTTTAAAGTTGATTTCTGCAATGCATTACTAAAACAGCTTGTTGAGCTAAAAAATCAGGGAAAAAATATTGTTATAACAGGTGATTATAATATTGCTCACAACCCGATAGATGTGTATAATCCAAAAAATTGTGAAGGAAAATCCGGTTATTTGCCGGAAGAACGTGCATGGTTAGATGAACTGGAAGAAGCCGGTTTTGTTGATACATTTAGAATGTTTGATGAAGGTGAGAATAACTTTACCTGGTGGAGTTATAGAACTCGTGCACGTGAAAGAAATGCTGGTTGGAGACTTGATTATTTTTATGTAAATGAAGAAATCAAGGATAAAGTTAAATCAGCAGAAATCTTAAATGAGATATATGGTTCTGACCACTGTCCTGTAACATTGGAACTTGATTTCTAAAAATAAGTAATTTGGTGATTATAATACAGTTTTCACATCACCAATATTGCCGATAATTGTAATATCTAATTTTTCTTTTTTAATGTAGTCCCTGTCTTCTTCAGTAATGTCTGAATTTACAAGAATTGCACTTAAACCGGCATTAACTGCACCTAATGCATCCTCTTTAAATTTATTTCCAATCATCACTGATTTTTCAGGATTTCCTTTCATTTTCCTTAGGGCAACATCGTAAATTAGCTTGTCAGGTTTTTTCTTGCCCACTTCTTCGGAAGTAATCACTGCATCAAAAAAGGAGTATACATTTAATCTGACTAACTTTTCCCATTGTTTTATTGTAATACCATTTGAAATTACAGCTAAGCGATAACCTTGGCTTTTAAGATAAATTAAGGTATCAATAGTTTCTGCATAAGGTCTTAAAAGTGCTATTTTTACATTGTGGTAGGTAATCATTCCAAGAGCAACAAGCATAGGGTCTTCATGGCCTAATACGACTTGAGTCAATACATTAAAGTGTTTGCCGTAATTAGATCCTTTTTCACGTATGATTGTTTTTAATACGCCATATGCTTCATCCTTATCTAAAGGTAAACCATTATCTACCATTAATCCAATAGCTGCTTTTCTTGCAGTTTCAGCAAAAGCTGTTGTGTCAAGTAGTGTGCCGTCTATATCGAAAAAAACAACACGGTCATCATTATTCATCATATAATTCTAATTATGGTTATAATACATTATAAATTTTTTTAGAAAAATGCATCTAAACTTTGTTGGACTTCACCACGGGCAAGGTCCTGTAAGTCTTTTTTTGAATATCCGAAAGAATACATTATTCTTTCAATTGCAGGAATCATCTGATTGTTGATGTAGTAATCTTTGTCATATGCATATCCTTCACTATATTCATAAGGTACGGCACGTTGACTGATGGATCCTTTTCCTTTAACGATTATATACTGCACGATGGTCCCTCGTGTAACTTTAATGCCATGTTCTTCAATTTTTTTTGCAGCAATAACATGTGGTCCGATTTGTTTGTATTGGTCAAGAGGCTTTGTAATTTGTGTGTGGATAATTAGCTCTTTATTATCAACATCTCCATTTTTAATTCGTTTAAATACTTTTTTTACTTCTTTAATAGCTTTATCTGAATCTCCTTCTTTTAAAATGGCCATCAAAACGGATTCCTGAGTTTTTTTAACAATTGGCGCCCAATCTCTTCTAACCAATTCCAACCCTTTGGCTATAATTTCTCCATCTTCAATTACAGCATATCTTTTCTTACTTACAAAAAATCCCCTTCTGTAAAATCCCTCATATTCCAGTTCCATACTTTCGGGGAGGGTTGAATTGAGGTATGTAATAAATTTTTGAGCTTGAGCTTTTATTTCTGCTTCAAGCGCTAATTGTTCTTTTGTCTCTTCTGCCAATTAAGACACCTTTTCATTTCTATGTAATAATTTGTCTGAAGTATTAATAATAGTTTTCTAAATCAATTTTTTATTTTTATTTCAAATTTATTGCTTTCATTTCGGTTTATTTAGTTAATGAAGTTCTTATATTAGTTTTCAAATGCTCTTAGGTTTTAATTATATGTCATTGTGGATATAATATGAGTGAGGTTTTTAAAATGAATACAAAAAGGTTAATTTCAAGCTATGACGAAATAAACGATACATTTGTTGGAAAAATTGATGGAAAAAATAAATATTGTGCTGACTATAGCATTTCTGATGGAATTTTTTTAGCTATTGATAATAATAACATTCCATATTCTGTTTTCATTGAGAATGCATCAAATGTTTTTAAAATCTCAAAGACTATGTTAGAAAATTCAAATGTTAAAATAACTATTGATTGTGATAGTATCATTCTATCTTTTAACATGTTTATTGAAGATTTAAAAATATGTTCTATAAAATCTGAGAACCGGTGGGGAATTCCAAAAATAAATTTTTTGATGGATACTAATGTTTAGTTATCCATTATTCTTTTTTTATATTATCATTTTAAATATTACTTCTTAAATATTAATATTAAATGTGGATTTTTTGAGGTGATGATTATAGTAAAGATTAATTATTGTCCTTCATGTGGTTCAGAATTGGTTAATGGGAGCTTTACTTGTCCATTATGTAGTTTGGATATTGAAGAATTATTTGCTAAAGGTTATTTATTGAAAAGTGATAATGAAGACAATTCCATAGAGTTATTTAAAGGAAATGAAGAAATAATTGTGCTGGATGACAATTATAATGTTAATATGAACCATGAAGATGAAATTGTTATTACCGTACCGAAAGGCGGTGACAATGATGAATTTGTAATTGATTTGGATGAATTGGGCATTGATGTTGAAAATATAGGTAAGGAAGTCAATATTCTTATTCAGGTCGATGATGCTGATTTGGAAGATTATTCTGAATTTAATGATGGTGAAATACCTAACTGTGAATGGTATTTTGACAATGATCCATATAAAATTGTTTACTATAGATTTATTAACTTTGAGGATTGATTATGAAAGAAGTTCCATATTATACTCTCGATGATGAAGGCAACTGTCAATATGTTTCTTCAAATGGAGAAGCCTATATTGATGATAATGAGTTAAGAGAATTATTAATTGATTTTTTAGGGGATTCTGTTAGCGAAGAAGAAATTCAAAAAATTTTGGATGCAGCTTCTGATAAAAATTTGAGTGAGGAAGACTTTGATAAGTTGGTTGATAATTTTATTTTAAAAAATAAAAAATAATTTCTCTTTTTTCTTTTAAAAAACTAAAGTTTATATATAATGATAAAGTAATATTTTATTATCATTATTCTTTAAGGCTCTTTTTTGCTCTCAGAATTAAACTGTTATTTTTTCTTGCTTACAGTTTTAATTGAAAGGGTCTTATAGACTGCGATTATTATTTAATGTATTATATTTATTTAGGTGAAATAATGGCAATTTCTCAAGGAAAATCAACTAGAAGTCCATCCGGTGCAAGAAATGTTGCAAACCGTGGAAAAAGGAAAGCTGAATTAGGTAGAGATCCAGCTGAAACCAGATTAGATGAAAAAAAATTAAGAAAAATTAGAACCCGTGGTGGAAACGAAAAACTTAGATTAGCTACCGGTAATAAAATCAATGTTACTGATGCTGATGGTAAAACCAAAGTTGTAGATATTCTTAATGTAGTAGAAAACACTGCAAACCCTAACTACGTTAGAAGGAACATCATTACCAAAGGTGCTATTGTAGAAACTCCTGAAGGTAATGCTAAAGTAACATCTAGACCTGGTCAAGATGGTGTTATTAACGGAATTTTAATTTAAAGATATTTTCTTTAAATTCTCTTTTTTTCTATTTTTTTTAAATTAACTTTTTATTTGTTGTTTTTATTTAATTTTCGTATCTATTTTTTAGTTTTTTACTGCAAGCAAGCACTTACACGCGGAAAATTTTATTACTAATTTTTTGCAATACCTAAATTTGTAGGAGAAAAATAGTAAATGTTCCTCAAAATAGTAATCGTGGGGAATTAGAGGTAAAAATGTTTAAATTTGGAATTTTAACTTAGTTTTATTAATCGTATGTGTATGTGTTTTTACGACTGCTTCTTGTGTTTGTGCAAGTGATGTTAATGATGCTGATTTTAGAGATTTGAATTCTAATTGCAATAGCAGCATTGACGATACTGTTTTTGAATTGGATGATGTTAATGGATCTTTTGATGATTTACAACGCGATATTGAGGAACTTTCTCCTGGAGACATTTATAATGTAACTAAAGATTATTTTTTTGATTCAGGATATGGTCCACATCTCAATATTCGAAATCCTATTATAAATATTGCTACGGATAATGTGACTATCAATGGTAATGGGCATGTTATGGAAGTTATAGTACTGCATTATTTAAGATTACAGGCAATAATGTCAAAATCTTCAATTTGACATTCATTAATTCTAAGGATTATGGTTATAATATCACCATTACTTATGATATAAGTCAGATTACTCTCAATAAAGGAATATCACAAATGAATGTTTACTATAAGGATGAATTGAGTCCAATATTTTGGCAAGGTGACAATGGTATAATTTCCAATTGTAAATTTTATAGAAATTCTGCACTTGTTAAGGGAGGAGCAATAACATGGATTGGAAATAATGGAATAATTGATAGTTCCATTTTTATAAATAATACTGCAGGTGTAATTGGTGGCGCAATTTACATGGCGGGTTTGAATAATACGATTTGCAGGTCCATTTTCATAAATTCCACCTCACTAATAGGGGGTGAAGCAATTTATCTTGACCGCAACCATAAAAAATGTAATATTTCTGCAATATGTGACGGCGAAAAATTAATCACTGATGGCAGTATTACAAATATCGATGTAAATTATTTCAGTTATAGTTATGAGTCACATTTTTCAGGCGAAAAGATAAATTTAATTCCTATAATCTATTCAGCTATAATAAGCCGAAATGATTTTGTTCGCCTAAATGGCGATACAACATATTATGCTCAATATATAGGCAATGTGTTTATAGTTACATTGACTAAAAATTATGATGACGGTTTTACTTATCAAAGAGGATATCATTTTTACAATTTCGAAGATTTAAACGATGTCTTTCAACAGTTACTTGAAGAGAGATATAAAAATGATGTCACATTAACTAAAAAACTAACTGTAAGTAGCATTAATGATTATGAATATGCGCGTACAATCAGGTCAAATTCAATTTACACCGAAGAGCAATTCATGACAATGAATGATGATTTTCGTGGCGTAAATGATGAATCTTTTAATGAATTTTCAGTCTGCAATTCTCAATGCAGGAATATGTATTTGTACTAACTGTAGTTTTATTGATAATAGGTGCAATAATGGTGGTGCAGTTTTCAATCAGGGAAATTTAACTATAAATAATTGTACCTTTAAAGGCAATAGTGCATATGATTACGGTAATGATGTCTTGAATGTGGATAATGGCGTGGTGTATGTAGATGGAGTTCAAATTCAGGGTTCACAGGGTTGTGTTAAATATGTTGAAAGTATGTCTTCTACTGCAGTTACAGTAACTAGCGTATTAGGTGTTGGGGTAAGTTTTCTTTTAGGTACAATTGCAGGCACGTTTACATTAAATCCTGCTGTCGGTATTCTTGTTGGTGCAGGTATCGGGGCTGGTGTAGGTGCATTATGTTCAAAGTTAATTGTTTCAAATGTTTATAATGTGAACCTTAATAGATATGTAGTTTGCATTACGTTGGTTGCAGGTTGTGCTTTGGCTGGTGCACTTGGAGGTTATCTTGGATGCAGTTTAGCTCAGGAGTGGGCTCTTGAAGCTGCTGAAAATAATGTAATAGAGGAGTCCATAGATGTGGACAGTATTTTTTCAAGCTCCGGTTTGGATGATTCCGTATCACTTAGTGATTTAAGCAGTGAATGTCAGGAAATGATATGCAATATGTTTACAGATGGGGAACTTGAGGATATGATTGCAGAAAATTCAGTTCATTATGTTGAAGCAATAGTATAGGAATATAAAATTTTTTCAGGGCACATTTTCCAATGTGCCTAAACTATTTTTTTAAAACTTTTGGAAAATAAAAATTTCATATTTTTTTCATAATTTTATATACTTGTTATTACATATATTATCTTGTTATATACTATTGAATTAGGAGATAAAATGTCAGAAGATAAAATAAATATGAATCATGGTGCTGGTGGAGAAGTCATGGCTAATCTTATTGCTAGTACAGTTTTAGATAATATTTCTAAAAAAAGTGTTAATGGCGGTATTAGCTTAGATGATTTGGATGATGGAGCATCAATCCCATTAGGTGATTATGAAATTGTTTTTACAACAGATGGTCATACAATAGATCCATTATTTTTCCCAGGTGGTGACATTGGTAGGATTTCAGCTGCCGGAACAATAAATGACGTTTCAGTAATGGGAGCTCAGCCGTTGGCTATTTCAAATGCAATCATCATGCAGGAAGGATTTCCAATAGAGGATTTGGATAAAATTATGAAATCCTTAAATGAAGCTTGTGAAGAGGTTGGAGTTGCAGTAATCACCGGTGATACTAAAGTAATGCCTCGCGATAAGCTTGATGGTATTGTTATGGTTACAACAGGCATAGGGATAGCTAAAAAGGGTGAAGTGGTTCGTGATTGCGGTCTTGAAGTGGGTGACAAAATTATTGTCACAGGCAGTTTGGGAGACCATGGAATGAGTCTTATGTCATTTAGGGAAGGATTTGGTTTTGAAACAGATTTGAAATCAGATGTTGCTCCTATGTGGAATATAATTAAAAAAGCTTTAGAAATTGGTGGAGTTACAGCAATGAAAGACCCTACACGTGGGGGTTTTGCAAATGCAATTAACGAAATGGCTTCCAAAGCCGGTGTTGGTGTTGTACTTGAACAAGAGGCAATTCCAGTAAAAGAGGAAGTCCACGCTGTATCTGAAATGTTAGGAATTGATCCATTTGAAGTAGCTAATGAAGGAAAAGTTGTCATGGGTGTTAAAGCGGATAAAGCTGAAGCAGTCCTTGAAGCTATTAAAGGTGAAAAATATGGTGAAAATGCCGCAATTATTGGCGAAGTTGTTGAAGGGAATTATGTAATTGTTAACACTCCTATTGGCGGTGAAAGAATTCTTGAAGCGCCAATTGCAGATCCTGTTCCAAGAGTGTGTTAAGGTGATAAAATGGTTACTGTATTTACAAGAAGGGTAATTGCTTATGTTCTTGACTTTTTTGTCGTTTCATCATTCATGTGGATTTTATCTTATTTATTTTTCTTAGTGGTGAATCCTGTTGATGTTTACTATGTATATCAAATTTTCCCAGTCATTGTTCCAATTTTGATTATTGTTTATTTTGTAGCTTGTGAAAAAATAAAAGGCGCTACCGTTGGTAAGGCTTTAATGTATTTGCAAGTCCGTTCAAGAAATGGAGCGTATATCAATTGGGCTCAAGCTATTGTACGTAATTTATCTAAAATATTTTGGGTTCCGATTATTTTTGATTGGGCTATAGGTAAATTTTTAAATCAAGATAGGATTTTGGCCTATATTACAAAGACTGTTGTTGTCGATGAGCTTAGATAAGCTCAATTCTTTATTTTTTGATATAATGATTAAAAAAGTTCAGATTTTATGGTATTTAAATAAGGAAGATTTAGAAAATTATTGCATTGATTTTAAGGAATATAAATCACATAAGCTTGAAGGTTATGAGATTTGTGAAGTTGATGAAGATTTGATTTTTGATTTGTGCGATATTGATTCTGATAGGCTGGAACCGATAGGCTATTTTAAAAATAAGAAGGAAATTGAAAACTACGTATCCGATTATATTTCAAATAATGAATATGAATTGAGCCTCGATTCTCCTGAACTTAAATCTAAAATCGATAATGCCATTAGTTCAATTGATTTTGATGGTGAAGATTATTACATTTCAATCGGTTCAGGTATAGGAAAAGAGGGTAATAAAATCAGCAGTTGGTTTGAATCTCTTAAAAAGGAATATAAAATAGCCACCCGTGAAAATCTGTGGGTTTTGGCCGTAACTGGTTATGATCCTTACGATTTATCCTTAACCGGAAAAACATTATCATTTATTTTATCAGATATTTTAAATGTAAATGAGTCTTCTTTAGATAATTTAATCCCAAATAAGGGAAGAATTACTATCGATGAATGGAATGAAATTCTTGAAAAGGTTTATAAAAAAAATAAAATATATTTGGGTTTGAATAGGGTTGTTTAAACATTATTTTTTGTAATGTTCGCAGTAACTTTTGTATCTGCAGGATCGGCATTTATTCGGATTTTTGGTGGGGATAAATGGTTTTGAACCATCTAACAATCCTTGCATTCTATTTATTGTAAATTCTATTTCTTTTTCAATTTCAGGTGTAAATATTTCAATCCAAAAGAGATTTCGGGTACCTCGTTCTCTAAGTGCACCTTTAATTGTCCTTGTATCATCGGCCATATCTTTAAAAGCAAGACAATATGCTCTTACTTGATTCATGGTGGATTGGTAGGGTGTACGACCTGGCTTATCATCGATTATGACAATTTCATCCGGACTCATCCATATTTCATCTATGTATCCTCTAATACCGTATTTTGGGGAAATAACAAAACATTCCCTTGACATGCTGGCTTCGCTTTTGGATGTTTCTACAACTTCCTCAAATGTTGCAGGTGTTGCATCTTGTTTGAAAATATCTTCAAGTTGGTGATGAATTTCACTGCCGTGAGTCATTGCTGGGGTAGGCGCAGTTTCTATACCTTTCATGTACTCGAGATATATCTGATATTCACAATATCCTTGTTGATTGAGCCAACTAATTGGGAAATTGTTTTTACCTTCGATAATTTGAACATCTTTTATGTCAGGATGTTTTTTAATTGAGTATTCCTTGTCAAATCCAGTAATGTTTTTTTGTTGCATAGTTCATCTTATGTTTTTAGATGATGATAATACTTTTCATCGGCTCTTAGTAATTTTTTATATATGATTTTTTATAAACTATGTTCATGCATTATGCAACGTCTAAAAGCATTTTATCTTCAAAAAATGGAATGAATCTATACAGGGGATGTACACATGGATGCATTTACTGTGATTCAAGAAGTGATATTTATGGAATGGAACATGAATTTGAAGATATTGAAGTTAAGCAGAATTCTTTGGAGTTACTGAAAAAAGAACTTATCAAAAGGCCTAAAGCAATGATTGGAACTGGGGCAATGTGCGATCCATGCATTCCCCTTGAAAAAAATCTGCAATATGTCCGAAAATCTTTAGAGCTGATATATCGATATGGTTTTGGTTTTACTTGCATTACTAAATCTGATTTGATATTAAGAGATTTGGACTTGCTTAAAAAAATCAATGAAAAATCAAAAGTAGTCGTTCAAATGACTTTGACAACTGCAGATGAAGAGTTATGTAGGATTTTAGAACCTAATGTATGCGGGTCAAAAAGAAGAGTGGAAGTCTTAAACATTCTCAAAGAAGCAGGAATTCCAACTGTTGTTTGGCTATGTCCAATTCTGCCTTATATTAACGATAATGAAGAAAATATTAAAAAAATCCTGGATTATTGTATTGAAGCTAATGTTAAGGGGATAATTTGTTTTGAAATGGGCTTAACCTTAAGGGATGGCAACAGGCAATACTTTTATGAAAAATTAGATGAACATTTCCCTGGCTTAAAAAAGAGATATATCGACGAATTCGGCAACAGTTATTCAATTCCGTCACCTAAAAACAATGAATTGATGGAAATTTTTAGGGATGTTACTGCACAAAATGGAATTTTAAGTGACAATAATGAAATTTTCAAGTATATATCTGAATTTCCTCAAAAATCACATCAATCAAAGTTAATCTAAATAATTAAATAGCTATTTTTTTAAATATTTATATAATGAATTTTGAAGATTTTAACATTTCATCACAAATTAAGGATGCTATTGGGCAGATGGGTTTTACAAAACCAACACCAATTCAAGAAAAGGCGATTCCTCAAGCTTTAAAAGGGATGGATATTACTGCACAGGCACAAACAGGTTCGGGTAAAACAATCGCTTTTGCAATTCCAGTTTTGGAAAAGATTTTCATTCCGGATAAATCTCCCCAAGCCATTATACTATGCCCCACAAGAGAATTATGCATGCAAGTTGCAGACGAGATAAATAAAGTAGGCTCTAAAATTAAGAAACTTAAGGTTTTAGCAGTTTATGGTGGCCAACCAATCGGAAAACAAACAAGGGTATTAAAAAAAGGAGTCCATATTGTTGTCGGAACTCCCGGTCGTGTAATTGATCATATCGAAAGGGAAAATCTTGATTTAATTGGAGTTGAAAGTGTTGTACTGGATGAAGCAGATGAAATGTTGGAAATGGGTTTTAGGGAGGATATCGAGGAAATCCTGTCCAATACTCCTAACCAAAGACAAACTTTACTTTTCTCGGCAACAATACCTTCTGAAATCAGGGAAATTGCTAAAAAATATCAAAAAAGTCCTAAATTCATTAAGATTTCTTCAAATAGGAAAAATGCTCCTAAAATTACTCAATATTATTATAAATGTGATATAAATGATAAATTTGATTCATTAACTCGTTTAATAATGGCATATGATGTGAAACTTATTTTAATATTCTGCAATACTAAAAAAAGTGTTGATTTTGTAAAAAAACACTTGAAAAAGCAGGAATTTAATGTAGATGCATTGCATGGGGACATGACTCAAAAGGCCAGGGATAAAGTAATGAATAAATTTAGAAATGGCAATATCAACATTTTGGTTGCAACAGACGTGGCGGCACGTGGTTTGGATATTGATGGGGTTGATGTAGTAATTAACTATGATGTAGCTCAGAATGCTGATGACTATACTCATCGTATTGGAAGAACAGCACGTGCAGGCAAAACAGGGTATGCGCTTAGTTTAGTCTCAGCAGATGAGGTTTCAAGATTCAATAATATTAAAAAATCAAACAACATTTCACAAAAGCAAATCCCCACGCTTTTAGAAATCAATGAACTTAAAAGTCTACTTATTTTGAATGATGTTAAAAAATCAAAAGATAATCTGGATGAATATGTTAAAATAATTGAAAAGAGTGAAAATAAGAATTTTAGTTCAACTGAACTGGCTGCTGGACTATTAAAAAGGATAATGGAAAATTAATTATTTTCCACCATCAATTATATTGAATTTGATTTTTTCATTTTCAAGCTCACGGATGAATGCTTTGCTCATATCTCCAACACATATTGCAATAACATTTAATCCTTTACGAGCGGCATTTGCAGTTGCATGAGGGGCTGCAAATTCAATGTCAATATCTATATCGAGAATGCCTGTAATAGCACGTGCAACAGTACCTGCAACAGCAACTTTATCGATTTTAGCACCGCTGTTTGTACCATTTTCAAAAATTGTCTTAATTAATTCTAAATCACAAGCTTTAGAACCGCCGTCTTTAATTGTTGGAACAATAATGACTGTTACTTCACCAACGCTCATGTCAATAATGCCTGTAAGATTAGTTAATGCCACATCTCTACCTTCTTCAGCATCTTCCATGACAACGCCGGTTGCATTTTCTTCTTTTTTGTGAGCATATAAAACTCCATTGTCCATGTAAAGTCCAACAATATCGTCTTGCTTTAAGTCTTCCTTAGCAATTGCGGGCCAGATGGTTTTATAATGATTCATGGTTTCTAGAACAGAATCAGTATATTTTCTTAAGCTTATAGCATCTCTTTTTACTTTATCGATACCTGCTTGGGTAATTTTATAAGGTGATCTACCATCTTTTGATGTAATATAACCTAATTCGATTAATGTTTTAATATTTTCTGAAACAGCCTGTATTGTAATCCCTAAACTTTTAGCCAAATCTTTTTGTTTGAGATGAGGGTCTTGTTTTGAAATTTCACTTAAAATTTGAAAATGTGTAAGAGCACCTCTTTTTTTAAAAGTTTTCATATAGTTCATTCCCCTATAACTTAACTTAATTTATTATTTATTTGTTTTATATTATATAAATTAGTTTGTAATTTTGCCGTTTAAACGTTCATTAAATAATTCTATAAACTCATCTTTTTTATCGGTTGGAATGTATGCACCACATGCCATCGCATGTCCTCCGCCAGTTCCTCCAACTTCAGATGAAATTTCACGAATAATATTTCCAAAATGAATTCCGTCATATGAAAGTAATCTAGAGCATCTAAGAGAAACTTTAAGGCCATTTTCATCCGTTTGAGTAAATCCAATAATCGGCTTTTTCCAATTGCAATATCCTAGAATCATTCCAGTCACGGTTCCAACAATTTCAGGTTTAATACCTGTGCCATCAAAGTATTGGAGGTTTTCCAATTCTATTATGTTGGTTTCATCATTTTCAGCAACGCTGGATATTGAGGTAGCTAAATTATAGCGATGAGTTTTACTGATTGCTTCAAGTTCGTCAAGAGCTTCGATTCTATCACCCTTTAAAACTTCCATCGCAACTTTCTCTTCATGATTTCTTCCGCAGGCGTTCATTGCAGTTGAAAATTCAGATCCGTCTCTTAGGAAACTGTCTTCATCCTCTTTTAAGAAGGTATATGAATCTCCTATGATGAGCTGAGGAATATACTTAACATATTTTCCCGGAACAACCTTTGAAATCATCTCAACGAGCTTTTGGTATAATTTTGCCTTTTCTGGCATGCTTAGTTCATTCAGTGTTTTCCTGTTGTGTTTTTCATCAATACCAAGTTCTTCCAAAACGGCCATTGTTTCGGTAGTATTGTTGGTAATCGGCAATTTCACATCACTGAAATATGAAAGCGCAACAAATAATGGTCTGGTGTTGCGCCCATAAATGTTAATGTCATTTTTGGTCACTTCAAGATATCCTTCATCAATTGCATCCTGCTGAATTATTTCATTCAAACCTTCAAAATGCCCGGATTTTGTATTTTGCATATCTCCAATAGCGGACAGGACTCCAATCCAGCTTAAGTCAGTGTATCCAAATTCCTTTGCAAGAAAATAACATAATCCTCCACCGCAAACGTAATATGACCCGTCAATTCCATGATGCAAAGGATTAATTTCGAGGTAAGTGTAATTCTTGTCATTTTTATAATCGATGTCTCTTAAGGGAGGGTGGTGGTCAAGGATTATAATTTTTTGTGAGTCTTTTGCTTTTGTGTCAATTCTCTGGCCTGAACCCAAATCTGAAAATATTGTAAGCTCATGGTCAAGTTCTATATCGTCCAAGACATCTAAATTAACGAATTCAATGTCATGGGGTTTATTTTGTCTGTCAAGGATGGTTGATAATATTGCGCCTGAACAGATACCATCACAATCGATATGTGAGTAGATTTTAATGTCTTCTGACTGCTCAATGATTTCTCTTGCCTGATGGTATTGCTGGCTCATTAGTTGTGGCATTTCCATAGTAATCATTTCTTGAATTCTTTTATCTTTAAACTGATTTCACGGATAAGCTCTAATTTGGTCTTATCCCATTCCACTAAAACTCTTCCGGATTTTTCATACCATTTTCCAGGATATGAAAACTCTTTTTGCACGTTATACTGTAATCCAAGTCTTTTTAGGGCTTTTTCAATGTCATTTATGGTTGGATCTTTAACAGCATCCTCCAGTGAGATTTTACGGCCTTCGGAAAGACTTAAATTTTTATTTAAATATTGTGGCCAAATAGTAATCATTCTAACACCTATTCAATGTTTCAAATAATAGTTCCATCATGTCTGGAACCGTATATGTATCTGGGTAAATGTAATCAACGTTGTATTTGTCTAAAACCTTTGCAGTGATAGGGCCGATTGAAACTGTCAACAAGTTTTCATTCAACATTTCAGCTATTTCCTGTTTGTCTTCAGCTATTGTGAAGAAGTTTTCAACAGTAAGTGGGCTTGTAAAAGTTATTGCATCAATTTCCTTGTTTTTGATTTTAGTTATTAATTCCTTAACTTTTGTATCGTCCATTGGAAAGAGTGATTTGTATGCTTCAGCTAAAATTACCTTGTTTCCGAGTTTTTCTAGGCTTTCAGGTAAAACAGGTCTTGCAGAAGCGGTTCTTGGAATGCCTATTGTTTGATTGGTAATGCCTCTTTTTTCAAATTCTTCAATAAGGCCCTCTGCTGTGAAATCTTCAGGCATCAAATCAACAGTCAATCCTTGCTTTTCAGCCAGTTTCCCGGTTTTATTTCCAATAACTGCCAATTTGCAGTCTAAAGTTTTTATAAAATCCGGATAAAACTTATTCAGTGAAACTATTGTTGTTGGGGATGTAAATATAATCCAATCAAGTTCATCTTTTCTTTCCACCAATTCCCTTAATGATTCAGTGTTAACCGGCTTTAAATCAAGAGTTGGTGCGAGCACTGGTACCCCACTTAACTTTTCTACAATTTCACAAGCTTTTTTAGCTCTATCTTGAGGTCTTGTTATTGCAACAACGGGTTTTGACATTTTTTTACCTCATTAATTTATACTGTTTTATATTTTGTTTTTGTTTGTATATATTATTTGTTTTAATTGAGGAAATATTAAAATTGATTTGACTTTATAAAATTGATTTAATTATAAAATATTGCATTTAAATTACAATATTTCGTTTTTAAATTAGTTAAATTTATTTATTTGATTTTATAAACTTTTTTAGTGAACTATAATTAATTTAAGGGGGAATTAGATTAGATTTTAATATTAATTATCTGCAAGAAGTTTTATTTCATGTTCGGAATAATCCATATGGGATAAAATATTCTAAACATTATTTAAGAAAATCATATCAAAGGGATATTAATCAAGGTGTAGTTGACGAAAAATTATTAAATGAAATTCCTGTAGGTATTCAGAAAACGTTAGGTTATTATAATAGATTTGAATTAATTTATGAGTTTAATAATAATGATGATTTATATATTGTTGTGGATATAATTAATTCTGATGAGATTTGTATAATGACAGTAATACCTAAAAATGAAAAGAGGAGGCAACATTAATGCAAGCTTTTAAATTAAATTATATATATGATTATGAATATGATTTAGTTGATTTGACTATTAAGAATGATTTTAAATATTTGAAATCTATTGAAATATGCAAGGGTATTATTTTAGATTTTGATGAAAATTATTGTCCTGTTGCAATAGAAATGATTAGTGCTTCAAAGATTTTAGGTATCGATAAGAAATTTTTAGTATCTCCGGATATTAATATGTCTATTAGTGTTAACGATGATTTAATCAAACTTGAGATAAATTTCACTTTTGTAGATAATAAATTGGAACAAGATGTTAGTATTAAACAAAACATTGCTAATAATTATGGAATTCCTTCAATTGAAACATTATTATCAACTGCATAGTTGATAATTATTTTTTATTTTTTTTATATGGGGATTGTTGCATGTATAAACAATTTTATATATGATAATGTCTTAACTTTAAAATAGGTGATAAAATGAGTGATGTTTTAGTAGCTTATTTCTCAGCTAGCGGTGTAACTAAAAGCGTCGCCGAAAAGATAGCTAGCGAAAATGATTATGATATTTTTGAAATTGTGCCTGAAGAGATTTACACTCCTGAAGACCTTGATTGGACAAATAAGGATTCAAGATCAACAATTGAAATGAACGACAAGGAGTTCAGACCTCCAATCAAAGAATCCTGTGATGTTTCAGGTTATGATACTGTTGTAATCGGTTTTCCGGTATGGTGGTATACCGCACCTACAATAATCAATACGTTCATAGAAAGCGTTGATTTAAGCGGAAAAACAATTAAGGCATTCTGCACTTCTGGGGGATCCGGAATTGACAAATGCGTAAGCGATTTGCAGGCAGCATATCCTGAACTCAATTTTTCAAAAGGTATGAGATTCATGGGCGATGTATCAAAAGCAAAAGGATGGATTGAAGATGAGTAAAAAGGTTATTGTAATTAGTTCTTCACCGAGAATCGGTGGAAATTCAGACACTTTATGCGATGAATTTGTAAGGGGTGCCCTTGATGCAGATAATGCTGCTGTCAAGTATAACTTGGAAGAAATCAGATTCCACGCATGCAAGGCGTGCATGAGGTGCAAAACTCCTGAAATGAAATGTTTCCAGGAAGATGGTCTGGCTGAAGTCCTTGACAAGATGATGGAAGCGGATGTAATCGTATATGCAACCCCAATCTATTACTATTCCATGTGCGGCACACTGAAAAGGTTCTTTGACAGATGTTATCCTATATTTAACCACTTGGAAGATAAGGATTACTATATCATAACAGCAGCAGGATCTTCAAACGGCAATGCATTGACTGGAATCAGGGATTTCATCAGCTTTTCAAAAAACCCGACTGAAAAGGCTGTTTTCACTGTTATAGGTGATGCTAAATCCCAACCGGAACTGTTAAAAGAAGTATATGAAGCAGGTTTCGACTGTTAATACTTTCTTTTCTTTTTTTTAACAAAAAATTATTGTACTACTTTTTTTTAATCATTCAGGATTAGCTATAATTTTTAAATGTAATTGATAGTGTTTATCAAAATTATAATTTGATATAAATATTTATATAAAGTTATGAAATTAAATTATAGTTAGGAAGTGATTTGATGGTTAGTGTAACAAGTATTTATGATAAATTCCAAACAGTTATACCTGCTGAAATTCGCAAGGAATTTAATTTAGATAAATCCTATAAAATAGAGTGGAATATAAATGAAAATGGAAAAGTTGAATTGGAATTTATAAAGGAACTGTCATTGGATGATATGGTTGGAAGATATTCTGCTAGCGAAAATATCGATTCTGTTAAATTAAAACAGGATTTTAAAAATAATAGGCTGTAAATTGTTAGGAAATATTTAAATAGTTAGGAATATAATATAAAGTTAGGTGGTAATATGAATAGTTTTAATTATAAAAAAATTAAAGTAATTTCACCTAATAATTTAAGGAAGCATAATATGTATCCTAAAGCAACACCACAAAAAAATATTGATTTGGATGATTTTGTAGGGAAATTTAAAGCAAAGAATAAAATCAATTGCGTAAAATTGAAGCATGAATTTAAAAATGGGGGTGCATAATCAATGTATTTTTTGGATACTACTTTTGTTGTAGCATTATTCGTTTCCAATGATTATTGGCATCCACAAGCTTTAGAAGTTTATAAAAATATTAAAAATCATGAATTGGTGATATCTAGTTTAGTCATTGCAGAAACAATTACTGTATTAAAGAATAAACTTGAAACAAAAGAAATTTTGGAAATTTATAGAAGCATTCCAAATTTTTTTCAGGTTATTGAAGATACAAATTGTTATGGTGATGCAATGAGTGAGTTTGTCAAATATGATTCAACACTTTCATTTTTTGATGCAATGTATGTTGCTATAATGAAAAAATATGGTATTAATGAAATAATTAGTTTTGATAGCGATTTTGATAAAGTTGATAATATTATTAGAATCCATTAAATGCTATTTTTAATTAAATAAAATAATTAAGAGGTATTATCCTCTTAAAAATAATTTTACCCTTTAAAAGGATTTGAACTTGTATATTTTTGACCGTTTACGGTTAAGGTGTATGAACCGTAGTCAATATTTCCGGAAACTTCCAAAGCAGAAACGGAACTGTCACCAGTTAGGGTCCAGGTTGATCCTTCAGCCACATTAACGGTTGTGTTTCCTGTGGAGTTGATTGCTCCTTTAAACTCAGTATTTTTCATAATCCAAGTTAAAGAACTTATTGAATCAACAATTACGTTTCCTTCTATTTTTTCATTATTTGTGTTTACTTCAGCTGTTCCTCCATTGGAACCCTGAGTTCCCCATTGGTTTTGACCGGCAATTTCTAAAAATAATCCGCTGCCGAAGCTTAACTCGGTATTTTCCAGGTCAATTACACAAGCAGTGTTTGTTACATGAAACATTGGAGCCTCTTTGTAAACTGAAGAGTCTTCAGCTATTGCTAATTTGGTATTTTCCGCTGTGAAATGGGATGTTCCAACGTCTGCATCACCGCTCATGCTTTGGTAGATGAATATTCCGCCCAAATCAACGTAAGCATCCCCATCTTTTCTGTTACCTTCCGCATAACCTGTCAGGTCACAATCTTTTAATTCAATTGAGTTTTTACCTTCAATACATGCTATTTGGGATACATATGAAGTTCCTTTAGTATTTTCACAGGTGATGTTTCCTGTTGAATAGATTAAAGGTGAGCCTCTTCCTGAATCTTTACTTACTCCAGTGTTGATTTCTGAGTTTTTGACATGCACCTGACCTTCTCCACGATCTGTTGCAAGAGCCGCACAGCTTTGACCGTCAGTATTGATGATTACATTAACTGCATTGATTATACCGTTGTATGTTGCATCAAGCCCTCTTGACTTGTCTGAGTGGGTGGTGATTTTCACGTTGTTGATGTTTGCTTGGGTTGTGCCTTCGACTGTTGTTTCGCCAGGTCCTCCGTCGCTGCCGCCAGAAGGTTGTCCTCCTTCACCTGAACCTTCAGGCATTTCAGGTGGTTGGCCTCCGTCTCCTGAACCTTGTCCGGCTCCGCCATTTCCGGTTGCTTCTGGTGATTGGCCTCCGTCTCCTGAGCCTTGTGAAGAGCCACTGCTTGAAGCTTCCGCATTGGTTACGAAAATTCCGTTTGAGCCTTTGGAATTTGTGATAATCTCAACATTTGAAATATCCAGAGTACCGTTGGTATTTACTAAAATAGCTGAGTTGACACCATAAAAGTCAGCATCATCTCCTGAAGTCTGTGTATCTCCTGTTTTATTTAAAAGGGAGTCGACTAATTTCAGGACTCCTCCGTTTTTAACTAAAATAGCATTGGTTTCCGCACTGTCTGTGTGATATAATCCTTTGCTTTCGTCTAAAGTTTTCCCGTCGACAACTAGGTTTCCTCTGTCTTCCAGTGCGTTTGCATCAATACTTGTGGATGTAGAACCAGTATTTGAGAAATGTGTAAGTGCAAAAGCACAGGCACAAATTATTAAAAGTATTGCAATGATGGCAATTATGCATTTTCTGTTCATAAAAATAATTAATTTAAAAGAAGTATTTAATAATTTTCATACACACCTTGTGAAATAAAAAAATCATGATATATAAAAAATATAGTAATCTGGGGGGAAAATTTGAAGATTAAAAGTATATAAATAATGTTATTGTGAAAAGGTGAGTTCCAGTTCCTCCTGCAACTATAATTCTTTTTATGTTAATTTTTCCCTAAAATCTCTTTTAAGACATATGTGTCATCATCATCAAAGACTCTTAATAAATAAATTAATAGGAAGTAAATTATTATTCCAACTGGAATTGCTACCCACATGTTTAAGTTCAAGAAGAATAATGCAATTCCTAAAATTGTAGATCCAATGATGATTTTTAAAATATCTACATATAATTTTCTATCTGGTCTGTGTCCTATTTTATAAATTATATAAGTTTGTATAATTACAATTATAACATCACTTAAAACAGTTGTAATTGCAGCTCCGTTATATGAGTATTTTGGAATTAAAATTAGATTTAAAACGACATTAAATATTGCTGCTATTAAATAAATATATGTAACTGATATTTCTTTATGTGATGCATTTAATAATGTATTTCCTGCACCACTAATGAACAATAAGCAGACAGTCCAAATTAAAATAGATAAAACAGATGATGCTGAATCATATTCGGAACCATAGAATAAATGAATTATATCTGTAGAGTAAATCATTGTTGATACTGCAAGAGGGATTATAATAATCATTAAATATTTAATCGATTTTTCATAACTTGTTAAAAGCATTTTTTCATCATTTTTATAAAATTTACTCATTACTGGGAAAATAACTGCTGTATAAACGGAATAAAATAATGTTAATACTGAAATTAATTTATATGTAGCATTATAGATTCCTGTTGCATAATCTCCAACAATATTTGTAAGCATAACAATATCGATTGAATAATAAATGGATGATAAAATAACAGTGGCTGCAAATGGGATTGACGCTATTGTAATTTTTTTACAAAATGATGTATCAAATTCATAGTTAGGTTGAGTGATATATTTTTTTAAAACATAATATTCATAAAGTAATGCAATTACATTAGCTAAGATGTAGGCTACTGCTATTCCATAAAGATCCATATCAGTGTAAATTGCAATTAATATAAAAACAAGTAAGAGGGTATTTAGTATAGTGTTTCCAATTCCTTGATATTTGCCTTCTTCAAAAGCTTGAAAAGTAGCATTAAGTAATTCTACAAATTTCTTTATAATCTGTTCGATAGCAAAAAGTAATGTAACAATTATTGTAATTTCATTTGATTTCATTATTATTAGAACAATCAATATTGCAATAAATCCCATAACTGAAAATAATCCTTTTAATGGTATTACATTGCCCAAATATTTGGGGGCGGAATTATAATTTGTTGCAATATGGCGAACACTATGAATTCCAATTCCTAAATCAAATAAGATGGACATCATTCCAGTTAAGGATACTGCAAATCCAAAAATACCATATTTGCTGACTCCAAGATATCTGGCCATTAAGATTGTCCAGATAAACCCGCAAATGCTAGCTATTATCTGTGAAATGAGTAACCAGCTCATATTTTTGAATATTGTTTTTACTTGACTCATTTTATCATTTTAATATTTCTTTTCAATTTTTACAGTTTACATTTTTAGAATTTTTTTTGCTTAACAGTATAAAAACTTTTCATCATTGGACTATGAATAAATCCAATAATTTTTTAATTAATATATATTGTGTGTTTTTTTTTAGTTGGAGTAAATCAGTTTAATGTTATTTGTATGCATGGATAATTCCAATATCTTCAAAATTTAATCCGCTGGCAGCAACGGGATATGTATCTATTACAAATCCTTCTTCTTTTAATTTTGTTATAAGTGGTTTATAGTCTTTATTAGCTATTTTGGAATGATGTTCAAAGACAATATCATTAAACATGGTTAAATTTTCATTAAGAATAATTTCAAATTCACAACCCTCACAGTCCATTTTTAAAATATCTGGAGTGAATTCATAATTGTTAAATATATCTTCAATAGTTATAATTTCCATATCATATGTATCGTTACCAATATAACTTTTAATGGAGTTTGCATCGATTTTTAATGTTCCTCTTTTTGCACCAACACCTTTATTGACATAAATAATTTTTTCTTTTATGTCCTCGTTTAATGCTATATTTTCAAGAGCCAAATCAAATAAATGTTTCACCGGTTCAAATCCAATAACATTTGCACCTCTTTTTGCAAAATATAAGGAAGTATCTCCAATATTCCCCCCAATGTCAATTACGTGACGGCCTTCAAAATTAATCATATCCCATTCATCACTACTGAAGTATTCTTCATTACAAATTTCATACTCAAAAGAGGATTTCTCTTTAAACCTGGAATTGAAAATATTAACATATTTTATATCCCCAATAACAACATATTCTGAATCTTCATCAATTTCTTCCATATATTCTAAAAATTCAGTAGTTTTATCGGGGGAGAGATATTTAATTTTCCTCATCAACCTATTTAATGTGAATTCATTATGGATAGTTATTTCTTTTTTTGAATTTTTAGTAATGATGTTGCATGATTTTGTTAATCCAAATTTAAATTTTAAAGCTTCAATTGGATTATCAAGATATTTAAAATAGTCAATTAAATATGAAATCTTTTTAAACATGGTATCTTCCTAAGTTAGGGATTTTATAATAGAAGTTTTACTAAAAGTATTAAATCCATTCTAAACTTTTTTTAATTCAATAGTTTTACCAACTAATGTTGATTTTCATTGAAAAATGATGAATAATATTTTTTATAGTTTTCAAAATATTTATAGTAATCACAAATTATTTGTTTTACGATATAATTTTCTAAGTATATGTGAATCATAAATTTTTTCAACAATTTTAAGATAATAATAACATAAATTGAATCTTTCTTTTAATAGCAATTTATTGGCAATATCTTGAATTGAAGTATCTAGTGATCCTTTAAACGAAATGTCATTTTCAAAATCATATAAATGATTTAAATAAGTAATCACTCCCTGTTTTTCTTTTAGTAAATGCAGTCCATATAATTTGTATATTAAAATACTGATTTCTTTTTTATATAATCTGGAAAAATCTATATTCTTATTGTTTGATATTTTTGAATAGATTAATTTGTCTACGCCAATTATCATAGTCAAATCATTCAAATCCCATGTTCTTGAAATTGAATCTTCTTGAACATGGCGTATATATCCATTATACTCCGGAACATCAATTAAAGAGTTGCAATGCAATAAATACAAAATAGTAAAATATAAATCTTCAGCATATTTTCCTTCGGGAAACAGAATGTTGTTTTCAATTAAAATGCTTCGTTTGTATATTTTGTTCCATATGAACCTGTCTTCAAAGTATATTATGTCTTCTTTAGCAATATTGATTTTTTCTTTCCCATTTGGACTAGTTGGAGTGTACTTTGTGGTGATATTGTCTAAATTAACTTTTCCACAGGAAATCAAATCAGGATTTGATTCATTAATAATATTATAGAAAAATTCACATACATTCAAATCATATTCATCATCATTGTCCATAAACATAATGTAATCTGATGAAGCTATTTCTATTCCTTTATTTCTTCCTCGTACGGGAAAACCGCTGTTTTCTGAGGAATATATCGGAACAATATTTTCATATTGTTTAGCATAATTTTCTATTATTTTTTTAGTAGAGTCTGTAGATGCATCATCATATAAGATAAGTTCAATATTTTCAAAACCAAATGTCTGATTGATTACTGAGTCTATGCATCGTTTTAATGTTGATTCAGCATTATAACATGGAATAATTACACTAATCTTGTAATTCATATTATTTTATATGTTAATTTAATATATAAAATTGTGGCAAAATTGATTTTTTAAATAGATTTGAAAAACTTTTATTAAGAATGATAATATATACTTTAAGTAATTATCTAATTAATTTAATATAGATGTGTTTTTTAAAAGATGTGATTAAATGAATTATTTATTATTGATGATGGGTGGAAGCGGCACAAGATTGGGTGCCGATAGGCCTAAACAGTACATTGAAATTGATGGTATTCCAATTTTCTTTTATATATTGCGTTCTTATAATAAATTGGATTGTATTGATGAAATAGTAATTGTATCAAATGAAATGTGGATTGATTATGTACAAAAATGGGTTGACAGTTTGGAACTTAAACATCCGATATCAATTGTTGCCGGTGGCGAAACTCGTTCACATTCTGTTTATTATGGATTAAAATCCATTTCCCATTGTGCTCAGGATGAAGACATAGTACTTTTCCATGATGCAACACACCCCTATGTGGATGAACCGGGTACAATAGAAGTCATTGATGCTATTAACGAATATGGTGGTGCAACATTGGGAGCATTCCAATATGACACAGTTTATAAAATGAGTGAAGATGGTTTTATAACTGATGTAATTCCTCGACAGGAATTAGTTGCTGGAGCTTCCCCTGAAGGTTTTAAATTTGGTGAAATATTCCCGATTTATGACCAATCAACTGATGAGGAACTTGAAAGCATGACTTCTGGAGGAGCTTTAGCTTTAGAACATGGAATTAAGATGAAAACAATTGAAGCAAATGTTATTAATCTAAAGATCACTTATCCTCATGACCTTGAAATATTTAAAAAAACTATTCATAGCTATTTCTTCGAATCAAAAAAATAATTTAACACTTACAGGTGTATGTATGAATCATCCTATTAAGGAAATCCTTTCTAAAAGAAAATTAGGGATCCATGTTGGTATTCCTTCATTTTGTACTGCGAACGGCATTGTAATTGAGGCTATCTTAGAATATAGTAAAAAATTCAATGATTATGTATTAATAGAAGCCACTGCCAATCAGGTAAATCAATTTGGAGGATATATGAATATGACTCCTTATGATTTTGTTGATTATATTTATGATATTGCGGATAAAGTAGATTTTCCCAAAGAAAAACTTTTATTGGGTGCTGATCATTTTGGGCCACTTGCATGGGCTGATAAATCAGAAACAGAAGCTATGGAAAATGCTAAAGAGCTTGTTGAACAAGCAGTATTGGCAGGATATACTAAAATACACTTGGATACCAGTATGAGACTGGGAAGCGATGATGTTAATGTTAAGCTGTCTGATGAGGTCATTGCTAAAAGAGGTGTGGAATTATATGAAGTTTGCGAAGAGGCATTTAAACAACGAGTTGAAAAATTCCCTAATTCAATCCATCCAGTTTATGTAATTGGTAGTGAGGTGCCTATTCCTGGTGGGGAGTTTGAAGAAGTTGATACATTACAAGTGACATCTCCTAATGATTTCAAAAATACAATAAATGCTTATGATAAAAAATTCAAAGAAGCAGGAATTAAGAATGCATGGGATAATATTATTGCTGTAGTGGTGCAACCAGGTGTTGAATTTAGTAATGTTAATGTACATCTTTATGAAAGAGAAGAAATGAATGGTCTTTCTAAAGTCCTTAAAGATTATCCTAATTTGGTATTTGAAGGACATTCTACTGATTATCAACCTCCAGCTAAACTAAAGGAAATGGTGGGTGATGGTGTAGCTATTCTGAAGGTGGGCCCGGCATGTACTTTTGCATTTAGAGAAGGATTGTTTGCACTCAGCATGATGGAAAAGGAATTAATTAAAGATAAAGCCAAGCATGCTAATTTCATTGAATGTCTTGAAGAGGTAATGATCGAAAATCCAAAGGATTGGCAAAATTATTATATCGGTAGTGAGCTTGAAAAGGAACTTTCAAGGAAATATAGCTTTTCCGACAGGTCTCGTTATTATATGTCCAGAGGGGATATTGAATCAAGTATTGACAATCTATTTAATAATATCGATTCTTGTGATTTGCCTTTGGGTTTGATTAAACAATTTTTCCCAAATGCTTTCATGAAGATATTGGAAGAAGATTATCCGTTAGATTCTAAAAGTCTTGTAAAGTCCAATGTTATTGATGTAGTTGAAGATTATTTTCATGCGACAAAAGCTAGTTAGATACAATTTTTAAATATTCCAATGTTCTTTTAAATCCTTCAAAAACGGAATATTTAGCATTCCAATTCAATTCATTTCTAATTTTTTCAGATGATAAAAGACCAAACTTGAAAGGAGCATATCCTGTGTCATTCTCTTCATCTTTGATATTGAACACTAATTTCAATTGTTTTTCAGGTAAAATCTTAACCATTGTTTCAGCCAATTCTCTTATTGAAACTTCGTTTCTTTCATCTGATACATTGTATACCATATCTTTGCTTTTTAAGATAATTTTAAACATTGCACTGACTGCATCACTGATATATGTGTAAGTTCTTATTGAAGATCCATCACTATTTAAAACAATATCCTCTTCATTTAACAAGTTTTTTAGGAAATCTGCTTGAACTCTTCCATCATCAACACTCATGCCAGGTCCATATGTATGGGCAAGTCTAACGATTTTAGTATCTAACCCATATTCTTTTTTAAACCCTACGCACATGTTTTCTGCAGCTTTTTTTCCTTCAGCATATGCATTTCTAGGTATCAATTGGTCAATAATTCCAAAACTGTCTTCCGAAAAGTATTCCTGATTTTCAAGTGGAGCACCATAAATTTCTCTTGAGGATATAAACAAGTATTTTTTTGTATTATGGTCTTTTGCAAACATTAGTGTATTGGCAGCGCCTAATGTATTGGCGAAATTTGTTTCAACTGGTTTTTCTTTCATTATTTTGGGGCTGGCCGGACTGGCTGCGTGAATTATATAATCAACATCATTTTCGTATTCAATTTTTTCAGTAACATCTTGGATAACTGGATGAACATAATCTTTAGAGAGAATCTGCTTATTTAATTTATTTAAATTTCTAACCAACGGGATTATTTCAATATTGGCATCGTAATTTTCATTTAATTTCATTAAAGTATAGACAAAATAACTTCCAATCATGCCTGTTGCACCTGTAATCATTACTGAAGAGTTATATAATTCGTTCAATCCATCATTTTCATCAATAATCTGTTGTGCATCTTCGTCTATTATTTTATTTATTATCAAATCATCACCTTTTTAATATTCTCCAAAGTCAATTTTTTCCGGTGCGGGCCTAAATCTCTTATCCTCTGGTGGTAATTTCATGTAATCGCCATATATTCTTGTCAATATGCTATCTGGATTATTAGGTATGTTCACTTCAATATCCTCGAATTTGGCTTTTTTTGGAGGTAACCAATCATTTCTTTTATAGATGGGCAAGTTGCATGGAGCGGGAAAATCACAGACCTCCTCGGATTCGTAATCTTCGTATTTCTTATAGGAATTTATGCATTTCCTTTTCAGTGTGTTTGTTGAAACGGGAATTATTTTTAGAATATAATACAATAATTGTTTTAAAAAGCTTTTGAATTTAGAATCATCCGTGAATTTTATAAGTGAATAATATATCATCTGATTAAGTGCAAAACATTTCCATTTATGAATAGACCTTTTAAATCCTTTGTCGGGAATATTATCAAGAATAAAAATGTCAATGAAAATATTTTGGGTGTAATCTACTTGATCGGCCCACCATTCTTCGAAAATGGTATTTTTCAACATTATCCTAGCAAAAGTATAATGATAGGTTTCTTCATTCAATACATTAATGAGCCTATATTTTTCATTGTTTTCATTGTCAAAGATGGAATCCAGTTTTTCAAAGTCTTTTCTAAACATCATCAAGTCAATGTCATCATCCCATGGAATGAATCCTTCATGACGGATAGTTCCAAGCAAACTGCCTCCATTAATGAAATAAAGTATATCATTGTTTTCACAAATTTTAATGAAATCCTTCAACATCATCAGTTGAACTTTTTGAAGATGTCTTAATGTTTTGTCATCATATCTTTTTGATTTGAACATATTTTTCCCATAAATTTTTTTATGAATCTAATAATTATATATGTCTTGGAAATTTTTAAATATTTCTTTTTTTATAAATAATATATTATAATAGTAAAGGTAATGACTATGAGCTCTGATAAACCAATTGTTTATACTTGTTTTTGTACCGATGTTATCCATGATGGACACTTGAACCTGATTAATGAAGCAAAAAAGTATGGTGATGTTGTTGTTGGTGTCCTTTGTGATTCTGAAATGGTTAAGTATAATAGATTTCCTTTAAAATCAACAGAAGAACGTGTCGAATTGGTCAAATCAATTCCAGACATTAAAGATGTTGTCATACAGCATCAAGTCATGTATGATGATATTGTAAAGGAATTGCGTCCGGATTATGTTATCCATGGAGATAACTGGGCTGAGGACTCCATGAAAGTTATCCGGAAAAATATCATCAATGTTCTGGATAAATATGGTGGGGAATTGATAGAAATTCCATATACATTCAATCCCAAAATTCAAAAGATGGACAGGCAAATGAGGGAAAAATTGGCAATGCCTGAGCTTAGAAGAAAAAGATTAAGACAATTATTGGATATTGTTCCTGTTGTAAAAACAATTGAAGTTCACAGCGGGTTGACTGGTTTGATTGCTGAAAAAACTGTCATTGCCGATGATGAACATGTTGATCAGTTTGAAGCAATGTGGATATCCAGTTTATGTGACAGTACCGAAAAGGGAAAACCGGACATTGAATTGGTGGACATGACTTCCAGATTCAGAACAATCAATGACATAATGGAAGTTACAACCAAACCGATTATTTTTGATGGAGATACTGGTGGAATTACAGAGCATTTTGTCTATACGGTAAGATCTCTTGAGAGAATGGGTGTTTCAGCAGTAATCATTGAAGATAAGGTAGGATTAAAGAAAAATTCACTATTTGGAACTGAAGTGGAGCAGACTCAAGATGACATTGAACATTTCTGTGAAAAAATAGCAGCTGGTAAAAACGCACAACTATCAGATGATTTCATGATTATTGCAAGAATTGAAAGTTTAATTCTTGAGCAAGGAATGGAAGATGCACTAGAAAGGGCATTTGCATTTAGGGATGCCGGTGCAGATGGTATAATGATACACAGTAGGAAAAAGGAACCGGATGAGATACTTGAATTCTGTGATAAATTTAGAGAAAAAGACAGTGAAACTCCAATTGTAGTAGTTCCGTCTTCCTATAACACAGTAACTGAAGAAGAACTCATCGAGCACGGCGTCAATATTGTAATTTATGCAAATCAATTGTTAAGAGCAGCTTTCCCGGCTATGCAAAATGCAGCAAAATCCATTTTAAAATATCACAGAGCCCACGAAATCGATGAAGAATTACTATCTATCAAGGATATTATCACATTAATTGATGAATTATAAAACGATTAACATGTCTAAATATGCAATTTTATCAGATATTCATGGAAACCTGTTTGCATTAACAGAGGTTATTGAAGATTTGAATAATCAAAATATTGAATCAATTATTCTTTTAGGTGATTTGATTGATTATGGAATGCAATCAAATGAGGTAATAGAATGCGTTAAGGATAATTTGTCAGAAAAAATAATATGCAATATTTGGGGAAATCATGAAAGAGCTATTTTGACTAAAGATTTTGACCATTTTTCAAACCAACGAGGTGTTGATTCAGCAAAATTCACAGAATCCCAACTCACTGAGGAATCTAAAGATTATTTAAATAAGGATTTGATTCATGAAGGAAGATATGAATTTGAAATTGATGATAAAAAAGTTTTGGCGATTCATGGTTCCTTAATTGATTATTATTGGAAAGCAATTTTTCCAGATAACTTAAATGGAGATTATTCTGATTTTGACATTGTCTTGTCAGGTCATTCTCATTATCCTCACGTTTTTCAGTATTTTTACGATGTTGACAATCCTGATATGAGAAATAAAAAGTCTGTTTTATTTATTAATCCCGGATCTGTGGGCCAGCCTAGAAACCATAATCCAAATGCACAATATGCAATTCTTGACACAGATTCAATGAGCGTTGAGCTCAGGTATGTTAAATATCCAAAAGATAAAGCTATGGCTTTGTATGATGGAAGTATTGATGATTTTTATCGTTTAAGGTTAGAAAATGGAATTTAAGAAGGTTTATTTATGAAAGTTTTATATGTTATTAGTGGTGTTACTGGAATGACAGGTAACGAGTTGGTAAGACAACTTTTAAACCAAGATGAAGATGAAGTAAAAATCATTGGTTTCGACAATTTCTATGCATCATCAATAGATACAGTAAAAGACTGTTTGGATGATGACCGCTTTGATTTTTATGAATATGACTTAAACAACAAAGAGCAGATGGATGAAATCAAATCATTAGTTTTAGATTTGAAAGATGATTTTGATGAAATTTGTTATATTAACTGTGCAGCTGTTGTTCACACAGAACATTTTTACAACGTTTATGAAACTTACGAAACCAATGTGGTTAGCATGAATGATTTTTTAACTCAGGCTATTGAAGTCGGTGCTGAAAAATACATCAACTGTTCCACTTCTGAAATTTATTCAATGAATTCATGGAATGAAGATGGCGGTGTTAAGGAATCTGATTTCATCACTATGGCAAATGCGGAACACAGTCAAAGGACAAGTTATGCAACCGGAAAGCTATTGACTGAGTTTTTCATGAAGGATGCAGTTGATAACGGTAAAATTAAAGGTTGTTCCATTCGTTTTGCTAATGTTTACAGTAAAAATGAAAAATTACCAAAACATATTATACCTCACATCATAAACAGCTTTAAAAATGATGGTGAAGTAACACTATTGGAAAATTCCAAAAAGAACTGCAGAACATTTTTAAACAATTATGATAGCTGCAGTGCAGTATTGGCATTGGCTAAAACAGACTCCGCACTGGATGGTACAATCTATAATGTGGCAACAGATGAAGAAATATCAATCATTGATTTGACAAAATTGATTGCTAAAAAAATGGGTATTGATGAGCCTGTTATCAAGTTTGAAGGTTACCGTGAATCCGACCCTGAGAGAAGATTATTATCAACTGAAAAAATCAGAACAAGAACCAATTGGGAACCTATTATGGATTTAGATAAAGGATTGGATGAATGTGTTGAAAATTACCTTAATTCGGGTGAATAAATTTGAAAATAGTTATTATTGGAGTGGCGGGTGTCTCAAGCAGATTCAACAAGGACATTCCTGAAGAGGATAAGATATTAAAGTGTTTGTATTATGAAGAAAACCCTCAAGATAGTTTAATTTATCATATGCTTGAAAAGGTCAGTTATGCTGATAAGATTGTCATTGTCGGCGGATACAAATATGATGATTTGGTTGACTACATTAACCACAACATTTCAAAAGAGTTGCAGGATAAAATTGTAACTGTTTATAATGATCATTTCAGTGATTTAAGTTCAGGATATAGTTTATATCTTGGAATAAAAGAAGCCTTAGACAATTTTAATAATATTGATGAAATATTATTTGTAGAAGGAGATTTGGACATTGACAGTGAATCATTTAATAAAGTAGTTTTCTCTGATAAGAATGTTTTAACATTCAATTATGATCCGATTTATTCAAATAAGGCGGTTGTCCTATATGTTGGTGCTAATGATGAATATCACTATTTGTTTAATAGTGACCATGGATTATTGGAGTTAAATGAACCTTTTAAGGCTATTTTTAATTCCGGTCAAACCTGGAAATTCAAGGATATGGATTTACTTAAAGCTGCAAATGATAATTTCTATGAAAATATCATTGAGGATACCAATTTGGGAATTATTCAAAAATACTTCGATTTAGTTGAAAATGCTTCTGAAATTGAAATAATTGGTTTAAAACATTGGGTAAACTGTAACACTCGTGAAGATTATAAATTAATTAAAAATTATTGGGAGAAATAAATTATGAAAACATTAGATGAAAGATTACAAGTTGTTGAAAAACATGTAAAAGATGATGAAATTACAATTATGATTATAGGTTTAGGAAGCGTGGGAACCTATTTATTAGACTTTTTAGTAAGTAAAAACGATCCTGCTATAAAATTAGTTGTTGTTGGAAGAAATCAGGAAAAAATGCAATCTGATGTTAATATTGTTCGTGTTGCAAGCCTTATTCGTGAATTAAATAAATCAGAGATTATTGTCGAAGCAGGGGTTGATTTAAATGACATTGATTCCATCGAAAAAGCAATAGCTAAACATAGTCCAGATTTTATTGTCAACTCCAGTAGGGCTTATCCTGGTCTTAAATATGGAAGTATTTCATGGAATAATGTAAGGGCATACGGTATTTGGACTCCATTATCAATCAGATTCACTAAAAACATTATGGAAGCATGTGACAAAGCCGATACCGATGCAGTTGTAATTAATACTTCCTATTCTGATGCGGTTATTCCTTGGCTTAAAAGTGCAGGTAAGGCATATCCGGACTTTGGCAGTGGAAACTTAAATCATTTAATTCCTAGAATGAAATTTGCAGTTGCAGATATTCTTGGTGTGGATGATTTCTGGAATGTTGATTTCAATTTTGCAGCAGCACATTTCCATGATGTATGCATAAGCAAAGAAGGCCAAACAGAAGGCGTGGATTTACCGTTAAAGATTTACTATCGCGGTGAAGAAAAGGACATTCCTCATGAAGATATTTACAGTGCATGTTCAATTAGCATGCCCGTTGACCAAAAAAGGAACATGATGAATGCATCCAGTAATTATCGCATTATCTCAGCAGTTATTGATGCAATACGCACAGGTGAAAGTCAAAAGGTATTCGCTCCTGGTGTATTCGGACACATTGGTGGATATCCTGTAATTATTGGATATAAAGATGATAAGATTTCTGCATGGATTGATGAATCAGTATTTACTTTTGATGAAATGGACAAGGCAAATCGTGAATCATTGGCTTTAGATGGTGTGGAAGATATTAAAGATGCAACACTTTATTATACTGATGATTTGATTCGTAAAGTGAAAGATGCCTTTGGTGAAGATTTACCAAAAGAAGTAGCATATGACGATATTGAAAAAACTGCTGAATTCTTGATTGAAAAGATTATTACTCCACAATTATAATATAGGTATTAAAATATGAATGTTGAAGATTTTGTAAGGGTTCTGGGTTGTGATTTTTACACAGGCGTTCCGGATTCACAGCTAAAAGCATTATGCAATTATTTAATGAATGAATATGGTATTGATGAAAATCATCATATAATTGCTGCTAATGAGGGAAATTGTACTGCATTAGCTGCAGGTTATCATTTAGCAACTGGTAAAGTCCCTGTTGTTTATATGCAAAATAGTGGTGAAGGTAATATTATTAATCCTGTTGCATCTTTGTTGAATGACAAAGTTTATGCTATTCCCTGTATTTTTGTTATTGGTTGGCGAGGCGAACCTGGTGTTCACGATGAACCGCAGCATATCTATCAAGGAGAAATAACCTGTACATTGCTTGATTTAATGGATATTGATAATTTTGTCATTGGTGAAGACACTAGTGTTAATGAACTTAATGATGTTATGGCGGAATATAATGATCTTCTTGCTTCTGGAAAATGCGTTGCTTTTGTTGTCCGCAAAAATGCTTTGACATATGATAAAAAAGTTGTTTATGAAAATGATAATCTTATGGTTCGTGAGGAAATCATTGAACACATTGTTAATGTTAGTGGCGAGGATCCTATTGTTTCCACTACAGGTAAAGCTAGTAGGGAATTATTTGAGATAAGGGAATCTAATAATCAAGCACACAAATATGATTTCTTAACTGTAGGTTCTATGGGACATACTTCTTCTATTGCATTAGGTGTCGCTATAAATAAACCTGATGAGAAGGTTTGGTGTATTGACGGTGATGGATCTGCATTAATGCATATGGGTTCGTTAGCTGTTGTGGGTAATGTAAATCCCTCTAATTTAGTACATATTGTTATAAACAATAGTGCTCATGAAACCGTTGGTGGAATGCCAACCGTTGCATCTACAATGAATCTGGTCAACATAGCTGAATCCTGCGGTTATTCATATGCCGTATCAGTTGATAATTTCGATGATTTGGATAATGAATTAAAATTGGCAAAATCTAGAGATGACCTTTGTTTTATTGAGGTATTGTGTTCTATCGGCGCTCGTGAAGATTTGGGAAGGCCAACAACCACTGCACTTGAAAACAAAGAGAACTTCATGAATTTCATTAATAAGGAATAAATTGTGATATTGTGAAAATTAAAAAATATGATGATGAGACTTTAAAACATATTCATGATGTTGAATTAATGATTTTAAAGGATTTGATCAGTTTTTGTGAAGATAATGACCTTACATATTTCATGTATGCCGGTTCTTTATTGGGAACTATAAGGCATGGCGGCTTTATTCCTTGGGATGATGATTTGGATGTCGTGATGTTGAGGGATGATTTTGAAAAATTCAAAAAACTCTATTCTTCAAATGAAAAATATGAATTGTTAACCATTGAATCAGAAGAGGATTATTGTTACTTGTTTGCAAAGTTATCACTGAAAAATACGAGATTTGAAGAAAAATGGGCATCTAATCTTGATTTCACTATCGGATTCAATATTGATATCTTTGTTCTTGATGATGTATCTAACAACAAATTCAAACGTTTTTTTCAAATTAAAAAGGCTTTTTTATATAACCGTTTGTTAGTTACTTCCAGAATAAGATTGGATGATTTGCCATTCATATCAAAGTTTATTTCACATTCAATGTATCATCTATTAAATATTTTAAATATCACTCCTTCAAAATTGAATAGGAAATGCTTAAATTTTTTAAATAGTTATGCTGATGCTAATTCTGAAAGTGTGTTTGATTTCTCGGCAAATGCTAATGAGTATCCTTTAATATATGACAAAAATGATTTTAAAGAAATTGAAAAAGTCAAATTTGAAGATATTTATGTCAATGTTCCAAAAAATTATGATAAGATATTGACTGAATTATATGGAGATTATATGGAGTTGCCTCCAGAAGAAGAAAGATATAATCATCATATTGATTTCATTGATTTTGGACAATATTAGCAATCCCATTTATTTTTTTACAATCTTATTTTCATTAATCTAAACCTATTTATTATCTTATGAATAAAAATATATGACATATATTAAATAGGAAATGGGAAATTATGGAAGATAAAAACGAATGGGGAAGTAACCTTTCATTTATATTGGCAATGATTGGTTCTGCAGTTGGACTTGGAAATATTTGGAGATATCCATACGTACTTTATTCTAATGGAGGAGGAGCATTTTACATCCCCTATATAGTGGCAATTTTGCTAATGGGTATTCCATTTTTGATTTTAGAGTATGGTGTTGGATATAACTATAAATCCTCTTTTGCAAAGGCAATTACAAAGATTAATTCCAAATTTGAATATTTGGGATGGCTGTTGCCTGTTGCGGTGTTCATGATTATGGTTTATTACTCAGCCATTTTGGGTTGGGATGGAATATACATTCTATTGAGTTTCTTTAAAGGCTGGGGAGCAGATCCAAATGCTTTCTTCACAACCACTCTTCTTCAATCTTCTGAATCTTACATGGGATTAACTCATTTCATTCCATATATTGCCGTTGCAATGCTTGTGGGTTGGGTAATAATATGGTTCATCTCTCATAGGGACCTGGAAAAAGGTTTAGGTAAAGTTTCAAAACTTTTAGTACCTTTATTATTCATTATAATGGTGATTATTGTAGCATTTTCCCTGACTTTGCCAGGTGCTTCAATTGGACTTTCCGAGCTCTTCAATCCGGACTGGTCACTTTTAGGCCGTTTTGAAATTTGGATGGCTGCATTCGGACAAATAGTATTTTCACTGAGTTTGGGAATGTCAATTGCTTTTACTTATGCAAGCTATACAAAAGATAATGCGGATTTAATCACCAATACAATTTCAATAGCTCTTGCAAATTCCTTGTTTGAAAATTTCGCAGCTTTGGGAGTATTTTCAATTTTAGGTTATATGTCACTTCAGTCAGGCACTGCTGTAGCGGATTTGGTTACTCAGGGAACCGGCCTTGTATTCATTGCGTATCCTACTGTATTTAATGTATTGGGTCAATGGGCTTATATTTTAGGACCGCTGTTTTTCCTAACAGTTTATCTTGCAGGTCTTACAAGCATCCTATCAACAATTGAACCGTTATCCTTTTCAATTCAAAATAAATTTGGCCTTACAAGAAACAGGACAATGACAATTTTGTGTGTTGTTGGCGCTCTCATTTCAATGATTTATGCAACTTCATATGGTGGATCATTGCTTGGTTATGTTGATACATTCATAAATCAGATTGCATTGCTTTTTGGTGTAATTGTTGAGTGTATAATCTTTGCTTGGGTATTTAAAGCTGAAAAATTGGTTGATTTCATGAACTCACGAACCAAGACAATTAAGCTTGGTAAATGGTGGATTGTAATCGTTAAATATGTACTTCCGATTTTCATTTCAATAGTTTGGATTGGAGGCCTGATTGATGTTATTAATTCATCTTCAATTCATCAAATGAATTTCACAATCGTTTCAGCGGCAGTATTGCTGATATCCTCATTGATATTTACCATTCTTCCGCCAAAAAATGATAATTGGAAAAAAACAGAAGATAGAGTTTAAATATTCTATCATAAATTTTCTTTTTTCATCGCTTTCAAAATTGAAGTACAATTATATATGCCGGCGTTTTAATTGATGATATTCAAAATAAGTCATGTTTAAATCTTATGCAAAAAATTTCAAAAGGAGTTACTACTTAGCATTGGCTAAATTTAGTATTCTGTCAATTAAACTACTGTCATTTTCTTTTTTTTGTAAATGGAGAATAATACTATCGTTTTCACTTTTTAAACCAATATCATCACTGTTTTGACTTGCATCGGCAGTATCATCTGTGGTATAATGAACGCCAATTATGAGTCCTAAAATAGACAGTAAAAATATTAAAAGTATAACAGCATTTTTCATATCCATATCATATATTATAATTTTTGAGATATATAAATAATAGTAAAGTATTTTAATGTCCACACTCAAAGGTTTAATGAAAGCTTTGATGAAATATTAAAAAGATTAATATTTCTTCTATAAATCAATGGTAGGTGATACTTTGAAAATAGTAAAAGAAGAAATTATTAAAAATGGCCAGGAGGAAGGATTAAATTACCGCGAAGTAACATACGAGGACGGAGGATTCCGCCAATTCGATGTTGAATCAGGTAAGCTTATTGGTTCTTCTTATGAGTCAGATCAAGACAAGCTTCCAAGCATGGAATGAGTTAAATGATTCTTAGGGATTTATTAAAGCATTTCAATATAAATGAATCCTTTCCGGATTATCTTTTGGATGAATCTTTCAATGAAGTATTTCTAGATGGAGATTTATCTAAAACGGATAATTCTTATAAAATTGAAATTAAAACACGACAGGATGTTATTCATACGATGTATTTGAATCCGGATGATGATTTTCCAGTAAAGGTAATGTCAAAACTGCCAAGCGGCAAATTGAATGGAATTAAATTCGGACATGAAAAAGATGATTTAACATTTGTTAATGAATTATAGCTATTTTTCCTTATTTTCTAATTAAAGTTATATAATATTTAGACCAAAAATTATATTATAATAATTTAAAATTTGTTTTGTTGATATCATGGACAAAAAAGAGTTAATTAACAATGGAAAAGTAAAAAGTGTATACGCTACTGATAATCCAGATGAGGTCATAATTGAGTTTAGGGATGATATGACCGCAGGGGATGGTGAGAGAAAAGAAGTAATGGATAACAAAGGAGCTTACAACGCCATAATTTCAACTAAAATATTTAAAGTTTTGGAAGAAAATGGCATCGAAACTCAGTTCATTGACTTGCCTGAACCTAATATCATGATTGCAAAAAAACTTGAAATGATTCCAATTGAAGTCATTATAAGAAATATTGCAACAGGTAGTTTGATTCGCAAATACCCATTTGCGGAGGGTTCCAGATTAGAACCTCCTATTGTTCAAATGGATTTCAAAGCTGACGAATATCATGATCCTATGTTGAATGATTCTTTAATTAAGGCATTAGGAATCGCTACTCAAGAAGAAATTGAAATATTAACCCAAAAGGCTTTAAAAATCAATGAAATCTTAACCAAATTCTTCGCTGATGCAGGAATTATTTTGGTTGATTTCAAAATTGAATTCGGTAAAGATAAGGATGGAAACATTCTTTTAGGTGATGAAATTTCTCCTGACGGATGCAGATTATGGGATAGTGAAACATTGGAAATCTTAGATAAAGAACTATTCAGAAAAGGAAAAGATTCAGAAGTTATGAATGCTTACATTGAAGTGTATAATAGAGTTATTCCAGATTCAGAAAAGGTGATTTAAATGTTATTTGATATTGAAGTAAAAATTTCCCTTAAAAGCGGTATGTTAAATCCTGAAGCTACAACAATTGAAAGATCTCTTGATTTGCTTGGTTATGAAGTTAAAAATGTCAAAACTGTTGATATTATCAAATTCCAAATAGAAGGCGAAGACAGGGAAGTAATCAGAGAAAATGTTGTAGACATGTGTGAAAGGTTACTCTGTAACCCTGTAATTCATGATTATAAGATTAATGTTATCCCACAAAACATGGCATGTGGTAAATAGAGGGATTTAAATGAAAATTGGAGTAATTAGATTTCCGGGAACTAACTGCGACAGGGATGTTGCAAAAGCTATTGAGCTTGCTGGTCTCACTCCAGAATATGTATGGTGGAGTGAAGAAAAATTAACAGATTTTGATGGTATTGTTATTCCTGGAGGTTTCTCTTATGGAGATTACTTAAGGGCCGGTGCAATGGCTTCTATTACACCAGTAATTGATGGAATTAAAGAATTAGTAAAAGAAGAAAAGCCTGTTTTGGGAATATGTAATGGAGCTCAAATTTTAGGTGAAATTGGTCTTGTTCCAGGTATTTTCATTACTAATGAAAATCCAAAATTCAACTGCGAATGGGTGGATTTAAAGGTTTCTACAAATAGGACACCTTTCACCAAAGCATTCAAGAATAATCAGATTATTGCTCTTCCGATTGCACATGCTGAAGGAAGATTTTATACAGAAGACATTGATTTATTGAAAGATCAAGACCAAATTGTTTTACAGTTTGAAGGTAAAAACCCTAATGGTTCAATGGAAGCTATTACAAGCGTTTGTGATGAATCTGGCCTTGTTTGTGCTATGATGCCTCACCCTGAAAGAGCTTGTGAAGAAATATTTGGCTCTGATGATGGTTTAAACTTCTTTAAAGGATTTTTATAGTGTGATAAAATGGTAGTTTATTTAATTGGTGCAGGACCTGGAGATGCTGATTTAATAACTCTTAAAGCAGTTAAAGCATTGAATAAAGCTGATGTTGTTTTATATGATTATTTGGCTAATGAAGAAATATTGGCTCATGCTCCTGATGATGCAGAAAAAATTTATGTTGGTAAAAAGGCAGGGGAACATTATAAAACACAGGACCAAATTAATGAATTGATTATTGAGCAGGCTCAAAATCATGAAAATGTTGTTAGGCTAAAAGGAGGCGATCCTTTTGTATTTGGTCGTGGTGGAGAAGAAATATTGGCTTTAATGGAACATGATATCAAATTTGAAGTAATTCCAGGTGTAACTTCAGCTATTGGAGCACCAACTTCACTAGGACTACCTGTAACTCACAGGGCAGTAGCCACTTCTGTGACTATCGTAACTGGTCATGAAGACCCAACCAAGGCGGAAAGCCAAGTTCATTGGGATTATACTGCAGATACTTTAATTATTTTAATGGGCATTGGCAATATCCGTGAAAATACTTCTGAAATTATGAAATACCGCTCAGCAGATACTCCGGTGTGTGTTGTTGAAAGCGGAACTTTGCCTGATGAAAATGTTGTATTTGGAACATTAGGAAACATTGCTGATAAAAAGATTAACACTCCAGCTATTCTAATAATTGGGGATGTTGTAAATCTTTATGAGGATATTTACAATTATCAAGGTGATTAGATGTGTGGAATTGTAGGTTGTATATTAAAGGAAGATAATGACGTAGCACCAATCCTTTTTGACTGCATCTCAAAATTGGAATATAGGGGATATGATTCAATAGGTTTGGCTACATTCAATGAAGGAAATATACACATTAAGAAAGATAAGGGCAAAATTGAAGAGGTAGATAAAAAATTGGATTTAACTGATATGCCTGGAAAATTTGGTATTGCTCATGTTCGCTGGGCAACCCATGGTGATCCTTCAAAATTGAATTCTCATCCTCACATTGATGAAGACAATACTGTTGCTGTTGTTCACAATGGTATTATTGAAAATTACTTGGAAATTAAGGAAAAATTAACTCTTGAAGGCCATATTTTCAAATCAGATACTGACACTGAGGTCATTCCTCATTTAATTCAGAAGTTTATGGATGAAAAGTTTGACCTTGAACATGCGGTTAGAAAAACTATTGATGTACTTGAAGGAGCTTATGCAATCGCGGCAATCAGTAAAAACGAACCGGATAAGATAGTTGCAACTCGTAAGGATTCCCCTTTAATTGTAGGCATTGGCGAAGATGGATATTACCTAGCATCCGATTCCCCCGCCATTTTAAAGTATGCGCGCGATATAATCTATCCTGAAAAGGGGGAAATTGTCATTTTGGATAAGGATGGAGTTGTTGTTCATGATGAATTCGACAATGTGGTTAATAAAGAAATCGATACTATTAACTGGACTCCTGAAATGGCCGAAAAGGAAGGTTATGACCATTTCATGATTAAAGAAATTAATGAACAGGCAACAGCTGTTAGAAATACACTGACTCAAAAGGAAAATATCCAAGAAATAATTGATGATATTGAAGACCTTCAAAGGATATGCTTTGTTGCATGCGGAACATCTTATCATGCTTCATTGACAGGAAAATATTTAATTGAATCACTTGCAGGCATTCCAACTGATGTAATTCTTGCATCCGAGTTCAAATATTCTGCAAATACTTTAAATGATAAAACTTTAGTTATTTTCATTTCACAATCTGGTGAAACTGCAGATTCACTAAAAGCATTGGATGTTGCAAATCAGACTTCCAAAACTTTAGGTATTGTTAATGTGGCAGGTTCTTCAATTACAAGAAGAGCTCAATATGTAATCCAAACTCAGGCAGGTCCTGAAATTGGTGTTGCTGCTACAAAAACTTATGTGGCTCAACTTACTGCAATTTATTTATTCGCAGCATTGATTTCTAAAAATATGGAATTGCTTAAAGAAATAGAAAAGGTACCTGACTTTATTGATGAAGCTCTTTCAGATGTTGATTATATTAAAGACATATCAAAAACATACAATTATGCTCGAGATTTCTTCTATCTGGGAAGAGGCTATTCCTATCCTACTGCATTGGAAGGTGCTTTAAAACTCAAAGAGATTACTTATATTCATGGTGAAGGTTATGCTGCAGGAGAGCTAAAGCATGGTCCTTTAGCATTGATTGATGAGGGAATTCCGGTTGTAGTTATAATTCCTCCGGGGGATAATTACAGAAAAACCATGAGCAATTTGGAAGAAGTTAAATCTCGTGGAGCTAATGTATTGGCTATTGGATCGTCTGATGATGAATCACTAAAAGTTAAAGCAAATGCAGTAATTACAATTAACTCTGAAGTTAAGGAAATTATTGCACCATTGGTTTATATAGTTCCTTTACAATTAATTGCATATTATATTACAATAGAGAAAGGCCATGACCCTGATAAGCCTAAAAACTTAGCAAAATGTGTAACTGTGGAATAGCATAATCATTTCCAGTTACCTAATTTTACTTTTTTTAATCTTTCTTTCATATTTAAAATTCTGTTTGTAGAATTATTTTCAGCATCCTGTTTTGTTGAATAATTTTCTTCACATTCAACAATATAGAATGCCTCATGTGATGTTGTTGAAGGTATGTTCATTTTTGCGAGGTTTCGTTCAACTCTTCTTTTCAGTTTTTCGTCATCCATTTCGGATGTTAGAAATATTGGTGTTTTCACTGCAGAAGATATTTTGGTGTTATGGCGGGCGTTGTGCCTTTCTTCTGTTCTTTTATCTAAAATGTATTCGCTGGAATTATTTAGATTTGGATCTCTGAATGGAATTCCCACATCAGATAATGCAATTCTTATCTCGTCATTTTTGGGAAGGGATGTATCAAGCATCACAGGATTTGGGCTGGCCAGTGTGCCACCCTGCTTTCTTCCGAATATCGGGCCTTGGCCTATGTAAAAGTCGGCTTCGATAAATGCCGCTCTGATTGGAGCGGAGGAAGTGTATGTAGCTACAATCCCGTCATCTTTAATAACGCGTCTAAACTCTTTGAAAAATTCCACTGAAAACAATTCAGGAGCCATATTCTGTGAAAAGGGATCTAGAAATATTGCATCATAAGTATTATCATCTAATTTTTGAACGGTTTGGCGGGCATCTTCAATATAAACGTTAAGATCAATATTTTCTGGTATTTCACATTCTTCCAGACTTAAAGTTGCATAATCTTGGGCAATTAGTTCATCTTCGATGGCTTTTCGAGTAATATTATGGGCTTTTATTGGTGAAGGAACTAAAAGACCGCAGGCAAGTGTTGCATGTGAAATTTCAACCATGTCTATTTTTAGATTGGAATCATGGTTATTTTTTAAAAAATTGGATATTGCCGCTGAGGAGTTGTATCCTATGCCGGCACAAATATCTAAAATTGCAATGTCCTGGTCATAGTCAAACTTCATAGGGTTGATAAATTTTTCAAATGACTCACTTATTGCACCTGTAGATGTATGGAGTGTTTCAATTTTATTATTTATTTCCTTTGAGTTAATAGAATAAGATCCATCATCAGTTAAAACAAAATAATCTTTGTAAGTATCAAAAAAATTAACTCTTCCTTCATTATTTCGACTACTTCTTTCCTCATCGAAACATGAATTCACCAAATCAAAAATATCATCATTAATTATTCGTGCACTCTCTTCATAGCTCATTGTATCTAAAAGAAAAATTTGTTTTTTTTAATATATATTGATTTTTGTAGTCAGAAAAGAAAAATAGACAAAAACTGAGGTTTTACAAAATTTTTCAATAATTTTTGTTTTAAACGTTATTTTTGTGTTTAGGGGATAATAATTTATTTAATTGAATAGTCATTGATTATTTTAGCTATTTTTTATGGTGAAGAGTTTATTTATAGGGAATTTTGATTTTGATTGTGGAGATGGGGTCATGATTGTTTTGGTGTGTTGGTGCTTTTTGCGATGTGTCTCTATTCATTTCGTCTTTTTTTGCATAAATCTTTTTCGATTACTATGAGTTTTATGGACAGGCAATGATTTTAATTCAGTTTAAAGATAATTGTAGAAAATTACAACATCCTTTAATCGTTTTTAGCTTTATTATTTAAAATTGATTTTAATCTTTATTTTTTAATTAAATGAGTTTAATTAGTTGTTTTATGATTTTTAGGGCTTGAATTTAACTTATTTGTTAGTTTTGAGGTGAATTTTGCTAATTTTCTTTTTATTGGTTTAAATGTAAACTATGTTGTTTTTAGCTTATTTTCCTAAAAGCCTTTTGTTTGTCCTTATTTCTAAGTTTGTGAATTTCTAAATCATTTTCTTAAATCTTGCCTTTAATTTGGAAATTAGTTATAAAATTGGTATTTTTTGTCTTAAAAATATGGTAATTGTTATTTTTTATTTAAAATGGGCTTGTTTGATTACTATAAATCTAATTTGGCCTTGTTTAATTAAAGTTCAAATTATCACTAACATGTTTTCTGATTTAACTTTGTCATGTTTTCAACTATTTGGAGCTGATTTAAGCCAGTTTTAGCCATTTAATTTTTCGCTTAAAATTGCTTATTTTTTAAATTAAATTCCTATTTTTTATTATTTTTAAATAAAAACATTTATATACTACTTAATTTAAAATAAAAACCATCAACCTTAAGTATTTTGAAATTTTACTCTTATTTAGGGTAATTTTTCATGACAATATATTTGGGGTTGTAATCAAAAGCGAGATGAAAAAATGCATAATAAAAGAAATATTATTGTAATGTTTTTGTTCATTATGTTATCTTTCGCTATTATTTCGGAGGTTTCAGCAGTTGATGATGCTGAAATTAGTGGGACGGGACACGATCCGTCTATAAAAACCAATATTAGAAATCATAATATTGCTGGTGAAAGTAATGATGATGGATTCATGCAAAATCATGAAAATGATATTGGTGATTATTTCTCCCATAATGAACAAAAATCATTTAATCAACCTCCAAGAATGATTGGAGATAAAAATAGTGATGAGAATTTGTACGAATATGATGGGGATGTTAAATCTAACGGTGATGTATCTTTCGATTCTAACGAAGCTGTAAATAATAATCAGAATAATGCTAATGATTTTAGACAAAACAATGAAATCGATGCTCATCGTGATGATAATAATGCTATGGATTTTCCTAGAGATTCTAGGGTAAATAATAATCATGTTATGAATTTGCCTGGGGATTTTAATGTGAAAAACCAAAAAGATATTGATTTGCCTTCTGATGTAAATAATCAGAAAAAGATGAATATTCCAATGGATAATGTATCATTTATAGGCAATAACCAAAAAGCTATGGATTTGCCTAAAGATGATTTCAATGGTTTAAATGATCATAAAACCATTGGTTTTCCTAAAGATAATTTCTCAGATATTGACAAAAAACCTATAGATGTTGTTATTGGTAATATGTCTGGTATGAAACCTATGGATTTACCTAGAGATAATTTTTCTGATATTGACAAAAAACCTTTGGATGTTGTTGTTGGTAATATGTCTGGTATGAAACCTATGGATTTGCCTAGAGATAATTTTTCTGGTGTGAAACCTTTGGATGTTGTTATTGGTAATATGTCTGGTGTAAAACCTATGGATTTACCTAGAGATAATTTCTCCGATATTGACAAAAAACTTATAGATGTTGTTATTGGTAATATGTCTGGTATGAAACCTATGGATCTGCCTAGAGATAATTTTTCTGATGTAAAACCTATGGATTTGCCTAGAGATAATTTTTCTGATGTAAAACCTATGGATTTGCCTAGAGATAATTTTTCTGATATTGACAAAAAACCTTTGGATGTTGTTGTTGGTAATATGTCTGGTATGAAACCTATGGATTTGCCTAGAGATAATTTTTCTGGTGTGAAACCTTTGGATGTTGTTGTTGGTAATATGTCTGGTATGAAACCGGTGGGTAATTCTGATGTAAAACCTATTGATTTAAGAGATAACAATAACGCTGCTGTCCTTAATGGAGAAGCAATGAATAATGTCATGTCTAAATTAATAGGCTTAGATAAAATTGCTCCTAATTTCAATTTATCTAAAACTGTAAATAATCCCAAATATGATAATTCAAAGCCGGAAAATAACACTATGCCTATGAACAAAAATCCTGATGTAAATCAAAATGCTAACATTAACTCTCAAAACAATAAAAAAGTCGATGAAAAATCTATCAAAGATAAAAACACTCAAAACCCAGTTAGTAAAGATATAAACACCTTTGAAAATTTAGGTAAAACTTTACGTAATGATATGATGAAGGAGATGGCTAAATTATAATTTAAAAAAATCTGGTTAAGTTCAACTTAACCTCCGTTTTTCCTTTTTTTTATTATTTTTTTCATGATTAAACTTCAATTTAATGTTATAACTTTTTTTTGATATGTCAATTCAACTTTTTAATTATTAAATGAGCAAAATTTATATAATTTCTAATTATAACTTTATTTAGATATTATTAATACTCCAGATTTTTGTGGAGATTATTTCTTTAACTGAACTTTAAATTATTGAATATTTTTCTTATTGAAATTATCAGTTAATTAGTTCATGAATCAATGTAATAAGGTAGTTAGATGTTTGAAATTAAGGCTAAAGATAATATGGGGCGTGTAGGTGTTTTAAAAACCAAGCATGGGGACGTTAAAACTCCTGCGTTGATGCCCGTTATTCATCCACGTAAACAGGCGATAGATGTAGGTAAGTACGGTGCTGACATCGTCATTACTAATGCGTATCTGATTTATAAGGATGAGGAACTTAAAAAGGAAGCGGCCGAGAAAGGTCTGCATGAACTGATTCATTTTGACGGTCCGATAATGACGGATTCCGGTTCTTTCCAGCTTTCCGTTTACGGTGATGTTGAAATCACAAATAAGGAAGTTATTGAATTTCAGGAATTAATCAAGACTGATATCGGAACAAGTTTGGATATTCCTACAGCACCCTTTGTTGAAAGAGAAAAGGCTGAAAGCGATTTGAAAATCACTTTGGAAAGAGCAAAGGAAGCTGTTGAATACAAAAAATCTCAGGAAATGGAAATGATGCTGAATTCTGTTGTTCAGGGTTCAACATTTCTTGATTTGAGACGTGAATGTGCCCGTGAACTGTCAAAGCTTGATGCCGATTTATATCCTATAGGTGCAGTTGTCCCTCTTATGGAATCATATCACTACAAAGATCTGGTGGATGTCGTGATGAACTCCATGAAGGAGCTTCCTGATGATACCGCACGCCACCTGATGGGTGCAGGCCACCCAATGATATTCGCACTGTGCGTTGCAATGGGATGTGATCTGTTTGACTCAGCGGCATATATCCTTTATGCAGAAGACGACAGGCTTTTATCAACAAGAGGAACATTCAAACTGGAAAACCTTCAGGAAATGCCGTGTTCATGTGAAGTATGTACCAAATACACTCCCGATGATTTAAGGGCAATGCCTAAAGAGAAAAGAAGAGACCTTATAGCTCAACACAACTTGCATGTTTCATTTGCAGAATTGAGATTGATTAGGCAGGCAATCTATGACGGCAATCTCATGGAACTTGTAGAGGAGCGATGCAGAGCTCATCCTGCACTTCTTGAAGCGGTAAGACAGCTTGGAAATTACTCCATGGATATGGAAAAATACGACCCTAGAAGCAAAAAGTCAGCGTTTTTCTACACAGGTCCTGAATCACTGTGCCGCCCGGAAGTGCTGAGACACATGCAGAAATTACGTGAGATGCCCAAAAAAAGAGACCTGGTGTTATTGCCTCCAACAAGAAAGCCTTACTCAAAATTCATTTCAGGAAAACTTGGAGAATTCTACATTTATGGTGCAGAACAAGAAATCGATTTGGAAAATACCGATTTTATGGTATTGGATGTGCCGTTCGGATTGATACCTTTGGAAATTGATGAGGTATATCCGTTAAGTCAGAATGACGCACCAAAAACACGTGATGTTGACAGCATAGAATTCGTTGAGGATTTCATCAATGAGTTCGTCGAATATTATGAGCAGGTGTTAATCCACTCAAGAATCATTAAGGATTTGGAAATTGGCCTTTACAACAAATGCATAGACTCTGATGAAATAAGATATAAAAAGGATGACATCAAAAAGATTAAGGCCATTGCAGATTATCAGTTCGGCGTTGGTGCGGGAGATGCACTGTTTAGCGGAAACATAAACATTGAAAAAAGTAAAAAGACAGGAAAAATCAGACACATCTACGACGGAAAAGTCCTGATTGTGAATATGAGGGCATCAGATTCATATCTCATACTTTCAAAGGAAGGTGCCAAAAGGCTTCACAATGCAATGCCATATCCTGAAAACAGGGTTGTAGTAAACAAGGACTCAGAACCATTTGCACTTGATGGAAAAAGTGTGTTCTGTAAATTTGTAGTTGACTGTGATGATAATATCAGATCAAAGGATGAGGTTTTGATAGTAAATGAAGAGGATAAGCTGCTTGCCTACGGTAAGGCATTGCTTGGGGCATGTGAAATCAAACAGTTCCAGACAGGACAGGCTATCAAAACACGTAAGGGAATGAAAAAATAGGTGGAATTATGAGCGAAGATAACAAAGTAAATACAGGCCACAATATTGAAGACAAGGAACTCATTAAAAATGCAAGAAAACCCGTCGGTGATCTGGGCCATCAGATACTGGACAGAATGAACAAATCCCATGAAAGCATGGCTCAGTGGGGAGTAAGTCACTTTGAAATTAAAGAGGATGACAAAATCCTTGATATCGGATGCGGAGGAGGAAGAAACATACAGCGTTTCGCATCACAAATTTCTCAAAACGGACGTGTTGTCGGAATAGACTATTCCGAAGTCAGTGTTGAAAAATCAAAGGAACTCAACAAGGAAGTTATTGACAGGGGAATTGTAAATGTTTTGAAAGGGTCTGTTTCAGACATGCCATTTTATGATGGGACATTTGATATTGTAACAGGATTTGAAACAATTTATTTCTGGCCGGATTTTATCAATGATTTAAAAGAGGTAAATCGAGTTCTTAAAAAGGGAGGTTTAGTATTTTTCTGTAATGAAGCAGTCTACAGAGAAGGTGAGATGGAAAAATATGATGATTTGGTGGAACTTTTAGATATGAAAATATATTCCGAAGATGTTTTAAAAGAATCTTTAGAAAAAACTGGTTTTAAAGATTTTGAATCTTATATTAATGAGGAAAATGATTGGATTTGTATATTAGCTCGAAAAATTTAATCATTTTTATATTTTCTTTCAAATAATCGAAAGTTTTATATAATATTAAAACATAAGTTTATTTGTTGTTAGTTTTTATGCGGTGTTAGTCCAGCCTGGTTAAGACTCTAGCCTGCCACGTTAGAGACCCGGGTTCAAATCCCGGACGCCGCATTTTTTATGCAGTCGTGGTATAGTCTGGTTATTACTTGGGCCTTCCAAGCCTACAACCCGGGTTCGAATCCCGGCGACTGCATCTTGAATGAAATCTTTTTTTAAAATTCTTATTTTGTTTAAAAAATAGCTATTTTTTAGTTAATTATATATAATAATATAATTATAATATAAATAGTTAAATTAATTTTTAATGTCTTTAAATATTTTGATTTAAGGTGATTTAATGGTAGGAATAGTAGGATATGGGGCACATGTACCCTCATATAGGATTAAGGTAGAAGAAATTGCAAAAGTATGGGGTGATGACCCTGTAGCTTTGTCAAATGGATTGGTCGTTAATGAAAAATCCGTTCCTTCTGCTGATGAAGATACTGCAACTATTGCAGTAACCGCTGCTAGATATGCTCTAGCAAGAGCTCAGATTGATCCAAGTAAGATTGGTGCTGTTTATGTTGGTTCTGAATCACATCCTTATGCAGTAAAGCCAACCGCTTCCATTGTTGCTGAAGCTGTTTGTGCAACTCCAAAATTAACTGCTGCTGATTTGGAATTCGCTTGTAAAGCAGGAACTGCTGGCATTCAAATGTCTATGGGTCTTGTACAGTCTGGAATGGTAGAATATGCATTGGCTATTGGTGCTGACACTTCTCAAGGTGCGCCGGGTGATGCTTTAGAATATACTGCATCCGCTGGAGGAGCAGCTTATATTATAGGTAGCGAAAATACTATAGCTGATATTAATCATACTTGCAGTTTTACAACTGATACTCCTGATTTCTACAGAAGAGAAGGTCAAAACTATCCGTCCCATGGTGGTAGGTTTACAGGAGAGCCAGCTTACTTTAAGCATGTTTTAAGTGCAGCTAAAATGTTATTTGACGAAACTGACTCAAAACCTGAAGATTATGATTATGCTTGTTTCCATCAACCTAACGGTAAATTTTACTTAAGGGCAGGTAAAAAATTAGGTTTCACTTCAGAACAAATAAAACAAGGTCTCTTAACTCCAAATATTGGAAATACCTATTCTGGAGCAGTGCCTTTAGCATTATCTAATATTTTAGATGTTGCAGAACCTGGAGATAATATATTTGTTATTTCATATGGATCAGGCGCAGGAAGTGATGGATTCACAATCACTGTAAAAGATGAAATTGTTGAGAGAAGAGAATTAGCTCCAAAAACACAGGATATAATCGATGATAAGACTTATGTTGATTATGCTGTTTATGCTAAATTCAAAGGCAAAATTAAAATGTAAGGGGGCTTAAATATGAGAGATGTTGCGATTATCGGAGTTTCACAAACAAAATTTGGTGAATTATGGGATTCCTCATTTAGGGATTTAATTGCTGAAGCAGGTGTAAAAGCTTTAGTGGATGCAAGTATTGATGGAGATGATATCGAAGCAATGTTTGTTGGAAATATGTCCTCAGGACTATTTGTAGAACAGGAACACATTGCAGCACTTATTTCAGACCATGTAGGTCTTAATCCAGTTCCAACCACAAGAGTTGAAGCTGCTTGTGCATCTGGTGGATTGGCTTTAAGACAGGGAATCATGGCTGTCGCATCTGGTTTTCATGATGTTGTAATTTCTGCGGGTGTGGAAAAAATGACTGATGTAGTTGATGCCACTCCAGCTATTGCTACTGCATCAGACCAGGAATGGGAAGCACAGCAAGGTGCAACCTTCCCGTCATTATATGCAATGATTGCAAAAAGACATATGCATGAATATGGAACCACCCGTGAACAGTTAGCACAATTTTCCGTAGTTAACCATAAAAATGCATCTAAAAACCCTAATGCACAATTTCCATTTGAAATCAGTGTTGATAAAGTAATCAATTCCACAATGGTGGCAGATCCATTAACTCTCCTTGACTGCTCTCCGGTAAGTGACGGGGCAGCTGCGATTGTTATGGTGCCTGCTGAAGATGCTAAAAAGTATACTGATACTCCAATTTATGTAAAAGCTTCCGCACAGGCTTCTGGAACACTTACATTACATGACAGAAAAGACATTACTACTATTGAATCTACCAAAGTTGCTTCCAGAAAAGCTTATGAAATGGCAGGAGTCACAGTTAAAGACATTGATGTAACTGAAGTGCACGATTGCTTCTCAATCAATGGATTATTGGCAGTAGAGGACTTAGGTTTTGCTGAGAAAGGTAAAGGTGGAATAGCTATTGAAGAAGGACAAACTGAAATCGATGGTGACTTCCCAATCAACTCTTCCGGAGGACTTAAGGCACGTGGACACCCATTAGGGGCTACAGGTATTGCTCAGGCTGCTGAAATCGTATGGCAACTTAGAGGGGAAGCTGGTGGAAGACAAGTTGATGGTGCAGAAATCGGTATGACTCACAACATTGGAGGAACCGGTGGTACTGCAGCCGTACACATATTTGGAAGAGATTTATAAATCTCTTTTATTTTTCTTTTTTTTATGATTATTAATACAGGTTCAAGAACCGATATTCCCGCTTTTTTTCACAAATGGTTTTTGAATAGAGTTGACGAAGGTTTTGTCTGCACCAGAAATCCGTATAATGATGATATCTACAGATATCCTTTGGATTCGAAAATCATTGATTGTCTGTGTTTTTGTACGAAAAATCCGAAACCGTTGCTTAAAAAAATTGAAAAATTGGATGACTTCAATCAGTTCTGGTTTGTAACAATCACTCCATATGACAAAGATATTGAAGTTAATGTTCCTGATTTCAAGAAGGTCATAAAATCTTTTAAGGAGCTATCTGAACATTTGGGAATAAATAAAATTTCATGGAGATATGATCCGATTTTCATCACTGAAAAATACTCCCTTGATTTTCATATTGATATGTTTGAGCATATGGCATCAGAGCTTGCAGATTATACCAATGACTGTACAATAAGCTTCATTGATTTATATCAGAAGGTATTGAGAAATTTTCTGGAGGCAAATGAGGTAACAAAGTCTGAACAATTAGTGATTGGTGAAAATTTCTCAAAAATAGCTAAAAGATATGATATTCAAATGAAAACATGTGTTGAAGGAACTTTGCTTGACCAATTTGGATTTGACTCAAGTGGGTGCATGACTCAAAGAGTAATTGAAAATGCCATCGGAAATAATTTAAAGATTCCTAAAGGAAAATATAGGATTCGCGAATGCGACTGCATATTTGGAAGGGATATTGGAGCATATAACACTTGCATGCATGGATGCAGGTATTGCTATGCAAATTATTCGACAAATCTTGTTAAAAGAAATCAAAAGTTGCACAATCCTGATTCGCCACTTTTAATTGGTGATGTTAAAGACGGCGAAGGTGTAAAAGAAATTGTTGAGCCAAGTTATATTGATACACAACAAACTTTGATTTAATTTTTTAGTCAATAAAACTATTGTTTTCACATTATAAATTGTTTTAATTCTTGAATATTGTTTTTACTTCATTCTAGTTTTTTATTATTAAATTAACTAATTTTAAATAGTTTAAAATCCATGATATGTATATGTGGGTAAGGTTAAATTTTTAATTAATTTTGACTCGATATGCTACTTAAATAAAATTAGTATAATTACTTAAATATAATTAGTATAATCACTTAAATATAATTAGTATAATCACTTAAATATAATTAGTATAATCACTTAAATATAATTAGTATAATCACTTAAATATAATTAGTATAATCACTTAATTGGTGGTAATGTGGAATATATTAAAAGGTATGTGGATGAAGAATTAAAGAATATACTTGAATGTATGGGGGCTGTTTTAATAGTTGGACCGAAATGGTGTGGTAAAACAACTACTGCTACTCAGTTTGCTAAAACATTAATTGAATTGCAACATCCTGCATTGGGCAAATCATATATTGAACTGGCAGATGTAGATCCATTGTTATTATTGGAAGGGGCAAAACCGTTATTGATTGATGAATGGCAGATGGCTCCCCAATTGTGGGATGCAGTTAGATATTCCGTTGATAAAACAGATGGTTATGGTTTGTACATTTTAACTGGTTCTACAATTGTTGATAATTCTAAAATAAATCATAAAGGTGTTGGAAGAATCCACAGGTTGATGATGAGGCCTATGAGCTTATATGAAAGCGGCGATTCCAATGGTAAGATTTCATTAATTGACTTATTTAATGATAAAGATGTTAAAATTAATGGAATTACTTCGGATTTGTCTTTAAGGGATTTAACTTTTTTAGCTTCTCGCGGAGGTTGGCCTGAAACATTGAATATTGAAGATAAACAAAAACAGTTAATCGTGGCTTCTTCATATTTTGATAACATCTGTCGTGATGACACTTATAATATTGATGGTGTTAAACGTGATTCAAAAGTATTTGAAGCAATTCTTAGATCTTATTCACGTAACATTTCAACATTGGTCAATAATACTAAAATAATGGCGGATATTGAGGAGAATTACGGCAAAATTTCTGAACCTACATTTTATTCATATATTTCCGTTTTAAAAAATCTTTTTGTCATTGACAATGTTCCAGCATGGGCTCCCAATATTCGGTCAAAGCAAAAAATGAGAAAATCAGAAAAAAAAGAATTTATAGACCCATCAATTGCAGTTGCAGGACTTAATGTAACTCCTGAAATGTTGGTCTATGATTTAGAAACTTTCGGATTCATTTTTGAAACATTATGTATCAGGGATTTAAAGGTATATTCAGCACCATTGGGTGGAAAAGTATTATATTATAATGACGGTACCTTGGAAGTGGATTGTGTTTTGCAAATTGCTGATGGGCGTTATGGATTAATCGAGTTTAAATTAGGAGATAAAAGGATTGATGAGGGTGCACAATCTTTATTAAAAATAGATAAATTGATCAAGCAAAAAATTGCTGATGGAGATACGCATATTCCAGAACCTAGCTTTTTAGCTGTTGTAACTGGTGGTCCAATTGCAAAAGTTCGAAAAGATGGAGTAATGGTAATTCCAATTGGTACATTGAGATAATTCTTTCTAAAGTATTTCTGATTGACAATACTTTTCAAAAACAGCTACAATTTATCATGCGTTATATACTATGAAATGATAATTTAGTAGTTAATTGATGAAACTGCATTGCTTCTTATCTCATTGGTATGGTTGCATCAACATTATGTCCTTTTTGAGGTATTCCACCTTTTTTAGAGTTTATCAACTATGAGTTGATAAACTTATTTTGGTTTTCAAACAATTTTTTTAGAAGATGGAAATGATTGGTTTTCTATGCAAATTCCAAAAAGTAATGGATAATTCTTATACTTTTACATATTGATTGTTCGCAAGAGAAGGAACAAGTTTTGAATTTGAGGTAGATAATTTCAATAGTATTTTATGCAAACAGTAACATCAAGTTGGTGAAAAGGAATCAGAAATTGCATGATCTTGATTCACCACTATTGATTGGTGATGTTAAAGATAGTGATGTAGTAATGGAAGTTTCTAAGACAAGTTTCATTGATACGCAACAAAGATTATTTTAAATTATTTCAATATGATGGGCATTTGAAATATTTTAATTTTCTAGGATGGCTGAAAACCATAATGTTTATATATTTGATTATTCAATTTATATCTACCAGACTACTTTTTATAACAATAGTTATAAAATTTTAAAAAATAATCATGAAAAAGGGTGTTTAACTATGTGTGGATGTATGATGAGTAATTCATGTAATCGTATTTATATGCCTTTATTTATGGCTATTTAATTTTTTATAAGTATTGAAATATTGTTAATCTTATTATATGTATATTTCATGTCCTTTTTTAAGATAACCTGAATATTAACTATTATATGAGATTTTATCAATTAAACATTTATGAGATATTGAAATTGGATTTATGTTTGTTAATTCTAGGGGTTATTGTTATAGTTGTCCATCTGTCGAATAACTTTGATGGATATGGCCATATCATGGAATGAGTATAATATGATTGAGAAACTGAAAAAATATTGAGTGTTGATTTTAATTAAGAGGATAATATGACTAAAGAAAACGAATGGGGAAGTAACATTTCATTTATTCTTGCAATGATAGGTTCTTCTGTTGGATTGGGCAATATTTGGAGATATCCATATATACTTTATTCTAATGGGGGCGGTGCTTTTTATATTCCCTATCTAATTGCTATTTTAGTTCTGGCAATTCCAGTTTTAGTTCTAGAATACGGTGTTGGTTATAACTATAAATCCTCTTTTACAAAAGCAATTATTAATATCAATCCTAAACTGGAGTATTATGCATGGATTTTGCCTATTGTTATTTTTGTGATGACAATTTACTATTCCACCATAATCGGTTGGGATGGAATCTATCTGATTTTAAGTTTTTTTAAAGGATGGGGCTCTGATCCTAATGCATTTTTAACAAATTCAGTGTTACACTCTACTCATTCTGTTTATGGTGTTTTAAATTTTATTCCAGCCATTGGAATTTCTATGATTGTAGTATGGTTTATTATCTGGTTAGTCTCTCATAGGAATTTGGAAAATGGTTTAGGCAAAATTTCTAAAATTTTTGTTCCATTATTGTTTTTCATGATGATTTTACTTGTTGGAGTTTCTCTGATGTTGCCTGGCGCATCAATTGGACTTGCAGAATTATTTAATCCGAATCTATCACTTTTAGGTCATTTTGATATATGGATGGCTGCTTTTGGGCAAGTGTTTTTCTCATTGAGTCTGGGGATGGGTATAGGTTTCACGTTTTCAAGCTATACAAAAAAGGACATAGATTTAGTTACAAGCGGATTATATGTTGTCATTGCAAATTGTGCTTTTGAAAACTTCGCAGCTTTAGGTGTTTTTTCAATTTTGGGATATATGTCTTTACAGTCAGGAACTTCAGTTTCTAATCTTGTATCTCAGGGTTCAAGTTTAATTTTTGTTGCATATCCTGAAGTATTAAATGTTTTAGGAAATACTGCATTTATATTGGGACCATTATTATTTTTAACGGTGTATATTGCGGGCATCACTAGTATGCTGTCCTCTTTTGAAGTTTTCTCATGTTCTATTCAAAATAAATTGGGTTTTTCTAGAAAAAGGACTACAACAATTTTGTGTATTGTTGGTGGAATTATATCTATGTTATATGCGTCATCTGCTGGAGAATATATGGTTTCGATAACAGATTTGTTTGTTAATAATATAGCAATTCTGTTTTCAGTGGTAGTGGAATGTTTGCTTTTTTCATGGATGTTCAATAGTGAAAGATTGATTGGATTTTTAAACAGCAGGAGTAACTCATTGAAAATTGGTAAATGGTGGTTAATGCTTGTTAGATATGTTGTTCCAGTTCTTATTTCTGTTATTTGGTTGGGTGGTGTTTATGAACTTGCAATATCTGGCTCCTGGGAAGTACTATCATTATTGATTTTGTTATCCGTAATCGTGCTGATTCTTGCGTTAATATTTACGGTTTTACCGCCTAAATTTAAAAATTGGTTTGAAGCTGAAGAGAGAATTAATTGAAAATTTCCTACTTTTTTAAAACAGGAAAATTCATGCATTAAAAGGTTAAATTTTGTTATCTTCTAATTGGATTGAAGATATCTCATAATGCTAATCACCTCTGATTGCATATGTTTCTTCTTAATTTGGATAATATTTCCATAAAATTAAATAATGCGTCTTCATAACTTTTAAAGTTATTTCCAGTTATCAGGCCATTCTGATTAATCTGTATGTTGTTAAGTTCAATAGTGTTTTCACTTTCATTAATAATTCCGTTTTTGATTTGTTTTTTTGTATTTTCGAGGTTTATTGTAAATGGGAGTTGATATGAAAAAGAACCATTATCATATTGGATAGTAATGTATTCATCATCGTCAATTTCCGATAAATTTAATGCGACTTTCTTAAAACCTTTTTGTTTTAATTCATCATTAATCTCTTTAAATTTATCTTCTTTTAATATTTCATCCAAGTTGTCCACTTCACATATACCAAATTTTCCCAAATCTCTAACTTTAACAATTTCACAGTTAGTGTTATTGTAGATATAGTCTTCACACTCACGAATTCTTTTAATTTTCTCTTCAGTGGTTTTTGTATTGGTTGGAATTCTTGTTGCAAGGCAAGTGGTTGATCTGGAATATGGAATATCATTTTTATATAAATACTCATGAATTTCTTTGGAGGTTAATTTCGCTTCAATAAACGGAGTATTGAATCCTTTTTTATAAGTTACAAGAATTCCTGGTCTGTCGATAACCAAATCACTAATGTTATTGCCATCGCATACAAAATCAAAGCCTTTTTCTTGAGCAAGTTTTTCAATTTCACTGTACATTAAATTACGGCAGGCATAGCATCTTTTCGAATCGTTTGATAAAAAATATTCTTTTTTATAAAAGTCAATGTCAATTATTTCATGTTTAATTCCAAATGATTTAGCAAGTTTTTTAGTATTTTCAACAAAACCGGTTGGAAACAGATGGTTATCAATAGTAATGGCCAGTGTATCCTCTGCAACCTTTGATGATAAGTAGGCTATTAGTGTTGAATCAGCACCTCCTGAAAAACCTATAGCCACTTTCTTATCTTTTAAAATTTCTTTCACGATTTCTATTTTCTCTTCTAAATTCATCATATCACGTGTATCTTTAAGTTTTTTTTAAATTTAAAGAGCATCAAATGATGCTCTTTTTATTAACGAGCTTTAAGAAGTTGATTAATGTTTAAATATTAAGGAGTTATTGCTCGTTAATGTTGTGTTTTTCCTATGGTTAGAGATTTATGAAACCAGCTGCTTAAAAATTCGTTTTCATTTTTAAGACTTTCATACACGCCCGAGAACATGGAAAAAATAGAATCCCTTCGAAATTAAACTATATAACAATAGTTATTTTTTTCCATAAAGTTAGTAATGTAAATTATAGTATAAATATTTTTTGAATTTTTTTCACAGTCCAACAGAAAATATTTAAACATTTAAAGAATAATATAACAATTGTTAATAATTTTGGAGGAATAAAAATTTTTGATGTTATTGTAATAGGAACCGGTGCTGGAGGAGCAACAGTCGCTAAAGATTTATCTTTAAACGGACGAAATGTCCTCATATTAGATAAAGGACAAAAACAAAATGATGGAAGCTATGTCAAATACATGAAAAATAAAGAAATTCATCTGAAAAATAACCTTTCAGATGAGGATAAACAAAAATATGAATTCTTAACATGGCCATTGACTTTAACCAACATTGAAGAAGTCGGAGGAACAACAACTTCATCAATCGGAAATGCATGCTTTTCATGCAGCGGGTGTTATACAAACTCAATAATGCAGCAGTTTGAAGATAAAAACCTAGATATTTTTGAAGAACTCTTGGAAGCCAGCGGTGAACTAAATGTTACATATTTCCCCAAAAAATCATGGGGACATGCAACAAAGCTGATTGCTGATGCAGGAAATGATTTAGGATATGTCGTAGAGCCAATGCCAAAGTTCATCAACTTTGAAAAATGCAGATTTTGTGGAAAATGCGTAAACGGATGCATGTTTGATGCAAAATGGGATGCGACATACTTTATCAAAGAAGCTCAGGAATATGGAGCTAAATTGATAACAGGATTAAATGTGATTGAAATACTGCATGAAAAGGGTCAGGTAGCAGGTGTTGTTGGAATAAATGAAAACAATGAAAAACAAATATTTAAAGCAAAGAAAGTTGTCGTAGCTGCCGGAGCATTGAACACTCCAATAATATTAAAAAATTCACGAATAATAAATGTCGGAGGTCAAATATTCTTTGATATATTCACAACAATTGGGGGATATCTAAAAGATGCAGATTTAAAAAATGAGCTGATGATGGGTATTAAAGCTGAATTCGGACCATATTTTTTATCACCACATTATTCAATGCAATTACTACCATTAATGAAAGAAAAAGGCATAAAAGCTAATGAAAGTGATGTCATCGGAATCATGCTTAAATTTGCAGACACATGCATCGGAACAATAGATAATAATGGAAACATTGAAAAGACACTAACGAAAGTCGATGTGGATTTAATCAAAGAAGGATATGGGAAAGCTGTGAAAATACTTCTAAATTTGGGTGTTGATGAAAGTTCTATTGTTGCAACTTCTCTTAAAGGAGCACATCCTGGGGGAACTGCCGCAGTAGGTGAAGTTGTAGACAATAATTTTGAAACCGAAATCAAAGGATTATACGTTTCAGATGCCAGCGTAATACCTGAAGCTCCGGGAAGACCTCCAATTTTAACTATAGTTGCAATAGCCAAAAAAGTAGCAAAAATTGTAAATAATAATATTTAAGGTGATAATGTGGAATTTAAATTAAAATTTAAAGATATTGATGAGATAAGACAATTAAAAGAAAATTATACAATAAAAGATTTGTTGAATGAATTGAACCAGTCAAGCCAAACGATTGTTGCTAAGCAAAACGGTGAGTTGGCAATTGAAGATAGCATAATCAATGATGGTGATGAAATAAACTTGATTCAGATAATCTATGGGGGATAAATGAAGTAATCCTATTAATTTTTTTTAAAACTAATATTGAATAATTATTATTTTTCAGAGTATGTTAAAATAAAGAGAGTGTTTGAATGAATTATGATTTAATACTAGCAAGATATGGTGAAATAGGAGTAAAAAGTTCTAAAATAAGAGCACGTTTTGAAAGAAGACTTGTTAAAAACATTAAAGCAACTATTGACTGTAAAGTTGAAAGAAACCAGGGTAGAATATATATTCGTCCAAAAGATTACACTCAGGCAATAGAAAAATTAAATCATGTGTTTGGTGTAGTTTCATATTCTCCTGCAGTATCAACTAAAACAACTTACGAAGATATTGAAAAAACTTTAGCTGAATATGTCAAGGATTTAATTAAAGAAAATCTCATTGATGAGAACACCAAATTTGCAATTAAATGCAGGCGTGTTGGAAAACATGACTTTAGTTCACAGGAAATGGCAGCATTTTGTGGAAATGTTGTAAGAAATGTCGTATCAGCACCGGTTGATTTGACAAATCCTGAATTGACTATTTTTGTTGAAGTCAGGGAAGATGATACATATATTTTTCATGAAAAAATCAGGGGTCCGGGAGGTTTGCCTCTTGGAACACAGGGAAAGGTTGTTGCATTAATTTCAAGCGGAATTGACTCACCAGTGGCTGCATATCTGATGATGAAAAGAGGCTGTGAGGTCATAGCGCTTCACTTTAACAATGATCCGTTTTCAGGTCCAAAAGTAACTGAAAATTTTAATCTGTTGGTCAATCAATTGAACACATATGCAAAAGGATCACCTATCAAAAAAAGAGTTGTAGACTATGGTGAATATCTTCAAAATGCCAAAACTAAAGCTCCTGAGAGAATGACTTGTGTGTTATGCAAATCTGGAATGTATAAAATAGCAGAAAAGCTAGCAACAGAATTGGGCGCCAATGCTATAGTTGACGGAAGCAGTGTTGGTCAGGTTGCATCACAAACATTGCCAAATATTCTAGTAACAAGATATGGTGTGGACATGCCAATATTGTCACCGTTAATTGGTTTGGATAAAGAAGAAATCACAGCTATTGCAAAGGATATTGGAACATTTAAAATATCTGAAATTGATGATGGAGGGTGCAGTGCAGTTCCAAGATATCCGCAAACACATGCTGACTTGGATTTATCAAAAAAAGCATGTGAAGACATGAACCAGGAGGAATATATTCAAAAAGCATATGTAAATATTAGGAGACTCGATTGAATATCCAAAATATTTATTTTGAAAATATTAAATAGAGAATATTCAATCAATTCCTCTTTCACTTTTTTCTATATTAATGGTTTTGAATGTTTATCCTTATTCATAGGATAATCATTTGTTGTCAGTGGTTTGCCTATCTTTTTAAGCCTATTATCTAAAAATTCCCTTCCTTTTTCACTAATTGCAATAATTGGAACCTTGGATCCTGAATAGTAGGACTTTTCTTTTTCAGCGTAATCTCTAACATTTTTGGAGGAACATGCAGTAATGACTTCACAGTATTTAAATGCAGTTTCAACTTCTTTGAGACTTGCATTAGTGGTGTGGGCTACAAACATATATGTATTAACGCCATCAGGTAGTGGATATTGGCCGATTTCTTCAATTGATTTTGAGGGTAGAATTATAATAGCGATATTCTTATAGCCTCTTTCAATTGCCATTTCCAATCCTTTAATCGGGTCTAAGTCTGCAGTTTCGGGATTTAGCACGTTTTCAATTCCAACTTGTTCAATAACTTCAGGTATGGGGGTTGTGCTAATAAGTGCGGATACCCGACCGCCTACGCCCTGAATAATTTCCGGATCGGTCATCAGTAATGTTCCAACACCTTCGCACACGCCAACAACACAGTCAATCAATCCCAATTCGATGTTTGTTCTTAGAATTTCAGATATTCCAAAGCTCATGAAATCCTTCATTTTCACTACTCTTTGAGGTGTGCACATTCCAAATTCCCGAATCCTTTTTTCCATATTCCATTTTATGAAATCTTTAGTTAGATGTTCAGCACCGTCAATTTTATAAAAGATAGGACAGAAATCAACAAGGGGTTCTCCAACTGAGGTTACTTCTCCATTTTCTATTACTACTTCTGTTTTACCTAAAGCTTCGATTACATGATAGTCTTTTGCCATAGTTTCACCTTGAACAACATTACATTTTTTCTGATTTTGAGTTTACTTTTTTGTGATAGATTTTCCCATTAAAGTTAATTATTGTTATATTTATATGGGGGAAGTTAAAAACATAACGATTGTGATATTTTTAAGAATTTGTCCCAAAAATTTAATTTAATGGATAGTTTATTAATGAAGTTTTAAATAAAATTAATTAAAAAGGGTTCTTATGGAATAACATTGCATTAAGGATTAATTCTCATTTTTAAATGTATTTGGTAAGTAATGTTAATTAGTTAACCACAAAACGGATTTCACTAAAAAGTAATGGGTAATTCTTATACTTTTAAGTGTTGTTTGTTCGTACTATATTAAATAAGATTTGAAATTGTGGCAGATAATTTCTATACTATTATGCAAATAGTAACATGAAGTTAGTCAAAAAGAATCAGAAATTGCATAATCCGGGGTCACCACTTTTAATTGGGGATGTTAATGATACTGATGTTGTAAAGGAAATAACAGAACCTAGTTATATTGATGCACAAACTAGATTATTAATATGATATTTTATAATAAAAATATTCATGCAATTAAATTATAACCTCATATAAATATAATTGAATGTTTCGATTGAAACATACATTTCAAACAAGATTGGCCTAACTAATTACTCCACTTTCCGGACAATGTGTCATCACTGAGCACTGTTTTTTCTTGGCATTCAGTTACTTCACTTATATTTTCTTTGAAAAATTTCATAGTCCTGCAACCAATACTGATAAAATAATTAATGCAGTTTCCATTTGTACTAATCAACCAGATTGTCTATTTTATCAAAAAGTTCTCCATAGTTTTTAAAGAGATTTTTGATTTCATCATCATTTCTAGACATTAAAACCATCTTCAGCTGTTCATCACTTTCAGAGATTTTCACCTGGTCGGATTCATGTTGGTTATCGGTTATTAATGATTTGATTTTGTTATATGGGTCTTCAGTTAAATTATGTCTTCTGACATGGTTTAATACGTCCATTGCGTGAATAACTCCATTTTCCGGTTTGTCAAGACATGAAGACAGTCTGATTTTGGTAATCATATAATAAGGAGCTTCTATTTTGTCTCGGCGAAGCACTATTGTAATCTTTGACATCACATGGTCGTCACTGCAATTTTCATTTATGAATTTAATCAGTTGGAACTGTTTTATATTTGCATCATTATTCATGAAAGTCATGGTAATATATTATTTTTATAAACTTTTAAGTTTTATATCCGCTGAAGTTCAATCTGATGCATGGGCTACAGTAAAAAAATAGTTTATACCATACTGTTTCAGTTATTTGTGGGCATTTAATTTAAATTAGTTAAAAAATAAAAAAAGAGAGAGCAGAATTATTCTGCTGTAACTTCAGTAACAAAGGTCATGTTTTCAATGGTTTCGGTTTCACCAGCTTTAATGGTGTAGATTGGGGAACCGAGTAAAATTAAACCATTACAGACTTCTCTGATTTTGTTGTCAGCTACTTCTTGCATGTGTGTTCCTTCATAGGTGAAACCTGCATCTGAGTCACCTTCTAATGCGAATGAAATTACTTCACCGGATTTTTTATTTGTTGCGTTTACATTTAAAATCATAAATATAATCTCCAATTTTTTGATATTATTAATTATGTTCGTCAATGTTTTTAAATAATGCGGTTTAATTTTATATATAACTGGTGATTTTAATGAATTTTATTAAATTAGGTAACTCAGATTTAAAAGTGAGTAGGATTTGTATGGGGTGTATGGGATTCGGTGACCCGACAAATGGAATGCACACTTGGACACTACCTGAAGAGGAGTCTATTGAAATAATTAAAAACGGGTTGGATAATGGAATAAACTTTTTCGACACTGCAATAGGTTATCAAAATGGAACTTCAGAGCAATATCTTGGAAAAGCAATAAGAGAAAATGCGTCCCGTGAAGATGTTGTTGTTGCAACCAAGTTTTTGCCAAGATCTGAAGAAGACATCAAAAACAATGTCACAGGCCAGCAGCATATTCGTAATATGGTTGAAAAAAGCCTTTCAAATCTTGGACTTGACTATATTGATTTGTACATATATCATATCTGGGATTACAATACTCCGTTATATGATATTCTGGAAGGTTTAAACGAAGCTGTTGAAGATGGTAAGGTAAAATATATAGGTATATCTAACTGCTTTGCCTGGCAGCTTGCTAAGGCCAATGCTCTGGCTGAAGCGGAAGGATTTAACAAATTCATTTCAATTCAAGGTCATTACAACTTAATATTTAGAGAGGAAGAACGTGAAATGATTCCTCTTTGCAAAACAGACAATATTGCAACAACTCCTTACAGTTCTCTTGCTTCCGGTAGGCTTTCAAGGCTTCCTGGAGGACAATCCAAAAGAATGAAAGAAGATTTCTATGCTGATTTGAAATACAAATCAAGTGAAATGCATGATATGGAGATTATTAAAAGGGTTGATGAAATAGCCGGAAATTATGATGTATCGATGACAGAGGTGTCTCTTGCATGGCTTCTTGCAAAGGTCACATCTCCAATTGTTGGTGCGACTAAAATTCATCATGTTGAAGGTGCGGTCAATTCAGTGGATTTAAAATTAACTTCTGATGATATTGGCTATCTGGAGGAGCCTTATGTCGCACATGAACTTGTCGGAGTGATGGCGGATAACAGAGTTTCAGCCAGTGACAATGAAAAGGTATGGCAAAAGCATACAAAAAATAAGATTTAATTTAGAATTTCCAAATCGCTTTTTTCATATTTGTGATGGCCCTTCAGGCCTTTTTTATATTTCCAGCATTTAATTGCGTCTTCTAGTCCCAATTTTTCATTATCCTTAAAGAAATCCCTTATGTATTGGTTGTATTGGAATTGTTTGTCGATTTGAGTTTTCTCTTTTGAGTTTTGAATTTCATGATATGCTGCAATAGCATCCTTGTAGGTTTTATTCGGATTGGATTTCAGCCATTTTTGAAATCTAACCTTAAATCTAAATCCTTTTCCAATATTGTTTTCAAAAAATTCTCTTTTATCTTCACTGCATTTGAAGTTTTCACCGATTTTTGTATCTAAGCTGATAGTATTAAAATTTTCAACTTTTGCTTTTGTTGGTTTGGTTTCATTCAGAGATTTTCCAGTATCTAAAAAATAGATAATTCTTTTTTCCAAATCATTCTTGCTGCCGCTAATCCTTAATCCGTTAGATCTGCAAAAGTCTTTCAATTCTTCTTTTAAAAAATAGTATTGCTCGAATTCTTCACTTGTCAGATTGGTGGTTAATGGTGGTCTGGTCATTTTAATCAAATATCAATTTATCGATAATGTCCATATCCAGGTTCTCTTCAACTATTTCGGCCAATCTGTTTAGTGAATAGTCTTTTTGAGTTTCATATGGGTCTTCACCTGATTTGGCTTCAAGGCCTTTTTTGACTCTTAAATAGTTTAGGAATTCTCTTCTTAGGTTATAATTGTGGAATATTCCATGGAAATATGTTGCAAAGATGTTGTCCTGCACAGCTCCGTCGATTTTGCCATCTTCATTATTTCCTTGTCCCTCTTTAATGTTTAAAAATCCTGAAGCGGAATTCAGTTCAGTTGTACCCTCATGGATTTCATAACCTGTAACCTCTTCGCCGGTGATGCTTTTAAATATTTCACCTGCAAGGCCTTCTAAGTTTTTAGGAATTGTTGCTGTTGACTGTGTCACGATTTTTTCAGCTCTTGAGAAACTTGATTCAATATCCAATAGGCCCAGTCCATTAATTGTACCATGTTTTGATTCGCGCTTGTCTTCATCATGGATTACATTACCCAATATCTGCAGACCGCCACAGATGCCGACAATTGGAATTTCCTTTGATTTTTCAATTATCTTGTCTGCAAGGCCGCTTTCACGCAGTGCAAACATGTCCTCTGTGGAGTTACGTGTTCCGGGTATGATTATTGCATCGACATCGCCGATATCGTCATTAACTCCAATCATCTTTAAAGCCACATCCTCTTCATACTCGAATGGGTCAATGTCTGTAAAATTGGCTATTTTGGGCAAACGTATAACGCCTATTGTTATGTCCTTATCCTCTGCAAAAACATGTGTTGTAAGTGATGCGGAGTCTTCTTCGGGAAGTCTTAAGGTTTCATCATATGGCAAAACACCCAAAACAGGCTCGCCGGTTATCTCTTCAATCCTGTCAAGACCAGGTTTTAAAATATCCAGATTTCCTCTGAACTTGTTGATTACAGTTGCTTTCAGGCGGGACCTGTCATAATCGTCAAGCAGAACGTATGTTCCTGCAATGGCTGCAAAAACTCCGCCCATTTCGATATCTGCAATTAGAATTACATTAGCATCTGCCATGTGGGCTATTTCCATATTTGCGATATCCTGGTCACGCATATTGATTTCGGCAGGTGAACCTGCTCCTTCAATGATTATGATGTCATATTCATCAGACAATATTTTAAAGCTTTCTTTCATTGCATTGAAAGCGGTATCATGGTATTTGTGCTGGTAATCATAGAAATTCATATCTCCAATGGATTTTCCTTGAATGATGACGTTGGATGTGAAATCCCCTTTCGGTTTAAGCAAAACAGGGTTCATGTGTATGCTTGGTTCAATCATTGCCGCTTCGGCCTGAAGCATCTGAGCAATTCCTATTTCTCCATTTTCCTTTGTGGTGTATGAGTTTAAAGACATATTCTGGGATTTGAAGGGAGCTACTTTATATCCCCTATTTTTATAAATTCTGCAGAGTGCTGCTACAAGCATGCTTTTTCCAGCATTGGAGGAGGTTCCTTGAACCATGATACATTTTGTCATGTAAAAATATATTAATTTAATATTATAAATAATTTTTAATTTAAAAAAATGAAAGTATAACTGATATTTTTTCAACATGATTATATCAGAGCCATATTCTGGAAATTATTTTTCTAACTTTTATTTACTAAAATACAAAACTTTTTATATAACTATGAAACTAATATTTAAATAGTATATTAAACTTAATTGTGTAATGATGAATTTATTAATAGAAGTGAGGTTTGTTTAATGAAATTTGAAGAACAAGAATCAATTGAAGATTCTTCTAATGAAATAGTAGTTGAAGCGGAAGTAGATGAATCAGCTTCCAGTGAAGAAACTAAACCTATGTTAGATTATAATAATATTAAAAGCTCACAAGATATTGAAGTTCCACCTTTATTAATTGACCAGGTCATTGGACATGAAGAGTCCATTGAAACAATTAAAAAAGCGGCAAAACAAAGAAGGAATGTTTTGCTGATTGGTGATCCGGGTGTTGGAAAATCCATGCTTGCTAAAGGAATGGCACAAATCTTACCTCATGAAACCTTGCAGGATATTTTGGTATATCCTAATATGGAAGACAGCAATCATCCGTTGATAAGGACAGTCCCTGCAGGTGAGGGTAAAAAAATAGTAAAGGCAACAAAAGGATCAGCCAAAGGTCATGAAGAGAGAAAAACAATTATTACAATGTTTGCAATTGGTGGAATCTTGGTCATTGGATTTATGTATGGAAGATTATTGGAATCCATTATTGCTGCTGCTTTAATATTGCTTATTTCAATACAAATTAAGCCTAAAACTAATAATATGTCTCCAAAATTATTGGTTAATAACCAGGAATCAAGATTTGCTCCATTCATGGATGCAACCGGTGCTCATGCAGGAGCATTATTAGGTGATGTAAGGCACGACCCATACCAGTCAGGAGGTCTTGGAACTCCAGCACACGAACGTGTGGAGGCCGGAATGATTCACAAGGCAAATAGGGGAGTTTTATACATTGACGAAATAGGTACAATGAGCATGAAAACTCAACAGGAGCTTTTATCCGCAATGCAGGAAAAGCAATATGCCATTACCGGTCAAAGCGAAAACTCAAGTGGGGCTATGGTAAGGTCTCAGGCTGTACCGTGTGACTTTGTGCTTGTGGCATCAGGAAACCTTCAGGTTCTTGAAGGAATGCACATCGCAATGAGATCAAGAATCAGGGGATACGGTTATGAGGTATTTATGAAAGACTACATGGATGACACCACTGAAAACAGAGAAAAACTGGTCCAGTTCGTAGCTCAGGAAGTTAAAAACGACGGAAGAATTCCACACTTTGCTCCGGATGCATTGGATGAGATTATCATGGAAGCAAAAAGAAGGTCCGGAAAACAAAATGCTTTAACTTTAAGATTAAGAGATTTAGGTGGATTAGTAAGATCTGCTGGAGATGTAGCTATTGAAAAAGGAGCTGAAATTGTAACTGCAGCTCATGTGGTCGAAGCTAAGAAATTCGCAAGAACCTTAGAGCAGCAAATAGCTGACAGATCCATCATGCAAAGAAAAGATTACAGTATGGTTTCTGCTGAAGGCGGAAGAGTCGGTCTTGTTAACGGGCTTGCCGTAATAGGTGATAGAAGCGGAATAGTCTCACCAATCGCTGCTGAAGCGGCACCTACCCAATCCAAAAACGGTGGTCAAATCATTGCAACAGGTAAATTGGGTGAAATAGCTCAGGAATCTGTACAGAATGTCAGTGCACTCATTAAAAAGTACACTAACAAGGACATTTCAGATTATGACATTCACGTTCAGTTTATCCAGACTTATGATGGTGTGGAAGGTGACTCAGCCAGTGTAAGTATTGCAACAGCTGTAATATCTGCAGTGGAAGAGATTCCAATCGACCAGACTGTAGCGCTGACAGGTTCACTTAACGTACGTGGAGATGTTATGCCTATTGGTGGAGCAACAGCTAAAATCGAGGCTGCTGCTGAAGCGGGAATGAAAAAAGTATTGATTCCAAAATCCAACTTGAAGGATGTCATGATTGAGAAGAAATATGAAGACATGATTGAAATCATTCCAACTGAAACTTTAAGTGATGTTTTAGAAAACATTTTAATCAGCGGTTCTAAAAAAGATTCATTGATTGAAAAGATGAAAAACATCGGATCTAAAGTCGCTGAAAAAGTACCGCAAACAAATATTAAAAATCCAACTACAAATTAAGTTGGATTATTTTTTAACTTTTTTTTTAAAGATTTAACCAAATTTTTATATATTTTCATATTCTAATCATTAACTATGAGTATTAAGATTAATATCGCAAAATTTATAGCTAAAGTAGGAGGACCATTTTCCAGATTTGGACCGGGAAGTGGTAAAAGTTTTGCTGGAATTTTATTTACAAAAATTGCTGGTGTTGATGGAGTTTTAGAATTATCTAAAGATTTGGATATCGGTTCTGTTATTCTTACTGGAACTAATGGAAAGACAACAACTACAACACTTTTAATTAAATTATTATCAAATGATACTCAGATTAGAAGTAGTTATGAGAGTAACACTATTAATGCAATAGCTTCTGCTTTTATTCAACAAAATGGTGAATTAGGTGTTTTTGAGTATGGTATTCGTAATATAAAGTATGGAGTTCCGGATACTGTTCAAAGGGTTGTTGACCCTATCGGTGTTGTTTATACAACCATTTCTCAAGAGCATACTCAGGTTGCAGGAATTAAAAATCCTTTTGAGGATTATTATAAGGCTAAAAGATTATTGTCCCAGGCAATGACAAGGGGTGTTATTGTAACTAATGCCGATGACCCAAGAACTGCATTAATAGGAATTGATAAAGAAAAGGATGTCAGGGTAAATTATTACGGTATTGAAAGTGAAGGCATTGAAGACATTAACGGTGAAGATATTGCATGCCCTAATTGTGGTGAAAAACTAACATATTCAAAACATTTCCTAAACCATAGGGGAATTTACACATGCAGTTGCGGATTCAAACGCCCGGATTTGAATGTAAAATTAACTGACATTGAATTCGGCCAGGACACATGGAAATTGACAATTGAAGGTGATTTATTCAATTACACAGTTTCCAAAAATGTCAAATTTGATTTGGATATAACTGTACCTCCGTTCGGTTTCCATAACATCTACAATGCATTGGCTTCAATAACAGCATATGCCACTTTCACTCCAAAGGTCGAAAACATTGAAACTACAGTTAAAAAAATATTTAACAACTTGGACATGTCCTTTATTCCGCCAGGAAGATTTGAAGTTGTTGACATTGGCGGAAAATATGTCGGGCTTGGTCAGGGAGACAATGGGGATGCAATTAAAATCAATGCAATGTTCATGAATCAGTATGTGGACGGGCCTCTTGAATTTATTTACACAACTCCTGATGAGGATGAAGAGGAAATCTTTGAAGACCACTTTGAAGTTGTCAAAAGCATGAATCCTGAACATGTTATTGTTGTTCCTGGAAGAAAATCCATCGATAAGGCTCGTGAGTACTATGAAATAATCAAAAAAGAGTATCCTGATGCTGAGTTTTATCCGCTAAGTTATGATGAAATGGAGGTCAGAATTGAAAAATTAACAGAGCTTGCTCGCAATTCCAACTATGACTATGTAATAATGACCGGTTGCGGTGAGGAACAGGCGATGTGGGAGAGAATAAAAAGAAAGTTAATAGATGATTAGTTCATCTATAATCTTTTCTAATCTTTTGTAGAATTCAAAATCACTTTTTTCGATTTCTTTAAAGGAAGCATCAATGCTGCAGCCACATAGGTCTGTGCTTCCAATAATAAAATCATCTGATTCTTTTTTTATCAGTATGCCAAAGATTCTTTCTTTTTCATTGGCATATTTTTCAAATTCTTCATCTGAAAGCCTCAGATTGTAATCATCAACTGAATAGATATCGCATTCATTAATGACCGGTATGAAAGTATACATTCCAATTGCTAAAAAGACATTTTCGTGCTTTAGGATTTTTAAGATTCTTTCTTCATAGGAATCTCCATTTTTTATGTCATAATCACTGAATTCTAAAATGTTATTTGTGCCCATGTAGTAATTGTCATGAATGACGGTTGCAACCAAATCTGAGTCTATGTAATTATCACATTTAGACCTAATATTTTTGATAGTTTCACTAACTTTCATCACAAAACGCCTCGAACTTTTCACATAATGAAAGCACCCTATCAATTTGGTCAACTGTACTAATCCAATCTATAGGGATTTCATCATATCCATAATAAATTCCGGCAAGCCCTCCGCAAATAGCTGCTGTTGTGTCTGTATCTTCGCCTAAATTAACGGCTTTTAGAACTGCATCCTTATAATTGTCGGTGTTTTTCAGACAGTATATGACGCTCTCAAAAGTGAAGATTACATAACCTTTGCTGCTTATGCTGTCAATATCATTTAAATCATCATCGAATATCCTTTGGAAATGTTTTAATTCTTCAGAATCCGCATAATAATCTTTGATTTTATCACATGCCAGTTTGATGTGCTCATCAATGGACAAATCTTCATTTTCAATCATTGATTTGGCAATTTCCACATATAATACGCAAGCTATTTTAGACCTTTTATGGGCATGGGTTAAAGCGGAAACATTTTCAATTGTTTCATAGTTAATATCTGGAATGTACGCCAGCGGAAGGATTCTCATCAATGAACCGTTTCCGTTGTCAAGTTCACCGTCAAGTCCGCATTCCAAAGCGGGAATTCCATCAAGGTAATTGTCTAAAGCAAGACGTGTGGTAATTCCAATATCGAAGCGTGGGGTCTGCCAATATGTTTCTTTTTTATACCATTTACAGAAGTTTTCCATTATGTTATCATAATCGATGGCTTTTTTGTTAACAATGCTGTCCATGGTGGCTATTGTCATGGATGTGTCATCAGACCATGTTCCTGCTGGCTTGCCATATCCTCCGCCTCCTTTCATTCCTGTAACAGGGTTTTCTTCCAATAGTTCTCTGCTATCAAACTCAACTGGAACGCCTAGGGTATCGCCAATCAATAAACCGATTATTCCATCTTTAACTTTCATAATTTATAGTATGTTCTTTAAAGTAATTATTTTTTTTTAAATCCTAAAATCTTAATTAATATTAATTGAATATATAATAATTAGTAAAAATTATTGAGGAATGAAATATGATTTATTCAACTGAAGTAGAGAATATGTGTCCTGTCAGGAAAGGGGCGAACCATGGTCCTGCACCTATTCCTGAAGAAGGAAAATGGGTTAAGTCAAAGGAAATATCTGATATTTCAGGTTTCACTCATGGTATTGGATGGTGCGCTCCACAGCAAGGATGTTGCAAATTAACTTTGAATGTTAAGGATGGTATTATTGAAGAGGCGCTAGTTGAAACTTTGGGATGTTCCGGAATGACACATTCCGCAGCTATGGCTGGTGAAATTCTAATTGGAAAAACCATTTTGGAAGCTTTAAACACAGACCTTGTTTGTGATGCAATTAACACTGCAATGCGTGAATTATTCTTGCAAATTGTTTACGGAAGAACTCAATCTGCATTTTCAGAAGGGGGTCTTCAAATTGGTGCTGGCCTTGAGGATTTAGGTAAAGGTCACAGAAGCCAAGTCGGAACAATTTATTCCACCAAAGAAAAAGGTCCAAGATATTTGGAGCTAACTGAGGGCTACATTACAGAAATCGGCCTTGACGGGGATGATGAAATCATTGGTTACAAGTACATCAATTTGGGTGTGATGTTAGACCAAATCAAAGATGGCGTTGATCCGCTTGAAGCAATCGAAAAGGCAACAGGTCAATACGGAAGATTTGATGATGCTGTTAAAAAAATAGATCCGAGGAAGGAGTGATATTATGAGTTTATTTGAAAGTTATGAAAGAAGAATCGATCAAATCATTCCTGTTTTAGAAAAATATGGCATTAAAGACCTTGAAGAAGCAAAACAAATTTGTCTTGACAAAGGTTTTGACCCATATGAAATTGTTAAAGGCGTTCAGCCGATTTGTTTTGAAAATGCCTGTTGGGCATATACTCTTGGAGCGGCAATAGCTGTAAAGCAAGGATGCACAAAAGCATCAGATGCTGCTAAGGCTATTGGTGAGGGACTTCAGGCATTCTGTATTCCTGGAAGCGTAGCAGATGATAGAAAAGTGGGTCTTGGACATGGAAATTTAGCTTCAATGCTTTTAAGTGATGAAAGTGAATGTTTCGCATTCCTTGCAGGTCATGAAAGTTTTGCAGCTGCTGAAGGAGCTATTGGAATTGCAAATTCCGCTAATGAAGTGAGGGAAAAACCTTTAAGGGTTATCTTAAACGGACTTGGTAAGGATGCTGCATTAATCATTTCAAGAATCAATGGATTTACTTATGTTCAGACTGAATTTGACTATTTCACAGGTGAAGTGAAAGTGGTAAGGGAAAAAGCATACTCCGATGGTGAAATGGCTAAGGTCAGATGCTACGGTGCTGATGATGTAAGGGAAGGCGTAGCCATTATGCATTTGGAAGCTGTTGACGTATCAATTACCGGTAACTCAACAAATCCGACACGTTTCCAACATCCTGTAGCTGGAACATACAAAAAGGAATGTATTGAACAAGGCAAGAAATATTTCTCAGTTGCCTCTGGAGGAGGTACCGGAAGAACCCTGCACCCAGATAATATGGCGGCAGGTCCTGCATCTTATGGTATGACTGACACTATGGGAAGAATGCACTCCGATGCCCAATTTGCAGGTTCATCATCCGTACCGGCTCATGTGGAGATGATGGGATTAATCGGTATGGGAAATAACCCTATGGTTGGTGCAAGTGTTGCAGTGGCTGTGGCTGTTGAAAAAGCAATGAAAAAATAAGGGGATTTTCCCTTTTTACTCTTTTTTTTATGATTTTTAAAACTAAACGTTTGATTTTAAGGCCCTGGGAAGAAGGCGACGCAGAATGTTTATATCATTTTGCAAAGAATCCTAAAATCGGACCTATTGCAGGATGGCCTCCCCATAAAAGTGTTGAAGATAGCTTATATATTATCAAAACGGTTTTTGCTAAAAAAGAAACTTATGCCATTACTTTGGATGAAATTCCAATTGGCTGTGTCGGACTCTTAATCCATCCTGATGGAAACCATTATTGGGGTGAAGGATCAGCTGAACTTGGTTACTGGATAGCTGAGAAATATTGGGGTAGGGGCTTAGTTGTTGAAGCTTCTAAAACAATAATTAAGCATGCCTTTGATGATTTGGATATCAAACAGATTTATGCATCTTATAGGCTTGAAAATTCCCAATCGAAAAGAGTTTTAGAAAAATTGGGATTTAAGTATTATACAGAACTTGAAAATACAAATTATCTAGGCGAACGCTTTAGAGAAATCGCGATGATTAAAGAAAAATAGTTTTATATATTTAAAGATATTAATTAATTCTAATGACTAGATTTTGTAAAAACTGCGGATATGAAAATAAGGATGAATATGATTACTGTGCTAAATGCGGTAATCCATTGGTTGAAGGCCTAAAACCTAAACAGGTATTTGTTTATCAAAAGGAACCTCAACTTAATAAAAAAGCTGTTTTGGCAGCTTATATTATTACTATTTTTTTATCATGGTCAGGTGTCGTTTCAACACTATTTTTCAAAAATAATTCCATGGCCACTTTTGCGTTCTTTGGATTTTTCATGCCATTTTATTTGTTGCAGGCTCCAGTTCGCAAACTTAAAATGCATGCGATAATTCTATTGGTCATCTCTTTTGTAGGTGTAGGATTATCATTTTATTTAATGTTGCATTAAAAAAAGAAAAATAATGGCTAAGCGAAGTGGAATCTGATGTTTCCAAGCAACAATTGTAGTGGAATTTCAAATACATTCATGCCATCATTTGCCATAGCTGTTCCGACTGCATCTCCTCTGGACATGGTTCCGGCGACATTTTCACTACCAGCATAACCATTATATGCATCATTTGCGCGGATATCATCAACTATATTAACGCCAAATATCGCTTCGGCAGCGTCATTGTTGATGCTGACAATTATATGGGGAGATACATGATAAGTATATTCCATGATATCACGGGCAGCTCCGTAAGGGTTTTCAGGGTCAATTAAGTGAATGTTATGTAATGTTTCACCATTGGCATTATAGGAACTTCCTGGATAAATCCAGTTAAAGCCACCTAAACCTACTGTAGCGGCCATATCTATGCCCGGTGTTCCTTCATCTGCATCCTCTGCAATTATTAAAATTGGGCTTACGATTGTTGAAGCCAACAATAGAACAATTATAACGATTATTGCAATAAGAATTTTTTTCATGATTATTTTTTAATAACCTTTAAATATTAATACTTAACTTTTTTATTCTATTAAGATTAATATTATATCATATAATACTTTGGTGATATTGTGATTATTGGAGGTTCAGCTTCACAAGATTTGGCAGCTCATGTTGCAAAAGAACTTGACGAAGAATTATGTTATGTTGAAACTAAAAAGTTTCCGGACGGAGAAAGATATTTAAGAATTGCAGGTGAAATTGAAGAGGAAGTAACTGTTATCCAATCAACTGGTTATCCTCAGGATGAAAATTTGATGGAATTGATATTTATAATTTCAACTCTTAAGGATATGGGTGCAAAAAAAGTGAGGGTTGTTGTTCCATATATGGGTTATGCAAGACAAGAAAAGCGTTTTAATCCTGGTGAATCTATTTCAGCTAAGATTATTTGCGGATTGATTGAATCAGCAGGTGCTGATGAATTCATCACTTTTAATATTCATGAAGAATGTGTTCTTAACTTCTTCAATATCGAAGCTAGAAATATTTCAGCGATGCCTGCATTGGCGGAATATTTAAACAAAAAATTATTCAAAAAGTCCGATGAAAAACCATTAATCGTTGCCCCTGATAAGGGCGCTTATGGTTTTGCGCAGGAAATTTCAGAAATCATTGGATGCGATTGCACTTACTTGACTAAAGTCCGTTTAGGACCTGATAAAGTTGAAACCAGAATTGTTGATGTTAGATGTGACAGTGAAAGTGAAAACACCGTTAATATTGACTCCGTAAAGGGCATGCACGCTGTTATTGTTGATGACATCATTGCAACCGGTGGAACCATTGTAAATGCTATTAATATCTTGAAACAATATGGCGCATCTTCCGTTGATGTATGTTGCGTACATCCTATTTTAACCAATAACGGTGCAACTAGAATTTATGAAGCGGGTGCAAATAAAATTATTGGTACTAACAGTTTATCTTCAGATACATCACGTGTATCCCTTGCAAAAAGTATTGCAGATGCATTGAGGCAGTAGTATGGATAAAGAACAAATCAAACAGGAATTGGTTGATAAATCAAATAATATTCTGGTAAAATATTCAGAACCTGACACTGTCGAAAGTGTTTCAGTAATGAATTTTGCCGATAAGACAGTATATTTGGGTTCTTTAAAGGTTTTTCGTTATGAAATTGTTCCAAATATAATGAAAGATTTGGAAAAAGAATTGAAAGGTTATGGAAAGCTTATAGTTAGGGATCAAAGAGTCACTCCGTGCTGTTCTCCACCATATACACATATTAGCTTCAATATTACAATTTTAAACTAGATATTATGAAAGAATTCAAGCTTAAATCACCTTATAAACCATTAGGTGACCAACCAAAAGCCATTGACTCACTAGCGGAAGGCATTAAAAACGGAATTAAGGAACAAACTCTTTTGGGAGTGACAGGTTCAGGAAAGACTTTTACGATGGCTAATGTCATTGAAAAAGTTCAAAAGCCGACTCTTGTCATTTCACACAACAAAACATTGGCTGCACAGTTATATGAAGAGTTTAAGGAATTCTTCCCGGATAATGCAGTGGAATATTTTGTTAGTTATTATGATTATTACCAGCCTGAAGCGTATGTTCCAAGAACAGACACATTTATTGATAAGGAAGCTTCAATAAATGATGATATTGACATAATGAGGCACTCGGCTACACAATCTCTTCTTTCAAGGGATGATGTAATTGTGGTAAGCAGTGTAAGTTGCATTTACGGTATAGGTTCGCCTGAAGATTATGGCGAATTTGCCTTCGGAATATCTGTTGGGGATATTTATGACAGGTCCGAAATAATATCTAAACTTATTTTCATGCAGTATGAAAGAAATGACATTGAGTTTGACAGAGGACAGTTCCGGGTCAGAGGGGATGTCATAGAAATAAATCCAGTTCATGGAACACCACCTATCAGAATTGAACTGTTCGGCGATGAAATCGATGCAATCAGTCTGATTGACAGGGTAACTGGCAAAAAACAGGAAAGCCTTCAAAGATACATGATTTTCCCTGCAAAGCACTTTGTCGTCGGTCAGGATAAAATGGAAACTGCTATTTCAAAAATCTCTCAGGAATTGGATGAAAGGCTTCAGGAACTTAATTTGACAGGAAAGCTATTGGAAGCTCAGAGACTGGAGCAAAGGACCCGTTTTGATATTGAAATGCTTCAGGAAATGGGATACTGTCCGGGTGTAGAGAACTATTCTATGCATCTGTCCGGCCGTAGCTGGGGTGAAAAGCCATATTCCCTTTTAAAGTATTTCCCGGATGATTTTTTAACAATCATTGATGAATCCCATGTAACAGTTCCGCAAATTAGGGGGATGTATAATGGGGATAGGGCTCGTAAGGAAACCTTGGTTGAATATGGATTCAGATTGCCTTCAGCCAAAGAAAACAGACCTCTAAGATTTGATGAATTCGAATCCTCCGTTAATCAGGTTATTTATGTTTCTGCAACTCCTGCCCAATATGAGCTTGCAAAATCAAGAAATGTTGTAGAACAGATTATCAGGCCAACAGGATTGGTGGACCCTGAAGTTTTAATCAGGCCGGTTACAGGCCAAGTCGAGGATCTGCTTAAGGAAGTTCAGCTAACTGCCGAAAAAGATGAAAGGGTGCTTGTCACTACTTTAACCAAAAGGATGGCTGAGGACTTGACTGATTATTACGCAAGAATCGGCGTTAAGGTAAGATATATGCACTCGGAAATCGATACATTGGAGAGAATTGATATTGTAAACGACTTGAGAAGAGGAAAATTCGATGTATTGGTCGGGGTAAACCTTTTAAGGGAAGGTTTGGATTTGCCTGAAGTGTCTTTGGTAGCTATTTTGGATGCAGATAAGGAAGGATTTTTAAGAAATGAGACTTCTCTGATACAGACAATTGGTCGTGCAGCAAGAAACGTCAACGGTCGTGTGATAATGTATGTTGACAATATGACTGATTCTGTTCAGAATGCATATGACATTACTATGAAAAGGCGTAAATTGCAGATGGCATACAACGAAAAGCATGGCATAGTTCCAAAATCAACAACAAGAACATTGAAAGAGAAGCTTGCTGAGGAAGATGAAAAATACAAAGGTATTGGAGCTGACCTTGAAAAAATGCCTAAAGATGAACTTCGTTTGTTAATTAAGGATTTGGAAAGAGATATGAAGGATGCTGCTGCAAGACTTGACTTTGAAAGGGCAGCTGATTTAAGGAATAAATTATATGCCTTAAAGGGTATGGACAAATAACTTTTAAATTTACTTTTCAAATGCTCTCTAAAATACTTTATAAATGAGTTTGTTCTAATATTATATAACTAATTTTTAGGAGAATATTATGGCTGAAAATTCTAAAAAACAAATTGTCATCAAGGGTGCACGTGAGCACAATTTACAGGATATTGATGTTAGTGTCCCTCGTGATGAATTTATTGTAATTACAGGTCTTAGTGGGTCTGGAAAATCTTCACTTGCTTTTGATACTATTTATGCTGAAGGACAGCGTAGATATGTCGAGTCCCTATCAGCATATGCAAGGCAATTTTTGGGACAAATGAAAAAACCGGAAATGGAATCAATTGAGGGTTTGTCTCCAGCCATTTCCATTGACCAAAAAACAACAAGGGAAAATCCAAGGTCTACTGTAGGAACAATTACAGAAATTTACGATTATTTGAGGTTATTGTTTGCAAGAATTGGAATTCCGCATTGTCCGAATTGTGGAAAGGAAGTGTCACAACAGACTATCGGACAAATTGCAGAATCAATTATGGAAGAAGGGGAAGGAATAAAAATCCAAATATTGTCACCTGTCGTCAGAGATAAAAAAGGTCAACACAAAGATGTTTTAGATGATTTGAGAAACAAGGGATTTGTAAGAGTTCGTGTTGATGGTGAGATAAGGGATTTGGAAGAGGATATTGACCTTGCTAAAACATATCGCCATAGTATTGATGTTGTTGTAGACAGACTTAAAATCAGAAAAGATGTAGACTTTAAAAGAAGATTGGTTGATTCATTGGAAACAGCAGCAGAATTCGCTGAAGGATTAATAAATGTATTATATACAACTGACGATGAAGAATATGAGAAAAAATATTCAGAGCACTTCGCATGTGTCGATTGTGGAATAAACTTTGAGGAGCTGACTCCTAGGATGTTTTCATTCAATGCGCCTCAGGGTGCATGTCCGGAATGTAACGGTATCGGTTCCAAAATGGAGATTGATCCTGACTTGATTGTCCCTGACAATACATTAACTTTAAATGAGGGTGCTATCGCTCCATGGTCAAAATCATCCAAAAGGGAAAATTATTACTATCAAATGCTTGAATCTGTTTCAAAACATTTTAATTTCAGTATGGACGTTCCATTCAATGAATTGGATAAGGAACATCAGAATACTATTTTATACGGTTGTAAGGATAAAATACCTTTCACATTTAAAAGAAGAAACAAATCTTATATGGTTAACCGTAAATTTGAAGGTGTCATTCCCAGAATGGAGAGATTGTACATTGAAACAAAGTCAAATTATTCAAGAAAATACCTTTCCAAATTCATGAGCGACAGGAAATGTCATGTTTGTGGCGGCAAACGCTTAAGACCGGAAGTATTGGCAGTAACTGTCGGAGGAAAATCCATCATTGATGTATGTGATTTGGCAATAAAGGATTCTTATCAATTTTTCCAGGATTTGGAATTAACCGAAAGAGAAAATTTCATTGCAAAAGAAGTTTTAAAGGAAATTAAAGAGCGCTTAAGCTTTTTAGTTGAAGTCGGTTTGGATTATTTATCAATGTCAAGGTCATCTGGTACCCTTTCCGGTGGGGAAGCACAAAGGATTAGACTAGCTACTCAAATAGGTTCTGGTCTTGTTGGTGTTTTATATATTTTGGATGAACCGAGTATCGGCCTTCATCAAAGAGACAATATAAAACTCATCGAAGCTTTAAAAAGGCTAAAAGATCTTGGAAATACTTTAGTTGTTGTTGAGCATGATGAAGAAACCATCTTATCAGCAGACCACGTTGTCGACATAGGTCCTGGAGCCGGTGAGCATGGTGGGAAAGTCGTGGCTCAGGGAACTCCATTAGACATTATGAACAATCCTAATTCAATTACAGGCCAGTATATCTCAAGAGTTAAGAAAATTGACATTCCTAAAGAAAGAAGGCCCGGAAACGGCAAATCTATTAAGATAAAAGGTGCAGCCCAAAATAACTTGAAGGGCATTGATGTTGAAATTCCATTGGGTAAGTTCACTTGCGTTACTGGAGTTAGCGGTTCTGGTAAAAGTAGTCTAATCAATGAAATTCTATACAAAGGCGCTCATGGCAAGTTATCTAAAAAATTCATGTTTGCAGGGAAATATGATGAAATTGAGGGATTGAAGAATATTGATAAAGTAATTGCAATTGATCAAAAACCTATAGGAAGAACTCCAAGGTCAAATCCTGCAACTTATACAGGCGTATTTACTGATATTCGTGAACTGTTTGCAAATACTCCAGAATCAAAAGCAAGAGGATATAAACCTGGAAGATTTTCATTCAATGTCAAGGGAGGAAGGTGCGAAGCCTGTTCAGGAGATGGAATTGTGCAAATTGAAATGCACTTTTTAGCGGATGTATTTGTTCCTTGTGAAGTATGCGGAGGTAAAAGATACAATGAAGAGACTTTGGATATCAGATACAAGGGTAAAAATATCTATGAAGTCTTGGAAATGACAGTTGAAGAAGCATTGGAATTCTTTGAAAACATTCCAAAAATCACTAAAAAGCTTAAAACTTTATATGATGTGGGACTGGGCTATATGAAGATAGGCCAGCCTGCAACAACACTTTCAGGTGGTGAAGCTCAAAGGATTAAACTGGCTAAAGAGCTATCTAGAACCAGCACTGGAAAAACGTTATATATCCTAGATGAACCAACTACTGGTCTTCATTTTGCAGATATTAAAAGACTTTTAGAAGTATTGTCTAGATTGACTGATGCCGGCAATTCCGTTGTTGTTATTGAGCATAATCTGGATGTTATCAAAACTGCAGATCATATAATTGACCTAGGTCCTGAAGGCGGTGACGGTGGAGGCGAAGTGATTGCTACCGGAACTCCTGAGGAAGTTGCCGAGGCAGGTACATATACCGGTCAGTTTTTAGAAAGGATGCTTAATGAAAACATCACTCCTTATGCAAAGGAACTTGTTGAAGATATTGGAAAATAGCCGTATCTTCATTTTTTATTATTTTTTATACAAATTTTTAATAATTTTATTAAACTTTACTATTTTTTTAATTAAAGTATATTTAGCTTTTTAATCTTTTTTTATAAAATTAATGCTATGAAATAGGGTTTTGTAAAAAATTTTAAATAAATTTAAATATTTCACTGAATAAACATTTAATTAACACTATTAATGGCTACAATTATTTAGCTATTGGTAGTACACTTATCATTTAAGGTGATAATATGAGAGAGTTATATGAAAAGATGATTAACGAATCAATGGCTGCTCAAAAGGCAGACGTTGCAGTTATATCAGAAAATAGATACAACGACTTTAAAATAACTGATGCAAAACCGTACGCTGATGCAGTAGCAGAAATGACTGCATTAGACAACCAAGCGGAATCTGTAATAAACTTACACAAGGATTCTGTCAAAAACCACTTTGAAATATTATCTTCCATTACAGACACTTTAAAATGTGAAGATGACCCATTCATTGAACATTTCCAAACTCCTCCAGTTTTAGAAATTTTATGTGAAGAAGATGGTGAATTTGCAGACAGTTTAGATAAATTCATCCAAGCTATCGCTGATAATGAAGCACTTGTTGCAAAAGAATCTATCAGAAGATATGGTGGATTTTATGGACCTACTTGTGTTGTGGACTTTGCATTAATGCCAGGTAGTACCAGTAATGTTGTAAATCAAATATTACAAAAAACTGACATTCCTGTAGCTCACAAACAAGCAATACTTTCAGCCAAATCATGGGGTATGAACACTTCATATGGTATTGGAGATGCATTTGCTAATGCAATAGAAGCAGGTGCTACTGCAGCTGAAGCAACTGAAAAGGAAATTGCAGCATTACAAATGATTTATAAAACTCCTATTGAAGGACAAGGCACTTTAATGGATGATGCTGACCACTCTTCATTTGATGTAAGAGACTACATGAACAAATATAAAAAGGCAATGACCTCAACTGTTAAAGCAGCAATGGATGATGGAGTACATTATGGTAACATTGTAACAGTTCCTGCTTACTGTGTTGGAGATATTGGGCACCACATTGGTCAATCCACTTACAATATGTGTAAAGATGATGTAACACTAGCTATCGTTCAAGCAACAGCTGAAGTTATCGGATCAACTTTAACTTCCAACTTAGACAATTATAAATCTGAATTTGATGTATTAAAATTAGCTACTGGTTCATCAGCATGTGCAACTGAATTTATATTAGAATTAGATGGATTTAATGCACCAATGGTTGTAGATTTATTCTCAAAAAGATTCCACAACTTCGTACAGCAATATCCTACTAGAGGTGCAGCTGCTGAATTGCACAACTGTGACTTCATGGACATGATTTACAGAGGATTCAATGCAATCAGCGGAGCTAGAAAGTTCAGAGCAGGTACTGGTGGAGAATTAGCACCTAAAATCAATGGAATGGCTGTTGACTTAAGCCCTATTTTAGCTAATGAAACAGTAATGAACCCACAAAGATACACTTACCCAGCATGCGCAATAACAGTAAGATTCTCATCACTTATGAGATTAGCAGACTACCCATGTCTTTTAACTTCAGAACCTATTACAGCAACCATGATGACAAACATTATTGCACTTAACAAAGAAGCACCAGGTTCTCCTGTAAGGGGATGTAAAAACTGTGCTGCTGCTTCATTAGTTGACAACAAACACGAATACTGTCAATGGAGAGAATCTGTATAGGTGAGAAAATATGACTTGTAACATTAGAAAAAAATTTTTTGCTGAACTTTTAGGAACATTTTTCCTAGTATTTTTCGGTACAGGATCTGCTGTTGTAACTCTATTGATTTCAGAGGCTGCTGGAGTTACTGGAATCGGACCTTTAGGAGGACTTGGGGATTGGATTGCTATTGCGTTGGTATTTGGTCTAACTGTAATGATATGTATTTATGTATTCGGTAAGATATCCGGCGCACACTTAAATCCAGCTGTAACCATTGGGCTACTTGTAACCAAAAACATAGCTTTAGTTGACAGTATTTATTATATTGTTGCACAAGTTATTGGTGCATGTTTAGGAAGTATTTGTCTATTCTTATGCTTAGGCGCTCCTGCTGTTACTATAGGCGGACTTGGTGCTACTGCTCCGGGATTGGGTGTAAGTTACTTCCAAGCAATGTTTGCAGAATTCTTAGGAACTTTCTTCTTGATGATGGTAGTAATGGGTGTTGCAGTAGATAAGAAAGCGGAACCTGGCTTTGCTGGAATATCAATCGGTATGACAGTTGCTGCAGTAATTGCAGTTTTAGGCGCATTTACAGGTGCTTCAATCAACCCTGCACGTACATTCGGACCATACTTGATGGACACTCTACTTGGCGGTGCTAACCTTTGGGCATTCTTCCCAATATATTTAGTTGGACCTATCCTCGGTGCAATTTGTGCAGCATTTGCATATGCATATCTTGCTAAAGACAGTGGAGTTTGTGAACTTCCACAACCGTTTAAAGATGAATAATTCTCTGAATTATTCTTTTTTTTCCTTTTTTTTAGATAACTTATTTAACATAAGATTGACTAATATTATAGTAATTACTTTTAGGTGATAGTGTGAATTTTAATTTTAAGGAAGCTATTTTAATATTTATTCGTGGAGTCCTGATGGGTTCTGCTGATATTGTTCCGGGTGTTTCAGGAGGAACAATAGCATTGATTACAGGAATCTATGGTCATTTGGTAGAAGCAATCAGTAAAATCAAATTTGGATTTGTAAAACCATTATTAAAAGGAGATTTCAATGGTTTTTTAACAGAATTATTTGAAGAAATAGATTTCGAATTCTTCATACCTCTTGTTTTAGGTATTGGAATTGCTTTTTTAACATTGGCTAAAGTGGTAACTTACTGTATGGATGTCTATACTGCATGGACATATTCATTTTTCTTAGGATTAATTTTAGCTTCAGCAGTGATTCTATTCAAAAAGATTGATAGGATTAATGCTAAACATTTCCTATTTGCAATTATAGGAGCCATTTTGACATTTATTTTTGTAAGTTTAAATCCAATTGCTGCTAATCATTCATTGCCTATTTTATTCGTTTCCGGTATGATAGCTATTTGTGCTATGATATTGCCGGGTATTTCAGGTTCATTCTTATTGCTATTGCTTGGTCAGTACAAATATATGTTGAATGCCCTTCACCAATTGCATTTCACTGAAATAATCGTTTTTGTTGTTGGTGCAGTAATAGGAATTCTAGGGTTTTCAAAAATATTGAATTATTTACTTAAAAACTATGAGGAATTCACCATGGCATTTCTTATAGGAGTAATGCTTGGATCTCTAAAAGTTCCGGGAGTTGAAATAATTAATTCTGCAAGTTTAAGCTTTGCAGGTTTATTCCCTTGTCTTATTGTTGCCGTAATTGGATTTGGATTAATTATTATTTTAGAGACTAGATTCGATTACATTGATTAAAATGTGACATTTTGTCACCCTTCTTTTTTTTAAAAATATATTAACAATTAACAATATAATTAAAGATAATGCTAGTATTAAAAAAGATTAAAAAACAATGGAGATTATATCCGATTGGTTCTCCAAAAGGAGCGCTAAATCATAAAAGAGAACCGGAATTTGTTGGAAACATCAAATTCAATGATGATGGAGACTCCCTATCTATTAATCGTTTTGTGGCAGATTATAACTTTAAAGACAATTCCACTTTAAATGAAAAATTGCTTCCCCCAAGTGAAGTGAATAAACTATTGCGCTCTCAAGCTGTTTTTCTGGCGACACCCGATGAAAAGGTTGAAAAATTTTTAAAGTCCTTAAATATTAAAGTAAGGCACACTAAAGTCTGTGACTACTGTGCTTATGAAGGAAATATCACTGTTGTAAATTCATCTTATTCTTATAAATACAATAATCAGCTAATCTGTAAAGATTGTGCTCTGGATACAATTAAACAGGAAATTAAACTTCAGGGATTTGACAAAAAGATATTTAGAAATCTTAAGGCAACTTTAGAAAAAACAGATGATTTGGAAAAAACGTTATCTGTTCTGTCCCCTCATTTTGATCCTTTAAAAAATAGAAAGTTGACCTTGTTTGATAAAACCAGAAAGCCGAGGCATATCGTCCCTTCGGTTGATATGAAACGCCTTAAGATACCTAAAAACTTTAGAAAGATATTAATTGATTCAGGAAATGACAAACTGCTTCCTGTTCAGTATTTGGCCATTAAGGAAGGACTCCTTAAAGGTGAGGATTTGCTGGTAGTAAGCGCTACGGGTTCCGGAAAGACTCTGGTTGGTGAGCTTGCCGGAATAACTAAAGCTCTTGAGGGAAAAAAATTCATTTTCTTAACTCCATTGGTTGCTTTGGCAAATCAAAAATACAGGGATTTTAAAAAGAAATATTCAAAATTAGGTTTAAAAGTAGCCATTAAAGTTGGAAGAAATCGTGTTAAAGCAAAAGGTGAGTTAAATCTTCCGGATAGCGATGTATCCAAATCGGACATTGTTGTAGCTACCTATGAAGGAATCGATTATCTTTTGCGCAACGGCAATTCCAGTTCCTTATCTAACTTGGGTGTTGTATTGATAGATGAAATCCACATGATTGATGATGAAGACCGTGGAACACGCTTAAACGGATTAATCAAACGTGTAAAGCACTTATATCCTAAAACCCAAATTATTGGACTTTCCGCAACTGTTAAAAATCCGGAATTTTTGGCCAGTGAATTTAACATGAAACTTGTTAAGTATGATGAAAGGCCGGTTCCCCTTGAAAGGCATCTGGTCTATACAAGAAATGAGTCCCAAAAACGTCATTTGATGATGAAATTGGTTAAAAGGGAGTTCAATACAAAATCCAAAAAAGGCTTTAGAGGCCAGACTATCATATTTACAAATTCAAGGCGAAAAACCCATCAGATTGCAAACTATTTGACTAATAAAAAAGTTAGCGCAGCAGCTTATCATGCAGGTTTATCATATTATAAAAAAGAAAAGATAGAAAAGGACTTTGATAAAGGTAAAATTTCATGTGTTGTTACGACAGCCGCTTTGGCAGCGGGTGTTGACTTCCCGGCTTCGCAGGTAATTTTCGATTCATTGGTTATGGGAAACAAATGGATTAATCCGAATGAATTTTCACAGATGCTGGGTCGTGCAGGTAGGCCAACCTATCATGACAGGGGAATTGTATATTTGCTTCCTGAAATTGGAAATGACTTTGCCGGTGAAAGTGAAGAGGCAATGGCATTGGATTTGCTTGAAAGCAATAGCGAAGATGTGTATATTGAATATGATGAGGATTCTGCATATGAGCAAATCCTTGCGGATGTTTCATCAACTTCGATAAAATCAATTGATGGGCTGAATAAATTTTATAAAAATATTGATGTAGGAATAAGTACAAAAATAGCTATTGAAGAAATGGAAAATTTGGGCATGATTGATATCACCCCATCCAATGGGCTTGAAATTACCAAATATGGAAGGGCAACTTCAGTGTCATTTTTGTCAATTGAGGATGCAGAGTTCATTAAGAATACATTAAATGATATGCAGTACTTAAAAAGGTATGTGGCATTATCTCCAATGTATAAGAAAAAGGAAAAATATGATAAACTTAAAGTTTTGATTTTGGCTCTAGCATTGGATTTGGAAATGTTTGAAAATGCATATCTGTCTAGTGTCATCCACAATCAGATTGCAAATGCACTCAAGATTAAGTTTTCAACAAGGCTCTTTGCAGAATCGACTTTGGATATCATTTCCAGTGGCGAAGCTATCCAGAAGGTTGATAAAAAATTCCAGGATGCATTGATTGCACTTCAAGTTGATTTCATGCAATGCAAGTGCCAGGACAGGCCATTTTGCAGTTGCATGCAGAGGGGAATATCTGAAATAATCGTTCATGAAAGACTGAAAGGTAAGGATCCTCAAGATATCTCAAATAAATTATTTAGAAAATATCAAATTCAAGTCTATCCGGGAGATATATTCTCATGGTTGGACAATTATGTAAAAAACCTTGATGCTATTAAAAGAATAGCAAAAGCACATAATAGAGGAAATATTGTAAAAAAGACTAATTATTTAATTAAAAAAATAGAAAATGGGTGAATACGATGTATGCGGAAGATAAAATATTGATTGGGTGTAATGACAACACAAATGTGTTTTTATCCCCAAAGTTAGCTAACCGTCATGGTTTAATAGCTGGTGCAACAGGAACAGGTAAAACAGTGACTTTAAAAGTATTGGCAGAATCCTTCTCAGATTTGGGAGTTCCAGTATTTATGGCAGATATGAAAGGGGACGTTTCAGGGCTTGCCAAAATAGGTTCTGGAAATGATTTCATAACCAAAAACAGAGAAAGGTATGGCCTTGACGAGAAAGGATTTAAGTTTAAGGAATATCCTGTGGAATTTTGGGATTTATTTGGTCAAAAGGGTCTTCCTGTAAGAGTAACTTTATCTGAAATGGGTCCGGTTTTACTTTCAAAAATCCTAAACTTGTCTGAAGCACAAGCAGGTGTATTGAATATAGTGTTTAAAGTGGCTGATGAAAAATCATTGCCGATTATTGATTTAAAAGATTTAAAATCAATGATTAATCATGTTGTTGAAAACAAAGATGCTTATGAAGGCGAATATGGTGCCATTGCTGCAAAGTCTGCAAATACTATTTTGAGAAGCTTGATTACTCTGGAAGACCAAGGCGGAAATGATTTCTTTGGAGAACCTGCTTTGGAACTTGAAGATTTTATTCAGGTTGATGATAACGGATGTGGTGTAATCAATATTTTGGATGCTCAAAAATTGTCACTTTCACCGGAAATCTATTCAACATTCCTTCTTTGGATGTTATCTAACCTATTTGAAAAATTGCCAGAAGTGGGGGATATGGATAAGCCTAAATTCGTATTCTTCTTTGATGAAGCGCATTTATTGTTTGATGACATGTCACCAGAATTCGGCAAGAAAATTGAACAGATTGTAAGGTTAATAAGGTCAAAAGGTGTTGGAGTATACTTTATTTCACAGTCTCCTGCAGATATCCCTGATGACATTTTAGCTCAGTTGGGTAATCGTGTTCAACATGCACTTCATGCATACACTCCTAAAGACCAAAAAGCTGTTAAAGTTGCTGCAGAAACATTTAGGGCTAACCCAGACTTTGATACTGCTGAGGTTATTTCCAACTTGGGAATAGGTCAGGCTTTAGTGTCTGTTTTGGATGAAAAAGGTGTTCCAACAGTGGTTGAACAAGTTGATATTGTGCCTCCGCAAAGCCATATCGGAGCAATTGAAGATGACCTGAGATCTGAATTGATTAACATCTCAACATTAAAATCCAAATATTGGGATGCGCTGGACAGCGAGTCCGCTTATGAATTGTTGTTGAATAAGATTGATTCAAACCCTGAAATTGAAAGTGAAGTGCCGGCTGAAACCATGGAAGTTATTGAAGAGGTTAAAGCGCAACAGCAGGAAGTTCCTCAAGCTCCTCAACAACAAGAAGTTCCACAGGAGGCTCCTCAACAACAGGAATCTGTCTTGGAAGGTATTTTGGGAACAGTTTTAGGTGGAGGACAACCTGCCGGAGGCAAGAAAGCTAAAAAATCAGAAGCTCAAAAGATGGCTGAAAAAGCGGCAACACAAGCAATGAATACTGCAGCCCGTGAAGTCACAAAAGGTATTATGAGAGGAATATTCGGACAAATGAAATAGGTGTTAAAATGGCTCATCCGCATAAGAATGCAATTTCCAATATGAGTGCATCTTCTTTGATTGGCATAATTGAAGAGTCAAAAATGACTTATGTGCGGGAAAATCTAAGTATTTTCCTTCATGAAAGTCAAATTAATCTTCTAAAGCAAGTTAAAAAGCATGAAAAATCTCATCATAAACGTGTTAGGGTTAAACAATATGAAAAAGCAAATAAGGACGATTTATTTGTCCTTCATTTGGATTTGTATTTGAAAAAATATGAAAAGTTGGCTAAAAAAGGACTAATTGAAATTGATAATTCTCCTGAAAACGGTCTTGCCTATGACTGTTTGCTGACCGAGAAAGGCAAAGCCATTTTGGATGAAATCGCTTCTTTGGAAAGTGAATGGGAAGGTGTTGTAGGCATTGGTGGAAATGATTTGGAAGTTTTACAGAAATTAGCACTTAATTCCTTTGAAATTTCATATAAGCACAAGAAAAAAAAGAAATTTCATATTTTAAAAAATTCATAATCCATAGCTATTGAATCATATGCATTTTTTACACATTTAATAGCTTCATTTCTATTTTTAAAGAAATATAGGTGACTTTCACATTCACAATCTGAACAGCCAAAGTCTTTGATGCCATTGCTTTTTTGGGAAATTTCTTGTGATAACTCACATTCTATTTTTTTCCCGGAAACGTTGTATATTACTTCACTAATTCCAGCATTCTCATTTTTCAATAGATAGTCAATATGCCAATGAAGCTTTTTCTCTTCACTCAAATGTCTGTTGATTCTTGCGGTTAATGAATTCATTGCCGAGCCTACATAGACATAATGTCCTCTATTGAAATTGATTTTTCCAAGTTTACCAATTTTAATTTTTGAAGTTTTATCTAGATTTATTATTAAACAGTAACATCCTTTCATTCAAATCTTTGATTCTTTTCCTAGTCTTATTTTTATTTGATTTTTCAATTTAAATATTGCCTTTAATTATCAAAAGCTATTATATTACTGATGTTCATTTCATTTATTTTGCTATCAAAAATTTTATTAATTTTTTAAACTAACTTATAATCATGATTTTTAAAATTAAAACCAAAGGCCATAAGAATGTCTCATCTCTTCACAAATCAACATTTGAAATTACAAGGGATGCTGAAATTGGCCCAACTGCCGATTGTATAATTGGAGTTGACATGAACCAGTCCATGTTAAACTTTCCTAGTGAGTTTAAAGATAAAATAGCTGATTCAAATACAAAAATTAAGGTTATTCTCGACACTGAAAACGGTCATGATGAAATAACTGGTTTTGGTCATGAAGATTTGACTTTAACCCATCCGACAGATATAGTTTGCAGAACAAGTGATTATACCTGCTCAAGAACATTGATGATTAGAGCTGATAAGGCTGCTCGCGATCTTGATAAAAATTTAATTGAAGATTTAAAAAATGAAAAAATTATGGAAGTTACTATAAAATTATGCTAAAAATAGATAACTTTATATAACTTAAAAAAGATATTTTTTTATAACTACTTTTGTTTTATGCGGGGGTGGTCGAGCGGTCAAAGGCGCTAGGTTGAGGGCCTAGTGGGTCAGTCCCTTCGCGGGTTCAAGTCCCGTCTCCCGCACCATTTATTAAAATTTCTAAACTTTTTTTTTGATTAATAAGTTATTTATAATAATTAAACTAAAATTATATATAAATTAAAAACTTATATGGTGATAAATTATGAAAGCGGTTATTCCTGCAGCAGGTTTTGGTACTAGATTTTTGCCTGCTACTAAAGCGCAACCTAAGGAAATGTTGCCTGTTTATGACAAGCCTACCATTCAATATGTAATTGAAGAGGCTGTGGCTTCAGGTATTGATGATATTTTAATTGTTACCGGTAGAAATAAAAGATCAATTGAAGATCATTTCGATAAATCTTTTGAACTTGAACAGACTTTACAGAGTGCCGGTAAGGATGAACGTTTAAAGCAAGTTCGTGCAATCACTGATTTGGCCGATATTTGTTATGTTAGACAAAAAGAGCAAAAGGGATTGGGCGATGCAATTTACTGCGCTAAAAAACATATAGGCGGAGAACCATTTGCAGTTCTTTTGGGGGATTCAATAACCAAAGGCTCTGTTCCATGCACTAAACAGTTGATTGATGTTTCTGAAAAGTATGATGCTTCTGCAATTTCCATTGAGCCAGTTCCAAAAGAAAAAGTGGAAAGATATGGTATTATTAAGGGAAATGAAGTTGAAAATGATGTTTATAAAATAGATAAACTTGTTGAAAAACCACTGGCTCATCAGGCACCTTCCAATTTGGCCATTATGGGACGCTATGTGTTGACACCGGATATTTTTGATAAAATCGATGAAACCGAACCTGGTGTCGGCGGTGAAATTCAGCTTACCGATGCACTTCAGAAACTGGATGCGATTTATGGAGTGGCCTTTGAAGGAAAAACATATGATATAGGTAATCGTTTTGAATGGCTAAAAACTTCAATTGAATTTGCAATGGATGATGTTGAATTCAGTAATGATTTGATTGAATATATGAAAAAGATGATTGAGGATTATTAGCATGGAAACTCAAAGAATTTTAGTTACTGGCGGCAGCGGATTTATTGGAACAAACCTTGTAAATGAACTTAGAAGCCGTGGACATGAAGTTTTAGCTTGTGATTTACTTCACCATGAAGGTGAAGCTGACCTTTACTCTGATTCTTATTCCGATTATGTAAGGGGGGACGTTAGGAATTACCGTCAGATGGAGAGGATTTTTGACGATAATGACAAATTTGATTATGTTTATCATTTGGCTGCCGAATATGGCAGATGGAATGGTGAAGGTTATTATGAAAACCTTTGGGAAACTAATGTTATTGGTTTGAAAAACATGATTCGCCTTCAGGAAAAACTTGACTTCAGGATGATTTCATTTTCATCAGCTGAGGTTTATGGGGATTATGAAGGAATTATGAGTGAGGACGTTATGGAAAAAAGACCAATTTCCGAAACTTATCAGATGAATGATTATGCCATTTCAAAATGGGCCGGAGAGCTCATGTGCATGAATTCCGCAACAATGTTTGGAACTGAAACAGTCCGTGTAAGACCTGTAAACTGTTATGGTCCTCATGAAGCTTATTCACCATATAAGGGATTTATTCCAATTTTTATTTATAAAGCGCTTCATGGACTTCCATATTCCGTTCATATGGGTCATAAAAGAATCATCGATTATGTTGAGGATACTGCAAGAACTTTTGCAAATATTGTTGACAATTTCATTCCTGGAGAGGTTTACAATGTTGGAAGTAAACAGGAATGGGAAAGGGACATTAAGCAATACTCTGACATGGTTCTGGATGCCGTTGGAATTGACGACAGCTTGGTAACATATACTCCTGCCGAAGAGTTTACAACAAAAGTGAAAACAATTGATTTTTCTAAAGCGATTCGTGATTTGAAGCATGATCCAAAAGTTCCTCCTGAAGAAGGTATTAAAAGGACTGTTGAATGGATGAAAGATTACTATAGAATTGAATAAGTATGAAATCAATCGTAATTATTCCTGCATTTAATGAAGAAGTTGCTATCAGTTCTATTGTAAAGCGGTCAATGAAATATGCCGATGAAGTTTTGGTTGTTGACGATGGAAGCACTGACAGAACTTTTCAAATTGCCAAAGATGCAGGTGCACGCGTAATAAAGCATTACAATAATTTGGGCAAAGGAATTTCCCTGAAGGATGCATTTGCTGAAGTTAATGGATATGATATTGTTGTCACTATTGATGGTGACGGACAGCACAATCCCGATGAAATACCTAATCTTGTCAGGCCTATCCTTGAAGACCGTGCTGATTTGGTAAACGGCAGCAGATATTTGGATGGTTTTGATGATGAGACTCCCGCTTACAGGCGTGTTGGCCAAAGGGTTTTGGATATTGCTACAAATGTCACTTCGGGAACTCATGTAACTGATTCTCAAAGCGGTTTTAGGGCTTTTTCTGGTAAAACCATTCCTTATTTCAGATTTAGGGATACCGGTTTTGGAATCGAAAGTGAAATGTTGGCTGATGCGGCCGAAAATAATTTTAGAATAGTTGAAGTTCCTATCACTGTTCGCTATGATGTTGAAAATTCATCAACTAAAGGTCCTGTAACCCATGGGGTGGGTGTTTTAATAAAAATAATTATTGATAAGATAATCAGAACGTTTAGACGATAATATGCAATACAGATTGATTAAGAAAAATGGGGATGAAATTTCTCCATTGGGCTTTGGAGCTATGAGATTGCCTCTTAAGAATGGTAAAATTGACAGAATCAAAGCTCGAAAACTTATTTTTAAAGCAATTGATAATGGTGTTAATTTTATAGATACTGCCTATCTTTATGGGGATAGCGAAACTTTTTTAGGCGAAATTTTAACCCCTGAAGTGAGGTCAAAGGTTAATATATGCACCAAATTGCCATCAATTAACGTCAGAAAATATGATGATATGGAAAATTTTCTGAATGAACAGCTAAAGAGGCTTAATATTGATTGCATTGATTATTATCTTATCCATGCCGTTGACTTAAAAACCATTAACCGTCTGCTTAAAAGGGATTTGATTAAATTCATTAATAAGGCAAAATCAGATGGCAAGATAAAGAATATCGGGTTTTCATATCATGGGCCTAAAGAAGAGTTTGAAATTGTTGTGGACCGCTATGACTGGGATGTTGTGATGGTTCAGTATAATTATTTTGACGAAAATGTTCAGGCGAGCATGGAAGGCATTGAATATGCCGCCTCTAAGGGATTGGGCATTTTTGTAATGGAACCTCTTAAGGGAGGAATCCTTGCAGGCAAGATGCCAAAGGATGCCGAAGACATATTTAAAAAGGCTAATCCGGATAAAAGCAATGCCCAATGGGCAATGCAGTGGGTTTTAAACAATAGGAATGTCACTTGTGTTTTATCCGGAATGAATAGTTTCGAACAGCTTGAAGAGAATTTGGCCATTGCAAATGAAACAACTCCTTTATCAATGAGCTTTGAAGAAATGGAAACTGTTGAGCTTGTAAAAAGGGTCATGAGAAATTCCCTAAAAATCAATTGCTCAACTTGTGGATACTGCATGCCATGCCCTCAAGGGGTCAATATTCCGGAATGCATTAAAATATACAATGAAAAATACTTGTTTGATCATAAAGGATTGTTCAATCAGTCTTTTGTTGATTATTATCAGTACGTTGGAGGCATTATGGGAAATTCTGGCAATGCAGGAAAATGTAATGCATGCGGCAAATGCTTAAGGAAATGTCCTCAGAAATTAGACATCATCTTGGAGCTTGAAAAAGTAAAAAAAGAATTTGAATTTCCGGGAGTCAATTATGCTCTGTCATTCGTCAGGCATGTCGGTTTTCCTATTTACAAATATTTTGTAAAGATTTTAAACTGTTAATTTCTTTTGACTTTATCGGTTATCTCTTCCCATTTTTGGGATTCAACTACATCAAATGTTTCCCGTCAAAATTTTTGCCTTACGATGTTTGTTGTTTCGGTAAAATTTTCATTGTTTCTCTTTTTTAAGAAATAATCATACAGGTCATATGGCATCATAATCACTTTATTTTATAAATTAATATTTAATATTGTCTTATTTGATATTTAAAGATCGTTTAAGTTATTTTGAAAAATTGCAGTCATTTAACCATCTTATTTAAACTTTTCCATCACTGATAACATTAATATATTTTGAAAACTAACTTTAATTATAGGTGAAAATATGAAACTTGAAGAATTATTAGCACCATGTCCAAAATGTGGTTCAAAAGATAAAATTGCTCACAGAAGATTATTAGACAATCACCGCGCACACGCAGAAATGAATGCGGTTAAATGTGAAGAATGCGGTTACATATTCTTTGTCAATGAAGATATGGAAGAAGACGAGAAGAAAAAATTATTAAATGAACTAAATAAGATACACGGTTAAAATGACATTTCATGTAATGATTATTCCCACACTCAATTGTCCATCAAACTGTAAATACTGTTGGGGTTCCGAAAACAAAAAAGAGATGATGGATACAGAAATTATTGACCAAATTATTGCTTGGTTAGATGATTTTAGGGATGATAAAGTCCATTTTACTTTCCACGGTGGCGAGCCGCTTTTAGCGGGTTATGACTTTTATGAATATTCATTAGAAAAACTATCGAAACTTGATAATTTCGAAGGATTTTCCCTTCAAAGCAACATTTGGCTTTTAACAGAAGAACTCATTGACTTATTTGTCAAATACAATGTTGTTGTAAGTACAAGTATTGACGGGCCAAAGGAAATTAATGATTATCAAAGGGGAGACGGTTACTTTGATAAAACAATGTCAAAATATGAGCTTGCCAAAAGCAAGGGATTGATTATTAACTTTGTTTTAACAGTCACTGAATATTCAAAAGATTTCTCAGATGAATTGTATGAATTCTTTAAAGGAGAAAAGATGAGCCTCAAGATTCATGCGGCCCTTCCATCTCTTAGGGGAGACAATGCAGATCCATGGGCACTCAACCAGGAAGAGCATGGAAAACTCTTGGTTGACTGGCTTGATAAATACCTTTATGATTTGGATAAGTTTTCGATAATGGATTTGGACCATATTTGTAAAAGTGCGTTAAGGCGTAGAGGAACCCTTTGTACATTTGCAGATTGCATTGGAACTACATTGGCTGTTGGAGCGGACGGTTCAATATATCCATGTTACAGATTTGTGGGAATGCCTGAATATGTATTGGGAAACGTTTCTGATAATCCAAGTTTTGATGATTTAAAAGCATCCGATGCATGGGCAAAGCTTCAGGAATTTAGGGATTACGTTGATGAAAACTGTAAAAAATGTAGATATGTGAAATATTGTGAAGGGGGATGCCCTTATAATGCAATTGTTGCACATAAAACCCCTCAAGCAGTTGATCCGCAATGTGATGCATATAAGATAATTTTTGGAGAAGTTTCAAAAAGGATGAATAAGGAATTCGCCAAATCAGCTTTTGGAATGGGTGTGCCTGCTGAGAGAAAAGAAGGAGAACCATTCAGTATAATGGATTTGGCAATGAAACCTTAATGTGTTGATAATATGATTTGTGATGACTGCAAACACATGGAATTTAGAGACAAATATAAAATTGTCTGCAAGATTAATGAACATCTGCTACTGGATGTCAAACAGTGCATGAATTTTGAAAAGAAAGAGGAAGACTAGATTTTCCTCAAATCTATTTTTTTTTGATTTAATTTTGAAAGTTATTATAGCTGCTGATTTATCGTGCTTTTTTTAATTTTGGATTTTTCATGAAAATTTTTTGAGTAATATTGAGTATATAAATGAACTCAAAAAAAGTAATACTTTTATATAACATGAAGTCAATACTATGTAACAGTAATACTGCATATATAAATGAACTTGAAAAAAGTAATACTTTTTTCTTTCGAATAACTATCAAAAGAAGGTGAAAATATGATTGATGAGATTATTGATTTTTTATTTGGCTTGAAAATGACTATCGTCTCCGCAATATTTCTCGTTATTGCAATTATTTTCATGATATTTGGAATTGACACTCCGATTTACTTGAATCCCGCATGGGGGGCAGTAATAATCAGTGGTATTCCAATGTTGCTTCTTGCTATGACTAGATTAATCCGTGAAAAATGGATTTCATCTGCACTTCTAATCGCAATTGCTATGGTAGCATCACTTTTGATTGGCGAGATTTTTGCAGCAGGTGAAGTTGCATGGATTATGGCACTAGGTGCCCTTTTAGAAGACTGGACAGTTGAGAGAGCTAAAAAAGGATTAAGGAATCTTATCAATCTAACTCCTCAAACTGGAAGAAGAATTGTAAACGGTCAGGAAGAAGTCATATCAGTAGATGAAATTAAGATTGGTGATACATTAAGAATACTTCCTGGCGAAAGCGTACCTGTAGACGGTGAAATCATTAGCGGTACTTCATCTCTTGACCAGTCAATCATGACTGGAGAATCACTGCCAATTGATAAGGAGGTGGGCGATGAGGTATTCTGCGGAACCATGAACATGTATGGTGCAATTGACATTAAGGCAACTAGTTTGGGTGAAAATTCATCACTTCAAAAGTTGATTGACCTTGTAAAGGCAGCCGATGAAAAGCAGGCTCCAACTCAAAGGATTGCCGATAAGTGGGCAACCTGGTTGGTTCCAATTGCATTATTAATAGCTATTGCCGCATGGTTACTAACAGGAGACATTGAAAGAGGAGTAACTGTTTTAGTGGTATTCTGCCCATGTGCATTGATACTTGCAACACCAACAGCTATTATGGCCGCCATTGGTCAGGCAACAAAATATGGAGTATTGATCAAATCCGGTGAAGCGCTGGAAACCTTAGGTGCTCTCAACACACTGGTATTTGATAAGACAGGTACATTGACATATGGTAACCTTCAGGTGTCAGACGTAATTCCTGCAGATGATGGCTTGTCTGAAAACGATTTGCTTAAAATGGTTGCATCCTGTGAAACTTTAAGTGAACATCCATTAGCTAAAGCTATTGTAAATAAAGCAAAAGAATTGGAAATGGATATTGAAGAACCTCAAGACTTCAAAATGTATCCTGGTAAAGGTGTTAGCTGTAATAACTCATATGGTACTGTTTATGCTGGAAACTCTAAATTTTTAGAAGAAAATAATATAAGTGTTGATGAAAGTTACTTGGACAAACTTAGAAGTGAGGGAAAAGCTTCAATCATCGTTGCATTAAATGATAAGGTTGCAGGTTTCATTGGATTATCTGATGTCATTCGTGAAGATTCTGCAAGCATGATTCAAAGTTTACATGATTTGGACACTGAGACTATATTACTTACAGGAGACAATACTGAAACTGCAAATTACTTTGCTTCTCAAGTTGGTATAGGTAAAGTTTATGGTAATCTTCTTCCTGAAGAAAAACTTTCTTGGATTGAAAAGCTTAAAAGTGAAGGTAAAAAGGTCTGTATGATTGGTGATGGTGTCAATGACGCCCCTGCCCTTAAAACAGCAGATGTAAGTGTGGCAATGGGGTCTGTTGGAAGTGATGTGGCTATTGAAGCTGCCGACATTGCACTTTTAGGAGATGACATTGGCAAAATTCCATATCTTAAGAAATTGTCCAACTCTACACTGTTTACTATTAAGGCAAACATTATAATTTCAATGGCAATTAATGCAGCAGCAATTGTCTGTTCTGTTTTAGGTTTGTTAAACCCAGTAACAGGAGCTATTGTTCACAATGCTGGATCATGTCTTGTTGTATTGAATGCTGCTTTGCTTTATGACAGAAAATTTGATGATTCAATTAAAAAAATCGACTCAGAAAATGTAGAGCACTCACATTATCATTTCCACAATGATGGGGAGCACACCCACTCCCATGATGGCATTGAAATCATTGATGAAATCGAAACTGATAGTGGTGTTAAACATATGCATGTTCACAAGCATGCTTTAAACAGACAAAGTTGTGAAGCTTATCACAACTAATTTTTTTCTTTTTTTTTCAAAACTAATATATAGTTTAATGAATAACCTTTATTGTAGGTATTATTATGAACGATAAAATAATTTTAGGACTTCCAAAGGGAAGTTTGAATAATGTTAAAAGAGGAAATACTTATCAACTTTTTGTTGATGCAGGTTATGAAGTTAAGGGATATGAACCTGGCGATGAATCTTATGAAATTGAAATTTTAAATGACAATGATATTATAGCTTTTTTAACCCGTCCGCAATCCACTCCTGTGGAGTTGAACAGGGGAATTATTGATATAGCTATTGTTGGTGAGGACTGGATTAAAGAGGAATCCGTTTTAAGAAAAACTGAAACTGTTAAGATTGGAGATTTGGATTATGGAAAGACCCGTTTGATTGTTGCAGTTCCTAAAGATTCTCCTTATGAAAACTTGTCTGATTTGTTCAGAGCAAACAAGGACAGGAAAACTCCTATTTTATGCTTTACTGAATATCCTAACTTGACTAGAAAGTTCATGATGGAAAATGAGGCATATCAGGAAATCTACGGTGATGCAGTACCGTTTGTTCAGGTTAGAGGTTTGACCCATGGTGACAATGAGATGGTGCAGGTCATCAACTCCGATGGGGCTACTGAAGTATACATTGCCAAAGGTGCGGATTTGATTGTTGACAATACTCAAACCGGAAGCAGTTTAAGAAAAGCAGGTCTAAAGGAAATAGAAACAATCCTTCATTCATCAGCGGGTCTTTATGCTGGCGTAAGCTGTACAGGCGAGAAACTTGAAAAGGCTCAAATGATTTATGAGCAGCTATTGGGGGCCATTACAGCTAAAAAATATTTTGATGTAAAGTTCAACATTGCAAACAACAAAATCGAGGAAGTTTCCAATTATCTTGTTGACAATAAGCTCTGTGCTGATGAGCCTACAATCACTCCTGGATCTGATTTCTCACAGATTAACGTGCTGATTCCTAAGGCAAAATTCCCTGAAATGGTGGATGCCATCAAAGGATTTGATGCGACTTCAATTATCAGAAATGATTTGAAACAATTGGTTGAATAATCATTTCATTTTCTTTATTTTTTTTAAAAATTTTTAATCTTCCTATTTTTCGAATTTCAAATTATCATTATAAATCGTTAACATTTTTGAACTACCTTTACATATGGATGTTAAGGATTCTTACTTCACGGGCTGTAGATGCTATTGCCTCTAGGATTACCGTGCTATCCCCCCAGTCCCTGAGGTTCATTAAATTCTCCATGTGGATTCTAAATCCTTCATGAAGTATGTTTTTTGCAGCATTTATGTCTCGGTCATGATGTTTTTTGCATTTTGGGCAAGTCCATTCTCTTTCTTCTAGTTTTAAGTTTTTGTTGTAGTATCCGCAGTTGTTGCAATTTTTGCTTGATGGAAACCATCGGTTGATTTGTATGAAATTTTTACCATACCAGTTGGATTTATACTTGATCTTTTCCACTAATGATGCCAATCCTATGCGATGTAGTTTGACGCTTTGATTTGTGTCTTGAAGCATGTCTTTGATGGATAGGTTTTCCATGCAGATTATGTCATATTTTTGCGTTATATAACGGCTTAGTTTGTGATATGCATCACGTATTTTATTATTTTTTTTATTTTGCCATTTCCAATAGGTTCTTTGGAGTTTCTGGTATCTTTTGCTACCATATTTTTTTCTTGAGAGTCTTTTTTGGCATTTTTTTATCATTTTTTCTTCATAAGTTAGTTCTAAATTGGTTATCTTTAGTCCGTTACTTAGAGTTGCTAATGATTTTAATCCCAAATCAATTCCAACTACATTTAATGTTTTTTCAAGGTATGTAACTGTTGTTTCGATGCTGAATACTGCATAATATTTGCCGTTTGATTTTTTAATAGTGACATTGTTTATTTTGATATTGCTGCTATTTAGTAATCGTTTGTATTCTTTACTGGTTCGATAATATACTGGCCCTATTTTAGGTAAAACGAGCATATTATCTTGTAATCGTATATTGTTATTGATGTTTTGTATTCTGAAAGATTGTTTGGGGTGTTTAGATTTAAAACGTGGGTAACCCGCATTTTTGTTAAAGAATTTTTTATATGCATTAATAAGATTACGAAACACCTGTTGCAAACTACTGGATTCACTTAAATAAAGAAAATCATGCTCCTTTTTAAGCATTGTCAACATAGCATTGAATGTAGTCATATTACACTTTAAACGAGTATATCCATGTTGTTTAAATAAAATATAGGTCTTTTGATATTCAGCTAATAAATGATTCCATGTAAAACGTGCATTACCAATATTTTGATTAATTTTACAAATCATATCCTCATCAGGATACAACCTCACAACCAAACCTTTATTAACCCATTTACAAACCATAAAATACAAACTCCAAATTATAATTGATGCAACAATAGTACATACAATAATTATATTAAGTTAATATGCATATATTAAAAATTAGAAAGAGCATTTGAAAAGTAACTCATGCTTTAATATTAGTGCAATTAATCTTTGACTTAAAGAAGTTGAGGTATTCTAGCATTATTAATTAATAAATAAGATTATATATTATTGAGATGGGGATATGATATGTTAACATCTGTACAAAAGGAAATTTTACAAACACTAATTAATTTATACCAATCCTCTGACGGTAAATCCATAAAGGGAGAAGATATTGCTGAGGTCATGGCAAGAAATCCGGGAACAATTCGTAACCAGATGCAATCTCTAAGAAGTCTTGGTTTAGTTAAGGGAGTGCCGGGTCCAAGAGGAGGATATAAGCCAACTATCGAAGCTTACCATTCTTTAAATATTACAGTTTCAGATCAGGATTCCAAAGTACCTATTTATAAAAATGGGGAAAGAATGGAAGATATTTCCGTTGCACGAATTGAATTTACAAGTGTTCCGCAACCAACCGAGTGTGAAGCTGCAATCAAGGTTTTAGGAAGCATCAAGGATTTAAATTTAGGCGACATTGTCAGGATTGGCCCGACTCCGGTTAACAATTTAGGAGTAATGGGTGAAATTGTAGGAAGGGATGATTTAGACAATATTCTTCTGGTCGATACAACCACAATCAGAAGCATTCCTAAAAAAACCGTAGGGGACATTGCAAGCAAGGATGTAATTTCACTTTCTGTCGACTGCACAATCAAGAATGCTGCGAAAAAATTTGCTGAAAATGAAATTGATGGTGCTCCTGTAATGGAAAAAGGAAAAGTGGTAGGTGTATTTACTGTAACAGATCTTGTGAAGGCAATAGCTGAAGATAAGGATGAGTTAACAGTTGCTGATTTGATGTCACCTAATGTAGTCATTGTAAATGAGGATTTGAAAATTGCCAATGCAATTGAGGTAATGCTTAAAAAATCTATTTCAAGATTAATTGTCGCTGACAATGACCAGAACTTACTTGGAATTGTAACAAGAACAGATTTGATAAATATTATCACTAATTTAGAACAATTCCCAATTATTACAAACTAATTTTAATTCAAGTGATTTAATGAAGGTAAATCCAATTAATGTAGACAATGGTATGAAGGTCTCTGATTTGCTAGACCAATTTGACAAATCAGGCGTTTTAGGTGCCGGAAGGGTTTCAAGAGCCTGCAATATCTTAACTGAAATGATTAAAGATGAAGATATGAATGTATTCATGAGTCTTGGAGGTCCTTTAATTCCCGGCGGAATGAGAAATATAGTAACCAAGATGATTAATGAAGGCCATGTGGGATTAATAGTTTCCAGCGGGGCAAACATTACCCATGATTTGGTGGAAGCTTTCGGAGGAGCTCATTATCAGCATGAAGGAAGGGATGATGAGGATTTAAACGCCGACGGAATCGGAAGAATTGCAGATATTAATGTGGGGTCCGATGACTTTACGATTTTTGAAAGTGAAATAATTAAGATATTTGAAGAAATTTCCTCAAAAAAGAATGTCATCTCCATTCAGGAGCTTCTTTTTGAAATTGGACTTCTGATTGATGATGAAAACTCATTTGTAGGTGCCGCAGCAAGAAACAACGTTCCTATTTTTGCTCCGGGTCTGATTGACTCCATGATGGGTCTGCAGCTTTGGATTTTCAACCAGGACCATGACTTTGTTGTTGATGCAGTTGCGGATATGCATTATTTGTCAGATATAGTATTCGAATCAGAAAAGGTAGGTGCAATCCTTCTTGGAGGAGGCCTGACAAAACATTATACTCTGGCTTCCAATGTGATTAAAGGAGGTCTTGATTCAGCCATTCAGATTACCATGGACAGACCTGAAGCCGGAAGTTTGGGTGGAGCACCTCTTGAAGAGGCAAAATCTTGGGCAAAAGCCAAATGCGGATCTAATCTGGCTAGTGTTGTCGGGGATGTTACCGTCATTTTCCCATTGATTTATGCGGCAGCTTTAGATAAGATTAACAGTGATTAGATGAGTTACATTAGTTTGGCCATATTATTCATGCTGTCCGGATTTTTCATGAAGTATTCGGATGATCTTTTTGATGTTAGGCATGAAATCAGATTGGCTTCATTGATTGGAGTTTTATGCGGTGTTGCATCAGGATTTGCAACAGTTTACAGCATTGATGCAGCATATATATTCATTGCCATTTTAATAGGCAATCTGCTTGCATTGAAGGTTGATGGAATTCACCATGTTATTACATTGATCGTTTTTGTTTTGATTTGTCTTATATTTGGAATTCCGGAGTTAAGTCTGGTTATCCTGTTGATATGTATTTTGGCTGCGCTTTCAGATGAAGTTGGCCATGAATTAATTTCTAAAGCAACCGAAAACAAGTTCTTGAATCTGTTTTTTGAATATAGGTTTGTGATGAAGGTTGTTATTTTACTGTTGGCAATTTCAGGAATATTCAATATCTGGATATTCGTATGCTTCATATTATTTGAGATATCTTATGAAGTTGCCGGAATTGTTTTTGAAAAGTTGAATTAAAAAAAAGAAGTTAAAAAGGAATTAAAAATTCCTTTAATTTTATTCGTTTTCGATACCCATTCTACCTGCTACTCTAGCAATGAGTACGGTTACGACTACAGCAATTATAGTAACAGCAATAGCGTAAGTGAATAGACTTGGGAGTGCATCTCCTGCACCTATGATGGATTCAATCAATTTTTGAATTGCACTGTTCCATGCTTCACCTGCTACAAATGCGAATGCAGTTGTAATTAATGCTAAAATTGTTTCCATAATTAATTTTGTTACTTCGTTTGCCATTTTTTATCACCTCATTTAACTTATTTTAATGTTCACTTTATAAGAACAATTATATTTTTATTTTTTTTTATTAAAATAGTTTGGCTTTTATTTGAGGGATTTTATCAAATCTTCGCATGACTGTTTTGGATTTTCGGATTCGTAAATACTTCTTCCAACGATTATTGCATTTGAATATTGGAGTGTTTTTTTACCATCGCCGCCCTGTTTTCCAACACCGGGGGATATAATAAATGCATCTTCACCGACGATATCCCGTATATCGCTCAATCTGTCGAGCCTTGTGGCCGGTGCTACGAAGTTAGTTATTTTCATATCGACTCCCATCTTGGCTATGGCATCTGCATTTTCCTGCAAAAACATTTTAGCGCCGGGATGTGACATTTCAGTAAGCAGAAACAGTTCTTTTTCGTGTTTGTCTGCCATGTCAAGACATGCCTGAACGCTATCTGATCCCACGAATCCGTGACAAATTATCGCATCTGCGCCTGCTTTGAATGTTTCATCACATATCTTTGAGTTTGTGGCGTCAATGTCTGCAACCTTGAAGTCACAGATTACCTTAAAGCCGAATTGATCTTTCAGGGTTTTTATTATCTCAAGACCTTCAGCCAATGCAAGCGGGTAACCTATTTTTATGGTGTCAATATAATCTTTTACATCACTGCAAATTTTGACGGCTTCACTTTCGCTCATCACATCAAGTGCCAAAATCAAGTCATTTTTAATTTCCATCTTATCATCTTTGCCTATTTTTTCTAATATTTTGTTAATTAACTCATTTTGTTTAAATTGTTACTAATAATATTTATATATAATAAACTATATAATTATCTTTATCAATAAAACTTTAATTTAAATTAATTATAATTTAAATTTTTATTGAATGTTTTGTCAATTAATATTGATAGGTTATTCGGAGGAAATTATTTATGCATATTATGGAAGGGTTCTTACCACCATTTTGGTGTGCTGTTTGGTATGTAATAGCAATCATTGTTGTGGCATACGGACTCTATGAAATTAAAAAGGTAGTAGATGAAACCCCTGAATCTAAAGCTTTACTTGCTGTAAGTGGAGCATTTATGTTCGTTATTTCATCTTTAAAGTTACCTTCTGTAACCGGAAGTTGTTCTCACCCAACTGGTAACGGTTTAGGTGCAGCTTTATTTGGACCTGCTGTAACTGGTGTTTTAGCAACTATTGTATTAATTTTCCAAGCTGTTTTACTCGCTCACGGAGGATTAACCACTTTAGGAGCAAACTGTGTATCAATGGGTATTGTAGGACCATTTGTCGGTTGGATTATATACAAACTATTGTTCAAAGCTGGAGTTCCATCTAAAATTAACATATTTTTAATTGCATTCATTGCAGATATTGTAACTTACATCGTAACTGCAATTCAATTAGGTTTAGCATTCCCTGAACCTACTACTATGGCTGCAATTACAAAATTCTTCTTAATCTTTGCTCCAACTCAGTTACCATTAGCAATCGCTGAAGGTTTATTAACTGTAATTATCTGGAACGGATTAATGAGTTACAAACCTAAATTATTAAACAAATTAGGTGCAATTTCAGATAATGAGTTATAAGGTGAATATTATGAAATATGAAAATATTATATTAGCAGTAATTGTTCTTATTATATTAATTGTGCCTTTAGCAATGTACTCTGGTCTTGGTGAAGATGAAGGGTACTTCGGTGGTTCTGACGATCAAGGATCAGATGGTGTTTCTGAAACTGGATACGAACCATGGTTTGAATCATTTTGGGAACCTCCAAGTGGTGAAATAGAAAGTTTATTATTTGCTGTCCAAGCAGCTATTGGAGCAATCATTATTGGTTACTTCTTTGGTTACTGGAGAGGACAAGGTAAAGAAGAATAATTAATTAATTATTCTTTTACTTTTTTTTATTTTTTTTAAGAGGGTTGTTTAATTGAAATTTGATATTGATTATATAGCACATAATAATAGATTATCTGATTTTAACATGTATGTTAAGGTAATTGTTGCAATTGGTTTGATGGTTGCCACATTAATTTTGGATAATTTAACACTCGATGTTATAGTATTTGTTTTAATGGCCATATTGGTATTGGGTGTGGCTAGAGTCTCTTTAAAATCATATCTTAAGTTTCTAACAATTCCAATAGTTTTTGCAGTTATTACATGTTTGTTTTTATTATTTTTCTTTGGACAGGGTGAATTAATTTATGATACTGGATTGTGGGGCATAGGAATAACTCAATCTTCCCTTGATTTGGCAATTACAACATTTTGCCGTTGTTTTGCATGTTTTTCATGTTTGGGTTTTTTAACATTAACAACACCTATTGCAGATATTCTTCAGTGTTTGCATATAGTTAAAGTTCCAGTAATTTTCATTGATATTGCGCTTTTGATGTATAACACAATATTCATATTTTTAGACCAATTAGACACAATGAGAAATGCTCAAGATACAAGGCTAGGTTATGTTGGTTCAAAAAGTACCTATAAATCATTAGGTATGTTATTCAGTAATTTGTTTTTCAGGTCATTAGATAAATCTGAAACATTACAATGTTCACTTGATTCTAGATGTTATCAAGGTTATTTGCCTGTTTATAAGCCGAAAAGGGGGAATAAATAATGTTAAAAGCAGAAAATATTTCTTATTCTTATGATGATGGAACACAAGCTTTAAAAAATATCAATTTAAATGTTGAAAAGGGGGAAATGGTTTCTCTTCTTGGAAAGAATGGTGCAGGCAAATCTACATTATTCTTGCATTTCAATGGAATTTATAAAGCTGACAGTGGTAAAATCTTCATAGATGGTGAAGAATTAAAACACGATAAAAAAAGTTTAGTATATTTTAGACAAAAAATTGGAATTGTTTTTCAAAATCCGGATGATCAACTTTTTGCACCTACTGTTGAAGAGGATGTGGCTTTCGGACCTTTGAATTTAGGGTTATCTCAAGAAGAAACTCAGAAAAGGGTCACTGAAGCTCTTGAAAGAGTTGATATGGCAGGTTTTGAAAGGAAGGCTCCTCATCATTTGAGTGGAGGTCAGAAAAAAAGAGTTGCTATTGCCGGAATATTGGCTATGCGGCCTGAAATAATGGTTTTAGATGAACCAACATCTGGTCTTGACCCTAAAGGAGCATCAGATATCTTGAAATTATTATATGAACTTAATGAAGAAGGTATGACTATTATTATTTCAACTCACGATGTTGATTTGGTGCCAATCTATTCAAGCAAAGTTTATGTAATAAGTTCTGGGGAGATAATCAAGTCAGGAACTCCAAAAGAAGTATTTGGGGATATTGAATTAGTCAGAAAAGCTAATTTAAGACTTCCGAGAGTTGCTCATTTATTTGAAATCTTGGATAAGAAAGACGGTTTCGATTTAAATGGTGATTATCCTTTAACTATTTCAGAAGCTAGAAGAAAAGCTAATGAGTTACACAGTAAATAATTTTTTTTTAACTCATTTTTATATAATATTTTTTACATCTAAAGTATTACTCTCAGTAATAATTAATAATACTTTCTTATTTTTAAATAAACATTTATATTAATAATTACATATTCTTTTATAAGGTGAATATATGAGAATTGGTATTTGTGATACAACATTTGCTCGTTTTGATATGGCGGCAGCCGCAATCGATGAGCTTAAAAACAATGCTTATGATTTAAAGATAATACGCCAAACAGTTCCGGGGGTTAAGGACTTGCCTGTAACCGCTAAAATTCTCATTGAAGAAGAAAATTGCGATATTGTAATGGCATTGGGAATGCCGGGACCTATGGAAAAGGATAAGATGTGTGCTCATGAAGCATCAACAGGCCTTATAAATGCACAGCTTATGACAAACACCCATATTCTGGAGGTATTTGTACATGAGGATGAAGAGGAAGACCCTGTTGAACTCGCCAAACTTGCAGAAAACAGGGCTCGTGAACATGCGCAGAACCTAATCAAAATGATGTATCACAGAAAGGCAATGAGAAAAGAGGCAGGCATGGGAATGCGCGAAGGAAAAGAGGACGCAGGTCCATTATAAAATTTATAGATTATTATGTCAGATTCAAAAGATGAAATTTTTGTTGTTGTTCCAGCATATAATGAAGAAAAAACAGTTTCCCAGATTATAGAGGGAATTGCTAATGAAGGCTATAATGTTGTGCTTGTAAATGATGGATCTAGTGATAACACTTTAAATTTGGCAATAGAATCCAAAACGAAATATCCTAATCAAATATTCATAGTTTCACATGTAATCAACAGAGGTCTGGGTGCTGCATTAAAGACAGGCATGGAAACTGCAATCAGAAAGGATGCTAAATATATCCTGACTTTTGATGCAGACGGCCAGCATGCCATTGAGGATATAGTTAAGGTAGCCAAACCTCTTCAGGAAGGCAAGGCTGATGCATGCATTGGTGCAAGGCCTCTGAAGGATATGCCAATTTCAAAGAGTTTTGCAAATTTTGTAATGAACTTTTTAACCTTGATATTTTATGGAAGAAATGTCAGAGACTCACAAAGCGGCCTGAGGGCATTCACTGCCGATGCGGCAAGCCAAATAAACATTGTTTCATCAGGTTATGCAGTATCTTCGGAATTCATAAAAGAAATTTCCGATAAGAATTTCAGATTGGAAGAGGTTACAATAACTACAATATACACTCCCGAAACACAGCATAAGGGAACAGATGCAATTGTAGGGTTAAAAATTTTATTTAAAATGATTTTAGACTTATTTAGAATTTAAAAATTTTAGAAGGTGTTTTTTATTATAGGTTCACTACATTTATACCAGATAATACTTGTATTAATCGCGATTTTCACAATAATTTTTGCATATCAGAGACTTAGAAATAAAAAAAGTACTCCTGCAGCTTTTGTTTTATGGATAATTATTTGGATTTTCCTATTGCTGTTTGCATTCAAACCGGATATCACTATTCCTCTTGCCGATTTGTTCGGTTTTGGTAGGGGTATAGATTTGCTGCTTATAGTGGGTGTTTTATTATCACTCTATTTAGGCTTCAGACTATATATCAAATTTGATGATATGAATCAGCAGATTAATGATTTGGTCCGTGAATTGGCTATCCGCAATGAAATTGAATTGGATGAGGATGAATAGATTACATGTTATATTTTAGAGGATGCACTGCACGCGAAAAGTTGACAGGAATTCAGGATGCAACTGAAAAATTGCTGAATTTGGCTCGTGTGGACTATCATATTTTGGATGATGAAAAGTGCTGTGGATCTGTTTTGCTTAGAACCGGTTTTGAGGATGAGGCTCAAAAACAGATTGATAAAAACACCGAAATTCTTAAAGGTGAGCAAATATTAACCTCATGTGCAGGTTGCTTTAAAACACTTAATCAGGATTATGAAGGATTGGACGTAATTCATATATCTCAACTTTTGGACAGTTTAATTAAAGAGGGCAAGCTTAATTTTTCCAGACAAGATTTGAAAGTAACTTATCATGATTCCTGTCATTTGGGACGTCATTTAAATGTTTTTGACGAACCCCGTGATGTAATAAGAAGCGTTGCCGATTTGGTGGAAATGGATAATGTCCGTGAAGACAGCATATGCTGCGGTGCAGGCGGTGGAGTTAAATCTGCTTATCCTGAAATTGCAGATGAAATGGCAAAGATAAGGATTAATCAGGCAAAGGATACTGAATGTGAAATTTTATTGACTCCATGTCCATTCTGCAAGCTTAATTTAGAAAACGATGATTTGGAAGTTTTGGATTTGACTGAATTTTTAGTAAAGTATGGTGATGCTTATGGAAGCCAGTGAACTTGAAACAATGAGAAAATCATTCAACACAGTTAAAAAAAGATCCAGCGAAATTAAGGATTCGCCTTCCGCTAAAAGATTACAGTCAAGAGTCCGTGAAATAAAAAAGGAATCTATTGACTGCAAGGATGAACTTTTAACTCAGGCCATCGATTCATTCAAACGCAATGACATTGAGGTCAGATTGGCCGAAAATGATGATGAGGCATTGGAAATCATTTATGAACTGCTTCAGGAATATGATTCTAAGGTCATTGCCAAAGCTAAATCAAATACCCTGGGCGAAATCAACCTTAAAATGGAGTTGCCGAAAAGGGGTTATGAAGTCGTTGAAACTGACTTGGGAGATAGGATACTTCAGCTGAAACGTAAAGACAACAAGCCGGTTCATCCGACAGGACCAGCTTCACATTTGAATATCTCAAAAATTACAGACATTGTCAACGAGTCTTTGGATGCAAATGTCAATCCCGAAGCTCATGAAATAATGGAACTTGTAAGGCAAGATGTACTAAATCGCCTAGAAAGTGCAAGAGTAGGTATAAGTGGAGCCAACGCAATAGCTGCCGAAGAGGGATCCATTGTAATGGTTCACAACGAGGGCAATATTTCGATAGTTTCCCTTAAAGATTTGCATATAATCGTAGCTGGAATCGATAAAATAGTGCCTACATTGGAAGATGCAATCTCTGTTGTCAAACTTGAAACAATTTTTGCAACTGGAAACTATGTAACCTCCTATATGAATGTTGTTTCAGGTCCTTCAAAAACCGCCGACATTGAAAAGAAACTTTTGAAAAACATGTATGGTGCTGAAAAGGTTGCAGTGATTCTTTTGGATAATGGAAGAAGCCAAGCGACTCCTGAATGCCTTTATTGTATAGGTTGTGGAAACTGTGTTGTCAACTGTCCTGTTTACAATGCTGTTGGAAATGAGTTCGGATTCAACAATTATTTGGGTGGCCGTGGTGTTGCAATGTCCAAATTCATTGAGGATGATGAAACATGCTTCAATTCAGGCCTTTACATGTGTACATTATGTGGATTGTGCACTCTCAACTGTCCTGTAGCTATTCCAACCAATGAAATAATAGAAAACATGAGGAAATTGTCTGCTGATGTTGGATTTTATCCTAAGGCTCATGGCAAAATCAAAGAGAATATTTCTAAAAATGATTCTCCATATTAACACTATTTTTTTTTAAAAAAACAATAATCTTATAAATAATAAAGAAGTAATATTATTATATTATAATATTATATTTTATTGGAGGAAATTTATGCTTCTATTAATAAGCCCTATAAATCATGAAGAAGCTCTAGAATCTATTAAAGGCGGAGCAGATATTGTCGATGTAAAAAATCCTAAAGAAGGTTCTTTAGGAGCTAATTTCCCGTGGGTTATTAAGGAAATTAGAGAGTTAACTCCTGAAGACAAGCTAGTAAGTGCCACTTTAGGTGATGTGCCATACAAACCGGGAACAGTTTCTCTTGCGGCAATGGGAGCTCACGTTTCTGGTGCTGATTATATTAAAGTTGGATTATACGGAACAAAAAATCATGACGAAGCGGTTGAAGTCATGGAAAATGTCGTAAAAACTGTAAAAGATATTAGTGAAGACACAATTATTGTAGCTGCAGGATATGCCGATGCACATCGTGTTGGTGCAGTGGATCCTATGGAAATTCCAAAAGTGGCTAAAGATGCAGGATGCGACCTGGCAATGCTTGACACTGCAGTTAAGGATGGCCATACATTATTTGATTATTTGGATATTGAAAAATTACAGGAATTTGTTGACGAAGCTCACAGCTATGGTCTGTTAACAGCACTCGCAGGATCCGTCAAAAAAGACCAATTAAAACCATTGCATGATATAGGATGTGATGTTGTTGGAATTAGGGGAGCTGCCTGCGTAGGCGGTGACAGGAATACTGGTAAAATCCACCACACTGCTGTAGCTGAATTGAAAGAGTTATGCGATTCATTTTAGATAGGTGTTAATATGTCATTTTCAAAAAAAGTTCAAGAAGCAAGAATGTCTTATACCTTTGACGATTTTCTTTTAACTCCAAATGCAAGTTATGTTGAACCTAAAGACATTGATACTACAATTGAATTGGGTAAAGGAATCAAATTAAATATCCCTGTTTTAAGTGCGGCAATGGATACCGTAACTGAAGCGGATCTTGCAATTGCAATGGCACAGCAAGGGGGTATAGGAGTACTTCACAGAAACATCTCACAGGAAAGACAGGTTGAAGAAGTTAAAAAGGTAAAGAATGCTGAAGATTTAACAATTAGGGATGTTATTACTATTTCTCCGGGTTCTACCGTTGCTGAAGCAGAGACTGTAATGCAAAATGAACTCATTAGTGGTTTGCCGGTCGTTGATGATGATAGAATAATGGGAATTATCTCAAAAAGAGACATCAGGCCGTTTTTAAAATCAGAACCAAATACCGAAATTAAGGATATCATGACATCTGATGTTGTGACTGTTGAAGAGGGAGTCACTGCTGAGGAAGCTTTAAACATCGCTTATGACAATAAAGTTGAAAGGCTGCCTGTTGTTCGTGACGGTAAATTGGTTGGAATCATTACTATTAAAGATATATTAAATCAAGCCCAATATCCTAATGCAGCTCGCGATAAAGACGGTAACTTTTTGGTTGCTGCAGCATGTGGTCCTTTTGATTTAGACAGGGCAATGGCACTTGACCAGGCAGGTGCGGACATTATTTCCATTGACTGTGCTCATGCTCATAACATGAATGTTGTCAAATTCACACAAACCATCAAAGACAATATTGATGCGGAATTATGTGTAGGTAACATTGCTACTGCTGAAGCTGCTGAAGATTTGATATCCATGGGTGTGGATGCACTTAAGGTTGGTATCGGTCCGGGTTCAATGTGTACCACTCGTATTGTAGCTGGTGTAGGTGTGCCTCAACTTACTGCTATTTCTGATGTTGCTGATGCTGCTCGTGATTCTGGAGTTCCAGTAATTGCGGATGGTGGTATAAGATACTCAGGTGATGTTGCAAAGGCGATTGGTGCAGGTGCAGATGCAGTAATGCTTGGAAACTTGCTTGCAGCATCTTTGGAAGCTCCTGGTGACATTGTTGTGATGAACGGTAAGCAATATAAAAAATACCGTGGAATGGGATCCATGGGTGCTATGACCAGTGAATTTGACGGTGGGGCTGACAGGTACTTCCAAGGCCAAAAAAGTAAAATGAACCACACCAAATATGTTCCTGAAGGAATTGAAGGTGCAGTACCATATAGGGGAACAATTGCAGAAATATTGTTCCAGTTAGTGGGCGGTTTAAAATCATCAATGGGTTACTGTGGAGCAAAGGATATTGCTGCAATGAAAGAAAATGCAAGATTTGTTAGAATCACAAGCAGCGGTATTAAGGAATCACATCCTCATGACTTGTTGATTACTAACGAAAGTCCTAATTATCCAACACTTGAATAAGTTGGATAATATTTTATTATTTTTTGATTGGGCATTATTTTCTTCAAAAGATAATATTTAATAATTTTTTTGATTTGTTTTTTCTTAAAATTCCTATTTTTAAGAAAACATTTAAATATTAGTTAATCTAATATTATTACATTAGATAATTTTATGATTATTTTTAGATAATCAATGTAAATTCTTTTAATTTACATTATTACAAATTTCATTATTATGGAGAGATATTAAATGGCAAGAACTAAAAAAGTAGGTATCACAGGAAGGTTTGGTCCAAGATACGGAAGAAAAGCAAAAAGATCTGTTAAAATCATCGAAGAAAACATGAAAAAGAATCATGTTTGTCCTAAATGTGATAGACCTTATGTAAAAAGACAAGCTGCTGGAATTTGGAAATGCAGAAAATGTGGTGCAGTATTCACCGGTGGAGCTTACGTTCCACAAACTCCAATGGCAAAATCTGCAGCACGCAGTATCAGAGACATTAAAGTGGAGGAATAGGCTTTGTATAGATGTCCACGTTGTGGAGCTGAAGTAGACCATAAGAGCTACATGGAAAATAAATGTCCTAAATGCAGATATAGGATTTTATTCAAAAATGTTCCCGAAACAACTAGAGTTATAAAAGCAAGATAATTTATCTGCTTTACTTTATTTTTTTACTATTTTTGATTTTATATGTTAATTTCAACTTCTAGAAAGCCTTCTCAAAAAACAAGGAAGTTCTGTAAGAATTTAGCACGCTGCACAGATTCCACTTCAGTGAATAGGGGAAAAATGAACATGCGTGAACTTCTCCTGAAGGCATTGGAATTGGATGAATTTAACTTGGCTATTGTAAATGAGATTAAGGGAAATCCAAGCAAAATAACGTTTTACTCCAATAGGGGTGAAGTTTTGCTTGTAATTCTTATAGGGGCTGCAATCGAAAATGAAAAGCTTAACATTGCTCCATCCAGATTGAAAATAGTTAGTGAAGTAGAAAAGCTTGATGTTTTAAGCGAAATATTGGATATAGATCTTGTCGATAAGGCTGATGACAATTATATATTAATCTCTAGCAGCGAGGACTTGGTGGCCAAAATTAACTTTGTCAATAAGTTTGGACAGGTTAACAAATTCCAAATTAACGTTAAAAAGGTTTTAGAGGTTTCACATGATTGAGGAAACTCCTCTTGAATCTGTCAAAAGTGATATAACTATTGAATTCGATAATAGTAAAGATGCTGAAATAATTTATGATTCTATAATTTTAGAGTTCGATACCGCTCCTGATTACCGGTCTTCGATGACCGTTGAACTGGATGGCAAAAATATTTTAATCAATATTGATGCGGAAGATTCCACTTCATTTAGAGCTTCCGTTAACTCTGCAATCAAATGGATTAAATTGGCATTGGAAATAAATAATTTAATAAATTAATACTCATATAAAATAATTTAAATAAAAAATAAGGTGATATTATGGAGATTCCTGAAAATATTCAACATCAATTAAATCAGTTTCAACAATTACAACAACAAGCTCAAGCTGTAACCATGCAGGTTCAAAATGTTGAAGTTCAAATTCAAGAAACTGAAAAAGCATTAGAAGAACTCAAAAAGACTGATGAAAATACCGAAGTATTCAAACAAGCAGGCACTTTACTCATTAAAGTGGAATATGCTGACGCTTTAGCTGAAATGGAAGATAAATTAGAAACTCTTGAGTTAAGAAAACAAACCATGGCTCGCCAAGAGGAAAGAGTCATGAAAAAACTCGAAGAAATGCAAGCTACCATTCAGGCTGCTATGCAAGGTATGGGCCAATAGGCTAATACTTTTATTTTCTTTTTTTTACGGATTTTCATGTCAAAGTTAAAGATATTAACCCAGGATGATTTGTCTAAAATTTCCGATGATTTCGGCGAAATCCTTGAGAGGGAAATTTCAAAGACAATTTCCACCAAAGAATTGGAAGATTTGGATTTGGATATAACTCTCAGCTATGAAAATGAGCAACTGGATGTTGACGTTGATGTAGGGGTTTTGTTTGATGAGCTTTCCGAGATTACACAAGACCAGATTATGAAAGCTATAGATGAAGCTTACTTGAAGTTCGACTCATATATCGATGAAAATTTCAGGGTCTGATTTTTTCATTCTTTTTTCTATTTTCTACTTTAATTTTTTCAATTGAACTTTATCAAGCAAATTTTATTCTTTTTTTGTAATTTTAGCTTGCCAAAAAAGTTCTAGTTTATAATCTTTTTTATTTACATATATTTTGTATAAATATTAATAATTTTTTTAAATATTTTTTAATTTATTAAGATTTTTTTATAAATTATATATTCAATTATACTTTAATTTTTTTAAACTTTAGTAACATTTATATAGTATGTAATTTAATTAATTAAATAGAGGTTCATAAAAACATATTTTTTATTTACCTAAATTGATCATTATTTTTTATTATCGAATTAGGCTAATTTCATTAGCTTAATTCACCTCCTTGGATTTTTTTAAAATTGTTAAATACTTCTTTTGTCTAATTTATAATTATGATTAAAAAAATTCCAGTAATAGATTTAAAACAGCACCAGGCAGTAAGCGGAAAATCCGGTATGAGGGACACATATCAACCGTTAAGGACTGTTTTTGCACCATCTTCCAATCCTGTTGAAATAGCTCAAGGATTGAAGTTAAACGGTGCCAGTGAAATGTATATTGCCGATTTGGATTTGATTGAATCAAACGGCCACAATATAAACGACATCAAGATGGTCAATTCGATTCTGCCGGTAATCTTTGACGGCGGGGTAAAAAACTGCGAATCATTTGAATTTTTCCTCGATTATGCCTATAAGATAATCATTCCAACAGAAACACTTGAAAGCATTGAAGAGATGGAAAAGATATTTGAAAAGTATCCCAAAGAAAGGATTGTCATAAGCGTTGACGTTAAAAATGATGAGCTTTTGTCCAAACACATGGACTTGAACTTGCTGGAGTTTAAGGAAATTCTTGAAAGGCTTAATCCGAATGAAATAATTCTTCTAGACATTACAGGCGTAGGCACAGAGAAGGGCTATAACAAAAAGCTTCTGGACATGTTTGAAGACATGAAAGATAAGCTGATTATTGCAGGCGGTTTGAATAAGGAATCATTAGGGGAGCTGGAATCCTTGGGTATAAAGAAAGTGCTGATTGGAACCAGTCTGCATTCGGGTGAAGTAAAACTTATGGAATAAGTTTACTTCAAATATGTCCTTTTTAAGCGGATATGGTAATTTGTATTACCAATTTTATTTTTTTAAAAAATAATTTTCATGTAAATTTGCCTGGGATTTAAAAGGCCAAATAATCAAGGATACTATTTTTTTGAATTTTCAATTACCATGCGCTTTTTTAAATTACATATGTTGAAAACAAAGCAACAACAACTCTTTTCACAGTTTAGGACAATGAAACTTATCTGGAATTTTGAGGTAAACTTATCTTTTAAAAAAATTTTCAATAAATTCATTGAAAATAAATGAATATTTCTAAAAAATCCATAAAGGATAGTTATTTAATAAAATTTCTAGATTAGAACTTTTAAAATTAGATATGGGAATACGCAGGCTATAACAAATAATGCAATACCTAAACCCAGTTTAGACCTATCTTCTTCTAAGGAACCAGATATTATGAATAAAACTCCAAAAAATCCAATAATCACTGGTAGAATATGAGAAAATATTGTTGTTCCAACTATTGCCATTTTAAATCACTACTTTATTTATTATTTTTTAAATTATTTAAATCTATTCGAAATATTGACTAAAGCCTATTTTAATTTTACTTATTGATAGTTTAAGGAACTTTTTTATTTTATTGTTGTAAATAGTAATAATCATGAGAATTGATACTCATCATCTCATATGAATGATACGACTCTTGTATTTTTCTGTACATCAAAAAAAAGAGCCATTACTTTTCAAACGCTCTCTACCCATAATCAGAAATAGAAAGGAGAAATAGAAATATGAATATGAACGATGAAGAAATTCTCAACGACTTCGTAAAAACACGAAACCTCAAACCAATCAGTAAAAAAGCATACCGTGCAAGTATAAAACTATACACTAATTTTCAAGAAATGTCCTTAGCAGAATTAATCAAAGAAGCAGAAACAGAAGAGGACCAAGGTGTGAGGTGGAAACGAAGAACACTCAAAAGAAGATTAATAAACTTCAGAACTTTTCTCGCTGAAAAATATTTGAAAAATTAT